>WHTZ01000042.1 GCA_009377495.1 Luteitalea sp.
CTGGCTTGTCGGGTCCCGGACGGGACCCGACGTGGCGGAGGCGGTTAGCCGCGCCAACCCGTAGCCCGCAATGGAATAGCCGATGCCGAATCATAGCGCGTGTCCGCAGGCCTTACAGAAGCGCGCGTCTTCGTCGTTGCGCGTACCACATCCACCACAGGGTTGAGCGCCGCGCGAAGCGGACGTCTGCGTGGCCACCGGCCTGACGTCCTCACGCGCGAGCAGCTCTGCAAGGTCATGTTCGATCGCCGCGCGATACCCACTGGAGGCCGTCGCCTCGCGCGCCTCTTCCCCGCTGTCGCCCAGGGCGTCGAGCTGCTGCATCAAGCCAAGCGCGCGCTGGCTCAAGCGCGCACGCATGTCGTCGAAGTCACGATCCGAGACCTTGCGCATGGCACGGTCGAAGTCGAGCTCCTTGATCGATCGTAGAACGAGTTGCTTCTCCCGCTCGAGCGCGGTGCGCGCGCCGCTGCTGCGTTGTGCCCGCCAGCGGGCAGACTCGCCCACCACGAGCGGTGTCAGCATCCGATAGACGCCGAAGCCCACGAACCCAGCGGTGCAAACGGCCACGCTCATGAGCACCAACGCGGCGGGATGTGTCTCACGTGCCAGCAAGACCGCCGCGGTGGCCGCGACAAAGGAGCCCACCAGAAAGAACTGCCATGGTCGGAGACCGCCCGCCTCAGTCGAGGTCACGCAGCTCCTCCTCCAGACGACGCGTGAGCGCCTCATCTGAGCCGGTCGCGCGCGTTCCGGAGCCTGCGCCCGCAATGTCATCACGACGCCGCGACCACAGGAAGACCGCCGCCCCAATCAGCACGAGGCCAGAGGCGCCCGCGGCGTACGGCACCGCCCACGCGAGCCGGTTGAAACCTTCGTCGATGGGCATCGCCAGCGGCACCTGGCTGCCGTGCTTCGCGATGAAGTGCGCGTAGACCTCCTCGCGGCCCTTGCCCGCGTTCACTAGCTCGGCGATCTCGGTGCGCATGCCCGCCGCGGTTGAGCAGATACAGTCCGCCACCAATTGCCGTCCGCAACCGCCGCACGTGCAGACGATCTCGCGTCGCAGCTCGCGCTCGAGCGGGGTCCCGGGGACCGTAACCTCGGTAGAACCGCCGCCGTGCTGCGCACGCGCCGGTGCGGCGCTGCCAAAGAGCAACAACAAGAGCACGGGCGCGGTAGCGGCACCTGACGGCACCGATGCCAGGGCCGTCGCAAAGACCTGCTCCGGCAGCACGGCAATCAGCGTGCCCAGCGCGAGGACACCGAAGCCCACCCAGATCCAGTTCACGAGCGGGTTGATCACGACATGGAACGTCGCTGACTGCGCCTGCACTTCGAAGCCTGCCATCACGACGTATAGGTCTTCGAAAACGCCGCGCCGGATCGCGACTTCGGTCGTCGGCTCGTTTTCGTTCTTGTGGAAGAACCAGCGCGCCGGATACAGACGCCCCAGCGCTTGGCCATCCTTCCAGGCAGACATCGTGGCGGTCACCATCTGCTTGCGCGCATCCTGGCTCACGCGGATGCTCTCATGCCGCACCGTGAAGCTGCCGACGCGCACCTGTTGGCCCGGCTTGAGCAACACCTGTTCTTCCTGTTTCAAGCCGTTGCCGGCAAAGCCGAGGAACATGAGCACGATGCCCAGGTGGACGATGTACCCACCGTAGCGTCGGTGATTGCGCGCCACCAGGCCGACCGCTGCCGTGAAGCGGTCCGAGCCCGTCGTTGCGCGCCGCACGCCCGCGCCGCGTACGAACTCCTGGACGAGCGTGGTAATGACGAACCCTGACAACGCAAAGCAGAGCCCCGACGACCAGACGCGCACGCCGGCGATCCACAGTCCAATCGCCGTGACGACGCCGACGAGCGCTGACCATTGCAACTGGTATCGCAGGTTGGCCAGCGTGGTCTTGCGCCAGGCCAGCAACGGGGCAACGCCGGTCAGCGCGAGCAGGATCAAGCCAATCGGCAGCATCCACTTGTTGAAGAACGGCGGCCCCACCGTCAGCCGATTCCCCGTCACCGCTTCGCTCAGCGTCGGAAACATCGACGCAAAGAGGATTAAGAGCGCTGAGAACAGCAGGATCCAGTTGTTCGCGAGAAACGCCGCTTCACGCGATGCCCAAGAGTCCAGATCGTGGCGCGAGCGCAGCAGCGGCAGTCGATAAATCACCAGGCCGAAGCTCACGGTGACGATCAGCACCATGAAGACGGTGAACATCATGGCGAGCTTTGGATCCTCGCCAAACGCGTGCACCGACTCCACGACGCCCGACCGTGTCATGTACGTGCCGAAGATCGTCAGCAGAAATGTCGTGATGACGAGCGTCACATTCCACACACGCAACATGCCGCGCCGCTCCTGCACCATGACCGAGTGCAGGAACGCCGTGCCCGTAATCCATGGCAGCAGACCGGCATTCTCGACGGGATCCCACCCCCAGACGCCGCCCCAACCCAGCTCTTCGTAGGCCCAAATCATGCCGAGCGTCAGGCCAAACGACAGGAACAGCCAGCCGATCATCGTCCAGCGCCGAACGGCTCGCAGCCACGAGTCGTCGAGGTAGCCCGTGATCAGGGCGGCCATGCCAAACGCGAACGGAATGGTCATACCCACGAAGCCGATGTAGAGCGACGGCGGATGGATGACCATGTAGGGGTTCTGCAAGAGCGGCGTGAGGCCCTGCCCTTCGGTCGGCGTCTCCGTCAGGAACGGCGCGAATGGGTTGGTGTGGACCATCATCAAGAACAGGAAGAACATCTCGACGATGGCGATCACCGCAACCACGTACGGGATCAGCTCACGGTGCGAGTCGCGCGCGTTGCGGACGGCAATCGCGCCAAACAGCGCAAGCAGGAACACCCAGAACATGACCGAGCCGTCGAGCCCGCCCCAATACGCTGTCAACTTGTAGATGAGCGGCTGGGCAGTGTCCGAGGTGAGCTGAACGTATCGAATCGAGTAGTCACCGACCACGAACGCGTAGACGATGAGGGCAGACGCCACGGTGAGCAGCGCGGCCACCAGATACGAGGCGCCGATGCCGCTCTCGACGAGGCGTGTGGACCGACGTCGCGCACCGACCACCGATGCGGCCGCCGCGTAGCTCGCGGTCACGAACGTGACGAGAAGGACGAACGTCCCGAGGCTGGACATGGGCAGCGGTCAGGGGCGCCCCGCAACCCTCGCGTACCACGAAGTGCGCGGGGTCCGCTGTGGTTGGCGCGAGGCGGCGCGCGGTTGCGCGGGAATCACTCCGACGTGCTCGACGAAGCCGCACGCTCGATTGGCGCGCCCGACTTCGGTTGGTATTTCGACGGGCATTTCGCCATGACGCCGTTCGGGTCCACCGTAAACCCGTCGGGCGACAGCCGTCCTTTCACCACGACCTCCGAACCCTCCTTGAACGTGTCCGGCAGGATACCGCTGTACGAGGCGTCGACGACCTTGCCGTTATTGGTCATCCGAAAGCGGTACTCCAAAGAGTTGGGCTTCTGCATCCACGAATCCTCGGCCACGAACCCGTGTATCTGGAGACGCTTACCGTACCAGGCCTCCGGCTCTGCCATCACCTCGTCGACGTGCTTGTAGAAGTGGGTTCCCTCGCGAAGGCTCGAGTACAGCAACCCGCCCAACGCCACCGCCAGCACCAGTGTGGTTAAGCCGACCTTGAAGGCTTTGTGTTGCATAGGGCACCGTAGCAAACGAGTGAACACTCGCACACCCATCGTCCAGGATATGCGGGTTTGCGAGGTGGGTCAATCGGGGAAGGTCCGAGGGGCACCTTACGGGGCAAGCAGTGGAAACCGGGCGCGCCGGAGCATCTGCACGACCGGGGCAACCGGCAGCCCGACGACGTTGGTGTAGGACCCGTCAATGCGCGTGACGAAACGCGATGCGAGCCCCTGGATGGCATACGCACCCGCCTTGTCGCGGGGCTCGCCACTCGCCACGTACCATGTGATGTCCGCGGGCAGGAGCGGGGCGACCCACACGCGCGTCGTCTCAACGGTGACCTCCTGGTAGGCGTGTCCCACCACGGCGACTCCTGTCAGCACCTCGTGCAGCCGGCCCGATAGACGGTTGAGCATCGTGGCCGCCTCTGTCTCATCACGCGGTTTGCCGAGAATGGCCTCGTCCAGGACGACCACGGTGTCAGCCGCGAGCACGAGGTCGTCGGTGGGCCGCGCCTGTGCCACGCACACGGCTCGCGCCTTGGCTTCGGCCAGTCGCCTCACGTGCTCCCGAGGCGTCTCGCCGGCCAACAGGCGTTCGTCGACATCCGCTACGCGCACGACGAATGGAATGCCTGCCGCGCTCAGCAGCGCGGCGCGTCGCGGTGATCCAGAAGCCAAGACCAGCCTCATACGGCAATCATACAAAAAGGAACCGGGTACCTTTTCGGAGGCGAAAAGGTACCCGGTTCCTTTTTCCGATACACTCGAAGTGTATGGCTGCGAGCCTCCAACCGATCGGCGGGATTCTGCCCGGCGTTCTGCGAAGCGTGCTCGCGCGGCAGCCGATGTCACCGGGCAAGCTCGCCTTTGCGTGGCGGACGGCTGTTGGCGCGACCATCGAGCGCGCCACGCGTGTCGAGCGGCGGGCGGACGGCATTGTCGAAGTGCAACCAGCCAGTCGGCAATGGTGGCGCGAGCTCGAGGCGCAACGAACCTTGATCGAGGAACGCCTGCGCACGTGGCTCGGCGACGATTTCGCTGGACTGGTGATTCTGTCGGCTACGGATTCGCTCGACGCGATGTCACCTGCCAGTGCAAAAGACCAAACGAAATACCCAAGATGAGGATTCATTGGGCATTGGGCATTGCACATTGTGCATTGTGCATTGTGCATTGTGCATTGAGAAGAATTCACGCCTATGCGTCAGGCCGTCATCGTGAGTGCCGTGCGGCTGCCCACGGGCAAGCTGCTCGGCCAGTTGAAACGCTTCTCCGCACCTGATCTGGGCGCGATGGTCGTTGGCGAGGCCGTGCGCCGGGCCGGCATCGATCCCGCCACCGTGGACGAGTGCATCATGGGCAATGTCGTCTCGGCGGGCCTGGGCCAGAATCCGGCGCGCCAGGCCGCCCTCCGCGGCGGGCTGTCCGATCATGTGGCCGCGCTCACCGTCAACAAGGTCTGCGGGTCCGGCCTGAAGGCCGTGATGCTCGCCGCGCAGGGCATCGCCACTGGCGACATCGACATCGCCGTGGCGGGCGGCATGGAGTCGATGACCAATGGCCCTTACCTGCTGCCCCGCGCCCGCGAGGGACTGCGACTCGGACACGGCCAAATCATGGATTCGGTGATCCACGACGGACTGTGGTGCGCGTTCGAAGAGTGCCACATGGGCATGACTGGCGAGGCTGTCGCCGAAAAGTATGGCATCGGTCGCGACGAACAGGATGCCTACGCCGCCGAAAGCCACAGACGTGCCGCGCAGGCCACGCGCGAAGGCCTGTTTGCGGACGAGATGCTCCCGGTCTCGCTCCCACAGAAGAAGGGGGAGCCTCTCCTCATCAATCGTGACGAGTCTATTCGGGAGGACACGACACCCGAGCGCCTTGCGGCGCTGAAGCCGGCGTTCAAGCCCGACGGCACGGTCACGGCTGGCAACGCGCCGGGCGTGAACGATGGTGCCGCAGCCGTGGTCGTAATGGCGGCGGAGCGTGCCAACGAGCTGGGCCTGACGCCCCTCGCGCGCATTGTCGCCCAGGCCACGAGCGGGCTCGCGCCCAAGTGGGTCATGATGACTCCGGTCGATGCGGTGCAGAAGGTGCTGGTCAAGGCTGGTTGGTCGCGTGACGACGTCGATCTCTTCGAGATCAACGAGGCGTTTGCCGTGCAGGCCGTCGCGGTCACGCGCGAGCTCGGTCTCGATGCGTCACAGGTCAACGTGCATGGTGGCGCCGTGGCGCTCGGGCATCCAATTGGCGCGAGCGGCGCGCGTGTGCTGACGACCCTGCTCTATGCGATGAAACGGCGCCATGCACGCCGCGGCATCGCGGCGCTCTGTCTCGGCGGCGGGAACGGTGTGGCCCTCGCGGTGGAGAGCACAGACAACTCGAGATGAACACGACGACGATCCACTCACCCTCTCACCTTGTCACCCTCTCACCCTGTCACCGTGTCACCCCCGTCGCCGTGGCTCCCTCGAAGGTCTGCACTTTCTGGACGACCGGAGGAACGGTTCGCAGGTAGGCGTAAATTGCGGCGAGATCCTCGCGGGTCATGCCCGCCGCGTTCATCCATGGCATGTGTGTGTTCTGGCGTGGATCCGGGAGCGCCAACGCCTCGGCCGACGCATTCTCGTAGAGCTTGAAACGGGCAATGAACTGCTCTTCGCTCCACGCGCCGATGCCGGTTGCCGGATCTGGTGTGATGTTCGAGGAGCGTACGGTTGCGCCGTTCGGCACGAGGAGCTCAGCGCCGCCCGCGAGGCGCGAGGCCGCGACGATCGTCCCGCCCTCGCGTTGCGAGTGACACGCTTCGCAGCTTCCGATTTTCACGAGGTAATGGCCGTACCTCACCTTGTCCGATGGGTCGACCCGCGTGGGCGTGGCCGGTTTCGGTAGTGTACGAACGATCAGATTGACCGGAAAGTCGAGCTCCCGAGTGAACGGCTCCTCGTCTGGGGACGACACGGCGGGCAGCGATCGGAGATACGCCACAATCGCGAGCACATCCTCGGATGACATGGAGCCATACTCGATATACGGCATCAAGGGAAAGAGCGGCGTGCCGTCGCGGCTGACGCCTTCGGTCATCGCGCGGATGATCTCGCCGTCGGTCCAATCCTTCAAGCCGGCCGGCGTCAGGTTCCCAGGCTTGAACTCGCCGGGTAAGCCTTCCGTACGTCCCCACACCATGCCACCGTTTCCCTCATTGCCGGGCGGAATCGGCGCGCTGAACTTCGTCCAGTCCCGTTGCGAATGACACACCGTGCAGAAGGCGACGTGATTCGCCAGGTATTTCCCGCGGGCCACTCGTTCCGGCGTGACTTCCACGCGGACATCTTGGGCCGCACCGACCCGTGGTAGCGCCAAGAACAGATAGCCGAGCCCTCCGAGCGCCAAGACGACCACGAGCGCGAGCAGAATGGCGACGAGCCTGAGCAACAGCTTCATGTCCTGCCTCGGACGACGCGCCGTTCAGCGGACCTGGACGTAGATACGAACGGACGGTTCATTGGTTCCACTGACTCCGCGTGTCGTAGCAGGGTCTCCAGCACCTTCTTCAACGCGGCGCTTCGCTGGCTGGAGCGCCCCCCAAGCGGCTCGAGAAAGCGGTCGTGAAGCCGCCGGACGATAGCGACCGCCGCGGTCACGACTTCGACTCCGTGCTTGGTGAGGGTCAACCGAACGGCCCGAGGGTCGGCCGGGTTGCCGGCGCGCTCAATCAGGTCGCTGCGTTGCAACGCGCGCGCGAGCTTGGAGACGTACATGGCATCAAGGCCGCTGTAGTCGGCCAACTCCCGCTGACTCGGGTGTGCGCCCTTTCGTGAAAGGCCGTACAGAGAGGCCAGCAGGGCGTACTGTGCATGCGTCAAGCCGATTGGCGCGAGCGCCCGATCGAGCGCGACGCGCCACCGCAGCGACAGGTGCCACACCACATACCCAATCGTCGGCGCCGGACCGTCACCTCGCGTCGGCACGGCGGATAGAGTACATGTTTATTATAAACATGTCAACTATATCTCGCACGCGCTCGCGCTGCCGGCGTAGCGGTAGCCCTTGAGACCTCTAACCTGATCCCTCCTGGCCCCTGGCCCCTGACACCTCGTCCCTTCTTGTGGCCCACCACCAGGCCAGCACCGCACATGGCACGAGGAGGAGCAATTCACGCGCGACGGCAACCAGATTGTGGCTCCAGAACGTGTCCAGCCAATACCGTCGCGAGATCGGCATGAAGAGATGGAGACCGGAATCGTAGTAGGCAGTGCTGAAGGGCCAGAGCGCCGTCACGCCTATTGGCAGCGTCGGATCGTGGCCGAGCCAGTCCAACAAGATGTGTGACGCATACGCCAGCGCAGCCGCGCACGCGAGTCGACGCGGCCTTCGCACCACACGCAGGTTGCCCGGGCGTCGGATCGGTGTGGACGAGCCGGCGCGCCTCGGTTGGAGGATGAGCCAGGAGGCTGCCAGTACAATGGCGACGGCACCTATGCTGTGCGTGTATGTGCTGTGCATGTCGACGATCAAGTCGACATCGGGGAGAGCACCGAGCATCGCAAACGCCGCTGCGCGACGCCTCATCGGGTCGCGTGCCAGGCGGTCCAACGCGCCGCGTGCTTCAAGCCGGGCGACGGTGGGCCCATCGGGGCCTGGGCGCCCGGTGGCAACGAGGCCAACCGCCAGTCCAGCCAGGGCGTGTCCCACCGGGCTCGGCATCGCCTCCGGAAGATAGCAATATGTGCCAACCAGCACAACCGCACCTGTTGCAAATCTGGCGACGGCCGAAACCTGGAGGCGAAAGTCGCCAGTACATTAAGCTGTTTCTGTTCAAATACTTACACATGAGCCAATGGTGCATTTTCGCTTGACAGGCGTCTGGCACGACTCTAGAATGCTCGGAACCCGAGTGCTCAGAGAAAGGGACGAGGGTTCCCTACCGCCGATCGGTAGTAAACACAACAGCGCGGGAGCGGATCATGGCTGTCGAGGATGCAAAGGAACGGTTGCGCGCCATCGAGCTGGCCGTTGGGCAGATCGAGAAGCAGTTTGGGAAGGGCTCCATCATGCGGTTGGGTCAGCGCGAGGTCGACGCTGTGCCGAGCATCTCGACGGGTGCGATTAGCCTGGACTGGGCGTTGGGTGTCGGCGGCCTGCCACGCGGCCGTGTCGTCGAGATATTCGGTCCGGAGGCATCTGGCAAGACGACGCTCGCGCTCCAAGTGATTGCCCAAGCGCAGAAGGCGGGCGGGATGGCGGCATTCGTCGACGCGGAGCACGCGCTCGATTCTCCGTATGCTGGCAAGCTAGGCCTCGACCTGGACAATCTCCTGGTGTCACAGCCGGACAACGGCGAACAGGCGCTCGAGATCGTCGAGGTGCTCGTCCGCTCCGGCGGCGTCGATGTCGTCGTCGTCGACTCGGTGGCGGCGCTCGTACCGCGCGCTGAGATCGAGGGCGAGATGGGCGAGGCGCAGGTCGGTCTCCAGGCGCGCCTCATGTCGCAAGCGCTGCGCAAGCTCACCGGCGTTGTCTCGAAATCGAAGACGTGCCTCGTCTTCATCAACCAGTTGCGCGAGAAGATCGGGGTCATGTTCGGCAACCCCGAGACGACCACCGGTGGGCGCGCGCTCAAGTTCTACTCGTCCGTGCGTCTTGACATCCGCCGCATTGGCGCGATCAAGGATGGCGATTCGGTCGTCGGTGGCCGCACGCGGGTAAAGGTGGTCAAGAACAAGGTGGCGCCGCCCTTCCGCGAAGCGGAATTCGACATCCTCTACGGCCTCGGTATCTCGCGCGAGGGGGACTTGCTGGACCTCGGTGTCAACCGTAAGATTATCGACAAGAGCGGCACCTGGTTCTCGTTCAGCGGTGAGCGGCTCGGACAGGGCCGTGAGAACGCCAAGCAGTTCTTGCGTGACAATCCTGAGATCTTCCAGCAACTGGAGGATCGCGTACGGCGCGAATTGGGCCTGACACAAGGGACCGAGGCCGTAGCGGCACAAGCGTAAAGGCGCGAATTCTTGTCAACGCTGATTGCCCCGTGTCTGCGCTCCTGTCGCTCGACGCCTCACTGTTTTACTGGATCAATGCACTCCCCCACCCCGCTCTGCTCAACGCGTTCTTTGTCTGGTTGAGCCGAGCGACCGCGTTTCCAGGAACACTGTGGATCCTGCTCGGCCTCGTGGTGGCCTGGCGATCCGGAGCGCGGCGGCGTGGCCTGGTGCGCCTGGTCTGGGCGCTTACGCTCGCCAGCATCCTGAGCACCTACGTCTTCAAGCCCCTCCTCGACCGGCCGCGTCCCTTCAGGACGACTACTGCAGTCACGGTGGTTGGCTTCGCGCCAGGCGATAACTCATTTCCATCAGGTCATGCGACATCCGCGGCGGCCGGCGCGTACGCGCTCACGCTTATTGCGCCCGAGCTGCGCGCTGCATCGTGGGTCGTTGCGGCGCTCGTCGGCTTGGGCCGCGTGTACCTCGGTGTGCATTACCCGCTCGACGTTGCCGGCGGTTGGCTACTGGGCGTGTTCGTGGCCGTGTTCGTGACGGCTGGCGTCCGGTGCGATCGACGAGAAGACAGGCGTAAGTCCTAGGAGGCGGCTGAGAAGCGCAGCCTGAATGCACAATGAGGAACGCAAGAATTGGCTTGAATTTTCATTTTGCGTTCGGCATTTTGCATTGACAGCGATCGACGACCAGCAGCTTCCCGTCTGGCGAGAGACGTGGCCGCGCCCCGGATGGTTGAAGGATGCGGATGGACCGGATGCGCGGGCTCTCCGGTGACACTCGCGCGTCCGGTGCCGAGGACCACCGCTGGCCGGTACCCTGTGCGACCGACCTCGCGCGGGGGCACGCACGACTGCAAACGCGCTGTGAACGCCTTGGTGGGTGGCAAGCGGTGTGTTATATTTTTTCTTCTGCTGAGTGCCGAGGTAGCTCAGTTGGTAGAGCACGTGACTGAAAATCACGGTGTCGGCAGTTCGATTCTGCCCCTCGGCACCATTCGACTCTTCCCCTAGCCCTAGTGGAATCAAATATGGTCCAGATGACCATCGAAATGCCACAAGGCGTGCTTGCTGCGCTGCGGAAAGACCCCCAGGCCTTCGCGAAAGAGTTTCGTCTCACGGCGGCAGTGAAGTGGTACGAGATGCGGCAGGTCTCGCAGGAGCGAGCAGCGGAAATAGCGGGCCTCTCGCGTGCTGAGTTCATCAGCGCGCTCGGGCGGTTTGGAGTCTCGCCATTCCAGTACGACGCCGGCGAGGTCATCGCAGAAGCCCAGGATGGCTAGCGTTTGGGTAGTCAACGTCTGACGTCTTGTGACTCAAAATCACGGTGTCGGCAGTTCGATTCTGCCCCTCGGCACCACGCAAATCACATCAGGATAAATACTTCGCTCTCTACTCCACTGCTACAGGTGAAAGACGCGCTCCTCGTGTAGGCCTGGTGTGGTGCGAGACACGAAGACGGCAGGAGCCATCCCGCTTCACGAGAGGCTGGACAATTCTGAGCTCTGTTATGTATGATTCACACATATGGCGGACACACAGTCACACGGCCAAGCCTTCAAGAAGGGCACGGCCGAGTTGCTGATTCTGGCGCAACTCGAGCTCAGGCCAAGCCACGGTTACGAGATTGCTCAGCAGATCGACGCTCGCTCCGACGGCGCGCTGTCGTTTCACGTCGCTTCCCTCTATCCGATCCTCTACCGCATGGAACGGCGCGGCCTCATCGTCGGACGATGGGTCGAGAAGGCCGGGCAGCGGCGGCGGCGTTACTACAGACTTACGAGTGAGGGGCGGAAGGTCCTGGCGGCGCAACGTAAGAATTGGCGCGCCTTCATGCAAGCGGTGCAGGCCGCTTCGGGCTTGGAATATGCGTGATTTCAAAGCCTTCGTACGAGAACACCTCGGGTCTCTCGGCCTTTCTCGAGCACGTGAGCTCAAGATCGTCGATGAGCTGGCCGCACAGATCGAGGACTCGTACGAGGCCCTCATCGCCAGCGGCCTGTCCGACGAAGAGGCCTGGAACGAGTTGCAGCGTCAGATTCCTGACTGGAAAGCGCTCCGCGAAGACCTTCTCGAAGCCGAGCCCGTCCTCGTCAGGTTGGCGAATCCTGAACACGGACCACTGGCCGGCGAGACGAAACGAACGCTCGTGTCGAGGATTCGGGAAAACCTGACAGCCGGAATTGTCCGCGACCTCCATGCGAGCATGAGACTGCTCGTCAAGGATCGCGGCTTCAGCGCGACCACCATTCTGACGCTGGCTATCTGTCTCGGCGCCAACGCGGCCATCTTCACCGTGGTCTACTCGCTGTTGCTGCGGCCCCTGCCCGTTCCCGACGCCGATCGCATCGTCGCCATGGGAGATGTCTACCCCACCATTACTCCCAATGACATCTTGTCCAATACCGCGCCCTCCTATTTCGATCGGCTCGAAGCAATCACCACGCTTGAAGAACAGGCGATGTTTGCCCTTTGGTTCGACACGATCACGATCGACGGCGTCTCAGAAGAAATCCGTGGGATGAGAGCGACGCCCTCGCTGTTCCGCCTCCTGCAAGTTTCCCCGGCTCTGGGCCGGACGTTTACCGACGCCGAAGGTGAGATCGGTGCCGAACAGAAGATCATCCTGAGCCACGGGCTCTGGCAGCGGCTCTATGGCGGTGATCCGGCAGTGGTCGGACAACAGCTTCGACTGGGTTGGACAGGGCAGCGCTATACCATCGTCGGCGTGATGCCGCGCGGGTTCTCCTTCTTCGATCTCGGCGACGACGGCCACGCGCGGACGGCAGGTGACCAGGTGCAGTTCTGGATACCGCTCGCCGTCACCGCGGCGCAGCGGTCGGACGAAGCGCGCACCCGCTATGGCTTCTTGCATGTCGGCCGGCTCAAGCCGGATGCCACGGTCGAGCAAGTCCGGACGCAGATCGATGCGCTGAATGCCGCGAACTTCGAGCGCTTCCCTCAGTTTGGCCTGGCCGAGCTCGGCATGTACACCGCTGTGACGCCCCTACAGGAGGCCCTGACTCGCAATGTCCGCCGCATCCTTTATCTGCTCTGGGGCGGGGCGGGGTTCGTTCTGCTGATCGGAGCTATCAACATCGCGAATCTGGCCCTCGCAAGGTCGAGCGTCCGAGCGCGGGAACTGGCCACGCGACTCGCGCTCGGGGCGCGCCGATTCCAGGTGACACGGCAATTGATCATCGAAGGCGTAGTGCTGGCTGGCATCGGAGGTGTCGCAGGCGTGGGAGTCGGTGCCTGGATTCTGCAGGCCCTGGCGTTCATTGGAATGGAGAACATGCCGAACGCTGCGCATGTCCACATGAACTGGGCCGTGATCGGCTTCGTCGGAGCCGTCTCGGGGCTGGTGGGCGTCCTGATTGGCCTGGTGCCAGCAGCCGCAGCCTGCACTCTCAACATCACGCAGATTCTCGCCGCCGGAAGCCGGCTCGGAACCAGCGGACAAGCCGTACGTGTCTTTCGCCGTGGACTCGTGGTCACGCAGGTTGCGCTTTCCGTCGTGCTGCTGATCGGCGCCACTCTGTTGTTGACCAGCTTCCGCAATCTGCTGGCTGTGGATGCGGGTTTCAATGCCGCGCGTGTGACGACGGCCACGATTTTCCCGCCGCCGTCGCGATATCCGGATCAGCTAGCGGTGGCAGCCCTGTCCAACCGCATCCTCGACTCCGTGCGCAACATTCCAGGTATCGAGGCGGCAGGAATCACCTCGAACATCGCGCTGAGTGGCCGCACGAGTCCGGCGACGGTCTCGGCCGCGGATCACAATCCAGAACCGGACGAAGCGTTGGTGCTCCCGTCGGTGGTCAGCGTCACGCCCGGATACTTCGACGCCATGGCCACGCCGCTCGTTCGCGGGCGGTACTTTGCCGATAGCGACCGCGAAGGCACGTTACCTGTCGCGATTGTCGACGAGCGTCTCGCGAGACGGTTCTGGCCGAATGAGGATCCGATCGGGAAAGGCGTGTATCGCGGGAGCTCCGAACGATACACGGTCGTCGGAGTCGTGCGCCACGTCCAATTCGAAAGTCTAGCCGCAGGGACGGAGTCGATCGGAACGGCTTATTTCCCGCACACGCAGGCGCCATCGTTGCCCCGACTCCGGTGGATCGCGATCAAGACGGCGGCCGCGTCCACGGGGCTGGTGCGAGCGGTTCGATCGGCGGTGACGGCAATCGACCCGGATCTCCCTCTCTCCGACATTCAGACGATGACCGAGCGCACGGCGCGTTCGCTGGCCCCTCAAAGGCTCGCCATGGGTCTGGCCAGCACGTTTGGTGTCGTCGCGCTATTTCTCTCGGTGCTCGGTGTCTACGGTGTCCTGGCGTACGCGGTCGCTCAGAGGACACGCGAGATCGGCATCCGCATCGCACTGGGAAGTACGTCGCGTGGCATCTTTCAACTCGTTTTCAAAGAAGGACTCACATTAGTTGTCGGTGGCCTCATGATCGGTTTACTAGGGGCCATCGCACTGGGTCGGGCCTTGGAAGGCCAGGTCTTCGGCGTCAGGCCGACCGACCCGTTGGTGCTTGGCGCGGTGATCCTCTTGACGGGAATCATCGCACTGCTGGGGTGCATCTCTCCTGCGCACCGTGCGATGCGGGTCGATCCGGTACATGCCTTGAGTAAGCCATAGGGCGCGGATCGCTCTCGCCGCCGCGCTATTGTGCGGGGACGACCTCGAGGTTCGCAAACTCCCCGTTCGACCCGTTCCCGACCCAGACGCCGATCCACCCGCTCTTCCGGGTACTCAACTGCTTCACCTCGAGCGACGGTTGCTCGCTTCCATCCACGAATACTCGCACTTCTGGAAACTTCACCACGATGCGGGCGTGAAACCACCCGTTCGGATCAGGCGCAGGCGAGACCTGGTGCTCGAACTCGTCCGGCCGTTCGGTCCGGAGCTTGTTCCAGGTGTAGGTGGGGTGCGCAATGTATTGGACACCATGAGAGAGGCGCACCGGATCGGCCGACTTGAAGTTGAACGGACGGAAATAGACGACGTCGTAGGTCTTCTCGTCCACCCCGTGGAACGCAACGCCTACGAAGCTCCGCCCCGTGAGGTCCCTGCCCCGAATGTCGACCTCGATGGTGCCGTCGGCCATCACGAGATCGGGCCACCAGGCCACGCCGTCGCCCTCGCGCTCATCCAGCCGCAGGACCCTGCGGCTGCCGTCGGTTGCCGTAGAGACCTCGCGGTTGTCAACCTTGGGCGGCGGCGACGGCATCCCTTGGGTCGCCCCCTGCGAACCTTCGGACGCGGCCGCCCACGCAATCACAGTTGCGCAGACCGAGAACAGGTAGATCGGAACGAGCTTGGATGGCATCGCATTACCTCCTTGTTGGTGACGACGACGATAGGCGCGACATTGGCCTCTTTGTCCAGAGAGAAAGCCGAACAGGCGCCCTGCAAGTACACGGCCAGCGGAACATCCGCCGAATTCGCGCTACTTTGGGCTCCTGGAGGTTCTAGGATGTTCGCCTTCGGGACGGGTTCGTCCGAGCTCGAACAGAGCGCCTCCGCGCAATGAGCCGTCAAACGGTCGAGGCGATCGAAGATCTCGTCGGTCTCCAAGCAGCCATTGCGGGACGTACGCCAGCACCGGGTACCTTTTCCGTTCCCGCTAGGAGTCTTGTCGAGCTGCTGGCAGGCAGTAGAGCGCTTGAAACCTGCCGCATGACAGGCGGCCGTCGCCCGGAGCCGAGAGACGACCGAATGCCGATTACTCTCTCGAGGCCAGAGCGGCAGAGTCGTCGCGTCGCTGTAGATGGCGAGCGAGAGCGGTGGCGATGTCTACGGCGAGAAGCGGCTTCTTGAGGACCTCGCGAATGCCCATGGCGCGAAGCTGACGTGACTCAATCGGGCCCGTCACACCCGTCATGAAGATGATCGGAAGATCGGGCCGGATCTCGCGTACTGCAGCCACCAACTGCGTCCCGGTCATCTCCGGCATCGCCTCATCAGTGAGGAGGAGATCAAATCGCTGCGAGCTGGTGCGGAGTGCCGCCAGTGCCTGCGCGCCGCTGCAGGCGGGCTTCGAGTGCCGCTTTCTCCGCGAGCGCCCTTGCGCTGGCGCGTAGACGGAGATAGAGGCGGCCGAGGTAGAGGACCAACAAGACCGCCGCCAGATAGAGGAGAACGCGAAAGATCCGTGCGCGCGACTCGGCTCGGCGATAGTCGTCGGCGACCAGGTCTTGTATGACGCCGGCTCGCTCGGTGATGCGGGTGGCCAGAAGGCGTGCCAGAACGTTGTCGACAACGGGGAGCGTCTTGAGGATCAATCGTCCATGCGCGACGAGCGCGCGCGTGTCCTCGCGCATCGTCGGACTGACCGGCCGTCGGGCGAGGCCACCAAGCGAGCGACTGACGGAGGCGGCGGCCTCCCCGTCCGAAGGCGCGGCCAGAAAGCGTAGCATCCCGTTCGCCAGCTCGCCCACTGCCTCTCCGGTGGTGGAATCCTGCGCGCTGGCGAGCCGGGCGAGTCGACAGCTGACGTGCGCGAAGTACGCCAGCGAGTTCTGCAGCAGCGCGTTGTTCGACTTGAACTCGTCGACGAGCACTTCCTGCTCATTGACCTCGGCGGCCAAGCGCTCGAGGTGCGATCCGGCGACCGCGCCCACACCGCGCCCGGTCTCTAGCGACGTGGAGGCTTCGCGCAAGCCCTCGACGTCCGACACCAAGGGGTCGTAATCACGCAGCAGACCGGCGCGAGCCTTCAGCAGGTCGCGCTGCAGCCCCGCGTCGTTGAGGATCAACGCGTCGAGCGCAGCGAGCCTGCCCTCGTTGAGAACCGTGTCTGGCGTGGCGCCTCGCAGCGAGAGATAGGTCAAGAGGACGAGGAGGCTGGCGAGGACCAGCACCATTCTACCCGCGGCTCCCATTACCGCCGCCTCCGCGCTTCGCGCTGCGGCTTGCCCTCCGCCTGATCTGACAAGGGCTTGCCGTTGTACTCGCCGGTCAACGTGCGCAGGAACTTGATGATGAGATCGATGTGCTCATCGGTCAGCGGCCTCCCGAGCTGGCTTCGTGCCATTTCCTGGACGGCTTCAGTGAGCGTTCGCGCCCGGCCATCGTGAAAGTACGGAGCCGTGACGGCAGCGTTGCGTAGGCTCGGCACACGAAAGACATGACGGTCGCTGGGACGCCGCGTAATCGCGAAACGGCCAAGGTCCGCCACGCTCAGAGGCGGGTCGTCGAACGGATCATGGAAGATGCCGAAGCGCTGGAACAGGTTGCCGCCAACGTTCACGCCCTGGTGGCAGGCAGTGCAGCCGTAGGTTTTGAACAGCTCGTAGCCGCGCTCTTCATCTGGTGTGATCGCCTCGTGCTGACCTCGCAGGTAGCGATCGAAGCGCGCATCGGGCGTAACCAAGGAGCGCTCAAAGGCCCCTAAAGCATCGAGCACGTCGGCGCGTCGTGGCTCGCTGCGGTAGATTCGCGAGAACGCGGCGGCATAGGGAGGGTGGCTCCGGAGCTTGGCGATCAGCTCCTGCCAGGATGTGTTCATCAGCTGCGGGTGCAGCAGCACCGCCTCGGCCTGCTCTTCGAGTGTCCGAAAGTTTCCGCGCCAGTTGAGACGAAAGCTGAGTGCGGCGTTGAAGACCGTGGGAACGTTGAAGTCGAGCGAGGCTCCGCCTGCCGCCTGCCCGCGGGATGGCTTGGATCTGACGAAGAGCGAATTCGGTCTCTTGACGGCGTTCTTGAGGGCGCCGCAGCGGGTGTTGAGCCGTGAGCAGTTGCTCGCGGCGACCCGGTTGCATGACGAAGATGTGTACGATCGGAGCGTCGACGTTCAGATTTTGCGCCTTCGCCGCAAGTTGGAAGCCAACCCCAGCGAACCCGAGCTCATTAGGACAGAGCGAGGCGTAGGTTACATCCTCACGGTACCGGTCGACGTCCTGTAACGAAGCTCCGTCAACCTTCTGTCGCTTTCTCACTCTCGTGACCTGCGCCAGACAGCGAGCGCGACGGGGTCGCCACGTCGGTGAGCCAGGCGCCCGCCTCGTTCAGAAACTCGTTGTAGTCTGCGACAATCGCATGCGGCGGGGGATCCGTCCGCTCGAGGAGCTCCCGCGAGTAGCTGGTCGTGACACCGATGGTCACCATGCCCGCCGCCCTGGCCGCGACGATGCCGGCTGGCGCGTCCTCGAATGCGAGACACCGCTCGGGCGCGACGTTGATCAGCCGCCCGGCTGCCAGGAACACATCCGGAAACGGCTTCCCCCGCGGTGCATCGTCGCTCCTGGCGACCAGCGCCAGTCGCGTGCCGAAGCCCAGCTCCCTCAACGTATGGTCGACGTTCGCACGCGGCGCCGACGTGGCGAGCGCGACTGGTATGCCGCGCGCGTCGAGGAGATCGAGCAGCCGATCGAGTCCCGCCAGCGCCGAGAGGCGGCCCTGTGACAACTGCCGATAGATCAACTCCTTCTGCGCCGCCAGCGCTTCCGCTTCTTCCAGCGCCATGTCCTCGCGCGAGAAGAGATGCGGAAAGATGTCGCGATTGCGTTTTCCGTCCATCCACTGGCGGGTCTCGAGCGTGAGCGCGGGGAGTCCATACCGGGTGGCGAACGCGTTGAAGGCCTCTTCGTGAAACGGCATGTTATTGAGTAATGTGCCGTCGATATCGAATACAGCGCCCTGGATATGGTGCGTCATCCAGTCCATTGTACCTGCTCGGCTGGAGACGAGATCCCAGGGTCCTGCACACACGCGGCCGTCCTACCGGCCGTGTGTTCGAAGCAGAGCGTCAACCTCTGCATAGCCTGAGGGGAAGTCCAGAACGCGGCTTCGATGAAGGCCGCGCGTGGATCGCGCGTGTCGGTCACTCAGCGCCTCGGAGCCTGACTGCGTGAGTCGGTGCTCGACGGCTTCCGCGCCGGCGCGAGCGGACCCAGCGATCGCGGCGGCCCGATGCGGCGCGCCTCGATCTGCATGTGCTGCTTCTCCCACGTCTTCCCCTCGTCCATCGAGCGGTCAGCGGTCCAGGAGAACCGGTCCGGCTTGATGTCGTAAATAGCGGATCCGCCACAGCGACGGACGCTCGCTGTTGACGCCGAACCGCTGCTCGATGTGGATCTCCTCGCCGACGCTCTGCCCCGTGCCCACGTCCTGCAAGCCTCGTCCTTCGTCCATGCCGACCAGCTCCCATCGATCGAGCACCGCGTTGTACGCGCGGATCGTCGTCGTGACGTAGTACGTCTCGCCGGCGTCGCCGACGATGCGGAACTCGTCGAGGATCTGGCCTTCGGCGAGGCGTACGGCGCTCCAGAGTCCGCGGCCCTTGCCATACTCGCGGCTGACCGACGTGAACTCCCAATCGCCGAGCAGGTAGTCGAAGTCGCCCTTGTGCGCGTCGAAGGACGCCTTGATCTGTGCCTCGGTTCGGTTGGGAATCGTCTGCGCGGACAGCGGCCCGGTTGCCACCACCGATACGACCAAGAGTCTGGCACAGAGAGAGAAAGAATCGCAGGCCATGATGACCTCACTGTGGATACTGACGCTGACGCTGACGCGGGGCTTAAAGGCCCCGCGCTACCGGCCCAGACGCCCAACGCGGCGTCTGCATCGATCGCCACGCTACCAACGGTCTCACGGCCGCACAAGCACGACGCAGCCAGCGGCAGGAAGCATGCAGCAGGCGGTCGTCAGCCCGCGAAGCGGCGCATTGCCTGCGCGACCTGCTCGCGTCGGCGGCGGCTCAAGGGGATCTCGGTGCCGTCGCGTAACACAACACCGGATTCTCCGGCCGCCTGCGCGCGGATCTCGCGTACCCGCGCGACGTTGACGATGGCCGACCGATGCACGCGCACGAACTGCGACCGGTCCAGCCGTCCTTCCAGTGACGCGAGCGACTCGCGCACGAGGTGCCGCCGTCCGCGCGCATGGATCGCCGCATAGTAGTCATCCGCTTCGATCCAGTCGATCTCCGCGACATCCAGGATGAGGTGTGCGCTGCTCGTGGCAATTACGAGACGGCGAAGAGGCTGCGGCGCCGCCTCGTCCGCATCTGGCTGGGCACGGTCCGCCAGCAGCCGCGACAGGCGGCGCGCGAGGGCCAATGCCTCCTTGGAACGCAGCCGATCGCGCGCGCGGGACAACGCATCGTGAAACCGCTGTTCGTGTAGGGGCTTCACGAGATAGTCCAGCGCGTGCAGCTCGAACGCGCGCACTGCGAAGGTGTCGTAGGCGGTCACGAAGATGACGGCGGGCAGGCGCTCGGCATCGAGCTCGCCGAGGACGGCAAAGCCATCGAGCTCCGGCATCTGGACGTCGAGAAAGACCAGGTCGGGCGCCAGCGACTTGAGCAGGCGCACCGCTTCCTTGCCATTGCGCGCCTCACCCACGATCTCGACATCGTCGTGTAAGGCCAGGAGCTGCCGGATGCCGCGGCGCGCCATCGGCTCGTCATCGACAATCACGACGCGCAAGCTGCTCACGGAGTCCTCACGCGGAAAGGCATCCGGAGCACGACTTCGGTTCCTCCGCCTGGCGGCGTGCCGAGCGTCACCGCGCCATCGTCGCCGTACATCGTGCGCAACCGCTCGCGCGTATTCGACAGCCCCACGCCCTCTCCTTGCGAGGCGCTCATCCCCACGCCATCGTCTCGCACGGCGAGCTCGAGATGGTGCCCTACTACGCGCGCCACGATGTCGAGACGTCCCGCGGCGGCTCGCTTCGCGACCCCGTGCTTGATCGCGTTCTCCACGAGCGGCTGCAGGACGAAGCCAGGCACGAGCGCCGCCCGCGCGCGATCGTCAATGGACCAGTGCACGCGGAGCCGGTCGGAGAACCTGACGTGCTCGATGGCGAGATACTGTTCGAGGAACCTCAGCTCCTCGGCCAGCGGCACCTCGTGCGGCTGGTCCGGGCGGAGCGCCTGATGCAGCACATCGCCCAGCAGCTCCAGCATGCGCGACGCAGCGGCCGTGTTCTGCCCGCGCACGAGCACCGCGAGCGCGTTGAGGCTATTGAACAGAAAGTGCGGATTGAGCTGCATCCGCAGCGCGCCCAGCCGCGCCTCCGCGAGCTGCGCCGCGAGCCGCGATGCGTGCGCTTCCCGCTCCCGCGCCTCGGTGAAGTAGGAGAAGGCGTGCACGCAGCCGAGAACGGTGAAGTACATGAACACCGACCAGGGCATGCTGGTCAGAATCCAACTCAGATAGTTGCCCGCCGGATAGCGGTTCAGCACGTGTCCCAGCAGCACGCCGAGCGAGGCCCACCCGAGACAGAGGCCGAGCGCTCCGGCGACGTGCGCGGCGAGCGCGCGCGTCCAGCGCGTCCGTCGCAGCGGAAAACGCCTGCCGAGATGATAGGTGATGGAGAGCAACGCGCCGAGAAAGAGCCATTCGCCGCCTTCGAAGACGAGGTCTTCCCATCGGGCCGGGCGGCGCTCGAGCTGCGCTTGCATGTAGGCCTGCAGGACGCCGAGCACGGCGGGCACGATGCAGGCCGCGGAGATGAGGAGCCAGATGCGACGTTCCGTCGCGCGATCGACGCCCGGTACCTGCTGCTGGCGCGCTTCGATAGCGGTCATGACGCGCGACGAACCTAATGACCACTCACTTCAGCGTCGCGAGAAACTCGACGATGTCGCGAACGTCCCGGAGCGTCAGGGTCAGACCGAGTGGCGGCATGGCCGAGACCGGGTCCGTGCGCACGGCAATGTCGGCTTTCGGGATCCTCCGCTCGACCGGTGGGGTGCCGACCAGGAGGATCAGATGCGTGTCGGTTTCCTCGCGCAGGACAGCGTCGATCCGCTCGCCGGTTCTGAGCGTGATGCCCACGAGCCCGAACCCGGGGGCGATGCGAGCATTGGGTGCGATCAGCGCGTCGAGGAGCTGCTCGCGCGACAGCGTCGAACCAATGTGGGTGAGGTCGGGCCCAACATCGGTGCCTCGCCCCTTGATCGCATGGCAGCGGCTGCACTCGGTCGCCGGGTTCTCGGCGAACACGCGCCGGCCGCGCCTCGCATTGCCACCAACGAGCACGGCCTCGCGAAACGCCGCCATCAGTGTGTCGGCCTTTCGCGCTTTCTGGTAGGCGTCGAGCCGGCCGAGGAGGGCCTCGGAGCCGTCCGCCCGCACCGCGTCGACGAGATCGATCTGCAGCGCTGGAGCCACGCTGGCCGCGCTCAGGGCGTCCAGATACGTCGTGAGCAGGCGGCGCGATTCTGGACTCTTGAGCGATCCGAGCACGTCGAGCGCGCCCTGCTGCTCCTCGAGCGAGCCATGCTCGACAATCGCGGCGACGTGCCGCACCTTTGCGGCGGCCGAGATGGGCAGCTCGGGCAGGATACCGATCGCGGCCCGACGTACGGCGGGATCCTCGTCCGCGAGCGCGATCTCCATCAGCTCGTCCATGCGCCCGACCTTCAGCACTTGAAGCGCGCGTAGGGATGCGAGCCGCACCGCTTGAGAGGGATCGTCCCGTAGCTGTGAGAGCAATCTCGGCGCCGCCGTCTTCAGCTCCAGTCCGGCCGCGGCCTCCGCCAGGGCGACCCTCATCTCGTCGGATGTAGCTGCGGTGTCGCCTGTCGACACCGTTTCGAGCAACCGCTGGACGGCAAGCCTTGCCGCGGCGACGCCACCGGTCTTGCGAGGGCTGGTGCGCTCGCCCGTTGCGGACACGTCCACGGCATCGAGATAAAACCCGTCGACGCGATCCATCGGCGACGGGGATGGCCACACGCCCAGCGTGGCGATGGCTTCGACGCGCAGCTCGTCGGGGACCGACACGTCAGCGGCAAACGCGGCGAGGCGGTCGACCGCTTCGGTGCTACCAACGCGCAGGTTCGCGTTGATCACGCGGCGCAGAAGTGGCTCGTTGGCAAATCTCGTCTTGCCCAGGAGCGCGGCCAACTGCGGGACCGCCACCGGAATCGAGCCATCGTCGTTGATCGCCCGTGCGGCGTCGGTCACGATCGCCTCGTTCCCGTCTACCAGGAACCGCGCCACGGCCGGATGTCGCATCCGGCGCAGCGCGATCACGGCGGCCGTGCGCACGGCTGGCGACGCATGCGTCGACAGCAACTCGAGTGCGTGGCCCTCGCCGATTGATGCGAGCGCCAGGCTCCCTGCATGTTGGAGGTACACATCACGCCCGCCGTTCTCGGCCAGCATCTCGATGAGCGGTGCCATCGCCGGCTCGTAGGCGAGGCGCCCGAGCGCTTGGGCGGCGAAAAACCGCACCCGTGGTACGGGATCCTTCAGCAGCGGCAGGAGCCGACCGGCGGCGGGCTCATATCGAACATCACCAAGCATCCATGCGGCATGGGCGCGCACATCGCTGTCCTCGTCCCCCAGGAAGGGTGTGAGGTGCGCCGCATGCCGCGCGTCCTTCCGTGCGAGCTGCGCCACACCCCACAGGCCGTGGAGGCGTTGCAGCCGATGTGCCGGATCACGGACGGCCGCGAGGAGCGTCTCTCGGTCACCACGGCGGACCAGGTCGAATTGCGCCTTCTGCCGCACGCGCATGTCAGCGTGGCGTAGGAGCGGTGCAACCTCGGCCGCCTTCCGCTTCGCGAAGTTCTCGATGAGGAGCGACTGCACCTCCTGGCGGACCGGATCCTCGGCGGCGGCGGGGGCATCGAGCTTCCAGAGCCGACCGTTGTTCTTCGAGTCCCACCCGGTGATCCAGTCCGTGAGGTAGAGCGCGCCGTCCGGGCCGATCGTCATGCCGACCACGAGAATGCCGCGCAGCAGCACTTTCTCCGTGTCCATAACGAAGCCGGCACCCTCTTCTCTCAGCGTGAAGGCGTAGACGCGCGCGTTGTCCGCCGCGCCGGGGAAGCTCGAGACGAAGAAATGGCCGCGCCAGTCGTCGGAGAGCGCGGTGCCTGGGTTGTAGGCCATCCCGGATGGCCCGGCGTGCCACGGCGCAATGGGAGGGAGGATGTGCGAGCTCTGACCCGGATGCCGGGGCTTGAACATCCCTTCGTCCATCCAGACGTTGTAGCGGTTGTTCGTGGGGTCGGTGTACTTGCCGTATTGCCAGTTCGAGCGCCAGCCGCTGTCCGAACCATACGGGAGATAGACCAGGCGCTCGGTCTCGCCCGGATGATCGCCGTCGTTGTCGACGGTGATCAGGTTCCCGTGCTCGTCGAACGCGAACTCCTGGAGGTTGCGAATGCCGGTTGCGAACACCTCGAAATTCGACCCGTCAAGCTCCGACCGCAGCACGGCACCCTGGTTCGGATAGGCCCACCGCCGCCGCCCTGTCTTGTCGACAACGTGGAGCCCCATGTCACCGACCTCCCAGTACAGCCGACCGTCAGGCCCCAGTGTCACGCCCGAGATGCCATGGCCGCCGAAGGCGGGGTGCGTATTGTAGCCCTCGCTGATCGTCGTCTGCTGGTCGGCGCTGCCGCCCTTGTCGACGTCGTGCAATCGGTACACTCCCGGCGGCACGCCGACGATCAGGTCGCCTTCGTGGTACAGCACGCCGCCCATCACGTCCCAGACGGGATCGGCATTGAACCCCTCGGCGACCGTGTCTGCCGTATCCGCCAGCCCGTCGCCGTCGGTGTCCCGAACGCGGATCACGCGCTCTTTCAGCTCCGCGAGGTCGCGGATGTCGCGCGAGCCGTCGGCGTTGAGATCCGTAATCCATCCGTTCTCCTCGCTGCGCTCGGGCGCCATCTCGCGCCGGTAGAACTCACGCAGATCCTCAACCGTCCGCAGCGTATGCACGGTCGCCATCCAGTCTTCATGACCGCGGATGTCGAGCGGCATGTTGTTTCGGGTGGTGCTCGTGACGTACGCCGTACCGCGCGGGTCGATGTCGATCGCGACCGGATCGCTGACCAACCGCTCGGAGGCCCACAAGGTCAGCTCGAGCCCCGCGGGCACGTCAACCGTCACACGCTCGCGCGCTTCGCGCGCAAGCCGGGCGGCTTCGGTCCGACTGAGATGCACGGGGGCCGAGGGCGCCACCGCCGCCGTGCTCGGCCTCTGCGCGCCGCGCAGTAAGACGGGCAGGACCGCGGACACTGCGAGCACACTCGTGAGGAGGTACGATCGACAACTCATAGGAGACCACCCGATGTACGTAGCGCGAAGGCGGAAGGCCCCTCGCTACAACATCCTTGTATCCACGCACGCTATCACTTCAGCTGGTGCAGGCCAGTAGCGAAGCTCCGCCTCAAACCGCCGAGCCAAGCCGCAGCACGGTGCTGGCGGATCTTCGCTACTAGATGCGCGGCCGCCGACGGCGGCCGCGCCTAAGACAGATCCTAAGGCCGGACGCACAAAGAACTTGCTTCATGTGTCACGAGTCCGGCCTTAGGATCTGTCTAGGGAATGCTACTGCGTCTGGGGCGGCTTCTCCAGCAAAGTGGGGAGCGGACGGATGTCGGCCACATTCGCGGCGTCGTCACGAAATGCGCGCCGACCAGATCGCGACTCACCGCATTCTCCCGAATCCCGCGTCGTGCGATAGCATTGAGCGGCGCGCTCGAGGTTCGAGCTCGCTCGTCTTCGCGGCTCACTTACTCGAAGAGGAGGTCGACATGCTCGGCAACAAAGACGCAGTCGCAAACATCGCGGTGAAGAACCTGGACGTCGCCAAACGGTTCTATCAGGACACGCTTGGCCTTGCACCAGTTCATGTCCAGGACGAGGAACTGATCGTCTTCAAGAGCGGAAACTCAGCGCTCAATGTGTACCGGTCGGCATATGCTGGCACCAACAAAGCCACGGCGGTGACGTGGTCGGTGGATAGCGTGGAAGATACCGTCCGCGCCCTCGAGGCCAAGGGCGTCACCTTCGAGCACTACGACATGCCTGACACAAAGCTCGAGGGCGACGTGCATGTCAGTGGCGATATGCGCGTCGCCTGGTTCAAGGACCCCGACGGCAACATCCTCAATCTCATCAACCAGTAGCACAGCGATCGCCCCCGTCCTACGACGACCGTATCGTTCACACACATGCGCTCCTTTCTCTTGACCCTCACGACGACGCTGGCCCTCGCAGGCTGCGGCCGGGAATCCTACGACCTGCTCATCGTCAATGGCATCGTGGTCGACGGCACCGGGGCCGAGGGCCGGCGGGAAGATGTGGGTATCCGCGATGGAAAGATTGTGGTGCTGGGCGATCTGAGCGGCGCCCAGAGCTCCCGGACCATCGACGCCACGGGGCTCGTGGTCGCGCCAGGCTTCGTGGACATGCACAACCACTCCGACACCACGCTGCTCGATGAGCCGACATGCGAGAGCATGATCCGCCAGGGCGTCACGACAATGGTGCTCGGCGAAGGCGAGTCGCAGGGCCCCATCATCGACGGTCAGCGCCCCTGGACAACACTCGGCGGATACTTCGATCATGTCGAGCAAAAGGGAGTCGCCGCGAACATCTGCTCTTACGTCGGCCAGGGGCAAGCCTGGACCTACGTCAAAGGGTACGAGATGACTCCGGCAACGCCGGCCGAAATCGAGGCGATGAAGAAGGAGATCGGAAGGGCCATGCGCCAGGGAGCGATGGGCCTGTCGACCTCGCTTCTCATGCCTCCCGCCAATCTGGTTACCAACGAGCAACTGGCGGAGCTCGCCCGCGTGGCGGCCGACCACGGTGGCATCTACTCGACGCACATACGCGACGAAGGCGAGGGGGTTCTCGACGCCGTCCAAGAAGCCATCAACGTGGGCAAGTGGGCGGGTATTCGAGTGGATATCATCCACATGAAGATCGCGCATCGTGAGCTCTGGGGCCGCGTCTCCGAGATCTTCACGATGATCGACCAGGCGCGCGCGGAAGGACACGACATTCGCGCCAACGTCTATCCGTACCGCGCGGGCAACAACAACTTGCGATCCATTGTCCCACCGTGGGCGCACGACGGTGGCAACGAGAAGATGCTCGAGCGCCTGCGGAACGCACGACTACGCGCCCGTATGCGTAAAGACATTCTCGAGGGTCTCCCGGGCTGGTACAACCACTACCTCGCCACCGGCGGCGGTTGGGAGGGCATGCAGCTCGTGGCTCTGTCCCGCGAGCGAAACAAGCCCTTCGTTGGCAAGCGCATGAGCGAGCTGATTGCGGCTCGCGGCGGCGATCCGGTCGATGTGCTCTTCGATGTGCTGCTGGAGGAGAACGGGAGCGTCTCCACGATCTTCTTCCATCACGCCGAAGAGGACATGCAGGAGGTGATGAAGCAGCCCTATACCTCGATCGGCTCGGACGGGTCCGCTATTTCGCGCGACGGCCCCAGGGCTGGCACACACGTTCACCCTCGCTGGTACGGCACGTTTCCGCGAGTGCTCGGGCGCTACACCCGGGAATTGAAGCTGCTGACCCTGCCCGAAGCGATCCGGAAGATGACGAGCATGAACGCCGAGAAGATCAATCTGGTGGATCGCGGTGTCCTAAGAACCGGCAATTGGGCGGATGTCACGATCTTCGATCCCGATACGGTGGCGGACAAGGCGACGTTCGACGATCCGCACCAGTATCCAGAGGGCGTTCCCTACGTCATCGTCAACGGCGTGCTCGTCCTCGATAACGGCAAGCACACTGGCGCGCTGCCGGGTCAGGTCTTGAGGGGGTCGGGCTATCGGCGTGACCCGCAGCAGACCGATTGACGTTCGTAGGTGGCTTCGATTGAGTTGTCAACCCGCGCGGCCTGAAGGCCGCGCGACGAGGGGCCCGACCGCCTCCGCCAGGTCGGGTCCCGGTCGGGACCCGACAAGCCAGTGCTGGCTAGCGGCCCGCTTCTTGCGGGCCGCCGCGGCGAGTCCGCCGAAGCGCGAAGGCGGAAGGCCCCTCGCTACACATCCTGTCTCCACGCATGCTACTGCGTCTCGACCGGCTTCTGAAGCAGAGTGGGACGCGGACGGATGTCGGCGACGATGACCCGGAATCGCGGCGCGTCGTGCAGGCTGACGAGCTCCTCCTGAAGGGGCAGGAAGGGAATCCACCCTGACATCGCGTGCAGCTTTTCCAGCCAGAAGAGCGCGCGGTCTCGTTCGCCGAGTCCCATCGCAATCAACGCGAAGACGAATGGCCCGACGTAGCGGTCCTGAGACACGCGATCCAGATCGCGACGGATCGTCCTGAGCTCGGTGGAATCGGACCGCGCGGGTGTGGTGCCGGGGATCACAGAAGCTCACCTCGCGTTCGCTGAACGCACCTCCCGCGCGCCCGGCTGTGTCGGGGTCCAGAGGGCAACCCTGCTGGGACATTCACCTCGGTAACTTCTTACTACGTGACGAAAGGACGCCTGGACGTAGTAGCCGCTCCCCGCGAATGACGTACACGATATAGACGCGATTCTCGTCATGTCGGTAAAATATCCGGCAGGGTGCCTCGACGATTTGCCTGTAGCGCCACCCCTTGAGCTCTTGCGGTTTCGAACCACTTTTGGGATGAGCTGCAAGCTGCTCGACGCGATCGAAGACTCTCCGGACGAGTCGTTGTGCAGCGTCCGGATTGTCCAATGCGATGTAGTCGGCAATGGCATCCAGATCACTCAACGCCGGCTCGGTCCAAATTACTTCAGCCATCGAGCCATGCGCTTCTTGGCTTGAGCGTGAGTCACGGTGCGACCCTCTTCAATGGCTCTTTCACCACGAGCGATCCCCTCCAGAAGAGCCATCCGTCGTTGTAGCGTCTCGTAGGTTTCAACATCCACGAGGTAAGCGCTGGGCAGGCCATGCTGGGTGATCAAAATCGGCTGCTTGTCTCGTTCTAGCTCAGACAGGATCTCAGTGGCCTGACGCTTCAGAGTTGTCACGAGTTCGATGCGCATAGAGTGATACTAAAGTATCGCTCTCTGGAGCGCAAGCCAACAAGACTTCAACGGCAGTCGGATAGGGTCCGTGCGGAGCTCGCGACATTCCGGCGGCGTTCTGCGCTAGACTCGAAGACGGTGCCGATGAGGTGGTGTTCGATGCGTCGTTGCTGGCTGATATCCTTCGCGTTGCTTGTCGTGGCGAGTGTCGCGTGCGACGCGATCTACTACGGCACGATGCGCAAGTTCGGGGTCGAGAAGCGGGACATCCTCGTCAAGCGGGTCCGCGCGGCCCGCGGGGCACAAGAAGAGGCGAAGGAGGAGTTCCGCTCGGCCCTCGACAAGTTTCGGAGTGTTCTCGAGGTGGAGGGCGGAACGCTCGAGGACAAGTACAACGCGCTCAACAAAGAGCTGGAGCGCAGTGAATCGCGAGCTGAGGAAGTACATGATCGCATCAAGGCGGTCCGCGACGTGTCGTCGGATCTGTTCCGCGAGTGGGAAAAAGAACTGCGGCAGTATTCCGACATCACGCTCCGGGCGCAAAGCGAGCAGGAGCTCCGCGAGACTAGGCGCCGCGCCGATGCGCTCATCGCAGCGATGGCCCGCGCCGAGGAGCGCATCGATCCGGTGCTTCATCCGCTGCGCGACCGCGTGCTCTTCCTGAAGCACAATCTGAACGCGCAAGCCGTTGGTGCCCTGACGCGCGAGCTCACGACCGTGAGCCACAACGTCGATGCCCTCGTGACCGATCTGGAACGAGCCATCGCTGAAGCTGACATCTTCATCAAGGCGAGGGAGACGGAGTCGAGCTGAGAGGGCTAGCAGTCGGGAACCCAGACCGTCACCACCGTGTCCGAAGAACCGGCCGCCACGTGAGGATCGAGCGCGTCAAACAGCCCGACAGCGCGTCGATTTCAGAGGACACGTCTAAAGAAGGAGGGAATGGCCATCCCTGGTAGCGACTCGGTCAGCCTCCGCTCCGACGGCGCCGCGGATGCATCCGTGCTGCCGGCGGATCATGGCGAGCTCCCGCGCTGGAACGTGGCCGACCTGCCTGCGCCGCCGCCCTTCGGTGTGCGCAATGCGCTGCGGGTTATCGGCCCCGGCGCGATCATGGCCGCCACCTCGATCGGCGGGGCGAATGGCTCGTGGGACCTGCGGTAGCCGTCAAGTACTCGTCGGCGATTTTCCTGATCGCGACGATCGCGATCGTGCTCCAGGTGCTTTTCAATCTCGAAGCCATTCGCTACACCCTCTATACGGGAGAACCGATCTACGGCGGGATCATGCGCCTCAAGCCGGGGTGCAGATCTGGTTGGTGAACCGGCGCTTCCTTCCGCGAGCGCTGAGGCCGCCGCGATGGCGAGAAGTGGGCCTCCTCGCCTGTTCGGCGTTCTATGCAGTCTTCGCCTTCTTCGTCGTGCGCGACCTGCTGCGCTCGTTGATACCGTAGAACACCACCGGCGCAGAACCTGATAGCGCTCGAGAAAGAGCTCCTCGTGGCGAGGCGGGGCCGCCCAGGGCTGCAACATAAGCCTGTCTGAACTATATGACGCACGGGAAAGCGAACCCTGGAACGGCAGCCTTTATGCGTTATCGTCGGTTTTGGACGCCTCGGTTGGCAGGTTTTCGGAGATCGGCAACGGGATGGTCGATATCTTGGTATTATCCGCATTGCTGCTCTGGATGCACCGAATGAAAGACTCCACATCGCTGGTTGAATCGATCCTGGCTGAGTACCTTCGCTACAAAGCGCTCGCTGAGGGTGCCATCGGCCAACTCGCTGATGCCGAGCTCTGCGCGTCGGGGCCGAACGGTGGGAACTCAATCGCCGTGATCTGCTGGCACGTCTCTGGTAACCTGCGCTCGCGTTTCACGGACTTCTTGACGAGCGATGGTGAGAAGCCGTGGCGCCAACGCGAAGAGGAGTTCGAACCTCGGACGGTCACCCGCGCGGAGCTCTTGTCGAAATGGGATCAAGGGTGGGACGTGCTCTTTCACGCCATGAAGAACCTGGACGAGGCGCAGCTCGGACAGGTCGTCACGATTCGAGGGCAACCCCTCCGAGTCCACGAAGCTCTTCATCGGTCACTCGCCCACGTCGCCTACCATGTGGGCCAGATTGTGTATCTCGCGCGGTCGGTTCGCGGTGACCAGTGGAGATTTCTCAGCATCCCACCCGGCGGTTCAGAGGCATACAATCAGAATCCGACCAGCGACCGACCAGCGGCGCATGGGGATGCGTTGGCGCGATCTGGTCGACGCGAACAAACGTGAGCCGTTGCGAGTGGGCCATCCCGCGGGGGCGCACCTGATCGGCTCCGGAAGTCGGAGCGCCTGCCAGGGCGCTGCAGTGGGAAGGGCACTCTCATGTTGGGCTCAGCGACGGTCTACGCGGGACTGGTCATCACAGCGATCGGCGTCGGTCTGGCCGTCAAGCCGATCCGGTGGCTCCGCATCACGACCCGCACGCGCGGACTCGTCGTGGGCGCGGCGGGGGCCCTACTAGCCGGCGTCGGGCTGCACCTTCCGGCTGCGGAGTCTCGTGTCTCCAGGGTGGACACGCGACTCGACGAGCTCGCTCCCGCCTGGCAGTTCCGGGAGGTCCACAGCATCAGCATCGATGCCCCACCTGTGCGAGTCTTCGAGGCCATCAGGCGCGTCCGGGCGGACGAGATCTTCCTGTTTCGCACGCTCACATGGATTCGACGCGGTGGGCGGCAGCGACCAGAGAGCATTCTGAACGCGGGAGATCGCGAATCCTTGATCGACGTCGCGACGCGTACTGGGTTCGTGCGACTCGCTGACGAGGCTCCGCGCGAGCTCGTGGTCGGCACGGTGGTCATGGCGCCGCACGGTACGCGTGAGCCACCAACACCACAAACGTTCCGGGAGCCTCCACCGCCTGGCTTCGCTTTGGGGATGATGAACTTCGTCGTGACAGCGGATGGACCGGACGCCTCGTTCGTGTCGACCGAAACGCGCGTATTCGCCAACAGCTCTGGCGCGCGCCAGCGGTTTGCTGCCTACTGGCGCGTCATTTACCCTGGCAGCGCGATCATCCGACGCATGTGGCTGCGTGCGATCCAACGCCGCGCCACACGCGACCCGGCGGTCTAGCTAGGCGCCGCGTGGCGGCTCGTGTAGGCCGAAGTAGGATCCCTGGTCATCGCGGCAGATCTTGAAGCGGCCAAACCGCGCCTGCGAGTCGGCGTCGCCATCCACATCTACCTCCTCGACGCCACCGCCGAGCTCACGGACGCGGCTTAACGCCACCTCCATGTCGTCCACCCTGAAGAACACGTACGGTCTTCCCCCGGCATCACCCCCGTGCATGCCGCCCGGCATGTTGGGTGCCTGGATTACGAACCCGCTCTCGGTCGGCGCCGGCTCGAACCTCCAGCCAAATAGCCCCTCGTAGAACGCGCGGCCCCGCTGCGTGTCCTTGACGCCGATCTCGAAGAACGCCACCTCACCGGCCATCTCTCTCCTCCTCCTGGGTTCGATTGAGTTGTGACCTTCTTGTAGGGCGGCCCTTTAGGGCCGCCGTGATCGGCGGGGCTAAAGCCCCGCCCTACCGCCCATGCCACTGACCAGACAAGTGAAGTGCGGGATTAGAGCTCCCAGCCTGGGCGGTACTCGCGCTTCAGATACGCGTTGGCTTCGGGAACGTTGGAGAATGTCGCGGTCTGCGCATCCCAGTCGAGGCGCTGTCCGCCCATGCGGAACGCGACGCCGGCCAGCGCGGTGGACTCCGCCAGAGCCGCCACGGCGTCAAAGCTGCCGCGGGATCTGCCGCCCTGTTTGATCGCGTTGATCCATTCGTCATCCGAGTCCACGACCTCGAGGTCATCAGGCGTGGTCACGCCTTCGACTTCCCGCATACGACTCTCGGGGAGCAGTCGCGGCTCCGTCCCTCGAAAGTCGCAGAGAATCTTTCCGCTGTCCCCGACGAACATCATCCCTTCGGCGTCCAGGTCTTCACGGGCGTCGTAGAGCTCTTCTGGCGTCCGCGGCCTGATGCCACCCTCATACCAGTAGACCTCAACCGGCGGACGATCACCGCGGGCAGAATGCCGGAAGTGGAGCGTGCCGGCGATCGGATAGGCGACCTGCGAGAGCCGGTGATTCGAGACGTTCTCCTCGTTGACGAACGCGACGGTGTTGCATCGCGCCTCCACACTCGTCGGAACACCGAGGTCCAGCAGCCGATAGACCGGCCACAAGCTGTAGTTGCCCATGTCCGCAAGACAGCCGCCGCCGTAGTTGTACCAGCCGCGATACAGGGCGAAGGTGTAGCTCGGATGATAGGCCCGATGCGGTTCGGGACCGAGCCAGAGATCCCAGTCGAACCCTTCGGGGACGGCAGGCGTTTCAGTGGGATAGTCCAACCATCCCTGCGGCCAGAAGGGGCGAGACGTCCAGTTGTGCACTTCCCGAATCGGTCCGATGACCCCCGCCTTCAGCCACGCGTCGAGCTTATGGTGGTCTGCGTGGTCGCCATAGGCGAGCAGATGCGAGACAACCCCGTCTTGGCGCGACACGGCGATGGTGCGCCGCACCTCGTGCAGCACGTTGGAGACCGGCTTGTGCATCACGGCCGCCTTGCCCTTCTGCATAGCGGCAATGGCGATTGCCGCATGTGTGTGGTCCGGCGTGATGATGACGAGGCCATCGATGTCGGCTTCCCGATCGAGGAGCTCCCGGAAGTCGGCGTAGGCCCGAACGCCACCGTAACTGCCAGAGCGATTCCCGCGGCCATAGTAGGTTTCGATGATCTGGCGGGATACTTCTCGGCCGCCACGGATGCCGGGGTCGCGTGCTCCCCAGGACGGATCGCCCAACAAACGGCGGATGATCTTGCGATTCTCGTCGCGCGACCAGTCCACATAGTTCGTGCTGTCCGTGTTGGGGTCGCAGACGCAGGTGAACTGCAGATCCTCTCGCGTCAGGAGACGTCCATTGACTTGCCGGGTGCTTTGCGTCCCGCAGCCTATTTGCGCGAGGTTGATGCGGTCGCTGGGCGCGACATGGCCGGGGCCTCCGAGCACGTGACGAGGGAGAATGGTCAGGGCGGAGGCTACCCCTATTCTGTCCAAGAACTGCCGACGATCGAGGCTGTCCTTCCGCGATCTCACGGGTTCGAGTCCATGATCGCTGCGTGGTCGGGATCGAGCCGCCAGAATGAGCCGCTATGGTATCACGACCGCTTCAATCGTCATACACTGCTTCGAGGCACCTCGAGCCAGATCATTTCTCAGACAAAAGGATGCTCCACGATGCCTGGATTTCAGATTGCATCCCTTCTTGACAACATCAGATGTGGGATCGCCGTAATACTGTGCGGCGTGATTCTTCTATCAGCATCAGTGACAGCAGACGACGAGGCACCGTCCGATACACCGATTTACCAACTCCGGATATACGAGATATTCGAGGAGAACAAGGCCGCGTTTCATGATCGATTCCGCGACCACGCAGCCCGCATCATGAAGAAGTACGATTTCAAGATCATCGCGATGTGGGAGTCACAAACGGACGCGCGAACCGAGTTCGTTTACTTGCTCGAATGGCCGAGCCGCGAGGTCCTGAAGGACCGATGGTCGAAGTTCATGGCCGATGAGGAATGGGCGGAAATCAAGAGAGAAACCGGCGCGAAGCACGGCACGCTCGTTGGCTCGATCCAAGACCGGGTCCTCCATATGACCGACTATTCGCCTCGGATGTAAGGACTCGTCTGGAAAATAAGTGTGCCATTCACTTATTTCCAGACGAATCCTAAGCTGTCACGCCGTTCCGGTCCGGGCATCGAGCGCCTTTTTGACGCGCTCAGGTGTGAACGGCACCTCCCGGATACGCGCGCCTGTGGCGTCGAAGATGGCGTTCCCGACCGCGGCGGCGACGACCGTGATTGACGTCTCGCCCGCCCCGAACGCCTCGACGTCAGGACGGTTGATCAGCACGCTCTCCACGATCGGCACCTCGAACCCAAGCGGCAGGCTGCGGTACGTCCGCCAGTCGATCGACGTCACCTTCCGATCGTCCCACGTCACCTCTTCACTGAGCGCCCGGCTCAGCCCCTGAAGCGCGCCGCCTTCAATCTGGTTGCGCACCCCGTCGGGGTTCGACACCGGCCCACAGTCGTGCGCGACGACGAGGCGCTTCGTCGCCACCCTTCCAGTCGCTTGATCAACCTCGACTTCCGCGATCATCGCGCAATAGCCGTTGTCGCCCTCATACAGGACGCATGCGATGCCGCGGCCGCGGGCAACGCCCGCTCGACCGGCGTCCGGTCTCGGCGAGGAACGCGCCTCCCAGCGGGCGGCCTTCGCCGCGGCGCTCACGACCTCGCTGAGGCGTGCATCGTGGAGATGCCGCAGGCGATACGCGACGGGGTCTGCCTTCACGCGAGCCGCCACTTCGTCCATGAAGCACTCGTGCGCGAAGGTGTTCTGCAGACGCGAGGGCGATCGCAGCGGGCCCGTGAAAAAGGGTGACCTGACGGCATGCGTGAGGACGCGCTCGCTCTTGACGCGACCGGTGCCACCGCACGTGCCTCCAACGCACCCGGCCACATAGGACGGCGCCGCGTTGCTGCCGTTGCGGAAGCTGTCCGAGGGGTCGGTCGCCCGTCGTGCCGTCACCGTACTGGGTTCGAATCCAGCCAATGCGCCGGTGACGACGTTGCCCGGCCGGTCGTGGCCAGGCCGACCGCCGTGGCGCGGAAACCACGACTCGTAGTCCCAGGCCACGATCGCGCCCTCCGCGTCAACGCCGACTCGCTGGTCGATCACATAGGCGGACCCGAAATTTTCCCACGCCATTTCGTCTGTCCGCGACAGCAGCACGCGAACCGGCTTCTCCACGGCCTGCGACAACAGCGCCGCATCATACGAGACGGTGTCCGCACCGTTGAGGCCGTAACACCCGGCGCCGCGCGTGAAGATCACCCGAACGTTTTCCACGGCCAGGTCCAACAACCTCGCCGTCCCGCTCCGCAAGGCGTACACGGACTGCGTCGCCGACCAGATCGTCACCTTGCCAGCCCGCACGTCTACGACGGCGCACGACGTGCCAATCGAGCCGTGCATCTGGTACGGATAGAGATAGGTCGCCTTCAGGACGGTCGTGGCGTGCGCGAGCGTCTCGTCGACGTCTTTCGAGCTCACGACGAATGCGTCTTGCGACGGCGTCTGGCCGCGCAGACGCTTGTGAAAGTCACGCTGGCTCGGCAGGCCGCTGCCCCGAGTCCACGCCGTCTTCAGCTTGTTCGCTGCCTGAATCGCCTGCCACTCGGATTCCGCAACCACGCCCACGAAATTCTTCTTGACGACGACCTTCACGAGACCAGGGACGTCACCGACCGAGCTCTCGTCGACACTGACCAGCGTGGCACCCACCGCGGCCGGCCTGACCACGCGCCCGTGCAGCATGCCAGGAACGCGCACGTTGTGAACGAACTCGAGCCGACCCGTCACCATGGCTGGCATGTCGACCCGCGGCACCGACCTGCCGAGAATCTTCCACTCGCTCGGTGGCTTGCGCGTCGCGCTGCTGCTCAGGGGGATGTCGAACTTCCGGCCCGCGACGAGCTCGCCGTAGCTGACTCGCCGTGAAGAATCGGCTGTCGCGCTGACCACGCCGGCGGCTACGGCGAGCTGGTCCACGGCCACGCCAAGGCGCTTCGAGGCCAAGCGTAGCAACGCTTCTCGAGCCGTCGCGCCGGCCAGCGCAAGGTTGCGCTCGTTGAAGTTGGTTGGCGTTGATCGACTGCCAGACGTGCCGCCCTGATCCGGCGAGACCGACGTGTCGCACTGAATCAGCTGTACGCGGCTGAGCGGCACGGAGAGCTCTTCGGCGATCAGTTGCATCTGCGCGGTGTAGATGCCCTGGCCGAGCTCGCACTTGCCCGTGTATGCCGTGACGGTGCCGTCAGCCGCGACGGCGATCCATGAATCGAGTCGCGTCGGATCGATCTGCTGAGGGCTAGCGTCGACTGGCCCCTGGGTAGAGGGCATTGCGTCGAGAAACGGCGCGGCACTGAAGCTCACCACGAGCGCACCTGCGCCTTTCAAGAAATGGCGACGGGAGAAGCCCGCGCTCGTCAAGGCCTCGAGCGCATCCGACGTCATCGTCATACGGCTTGCTCCTGGTACCGCTTGATCGCACGAAACATCCGCGTGTGCGCGAAGCAACGGCAGAGTACGTCAGACAGTGCCTGCTGGACCTCTGCGTCGCTCGCCTTCGGATTCTGATCCAGGAACGCCTTGGCCGTCAGAATCACGCCACTCAGGCAGAAGCCGCATTGTGCTGCCTGCTCGTCGATGAACGCCTGCTGAATCGGATGCGGGTTCTCGACCGTGCCCAGTCCCTCCAACGTGGTGATCTGGGCCTCGCGTACTGTGCTGACGGGTGTGATACATGACCGAATCGCGCGGCCGGCCGCGAGGACCGTGCACGCGCCGCACTGTCCCAGGCCGCAACCGAACTTCGGCCCGCGAAGTTGGAGGTCGTCGGTGAGGACGTACAGCAGTGGCGTCGCGGGATCCACCTCGATGGTACGGCGACGGCCGTTGACCATCAGAGCCATTGAGCTCATGCCTCACTCCTCGAAAAGGTTACGGCAGCAGTTTGACACAAGCAACGTGCCGCTTCAAAGGGGAGGCAGAACGCTTCAAGCTCGAGTGCTGGCGGCGTTCGGCCTGATGCGCCTTCTCGCTTCGCTGCTCTACCGCGTGGACCTCTCACCAGGTGAGCTTCACACCGAGCTGCATACGCCGCATCGGAGCGGCGAGGCTGCGGATCTCGCCCATGCGAGGAGCGTCCGGCACTATGGTATCGGCGGACTGAAAGCCAATGCCTTGTGGATTGCCGAAGTAAGGCGTGTTGAGCACATTGAACGCTTCAACACGCAATTGCAGCCTGGTTTGTTCGGATCCAATCGGGAGCCGGAAGTTCTTGGACAGGGAGAGATCGAGATTCTTCTGTGATGGACCCCTCAGAACGCCGCGTCCCGCATTGCCGTACCGACACAGATCGGGAGCATCAGGAATCAAGCACGTCGTACGCTGGAAAGCCGAGGGATCATACCAGAGCTCTCGGGAGGGATTGTCCAGCCGGGGGTCTGCCACGCGATCAGGCACGAACTGAACCGCTCGAGTGGCAATGCCCGTATTCAGGTGGTTGGGTTGGGTGATCGTCATTGGAAACCCGGACCGGAACGCTAGCGCCCCGTTGATTTGCCAACCACCCAGAAGGCCACCCATCAGCCCTGTGGCCGTTCGCATGAAGGGCAGCTCGTAGACGACGTTGATCATCGTGATGTGCGTTCTGTCGAACTCCTGCAGCGCCCGGGAAGCGCGCCGGTCTCGGGGGTCTTGAAAATGTGCGGCGGCGTTGGCGCCCCCGCTGCCTTCCCCGTGAGCCTTGCTCCAGGTATACGCCAAGCCGTACGCAAGGCCGCCGGAGTATCGCTTGTTCAGCGAGACGGACAATCCGTGATAAAACGCGTTGCCACCGCTATCCAGAAATCGAACGTTGCCGAGAGGCAACACAGGCGTCTCCGGGCGAAGAGGATCGTGGAAAAATTGGTAGGGTCGCCGGTCCTGGAAGTTCGGATCGGTGGATGGCTCCGCCTGGTTGAAGTTATCGACGCTGTCGACGAGATTCGAGGTCTTGCTCCCCACGTATCCCACGGTCAAGTTCGTCTCCAGCGGAAGCTCCCGTTGAACGTCAAAGCTCCAGGTCCAGTGGTTGCTCCCCTTCCGATCTGGCTGAATGGAAATCAAGTTCTCTGGGCTCACCGACGCTTCATCGGGGCCAGGAAACAAGTGGTCCCCTAGTTCCAGCAATCGGCTACCTGGCTGGGTACGGCGCGTGCTCAGCATGAACGTTTCGCCCCCTACGGTCACGGGGATCTGCTGTGCCACATCTTGCACCGCCTGAAACGAACGATTACCGGAGTACGGCGGCATGAAGCCGAGTGCCAGATACGTGAAACCAGTGGCGACGCTCGCATACCACCCGCCGCCGGCCCGGAGCACCCATTTATCAGCCGGACGATAGACCAAGCCGACGCGGGGCATCAGGAATCTGCGATCCGGTTCCATCAGCGGAACCGCCGCAGCCTCACCCACGGCTCCCGGAAAAAGAGTCGGAATCTCGTTACCGTCCGGATCGGTAAAGGTGTGTTGAAAATCGACCATTCTGTATGCCCCGTTGGCCGCAACGGGGTACCCGATGCCGTCGTAGCGAACACCGAGGTTCGCCGTGACCTTGGGATGGAGCGCCCAATTATCCAGGAAGTACACACTCCAATGTTTCGTCCGCGGCTCCATGAGCGGCAGTCCCTCTGGCGTCTCCGCGAGATCCGGATAGCCGAGCAACAGGGATGCAAACCCGTGGCCTGACTGGAGGTCGCTGAATCCCAACCGCCCTCGAGTGACGTTGGAACCCTGATAGTTGTGCAAATCATGGCGGAACTCAAATCCCGTTTTGAACGAGTGCCTCGCCCGAACAATGGAAAGGTGATTGGAGACTTGAAGCGTGCGAAAGAGGTTGATGCCGAACGTATTGCCGCCATCACCAAAGCCAAAACCCAAGCCGGTCATCGCAGGGATGCTGTTCTCTCGACCGACCAGCGGCCGATTGTCGGCCAACGCGACGCGCCACAGACCGATGCCCAGGCCGTCCTGATCGAAATCCTCCAGATCGCGCCGGAACACGCGATCCTCGATGGATCGTTGCATGCCGAACCGAAACTCGTTCAGGATGGTTGGACTAAAGATGTGCACCCACTGCGTGGCCAGGTTCAAGGGCTCGTTGAAGTGGGTGAAGCCGAAGTTCGGATTGAACTCAGGCTCATCCTGCTCCTGCGTGTCCCAGGCCACGCGCGCAAACACACGGTCCTTCTCACTGAAATGGTGGTCGACCCTGACGAAGAATGCATTTTGCGTCATGGTCGTTGGGATGGCCTGGCGGTTGGTGAAATCCAGCGGATCGGCCTGCGTAAAGTCCCGCTGGGGAATGTACTGCAAGAGGTTCTGGGCGCCTGGGTTGAGACGCTCTTGGGGAATGATGTTGCCTGGAAACGGCTCGCCGGTCAGATAATCGAAGATCGCAATGGGCGCCCTCACGGCTTGCCCCGTGTTGGGATCGACCGGGTTCAGTAATTCAGAGAAATCCCCGCGGCGCATGGCGTCTGACGGGTACCACGCCGTCTCGATGTTCTCGGTGGTTCGTCGTCGGCCTTCGTAATTGAACGACCAGAAGGTTCGGTTTCGTCCGTCATAGCCAGGTAATATGACCGGACCACTCAGAAAGCCTCCGAAGTGGTTTTGTCGAAACTCGCTACCGGGCTGCGGCTCCTCACCCGGGGCGAGCTCGAAGTTGAGAAAGTAGTCCTCAGCATTCAGGGCGTCGTTCTGGGTGAAGTTGTAGATGCTGCCATGAAACGCGTTGGTTCCCGACTTCATGGCGATCTGAACCTGTGCGCCACCTCCCAGCCCAAATTCTGCGGAATAGGCGGCCGTCTGCACCCTGAACTCCTCAACGGCATCCAGGGAAGGCATCAGGGTCATCGAGTTGTTACGTGATTCTTGCGCCTGTACGCCATCGAGCGTGACGTTCTGGGTAATTTCGTGCTGTCCCCTCGCCACGAGCGCCACCGCTGTTCCACCTGGGGATGCGCCGCCCTCGCCCGTCGTGGCTCCCATGCGCCCGCCAAAGGTGACGCCGGGAATGAGGACCGCCAGTTGGCCCACATTTCTCGAGACCAAGGGGAGCTCCACAATCCGGTCGCTCTCGATGTTCCCGCCCACCGATGCCTCGTCGGTCTCGAGAACGCGTAAGCCGCCGACAATCTCGACCGCATCCGTCAAGTCACCGATTTCCAAGTTGATATCGACGCGGGCGCGCTGTTGAAACTGGACGACGACACCAGTCACCGTGTGAGACCGAAAACCAGGCATTTCCACGTGCACCCGATACTCGCCCGGCTCGATGAGGGGAAACACGTACAGACCGGCTTCGTTGGTCACCGCGCGACTGATTGTTCCAGTGGCGAGCCGCGTCAATGTCACATCGGCACCGGGAAGCACACCGCCGGTCGTGTCCCGAACCAAGCCACGAACCTCCGTGGCGCTGGTTTGAGCCCGAGACGAGGAGCTCGCGAAGAAGAGCATCGTCATCAAGAAAGCAACCAGACCGATCTTCCTTGCTCTTTTCTCCACCATCGTCTTCATCCCTCCGTCGTTCGATGAACGGTGTCGCTGCCCGAGCGCTGCGGAGGACAGGTGCGTCCGTGGTGTCCTTCCGACTTATCCATTACTCGCCCTGTTCCACGCTCGCTTGCTCCTGTCTCACACGGTAGCGTTCCCGGTTCTCAGCGTTCATTGGATAGAGCCCGACAATGCTTGCGCCACTGAGCACTTGTTCCTGAATGTACGCCTCCTCTTTCTCCTGTCGCGCGGCCGCCTCGGCAACGTCCTCCGCCAGGTGTCGCGGAATGACAACAACACCGTCCGCGTCACCCACGACGACATCCCCGGGGCAAACGAGCACGCCTCCACAGCCGATAGGGATGTCCGCATCTTCGACGTGGTGACGAACCAAGTTCGTGTTGGCGTTCATGCCTCTGGAATAGATGGGCCACTCGAGGCGCCCGATTTCAAGTCCGTCGCGGTACGCACCGTCGGTCACCATCCCGGCCGCTCCGCGTACCATCATCCGGGCTGCCAGAATCGAGCCCATGGTGCCGCATCCCAACTCGCCGCGTCCGTCAATGACCAGCACCTCCCCCGGACAGATCTCCTCGGCCATGCGTCGCTGTGGATTCTCCCGAGTGGCCCATGACTCGAGCGTGTCCAGATCTTCCCTCATCGGGATGTAGCGGAGAGTCCTCGCCACGCCTATCAGCCGCAGCCGATCGGGATTTCGTGGTCGGACCCCCTGCATGAATCTCGACCGAAGTCCTCGCTTGAACAGTTGGGTGGTAATTGTCGCCGTGCTGACGTTGCTGAGAAGGGCACGGATTTCATCGGACAAGGGCTCGACCGAGGGCTCCCTCCGCCACGCCATTGCTTTCGCGTTCGCCTCGTCCGACACTGCGGGCGTGTCCCGACTGCCCGTGTCATGCCGTCCATGACGGTTCTTGGGAAAATCAACAGGATAACCTCGCTGCGCATAGGGAAACTGGTCCAATTCGTTTCGCGCTAACTTCGGGTCGCGGGGCGAGGCGTAATATGCACGGATTTCGACGATCTTTCCGTCGCGGTCGAACTGATACCATTCGGCTCCGCGGATAAGTTCGCCGACCCGACTCTTGAAGTGACTCCACTCAACAACGACCTCGTTCCCGTCGCTGAGCAGGCGATCGATCGTCCACGAGGATCCTTTCTCTTGGGCGAAACCGAGCCATAGAGCGGCAATCGCCTCTTTCCCTCGGTAAGGTCCCTCCGTCCCAGGCGGGAAATAGTGAATGGCATCATTGGCTAACACAGCATTGAAGCCGTCCACACTTGACTCATTGCAGGCGTCGAAATACGCGCGTACCACGCGTTCCAGCGTCTCTCTCCGGTCGTCGTCGCTCGATCGTCGTTCCGGCATTCCTCGCTCCTGTCCACGTTGTGCTAGACATCCCCTAAAGCCGGACTCGTGACACATGAAGCAAGTTTTTTGTGCGTCCGGCCTTAGGAGCTGTCTTAGGCGCGGCCGCCGTCGGCGGCCGCGCATCTAGTAGCGAAGATCCGCCAGCACCGCGCTTCGGCTTGGCTCGGCGGTTTGAGGCGGAGCTTCGCTAGTGTCCTGGATCCCACCTGTGCTCGTTCTTCTGTTGCAAGAGCTTTTCGACGTAGTGGAGGTGGGCAAGCATTTCCGCTCGCGCCCGTTCTTCTCGTCGCGATTCCACGGCTTTCAGGATTCGAGCATGCTGCTCCTTGGCTTTCCGAGCGGCTCCGGGCACCAACGCGCCGATTCGACGGACCTGCAACAGCGGTTCGGCGACCGGTTGAAGAATAAACTCGAGCAAGGGGTTCCCGGTCGTTCTGGCCAGGAGCTGGTGGAACTCGAAATCCCGGCGGGCGAATTCCTCCACGCGATCGACGTGACCTTCGTCGATGTTCCTGGCAACCAACGCCATCTGCGACACATTTCGATGCAGCTCGGCGATGGAGCTCGCCGTGGCACCCCTGGCAGCCAAGGCCGCGATTTCTCCTTCGAGCAGGCGCCGCAACTGAAAGAGGGCCGCGTACGAGATGCGATTCTGCCGGAGGAACAGCGCAAAAGACTTGCTCATCACCTTGGGCGTGACCGGCACGACAAACGTACCCCGCCCACTTTCGATGTGCACAAGGCCTCGTTCCGCGAGCTGCTTCATGGCTTCGCGAATCACGATGCGACTGACCCCCAGCTGCTGCTCGAGAGCTCGCTCGGAGGGTAACCGAATGCGCGGCTCCGGTTCTTGGGCTAGCACGAGTGTTTCGATGTGGTCCGCGACTTGTTGGGCGAGCGTCGTTCGTTCTGGGGGCGTGAAGAGGAACCGTCGCTCGTCTCTGATGAGCGGCTTCTGAACTGCCCGCGGCCCCATCTGGCCGGATCCAACATCGCGTGCCCGCCCCTTCTTCTTCTGTGTGGCTGCTGGCATAACGGTGGCGTGCCTCGAGACCGAACGCGCTGAGGAATGACGTTTTCTCTTGCGTCATAGCCCTGCTTCAATTATCGTCTCGGTAACCTGGTATGATGGCCGGATCATAATAGCTGATGGATCGCCTGTAAAGGGGGAATCTCAGGCCGGTCGATCTCTCAATTGGGAGGCAGGGTGCTGATGAACCGTCGAGCGTTCATTGCGGCAGGTGGAGCCGTGGCCGGTGCTGGAGTCGCTGGGCTCGGCCTGGGTTACTCGGACAGGTCCCAAGTGCAGGGCGCCGCTCAGGCGGCGTCGACGAGAAAGGTCCTGATGCACGTGGGAACGCAGCAACGGGGCACCACTTCAGCGATGCTGCAGTACTTCAAGCGCCACGGCGTCGACCATATCTGTGGGTATCCCCCCGACCCAGGCGAACGGGGCTATTGGACCGTAGAAGACGTGGCGAAGACCCGCGAGATGTGCGAAAAGCACGGCATCACGCTGTCGATGGTCGCCCTGCCGTTCCTGCCCTCGAGCCACATCGACAGGGAAAAGCGTGGAGCCATCATGCTGGGGAAATCCCCAGAGCGCGACCGGGACATCGAGCACATTCACAAGATGACCGAGGTGTGCGCCAAAGTGGGTGTGCCGGCCTGGAAGTACAACATGAGTATCCTCGGCGTCCTCAGAACCGAGCGCACTCCGGGGCGCGGCAGCTCGTCGTACAGCACCTGGCGCCTGGCCGAAGCCAAGGCGGACCCTCCGTTGACCCGAGCAGGGAGGGTCACGGCCGATATCTTCTGGGAGCGGATCACCTACTTCCTGGAACGAGTTATCCCGGTTTGTGAGGAGCTCAAGATTCGCGCCGCCTGTCACCCCCATGACCCGGGTGTGCCCCCGGATGGCTTTCAGGGAGTCGACCGCGTACTAGGCACGGTCGACGGGTTGAAGAAGCTCGTTGCCATCCAGGAGAGTCCCTATCACGGCTTGAACCTGTGCCTCGGCACGACTGCAGAAATGATGCAGGATCCGGCACGGGAGATTCACGACGTGATCCGCTATTTCGGAGAGCGCAAGAAGCTCTTCAACATCCACTTTCGCAACATCCGCGGTCGGCGAGACGATTTTCAGGAGGTCTATCCGGATGAGGGCGATATGGACATGTTTCAGGTGGCCTGCACCTTGAACGAGGTGGGCTATCCCTTCATGTTGATGCCCGACCACATGCCCAGGCATGAGGACGACCCCGATGGCCGACAAGCCTTTGCCTACGGGTATGGCTACATCAAGGCCATTGTCCAAGGTGTCGAGGCATATGAAGCTCGCAGGTCTGCCTGATGCACGTGGGGACACAGCGCGGGGGGATCAGGCTCGACAATCCCGAAGCCAACAGCACGCTTTCGTCGTTCAAGCGACACGGTGTCGAAAGCATCTGTGCGTTCCCCCACCAAGATGCCTGGAGCGCCGCCAAGCTCTCTCAGCTCCGCGATCTGGTGGAGTCTCACGGTCTCAGCCTGGCGATGGTCGACATGCCGCTCGCCCGCACGCCGTTGAATCCCATCATGATGGGGAAGTCTCCCGAACGCGACCGGGACATCGACGAGGTCTGTCTGCTCATCAGAAATTGCGCGGCCGCGGGCGTCCCCTCCATCAAGTACTACCTATCATTGCTTCGGATCCTCAGCACACACGCGACGGTAGGCCGTGGCGGCTCCAGATCCAGAACGTGGAGACTGGCCGAATACCACGAGGCCGACCACATGACCGCAGCGGGACCGGTACCGGCCGACCTCATGTGGGAGCGAATCACCTACTTCCTGGAGAGGGTGATTCCGGTGGCCAACGAATACAAGGTTCGCATGGCGTGCCATCCTCACGATGTGCCGACACCTCCAGATTTTCACCACATCGACCAGGTGCTGGGAACGCCGGAGGGCATCATGAGATTTGTGTCGATTCAGGAGAGCCCCTACCATGGGCTCAACCTATGCCTCGGCACGACGGCCGAGATGCTGCAGGATCCTCGCAACGAGATCTTCCCGCTTATCCGCTATTTCGGTGTTCGACGAAAGATCTTCAACATCCACTATCGCAACATCCGTGGCAGAAGAGACGATTTCCAGGAGACCTACCCAGACGAGGGAGACCTGGACATGCTCCGGGTCGCTCTGACTCTGAAGGACGTTGAATATCCGTACATGGTGATGCCCGACCACATGCCCTCGCACCCTGACGATCCGGATACGCTCGAGGGATTTGCCTATGGCTACGGCTACATCAAAGGAGCCATTCAGGCGGTTCGTCACTTACCGTGAGCTGGTGAGCGTGAGGAGGCGGGCATGGACGTCGAGCACCGGAGTCCGATTGGAACGGCAACGACGGCTTCGGCGGCCACGCGGCCTCCATCTGTCACGCACGGTGCCAATTCGGCGGTGGCCTGGGCTGTGGTGGGTCTACTCACGCTGGGCATGATCAATGCCTATATCGATCGCGTGAACCTCTCAATCGCGCTGCCCGAGATGACCAGCGCCTTCGATCTCGGACCCACGGCCGCCGGCGTGGCGTTGTCGGCATTCTTCTGGTCCTACGCGCTGTTCCAAATACCGGCCGGCCTGCTCGTTGACCGCTACGGCGTGCGAAAGCCGTATCTGTACGGGCTGGTCTTGTGGAGTCTCGCGGCTGCTGGCACCTCGCTCACCACCACACTGGGCTGGTTGGTGGCGATGAGACTGCTGCTCGGGGTCGGTGAGTCGGTCGTAACACCAGCCAGCATGCGTTACATCCGAGTACATTTCGACGAGAGACGGCGTGGGCTCGCGGTGGGGTTACTCATGACCGGTACCAAGATAGGGCCCGCGATTGGTTTTCCGGTGGCGAGCTTTCTCATGCTCACCTATGGATGGCAACTGATGTTCATCATCCTAGGTATCGGCGGGCTGCTCTGGTTGATGCCGTGGCTGTGGCTGGTGAAAACAGACGATCGTGCCGCGTCGCCTCGTGAGCCGTACGCTTCCGGGAGTGCGATCGGGAGCGCCCAGACTCCCTCTCAAACCGTCGGCTGGCGCGAGATGGGGCGCAGTCCGGTGATTTGGGGAACGGCTCTGGGGACGTTCTGCTACATGTACTTCGTGTACTACTGCATGACGTGGATGCCCAGCTATTTCCAGGAAGTCTATGACATGTCCCTCTCGGAGATCGGCTGGTATTCCGGCGTGTCGTTCGCTGGCATGGCCGCAGTGGGCGCGTTGGGCGGATGGGCGGCCGACCGGTTCATTTCCCGAGGCTTCGATGCCGTCAATGTGCGAAAGGCGTTCACGCTTACGGGATTCGCCTTGGCTGCGACGCAGACGGTGGGCGTGATGACGGATTCGCCTCCGCTGATGTTGTTTTTTGCGGTGTTCTCACTCTGCGGGCTGGGCTTGGCCACCGCGAACTACTGGGCGCTGACGCAGACACTGATTCCGGGCGGATCGATTGGCATGGTCGTGGGCTTTCAGAATACTGCGGCAAATCTGGCTGGAGTGGCGGCTCCGTGGCTGACGGGCTGGATGGTGGCGCAGACGGGCAGTTTCGATGCCCCTATCAAAGCGATAGGCGTGTGGCTGATCGTCGGTGCCGCGGCTTACGTGTTCCTGGTTCGAGAGAAGTACGCACCGAAAGCCAGGAATTCTTAGGCGCCCCACGTCACGCCAAAAACGGCCACAGCGCGGCTCCCTTCCCCTTGAAATGCGAGGATTGCTTCTATACGATATGTTTCTATGACATATAACCTGTCGCGGATGTTCGACCGCGAGCTGAAGAAAGGCAGCGCCGAGCTGCTCATTCTCTCGCTCGTCGAGCAGGAGCCACGTCACGGCTACGACATCGCCCGGCTCATCGAGCTACGGTCGAAGGGCGTGATCCGCTTCAAGGTGGCATCCCTGTACCCGATGCTGTACAGGCTCGAAGCGCGCGGCTGGATCCAGGGCCGCTGGATCGAAAAGACCGGGCACCGCCGGCGGCGCTTCTACCGGCTGACGGCACAGGGGCGCAAGGTGCTCGCGGCGCAACGTGGCGGTTGGCTGGCCTTTGCCGATGCGATTTCGCGAATCACTGGAGTGGAGCATGCGTGACTGGCGAGCGGAAGTGCGGCGGCGGCTTGGTACATTGGGGATGGATCCGGCTCGGGAAACGAGCATCGTCGAGGAGGTCGCGCAGGACCTGGAGGATCGATACCGGGTGCTCCTCGCAAGTGGCCAATCGGCCGTCGACGCGACGCGGGAGCTGCTCGCGGATCTCGACGATGGGGGTCTCGCTGAGGCCGTGGGCCGGCTGCCCAGGTCGAAGGCCGCGGCGCCAGTGCTCGGCGCAGGTCCCGGCCACCTGGTTGGCGACGGCTGGCACGACGCCCGCCACGCGCTGCGGATGCTGCGAAGGAACCCGCTGTTCACCAGCGCTGCCGTCCTCACACTGGCGCTCGGGATTGGCACCACCACGGCGATGTTCAGCGTCGTCAATGCGGTGCTCTTCCGACCGCTGCCCTTTCCGCAACCCGAACGGCTGGTGACAATCAACGCGTCGTTCCCCGACGCAGGCTGGACCACGTCGCTCTCACACGCGAACTTTTGGGATCTGCGCGACCTCAACGAGACCTTTGCGGATGTGGGCGCCTTCACCGGCAGAAGCCTGAATCTGAGCGGCCGCGAGCTCCCCGAGCGTCTGTCCGGTGCCGAGGTCTCGGTCGGCTTCTTCCGCGCGCTCGCCGTGACACCGGTTGCCGGCCGTTTGTTCGCTCCAGGCGAAGACGAGCCTGGCCATGATGTCGTGTTGCTGTCGCATCGCGTGTGGACGTCCCGGTTCGGCGGCGACACCGATCTCGTCGGGCGTACGCTCACCCTGGACGGCCGACCGCACACCGTCGTTGGAGTCCTGCCACCCGGCACGCCGTGGCTGGACAGTGCGGATGCCTTCGTTCCCCTCGTGCGCCAGCCAGACCCCCAGCGCGGTAGCTTCGAGCTTGCGGCAATCGGCCGCATGAGACCGGGCGTCAGCGCCGAGCGAGCCACCGCCGACCTCGAGCGGGTCGCCCGCGTGCTGCGCGGGCGGTTCCCCGAGATCAACGATGGCTTCCACCTGGCGATGACATCGTCGCGTGACTGGGTGGCCTCCGAGACGCAGCGGCGAGCGTTACTGATCCTGATGGGCGCTGTCGGCTTGCTGCTGCTCATCGCCTCGGTGAACCTCGTGAATCTGCTACTCGCGCAGGCTGTGGGCCGCACACGCGAAGTGGCGCTCCGGGCGGCCCTCGGCGCGAGCCGCACCCGCGTGATCCGGCAGCTCGTCGTGGAATCGCTGCTCCTCGGCGGTGTCGGCGCAGCTCTGGGCTTCCTCGTGGTCTTCCCTATTCTCGCCGTGCTCCGCCAGGCCGATACCGGCCTGGCGCGTGTGGCGTTCGTGGAGGTCGACGTTCGAGTTCTGCTGTTCACCGTGCTGGTTGGTCTTGGCACGAGCGTCGCAACCGGCCTGGTCTCGGCGCTTCAGGCAGCGGCTGGCGCGCTTGCGCCGTCACTGCGGGAAGGTGAGCGTGGCGCCGTGGGATCGCCACGCCAGCAACGTATCCGGCAGATTCTGGTGGGCACCGAGGTGGCGCTGTCGCTGACGCTGCTCGTGGGGGCCGGCCTGCTGCTCAGGAGCTTCGATGCGATGATGCGGGTCGACCGGGGTTTCCAGACCGAGCGCCGGATGCTCGTACAAGTAAACCCGCCCTCTTCATATGACGAAGCGCGTACCTGGCAACTTATTGATCAGATGATCGAGCGCGCTCGAACGTTGCCCGGTCTGATTTCAATAGCAGCGGTGAGCGGCCGACCGCTGGTACCAGGGAGCACCGGTCTCGGCATCGGGCGCCCGGGCAGCACCGACGCGGGACGCGATGTGCCCTGGGCCACCTGGCGGCTCGTGACGCCCGATTACTTCCGCACGATGGGCGTTTCACTCATGCGCGGGCGAATCTTCACCGACGTCGATCAGATGGAGCGTGACCCCATGAAGGCGGTCGTCAGTCAGCGCGTCGCCGAGCTCCTCTATCCCGGAGAGGACCCCGTCGGGCGGGCGATTGTTCTCTGGAAGGGCCAAGGGGATGGCCGGGGCGAGATCATTGGAGTCGTCGACGACATTCGTGAGCGAGGGTTGAGCGAGGAGCCAACCCTTGCGGTCTATTTTCCTTATCGCGGTTGGAGATGGTTGCCCGTACAATTCGTGCTTCATACCTCGGCCGAGGCGGCAGCACTGGTGCCCGCCTTGCGTGCCGTGCTTTCCAGCATCGATCGTGACGTGCCGCTCTCCGACGTGCAGACGTTGGAAGAGATCGTGACGCGCTCGGTCGCCTCGCGCCGCTTTACCCTCACCCTGCTCGGCGGGTTCGCGGGCCTTGCCATGGTGCTGGCGCTGGTGGGCATTCACGGCGTGCTCGCCTACAGCGTGGCGCGTCGGCAGACCGAGATCGGCGTGCGGATGGCTCTAGGCGCGACTGGCGGGAACGTTCTTCGTCTGATCGTCTGGCAAGGGATGCGGCCAGTGATGGCCGGCCTTGCTGTTGGCCTCGCCGCTGCGTTCCTCCTGTCGCAGCTGATGACCAGCTTGCTCTTCGACGTGACGCCGACCGATCCCACGACGTATGGCGGCGTCGCCGTGCTGATTGCCGTCGCGGCCGTACTCGCATGCGTTCTGCCTGCTAGGAAGGCACTGCGCGTGAATGTCATGTCCGCCCTTCGCAACGAATGAGCAAGCCGGATACGCGCCCCCCTTTGATCGGAATACTGTGATCGGAATACTGTGATCGGAATGCTTGACCAGGGAAAGCGGTCGTTGTACAAGTGCGGCCGTGCACCATCTTCAGACTACGTTCTTCAGCAGCCTGCTAAAGGCGCGCGCTACGCTGAGCGTGGCCGCGCTGGTGCTCCTGTTGACGCCTGCGCGTACCCTCCACGCGGCGCAACCGCCTCCGGACTTTGCGACCTCGCAGGATCTTTCGGCACTGTCTGATTCCTCGGCTCTGCCACCGCCCACTGACAAGCTCGTGGGTGCGGCAGTCGAGGCCTTTCGGCAGGGGGACCTCTCCCGTGCACGCGATCTCGCGAGGCGTGCAGTGGCAGACGGGCGGCAGCAGGCGCCACTCTACAAGCTACTCGCGTCTACCGAGTATCTGCTCGGCGAGCCGCAGCAGTTCGAGACCCACATCCGAGCAGCCCTGGCGCTCGCGCCCGACGACGCAGACCTGCACTATCACCTGGCGCGCCACCTCTACGAGCAACAACGCTATCGTGAGGCCGCGAAGGTCTTCGGGCGTGCGAGCACCCTCGACGACGAGCACTATAAGGCCCGCTACTACGAAGGCCTTCTGGCCGAGGCGAGGGGCGAGCCCGAGCGAGCGAAGGATCTGTTCGTCGACGCGATCGCGACCATCGATCGTCGGCGGGTTCGGTACGTGTGGCCCCTCGTGGATCTTGGTCGGCTCCTGGTGGATCAGGGCGAGATCGAGCGCGGCCTGAGCTGGCTCTATCGCGCCGTTCGCACCGATCCGGAGCTACCGTACGCACACTACGAGTACGCGAAGGCGCTTCTCCGGCAACCGGAACCCACCGCTGAAGTCGAGCGAGCCCTTCGGGACGCTATCCGTCTCGACCCCGGCTACGCGTCGGCGTACTACGTGCTCGCCCGCTACTACGCGACGACCGGCGACCGGCAGCAGGCCAACGAGATGTTTGCCAAGTTGGTAGCCGATGAAATCGGTCTTGGACGCGACAAGCGACGACGTTCCAGAATCGCGTCGAGGAGGCTTAGTGCTATGTCGAACGCATCGATGAAAGTCTGGCAAATTGGAAGATTTGGTCTCGACGCGCTGGAGGTGACCGAGCGGCCCGTGCCGGCGCCCGGCCCCCGCGAGCTGCTCGTGCGCGTCGGCGCCGTGTCGTTGAACTACCGCGATCGGCTCGTCGTGGAGGGCGCCATGATCCCGGATTTGCCCCTGCCCTTCGTGCCTGCGTCCGATGCCGCCGGGGAGGTCATCGCCCTCGGTGAAGACGTCAGCCGCTTTCGTGTGGGGGACCGCGTCACGAGTCATTTCCTGCCAGCGTGGATTGATGGCACTGGCAGTGGCACGGAGGGGGACTATGTCAGCCTCGGGGGCCCGTTGCCTGGTGTGTTGGCCGAGTATGTGGCGCTGGATGAGCAGGCCGTGGTCGCTACGCCGCCCTACCTGAGCGACCACGAAGCATCCACATTGCCGATTGCCGCCGTCACCGCGTGGGCGGCGCTCGTCGAGTACGGCGGCCTGCGGCCAGGTCAGACGGTGCTGGTCGAAGGCACGGGTGGCGTGTCGATCTTCGCGCTGCAATTGGCCGTCGCAGCCGGCGCACGGGTCATCGTGACGTCGAGCAGTGACGAGAGGCTGGCGCGTGCGAAGGCGCTTGGCGCGTCGGACGGCGTGAACTACGTGCGCCATCCCGAGTGGTCGCGGCAGGTCCTCGACCTCACAGACGGCCGTGGCGTGGACCACATCGTGGAAGTCGTGGGTGGCGACAACGTCAAGCAGGCGGTCAAGGCGCTCGCCAGAAATGGACATCTCGCCCTGATTGGCATCATGCAGGGTCTTTCGCTGAATCTCGACATCGTGCCGTTCATGCGTCGCCGCGCCATGCTCCGCGGCGTGCTCGTCGGCAGTCGCCGCAGCTTCGAGAGCGTCAATCGTGCGTTGGAGGCACGGCAGATCCATCCCGTCATCGACAAGGACTACCCGTTCGCCGAGGTGCCTGCTGCCTTCGAGCACTTGAAGCGCGGCGCGTTCGGGAAGGTCGTAGTTCGTCTCGGCGCCTGAAGGGTCGCCGCGCGGGTCCAGGAGATGCGCCGATGAACGTCTTCTCATGCGTCGACTTACGCTAGAGGTAGATGCAACCATCCTAGTCCTAGTGGCTGGCTCCGCTTGTCGCACGTGCCGGAAGTCACGTCTCGTCTCGAAGGGGCGCGCTGGCGCAACTATTGTGCCCAACGCGTTCCAGCCAGAACGAGTTCATGCAGATGACGCCATGCGAAGCGAAGAAACGATTCGTTCACGTTTTCTCAGCCCGCCGTCAAAGACCCTGCGGGTTCCACGGTCAGGATGTAGTCCCATGCCGGGACGCTACAATAGGGGCGGAACGGCGTGGTCAACCTCTTTGACTAACGCTAAAGGAGAGCTGATGACACGCATCGCTGCTAATTCCGGCATGCGACATTCTCGCGTCACGATTGCACTGGCTGCTTCTGCTGCTTGGGCGCTGGTGGGCCTACCAGCGGTTCCCGACGCCGCGGCGTCGAATGAGAGCAACCACGCTCGCCTCACGCTCCAGCGGTCTCTCCTCGTCGACGATAAGGGATATATCTTCAACACCGCCTCATTCGACCAGGACAAGGTCGTCTCGGCTGGCGATTTCCAGTACGTCGGTTATTGGAACGGCGATGGCCGATTGACACTGGCTCGGCGCAACTTGCTGACGAACACCATTGAGCGTCTCACGTTCGACGACGAGATCTCACCGCGGGTTGACGATGGTCACCGTAATATCGTGCTCGGCATCAGCGACGGCGACGGCCGGCTCCACTTGTCCTACGACCACCATGTCGATCAGCTGCGGTACCGGTACTCCCGAGCAGACTTTCTCACCAATCCTCCGCAGCACATGTCGCTCGACGATTTCAGTCCGCGAACGAACATGCTGGAGGATCCGAGCATGGAAACAGGTGTCACGTACCCGCGGTTCATCCCCGACCGCCTGGGTGACCTGTACTTCATGTATCGGCGCGGCAGCGCCGGCGACGGCAATGAGCTCCTGCACAAGTACGACGCGGCCACTGGCGTGTGGACTCGCCTCGGCATGGTGTTCTCCAGCGAGGGCGTTTACCCACCCTGGAATGACTCGACGTCTCGGAACGCCTACGTCGATTATCCGATGTTTGATGAGAACAACCGGCTGCACGTCACCTGGACCTATCGAGAGGGCCTCGACTCGGGGCAGGCCGGTAACCACGACGTTCACTACGCATACAGCGATGACGGTGGCATGACGTGGCTCAACAACGACGGCGGCGCGGTCGCCGATCTTTCGGCTGGTGATCCGATCGCGATCAGTGACCCGGGACTCGTGGTAGCGGAGGCGCCGACCTATTCCTGGCTCATGAATCAAACCGCCATGGCCATCGATCCGGATGGGCAACCACATGTGTTCCAACAACGCTCGACCGTGGTTGTCGAAGAAGTCGAGAACCGCAACTACCACGACATCCATTACTGGCGGACTCCGGATGGAAGCTGGCACGAGGAGTACATCGACGACACGACGTTGCGACAACCCGGATTGGTGCGAGGCGACATCTTGTTCGACGACGCGGGCGACCTCCACGTCTATTTCGGCAATGACTTCGTCGGCGGTTTCTGGGCGGCGCGCGCGACGCGAGCGTCCGGCTGGACCGATTGGCACACCTACAAGATCTCTCACGTCAGTCCGCGGGGGGCCGGCGATGGGCACAAGTTCGATCGGTATCGCTTGGCACGGGACGGATTCGTGACGGTTCCGGTCGCGCTCGAGTCAGCCGCCGGACCGCAGTTCGCGCTTCTCGAGTTCGAGCCGCGGCAGGAGGTGCCTCGGCAGCGGGTTGAGCTCTCCGTCGCCGAGACGTCAGCGGACGCGATCACCCTAAGCTGGGCACATGTGTTGGGGGCGGAGAGTTTCTCCCTCCATCGGCGCGACGCCGCCGGCGGCGTGTTCACACTCGTCGCAGACGACATCGGCCTTCGATCGATGATGCCGCGTGGAGGGCCCGGTCAGTGGGTCCCTGGGTTCAGCGCGTATGCCGACGACACCGTCGAACCAGGACGGACGTACGACTACCGACTCGTCGCCCATGCTGGTAGGAAGGTGATCGGGTCGTCGAACGTCGTACGAGCGGGGGCCGAATCCGCCGAGGTGGTCACCGTTGGGAGCCGCTGACTGCCTCGCTCTCGAAGCGCTCACCCTGCCACGCCGGCGTGTCAGGCATTTCCCACAACCCCGCTCCCCTCCTGCGAGAATGGAGTTTGTCGGCGAAGTTGATTAATTCACGCGCGTCGACCACGTGAGCGCTCTACGAGATGGGTGAGCAGGTCGAGTGTGCCGTCGGGGAACGATTTCTTTTCGCCAAGGAAGCGTGCACCCAAGATCGTGCTTGACACGATTCTCGGACAACGCGCGGTTTTGTGCAGCAGCGCGTGAGAATGCGCCGCTGCGAGCGCGACGTTGACCAAGAGGCCGCGTTCGGAGGCCACGTCGACTGAAGAAGGATCGGCGCGTTCGCGTGCGACAGGGGGCTGTTGTGAGCCTCGAAAATCGCCTCCGTAAAATAGGGTATGGCGACT
>WHTZ01000043.1 GCA_009377495.1 Luteitalea sp.
CGAAGGTTTCGCCCGGCACGTCCGTCGCCGTCTTTGGTCTGGGCGGCGTCGGGCTCAGCGCCGTCATCGGCGCGCGTGCAGCCGGCGCATGGCCCATCATCGCGGTGGATCCCGTCGATTCCAAGCTCGAGCTCGCGAAATGCTGCGGCGCTTCGCACACCATCGGCGCACGCGGTCAGGATCCCGTTGCCGCGATCAAAGAGCTGACCAGGGGCGGCGTTGAAACCGCCCTCGAGGCCGTCGGCAGCGCGCAGGTGCTGGCCCAAACCTACGCGGCCACGCGACCGGGCGGCAAAACTGTGTCCATCGGCATGCCTCACCCCAATCAGCAACTCTCCATCCAAGCCGTCAGCGTCACGGCGCAGGAGCGGCAGCTCGTGGGCAGCTACATGGGCTCCTGTGTGCCGATGCGCGATATCCCCCGTTTCATGAACCTGTATCGCGCCGGCCTGCTCCCGGTGGATTTGCTGAAGAGCCGCGAGATAAAGCTGGAGCAGGTCAACGAGGCATTCGACACGCTGGATCGCGGCGAGGTCGCACGGCAAGTCATCCGTTTCAAGGCTGCGTGATGAAGATCGGCGACCCAGGCCAGCACGTCTCGGTGTATCAGAGCGCCAGGAACACGCCCGTCAAGACCACCAAGAGGAGGGCCAGAAACCAGCCCCAGGAGGACAGCGATTTTCGCCCCTGATGGAGATCACGCCCGACAACGTCCGCCCTCAAGCGCGCCTGGGCGTTCGATACCGGCGCGACCGGCCTGCAGGTAACGCCGCTCGTCATCAACGGTGGAGAGCCGCGCACGTGGCATGATACGTTCTGCAGGACAGGTCGTTCTCACATGCAGAAATTACCGTTCCTTTTCTTCATGCTCACATTTCTTGGCGTCGGCGCCAGTGCGCTGGCGCAACTCGGCGACGGCAAGCGGGTCCAAGAGCAGCGATCGCTTGTACCTGCCGATCAGATTCCGCCAGGAACGCCGCTCACGCCGGAGGAGGCCTTGCAGTCCTTCACGCTGGCACGCGGGATCAAACTGGAGGTTGCGGCGTCGGAGCCGCTCGTGCAGGACCCGGTGGCGATCGCGTTCGGCACCGACGGGCGCCTGTGGGTCGTCGAGATGCGCGGGTATATGCCGGATCTCGACGGCGGCGGCGAAGACGCGCCTATCGGCCGCGTGGTCGTCCTCAGCGATCGCGACGGTGATCGTCGCTACGACGACTCCCAGGTATTCCTCGACGATCTCGTCTTGCCGCGCGCCATCCTGCTCGTCGACGATGGGGCGCTCGTTGGCGCGCCGCCGGAGCTGGCATTTTGGCGCGATACCGATGGCGACGGGAAGGCCGACCATAAGGTCGTGGTCGCGACCGATTACGGCGTGAGGGTCGACCCCAGGCGCCCGCACCTGGCCAATCCCGAAAATGCGCCCAACAGTCTCCTGTGGGCGCATGACAACTGGATCTACAGTGCCCATTACACCAAGAAATTTCGCTATGCCCGCGGCGAGTGGGAAACGGCCGCGACGGAGTTCCGCGGGCAGTGGGGACTCAGCCAGGATGATAGCGGCCGTCTCTACCACAACGGCAACAGTAACCAGCTCCGTGTGGATGTGATTTTCGCCGACTATCTCAAGCGCAATCGCCATTATCCGGCGCTCAGCGGCTCACATATCACAGCCGCAGCCGATCAGTGGGTCTGGCCGGCGCGTGTCACACCCGGTATTAATCGCGGGTATCAGCCCGACATGTTGCGGGAGGGCCGGCTGAAGGTGTTTACCGCCGCGTGCGCGCCGTGGATTTACCGCGGCGATCTGCTGCCCCAGCTCTATGGCAACGCGTTTGTCGCCGAGCCCGCGGGGAACCTCGTTCGCCGCAATGTCCTCATCGTAGAAGACGGCGAAGTCCGAAGTCGTAACGCCTATGACCGCCAGGAATTCATCGCGTCCACCGACGAGCGCTTTCGACCGGTCAACTTTGCCACCGGCCCTGACGGGGCGCTTTACATCGTGGATATGTATCGTGGTGTGCTGCAACACCGCATCTCGCTGACCACCTATCTCCGCGGCCAAAGCGAGGAGCGTGAGCTCGCCCATCCGCAGCACTGGGGTCGCATCTATCGCGTCGTGCCGGCTGACAAGCTGGCGCCACGCGCCGCACGGCTTGCCCCGCTGACCACACGTCAGTGGGTCGAGCGCCTTTCACATCCGAACGCGTGGTGGAGGGAAACCGCGCAGCGCACCCTGGTAGAGCGCGCCGAGGCCGCGGTGGTGCCCGCGGTGCGCACCATCGCCGTCTCCGGGCCGGAACCGCAGGCCCGCGTGCACGCCTTGTGGACGCTGGCGGGGATGGATGCGATCGACCGCTCGACAGTGCTCGCCGCGCTCCAGGACCCGGCCCCCGTGGTGCGCGTCGCCGGGCTCCGGATCAGCGAGCCGTTCTTGAAGGACCGCGGTCGTGCCAAGCTCAGGGCGCGCGCGCTCGAGCTCACAAAAGACGCATCGCCCGAGGTACAGCTTCAAGCGGTGCTGACCCTCGGCGAAGTCGGTGACCCGGATGTCGATGTGGCGGTGGCGGAGGTCGTCCGCGCGCACCCGCACAATACCTTCCTCGGCGACGCGTTTTACAGCGGTCTGTTCGGGCGCGAGCTCGGGCTTCTCGAACGACTGATCGCGGAGCCGGCGTGGCCCAACGACCCGGACGCGAATACGGTCCTTTCGGGGCTCGCACAAGGCGTGTTCGGCTCCCGCGAGCTTCCCGCGATCGAGCGGATCCTGTCGCTCGCGGCCGCGATGCCTCCCGCGGCCGCAAGGCGCCGTGCTGCGCTCATCGACGGATTCATGTCCGCTGTCCCGACCACACGAAGTCCGTTGCGGTTTTCCAAGGAACCCGCCGGTTGGGCTGACATCAAGCAGCACGCGGCTGACAACGAGCGGCTCGCCGAATTGGACGCGCTCATGCTCTGGCCCGACAAGCCGGGCGTGGCCGTGGACGCGGTGGCGACACCGCTCACGCCCGAGGAGCAAGCCCGCTTCGACGTGGGCAACACACTCTTCGCCACGTGTGCCGCGTGCCATCACGCCTCCGGACGCGGGCTCGACGGACTTGGGCCGCCGCTGGTCGATTCCGAGTGGGTGGTGGGCTCACCCGAGCGCCTGATCCGGATTGTGCTCCACGGGCTGCGCGGGAGGATTGCGGTGCGCGGCCGCTCGTATACTGGTGATATGCCCGGATTCGACACACTCGACGACGACCAACTCTCGTCGGTGCTCACCTATCTACGCCGCGCGTGGGGCCACACCGCGTCACCGATTGATCCCTCGCACGTCAGGGCCGTTCGGAGGGCTACCGCTGCCCGGCTGGATGCCTGGACCAGTGGGGAGCTGCAGCGAGTGGAGACCAAGTGATACCACTCGACCTATTTCAGGGGAGGGGCCCATCGTTCGGTCTGGATGACGTCGAATCGAACATCCGTGTCATTGGACTGGGGGCGCGTCGGGCGGCTCGTGCCGCGATCGACAATCCTTCCCAAACCGGCCGTGAGCCGCTGCACAATCTCGGGATGCTGTTTCGCCAGGTCGTTCTGTTCATTGATGTCCGCGTCTAGATTGTAGAGCTCAACGACGGCCGGCTTGCTGCGGGACTCTTTAAGGTTGCGTCCCCGGAGTCTGAAGACCACCTTCCAGGGCCCCTCGCGGTACGCAAACTCGCCGTCCACGGAGTGGCTGACCAGACTGGTTCGGGCAGCGGCACCGGTGCCTTTTCCCAGGAGCGTTGAGAGAAAGCTGAAGCTATCCTCGGCGACATTCTCCGGACGCTCTCTACCAAGAAGGTCGGCGACGGTCGCGTAAATGTCGGTAAGACACAGCAGCTGATCGCGTGAGCTGCTCGCGACATGCCCCGGCCAGCGAACCACAAAGGGAACGCGATGTCCGCCCTCCCAGATGTCGCCCTTGTGGCCGCGGAAGGAGCCGCTGGGCATGTGGCCGGCTTCGATCAGGCTGTCCCAGCCCGTGTAGTGGGAGTGGCCGTTGTCGGCCGTAAAGATGACGATCGTGTCATCGGCAATACCCGCCTCTTCCACCGCTTGAATGACTTGCCCTGCGCTCCAATCGGTTTCCATCACGAAATCCGCGATGGGAGCGATCCCGCTCCTGCCCGCGAAGTCTTTTGAAGGAACGACCGGCTCATGGGGCGACGTCATGGCGAACAAGAGGAAGAACGGAGCCTCCATCTCGGCGCGCTGATGAATATAGTCGACCGCACGCTTTGTGATGTTCGGCAGGATTTGATCAAAACGCCAACCGGGAGCCATGGGCGCGCCCGCGAAGTTCTTCGGCATGACGACGCCTTCGTCCGCATCGTACTTGTAGCGGGCCGTGGGCAGCATCAGGATTCGGTCGTTCTCAATGAACGTGAACGGAGGAAAATTCGGCACGTGGGTCCCGAAGTACTCGTCGAATCCCCGTCGGGTCGGCCCTTCGCGAAGGGGTTTTGAAAAGTCCCATTCGGCCCTCCACAGCGCGTTTCGATCTTCGACCATCCGACTGCGCTGCGGTCCCGGCCATTCCCAGCCCAAATGCCACTTGCCGACAGCGGCGGTGTGATAGCCGTGCTCCTTGAGCAGGCCCGGTAGTGTCAGGCGGCCGGCGTCGATGAGCGGGGGTTCGTAAGACGCCAGGACCCACTCCTGTAATCGTGTACGCCAGGCGTAACGGCCGGTCAGCAGGCCATAGCGCGTCGGTGTGCAGACGGCGGACGGGCTATGTGCGTCCATAAAGCTCATCCCCTGTCGCACGAAGCGGTCAAGGTAGGGTGTGGGAATCTTGTTCTTCGGATAGTGGGCCTGGATGTCCCCGACGCCGAAGTCATCCGCGAGAATCAGGACGATGTTCGGTGGCGTTTCCTTGGCATGAGAAAGGTTACACGAGGAAGCGGCGACGGCGAGGACCAACAGACTCAGACGCCATGGAAGTTGGCTCATCGCCGTCGTTCGCGTTTGCATGCAATAACTCTCCAGTCTGTCACGGACGCCCAACGACCTTCACACTCTCGTCGGCCGCGACGGTGGAGCAGCCCGATTCACAGAGCTCATATGCACCTTTTTCGGGTCTGAGCCTATCGAGATCGCCTCAAACTGCTATCGATGCTGCGTCCACCCAATCAGCCGACCGGCGGTCTTGCTTCGCCACTTGCGCCGGATTACAGGCACCTGATCCACAATATTTCCCCCTTCCGATCTGGGAAAGATTTCACAGAATGGTGGTAAACTGTCAAAATATCTAGCACCTGTCAACCCCCCCGGCCGAGCGCCGGGCGAAGCCTCATGCAGAAGAAACCGACCCGACACGAGGTGGCACGAGTTGCTGGAGTGAGTCCATCCACCGTTTCGCGGGTGCTAAACGGCAACGCACATGTGGACCCGGCGATCCAGTCGCGGGTCATGGCCACGGCGACGCAACTGGGCATCGATCTGACGAAGGCGATGCAGGGTCGCATGATCGTCTTCTTGCTCGGAAACCGGGACGTACTCCATGAGTTCCAGTCCCGTATTCTGGTGGGCGCCGAGGAGTACTGCACAAACCATCGCTGGGAGCTCCTGTTTCTTTCCTTCTATTACCCCTCGACTGCCGCGTCTGGCGAGCTCAACCTGCCCCAGATTCTGCACAGGAAGAACACGGTCAGAGGCGTGATCCTCGGTGGTACGAACTCCGCCAACCTCCTGCTTGCTTTACGCGAGCGCAGCATCCCTTTTTCTGTGTTGGGCAACAACGTCCTCGGGGAATGGCAGGCTGACCTGTATGACGTGGTTTCCTGCGATGACGTCCACGGGGCGTATGAGATGACGGCCTATCTCCTCTCGCGCCGACACCGCCACATCTGGTACGTGGGCAATGTGCGATTGCCTTGGTTTGCCCGCTGTTTTCGCGGCTATCAGCGCGCCATGGCCGAGGCTGGATTGCCTCCACGTTGCAGTGAAATCCGCTCGGACAGGCAGGAACTGGGGTATCTCGCCGCGAAGTCGATCATCACGTCGGGTGAACCGGTCACAGCCATCTTCGCCGGGACCGATCAGGTTGCGCATGGGGTCTACCGGGCTCTGCGGGAATTCAATCTTCGTATTCCCGACGACATCAGCGTCGCCGGATTCAACGATACCGAGGGCGCGATTCTGCATCCGGCGCTGACGACCGCGTGCGCATTTCCTCAGGAGTTGGGCAGGCATCTCGCAGAGCTTGTGACGACCCGCGTCGTCAGCCCCGATCTGACTCCGCGACAGATCTCCATACCAACCGAGCTGGTCAGACGAGAGTCGGTCGGAACATCTGGGGCGATGATCGACTCGAATGCCCAGGTCGCCGCAATAGGCGGCCTCCCACGCCCCAAGCCAGGAAGCCCACGATAACCCGGAGGCCCAAGATGACAAAGAGAAGAGAATTTATCCGGACAAGCATTATGGGGACCGCCGGCGCCGCCATAGGCGGTATGGGCTTCAGCGCCAAATCATATGCATCGATCGTCGGGGCAAACGAGCGGGTCAATGTTGCCGTTATTGGGATACACGGTATGGGAAAAAACCATATACGCGCATATACCCGAATGAAGGACGCGAGGCTAGCCGCCCTGTGCGATGTCGACAGCAACCTGTTCGATGAATGTATAAAGACACATTTTACAGAGAAGGGCCTCGACAAACCTAAGCTATATACAGACTTGCGTAAGTTGTATGAAGATAAAGAGATCGATGCGATCTCTATTGTCACTCCCAATCATTGGCACGCCCTGGCAGCTATCTGGGCTATTCAAGCAGGGAAGCATGTATCGGTAGAGAAGCCCTGTTGTCATAATGTTTATGAAGGTCGGAAACTGGTTGAGGCTGCTGAAAAGTCTGATGTCATTGTGCAGGATGGAGCAGAGCAGAGAAGCAACCCCTGTGCGCAAAGTATGGCCGCCTTCCTGCACTCCGGGAAACTAGGTGAGATCTATCTAGCTAAAGGTCTTTGCTATAAGTGGCGGGATACGATCGGCAAAACGCCGGATGAGCCTGTTCCTGCCGGTGTTGATTATGATCTTTGGCTTGGGCCGGCTGCCAAACGTCCCTTCTCTAAGAACCGGTTTCACTATAACTGGCACTGGAACTGGGATTACGGCAACGGAGACATGGGTAATCAGGGCGTTCATGAGATTGACGTTGCGCGCTGGGGGCTTGGTGTAACCCTTCCTGTAAGAATCACTGCCACCGGTGGACATTTTATGTTTGATGACGACCAGGAGACCCCTAACATCCTACTGGCGACATTCGAGTTTCCGAACGGACAAGGTAGCGGCGATAAGAAGAAAATACTTCAGTTTGAGGTCCGGCACTGGATCACCAATCCGGAGGGTATCAAACAAGAAGCGCCGCATGACAATGCCTATATGGTAAGTGCGGAGCATACGATAGGCAATTTGTTCTTCGGATCCAAGGGATATATGACGAAGAATGTCAATGAATGGCAAGCCTTTATGGGACAAGACCGGGAGCCCGGTGAAAGAGGCGATGGGGACGGAGATCATTACGAAGACTTCATCGACGCCATTCGATTCAATGATCAAAAACTGGCGAACGGAGATATCCGTGAAGGATTCTATTCCTGCGCGCTCATTCATCTGGGCAATATTGCATATCGTCTCGAACGTGCGCTGACCTTTGATCCGGAAACGATGGCATTTGTCAACGATCCTGAAGCGGACGCACTGCTTACCAGGGAGTATCGCGCTCCCTATGTGCTTCCTGAAACCTTATAGCAATGACGGGGCTCATTCGCGATAAAGGGTGCTCGTGATTGGAGGGGGCAGCCTGTGGAACGCAGGGATAACCGGGTCGGTTCATGCTGCGCAGCGGCATTGGTGCTCGCGATGGCTGGATCAGGAATTGGGAACCAGGAATCGGGAATCAGGAATCGGGAGTCGGGAATCCGGACGATTGCGGCTATGCGGGTGGGAAGCAGCGGAGCCGCTACTACACAGGACGCAGATCTAGCCGTTGAGATCGTGCCACACGAAGACCAGCGACGTGTGGACATCACGGTCGACGGAAAGCCGTTCACGTCGTACATCTGGCCGACGACGCTCACGAAGCCTGTGCTCCAGCCGATCCACACGGCGGACGGCGTGGAGGTGACACGCGGCTTTCCACCAAAGCCCGGCGAGCGTGCCGATCATCCGCACCAGGTCGGGCTCTGGTTCACCTTTGGCAACGTGAACGGCTTCGACTTCTGGGGTAATTCGGATGCCATTCCCCGCGATCGCCGGCCGAAGATGGGCACGATCTTGCACAAGAGGATCACCGAAACGGAGAGCGGATCGGGCGAGGGTCGCTTGGGCATCGAGGCCGTGTGGCAACAGGGCGACGGAACCGACAGCTTGCGGGAGGAGACGACGTTCGTCGTGCGCGCGGCGCCTGGCGTGCGGATGATCGATCGCCTCACCACCCTCACGCCGCTCGCGGGCACGGTGTCCATGAGCGACACCGCGAATGGTGAGGTGGCGGAGGCGGGCAAGGAAGGGATGCTCGGCATTCGTGTGACACGTGCGCTCGAGGATCCCAACGAGACAGGCGGCGCGCTTACCGATGCCTCGGGCAACGTGACCGAGGTGGCCGACATGGACAACTCGGGCGTCACCGGCGTGTACACGAGTAGCGAAGGCACGCGGGGTAAAGATGTGTGGGGCACCCGCGGCCGTTGGATGATGCTCTCGGGGACCCTCGAGGGCAAGCCTGTCACGATTGCGATTCTCGATGCGCCGAGTAATCCTGGCTTCCCGACGTACTGGCACGCACGCGGCTATGGCCTGTTCGCCGCGAACCCTCTTGGCCAAGCCGTCTTCAGCGAAGGCAAAGAGCGTTTGAACTTCACGATCGAGCCGGATCGCCCCGCCACGTTTCGCTATCGTGTGCTCATCGTGAGCAGTCAGCCGTCATCCAAGGATATGGAAGAGCGCTATCAGGAGTGGCTGAGCCAAAAGGGAGGGTAAAGAAAGGATGGAGAGGGGCATGAGCAACGTCCTGGCAGACGAACAGGTGACAGCCTATCATCGCGATGGCTATGTGATCACGCGCGGGTTGTTTGACGCCGACGAAATCTCCCTGCTTCACCGATCCGCCTTGGAGGACCGCGAGCTCGACAGGCATGCCTATGGCCGCGCCGATGGCGAAGGCGGCACCGTCCGCCTCTCGCTTTGGAATCACCCTGGTGACACGATCTACGGAATGTTCGCCCGCTGCCGGCGAGTCGTGGACTCCGTGGAGAGACTACTCGGCGGGGAGGTCTATCACTATCACTCGAAAATGATCCTCAAGGACGCCAAGGTCGGCGGCGCGTGGGCGTGGCATCAGGATTATGGGTACTGGTATCACTACGGCGTCCTGTCTCCGCTTCTGACGAGCATCAGCATTGCGGTCGATCCCGCCACGCGCGCCAACGGGTGCCTGCAAGTGCTGAAGGGGTCGCACCTGATGGGACGTCTCGACCATACCCTCACGGGCGATCAGGCCGGAGCTGATATGGAACGCGTCAACGAGGCGGCGAAACGCCTGGAGCGTGTGTATTGCGAGATGGCACCCGGTGATGCGATGTTCTTTGACGCCAACCTGCTGCACCGTTCTGACCAGAACCGGTCTGATACGGACCGGTGGTCCTTAATCTGCTGCTACAACGCCGCACGCAACGATCCGTACAAGGACGGGCCGCATCCACGCTACACGCCGTTGGTAAAAGTGGACGACGACGCGATTGAACGCGTTGGCTTGAGGCGCTTTGAAGCGGAGGCCGCGGAAGGAACGTGGGTTCGGTCTGACGCAGCAGACACGGCTGGCCGTTTCAAGAAGGCGACGACGAAATAGCTCAGATCACTCCTTCAGAAGTAGGGCGCCCCTTTAGGGGCGCCTGCTACTCACCCTTTACCGGCTCGGTCTTTGCACGTCCACCATAGTACGGATACCGATCCCACCGATCGTCGTCGTTTGTCGCGCGCGGATCGCCGGTCTCGCGCATCCACTCGTCGAGCAGCCTGCGCAACTCCGCTTTGGATTTCGCCTGCGTCTGGTCATCGGCGAGGTTGCGTAGCTGTCCCGGATCAGCACGCAGATCGTAGAGCTCTTCGGCGGGTCGCTTGTCGGTGGCCAGATGGAAGAAGCGCGACAAGGTGGCATCGTCGCGACCATCCAGGAGTGCTTGCTTCGTCGGTCCGCCATCGATGTCACCGAAGGGGCCAACCGAAAAGTACATCTCCGGATCGCCAGCGGGCCACCGGTCGGGTCGAAGATTGCGGATGTACAACCAGTCGCGTGTCCGCACGGCTCGCATGGGATACGACAGATCACCCTTGCGCACCTGCGCGTGGCGTTCCCGTTCGATGAACACGTGGTCGCGATCCACATCTTGCTCGTCCGCCGCGAGTGTCAGCAGGCTGCGCCCCGTCATTTGGTCCGGTGGCTCGAGCCCTGCCACCTCCAGGAAGGTGGGCGCGAGATCGACCAAGCTGACAAAGCCGTCGATCGTCGCCCCTGCCGTGACCTTTCCGGGCCACCGGACGGCCAGCGGCACGTGGGCGCCGGCGTCGTAGAGATTGGCTTTGGCGCGCGGAAACGGCATGCCGTTGTCAGAGGTGATTACCACCAGCGTGTTGTCGAGCTCGCCCGCCGCGTCGAGCCGCTTCAAGATCTCCCCAACTTCGCGGTCGAAGCGCTGCACCTCGGCGTAGTAGTCGGCCAGGTCGCTTCGCACCTCACGTGTGTCTGGTAGATGAGGAGGTACCTCGACCCGATCGAGCCCAATTCCGGCGTCGGTGTCTGAGCCCTCCTCATACGGCCGGTGCGGATCCTGACTGCCAAACCAGAATACGAACGGCTGATTGGACGGCTTGCTCGTCAAGAAGCTGTCGAAATCTTTGAATTGCTCTCCGGCAGGATTGCGCGTCCGGCCACCGGGCTCGAAGCGGCCAGGTCCCCACCCCTTTCGTGTGTACCCGACGTAATAGTCTGCTTCCTCCAGCAGGTCTGGATACACGGGGAAGCGCGACGGCAGGAAGCCGTGCAGGTTTGACCCTTCGGCAAGACGATGGGGATATTGGCCGGTGAGGATGGCGGCACGAGATGGTGTGCAGGAGGGCGCGGCCACAAAGGCGTTGCCAAAGAGCACGCCTTCGCGCGCCACGCGATCGAAGACCGGCGTCGAGACGGCCTTGTCGTCATAGGCGCTGGCATGCGGCCACGACCAGTCGTCGGCAATCGCCAGCAGAATGTTTGGCCGCTTGGAGGGCCCTGCGTCCTGCGCGAGAGGCGTGCTGGCCACCAGTGGCGAACGGCTTGCACCGATCATTGCCAGCATCGTCAGAGCGAGACACTGGCACAACACACGCCTCACCGCTCGCTGTGAGCTCATCACGTCTCCTCATGTTAGAAGCCAAACCTGAGACCAAGCTGCACGGTTCGAGCGGGTCCAGCGCCCGAGACCACCCCGAAGGCGGGTGCGCCAAGCACGTGGCCAGGAAGATTGAAGTTCGGATGGTTGAACAAATTGAAGGCCTCGACACGAACTTGCAGCACACGCTCCCCGCCAAACGCGATGCTCTTGGCGAGCGAGATGTCGAAGTTGATGACGCCGTCGCCCCGGAGCACGCCACGCGGGCTGTTCCCAAAGGTCAAGGGCGCGGGTTGGGTGAACGCGTCCGTGAGAAACCACTGCTCGGGCGAGCGCTCGCCGGCCGGCAGCGCCGGATCGCCGGCAACATCCGCACGCAACCCCCCGGCGGAGAACGCGTTGGTGGTGTTCGTCTGCGTGGTCACCGTAAAGGGCGGTCCTGACTGCAACGTCCCAAGCATCCCCACCGACCATCCACCAAGAACACGGCCAAGCCAACGGTTGGCCAACCAGCGGCGTCCCGGTCCAATCGGCAGCTCATAGACGGTGCTCATCGTCAGACGATGTCGAATGTCGTTGCCAGCCGGCCCGTAATCGGCTTGCCGGTTGTAGAAATCGGAGTATGTTCCGACATCGCCCACCTCGGTTAGACCAGAGTCGGTGTCGTTGCGGAAGTGGGCATAGGTGTATGTGCCGAGCAGGCTGAAGCCACGGTCGAAGCGCCGCTCGATGCGCACCGTTCCGGCGTGATAGTCGGAGCGCCCAATCGACGGCAGCGCGATCATCACATTCGAAAACTGCGGAAACGGACGGTCGCGCTGCGTCACGCCAGGCTCCAGCCGCTCGGGAGCAATCTGGTTGATTGACAGGTTTGGCCCCGGCAGCTTTCGCGAGAGATTGCCCACATACGCCGCCTCGAGGACCATGCGGCCAGGCAGCTCTTGCTGGACCCCCAGGTTGAATTGCTGCGCGTAGCCGGCCTTGCGATTCGGCTCGAAGAAGGTGACGTCGGTGGTGGTGGGCGAGCCGACCGGCACCGCGCCGAAGCGCTCATCGTGCGGTGCCGCGCCGGCTTCGAGCGGCGGCACCCCGTCGCGCAAATAGAACGGCGCCGTCAGGCCGTTGTCTGGTGTCGAGAGACTCGCCGAGCGTTCGAAGCCGAGCGACGCGGAGCTCGCCACGATATGATCGAACGGATGCGCATAGAAGATACCCGCACCGCCACGCACGACCGTCCGCTCGAGCCCAAAGGGACGCCACGCAAACCCAAAGCGCGGACCAAAGTTGTTCCAGTCGGTCTCGTACGGCAGGTCTGACCAGCCGTCGACCCCGGCAAAGCGCACCACACCCGGCGTGCCCGAGACGGGATTGCGCGCTTCCGGATCGAAGCTATTCATCCGCTGGTTTGTATCTTTGATCGGCGTGTCCACCTCCCACCGCACCCCGAGGTTGATGGTGAGATTGCGGCTCAGCGTCCAGTCATCCTGCAGGAACCCTGCCAGATACCAACTCGAGCGATCGAGCACCTCGGTCTCGCGGACGGACACACTGTTGGGGAATCCAAGGAGCAAGCTGGCCACCCCATGGCCCGTGCCACTTTGCCCAGGGAGTGCGGTTGGCTGCGTGGTGAAGCTGAAATCGCCAGAGATCGAGGGACGATTGACCTCGTAGTTGAACGACGGCCGCACTTCGAAGCCCGCCTTCCAGGTGTGGCGGCCCCGCACGTAGGACAGCGTATCGACGAGCTGATGCTGCTCAATGGGAAATTGCCGGCGTTCGTGAGTGGTGGCTCCGAGCGGGGCGATCCCCGCAATCGAAAACCGCGGGAACGCTTCGTCTGAGACACCCTGCAAACCGAGCTGCGACGGCCAGCCACCGCCGAGTCCCGGCGAGATGGTATGGTGGAAGCGCCTCACGTAGGTATAACGGAGCTCGTTTACTGCCTTACCAAATGTGCGCGTGTGACTGACAGAGACGTTGTGCTGGTGGTTCAGCGGACGGTTCTGCGTATCGGCCGCCGGTTCTGGCAGCACGCTCGCACGAGACGTATTGTCCGTCTCGAAGAGATAGCGGCCGGTGAGTTTGTCGCGGTTCGTGAGCGTGTGGTCGATTTTGATGAGGTAATTGTCGCGCTCGAGGCGCTCCGTCTGGTTGGCACTGAAGTTGTTGGCGCCGCTGGCATTGTCCGGCGGACGATTGGGCAGCGGGTACAGCTCCATCAACTGCAACGCCACCGGATCGAGCCGGTCGGACGGAATGACATTGCCGGGAAACGGTTGCCGAGTCCCATCCGCCGTGGTGATTGCGGGGTCGTACATCACAATCCGATTCCCGCCCGCATCCAGCGTCTGCGAGAAATCGCCCCGCCGCTCGAGCGCGGTGGGAACCGTCAGCACACGCGTCTGCCCAAGCTTTCTCCGGGAACCCTCGTAGGAGAAAAAGAAGAACGTGCGGTCATGCACGATGGGCCCACCCAATGTGCCGCCGAAGACGTTGTAGCGGAGCGGCTCTTTCTCCTTGTTCCCGTCGACAACCGGCGCAAAGAAGCCGGCGGCATCGAGCGCGTCGTGACGAAAGTACTCGAAGCCGACGCCGCGAAACGTGTTGGTGCCAGATTTCGTGGTAGCCGTGATGACCCCGCCGGCCGAGCCACCGTACTCTGCGGCGTAGTTGTTGCTCAGCACCCTTACTTCTTGCACCGTTTCCACGGGCGGATCGACATCGATCTGGCCGATACCGAGCCGCATGTTCTGGGCCGTCCCGCCGTCAATGGAAAACGTCTGGCTCTGAGTTCGACCACCGGCGAGACTGAAGTTCGGTTTGCTTCCCGAATCGTAGTTCACGAAGACCGCCGCACCCGTCATTCTGATGAGGTTCATGGCGCGGCGGTCTCCCAGCGGCATGCCCTCCACCGCGCGTGCCTCGACCAACTGCCCCAGGTCTGACGATCGCCCTTCGAGCAGCGGCAGCTCGGCATTGACGCTCACCGTGTCGGTCATGGCGCCGACCGCCAGCGTGAGGTCCAGGCCAACCCTCGCTTGTGTGGTGACGGTCACCCCCTCACGACGATAGGTGGAAAATCCCTCGAGCGCGGCTTCCACGACGTACCCGCCGATCGGCACCGGCTGCAATACGTAGAACCCTTCGTTGTTGCTGACCCCGAGCACTTGCTGGCCGGTTCCCGTGTGTGTAGCTGTGACCGTCACACCCGGCAAGACGCCGCCGGTGTCGTCCCTGACAAACCCGCTGATGGTCGCCTCAGCCCCTTGCGCCTGCACGGAGGGCGCGAAACACAGGCTCGAGAGCAGCCAGATCGCGCACACACAAATGGCGCGCTGCACACGTCCGATGCACATGAGGAGTCCTCCCATGACCGTCGAAGAGTCCACGGTCGTGCTGGAATGGTGTTTACGCTACGTGTGCGCCTGCGGTGCTGTCAAGAAGTTCCGCGCTCTAGAATGGGCTGCCCTTATGGTGGCGACAGAACTTCTGATTGGACAGCCACCCACACACGCGTTACGCTCGGAGGAAATCAACTCAAAATATCATAATACTATATGTCTCAACGTCCGTCTCGTCGCGAAGCCTTGAAGCAGCTCGGTACGGCCGGTGCTGGTGTGGTGCTCGCTCGGGGCATCATCCGTGGGCAGGATGCCGATATCATCGTGGCCGGCCGCCCGGTGGAGATTGCCGTCTTCTCGCTGTCTCCATCGACGGTCCGCATCACCGTCCGGCCTCTCGAGGGCGGCCGCCCAACCGCGGTGGCCGTAGATGGCGCGCTCGCGCGCGAGGACACCGGCCAGGCGCTGGCGCAGGCCCGCGCGCCCGACGCGTTCTCACCGGTCACGGCAGGCGACCTGACCGTCCGGTTCACCGGCGGTCGCCCCACCATTCATGTCGAGACGCGCACCGGTGAGCTCGTGCAGCAACTCACGCTCGATGCGCGAGCGGCGGGGATGTCGTTCCTCTTGGGCAAGGGCCCCTTGCTCGGCCTCGGCGAAGGCGGACCGCAGTTCGACCGCAAAGGATCCACGGACCGCATGCGCAACGGACAGGGCGGTTACCGGTTGCGCACGCACGGTGGCCGTGTCCCTGTTCAGTGGCTCGTCGGAACGGATGGATGGGGCATGTTCATCCACCAGCCACTCGGTCTGTTCGATTTCACGCAGAGCCAAGGCACGTTCACACCGGGCTTGTCGGTGAGGGGTGACGGACCGCCAAAGGCCGTCGATCCGCTCCCGCTCGATGTGTTCGTTGTCGCCTCGCGCGAGCCCGCGACCATCATGGCGGAATACGCCCGCATCACGGGACACCCTGAGCTGCCCGCACTCTGGACGTTGGGCTACATGCAGTCGCACCGGACGTTGGCTGGACCCGACGAGATCATGTGGGTCGCGCGCACGTTACGCGAGAAGAAGCTGCCGTGCGACACGCTCATCTACCTCGGGACGGAGTTCACGCCGTCGGGATGGAACACTCGCAACGGCGAGTTCACGTGGCACGACGGCAACTTCCCGGATCCACAAGGGATGATCGAGAAGCTGCACGCCCAGCACTTTCGTGTCGTACTCCACGTGGTGATCGAAGGGCGTCAGCTGAGCGGAACCGTGCACGAGCGGTGCGATCCGAAGAACGCCGTTCCAAGCGGCCGCACGCCTGACGACCGCTGGCCAGACGACCGCAACGTGCCGTGCTATTGGCCGTACCACAAGCCGGTCTTCGACCTCGGCATCGACGGGTGGTGGCCCGACCAGGGCGATGGGCTCGACGCCGCTTCGCGCCTCAGCCGCATCCGCATGTATTGGGAAGGCTCGCAGCTCTGGCGGCCAAACGAGCGGCCGTTCGCGCTACACCGCAACGGGTATGCGGGCATGCAGCGCTATGCCGCGTTCCTCTGGTCGGGCGACGTCTACTCCACCTGGGAGACACTGCGCACCCACGTGCCCGTGGCGATCAACACGGCCTTGAGTGGTATCCCGCTCTGGGGCACGGACATCGGCGGCTTCGTGCCCACGAAGGAGTACACCGGTGAGTTGCACGCCCGCTGGTTTCAGTTTGGCGCGTTCTGCCCGCTCTTCCGCGCGCACGGTCGCACGTGGCACCTGCGCCTGCCGTGGGGGTGGAACACCGGCAAGCTCGGACCGAGCGAGATCTCGCGCTACGGTGAGGCCGCCAATCCTGATGCAAGCGAGCTCAATAACTCTGAGGTCGAGCCGATCTGCCGCAAATACCTCGAGCTGCGGTACCGGCTCATGCCGTATCTCTATAGCGTTGTGCACGAGAGCTGCCAGACGGGCCTGCCCGTCATGCGGGCGCTTTGGCTGCACTATCCAGACGACGCGACGGCCATCGCTCGCGGCGACCAATACCTGTGGGGACGCGACATCCTCGTTGCGCCGGTGACCGAACCGGGCGCCACATCCCGTCGAGTGTATCTGCCCCGCGGCACGTGGTTCGATTTCTGGACGGAACAAACGGTAGAAGGCTCACGCGACGTCGATCGAGCCGTCGACCTCACCACCATGCCGCTCTACGTGCGCGCCGGATCCATCCTGCCGTTCGGACCCGTCAAGCAACACACAGATGAGCGAGTCGATGGACCGCTCACGCTCGTCGTGTATCCAGGAGCAGACGGCACGTTCACGCTCTACGAGGACGACGGGAAGACATTCGAGTACCGCAAAGGGGCGTGGATGGGCATCGAGCTGGCCTGGCGTGACGCGGCCCGCCAGCTCACGCTCCGACTCGCCAGCGGATCCCGCATGCTCCCGCCCGCGAAGCGGTCCATCGAGGTGCGACTCGCTGGCCAGAAAGACACGCGCGCCGTTGTCTTCGCAGGCGAGCCCCTGGACGTGACGATTTAGCGAGAAACGGGAGGTGTGCTGCCTGGTGTCTCGGTGACGTGAAGCTCATTTTCTAGTGGCCGGGGCAGTAGCGAAGCTCCGCCTCAAACCGCCGAGCCTCGGCGAACCACGGTGGGGCGGATCTTCGCTACTAGATGCGCGGCCGCCGACGGCGGCCGCGCCTAAGACAGCTTCTAAGGCCGCACCCTCAGAAAACTTGCTTCATCTCTCACGACTTCGGCCTTAGAAGATGTCTAGCGTAGTCTGCTCCATTGAGGCTACGAACCACGGACTGCTGCCACGCTTCGAGCTGGGCTTTCATGGCGTCCGTACGGTCGGGGTGTTCATCGACCAGGTCATGTTCCTCCTTGGGGTCGGTCGAGAGATCGAAGAGAGCGTAGCGGAAGCCGTCTCCTTCCGGGATGACATGGAGCTTGTAATGGCCGTCGATCCAGCTGGCATGACCGGGCAGATCGGCGTCAGAATGGACGTCGGTGAGCTTACCCGTCTCGAAAGGGGGCTTTGTCTCGGCGCGCACTGTCTGACCCGTGCGCTCTTCTTCCGCCAGTTCCTCGAGCAGCTCACTGCTGCGTACCCGCTGGCCCTCTGCCGGGTATCTCCAGAACCCCAGAGGCTTCGGCCGGCTCGATAGCTCGCCGTCGATCAAGGGCACCAGGCTGATGCCGTCGAGCGGCACTTGGTTGCGAGCATCGACGCCGACCACGTCGAGCAGTGTCGGATAGATGTCCACTGTGCCGGAGGGTAGATCAGTGGTGCGAGGCGTCGGAATCCGCGATGGCCATTCGATGATTCCAGGAACCCTAATGCCTCCTTCCCACAGCGTGTCCTTCCCTCCTCTGAGACCACCCGTGGACCCCTCGGGAATGGCGCCATTGTCGCTCGTGTACCAAAGCAGCGTGTTGTCGGCCACACCGAGCTCACGGAGCTCCCGCCTGAGGTGTCCCATCGCCCGATCCATGGCCGTGACCTCACCGAGGAAGTGCCTGAGCTTCTCCGGCTGGTCCTTGTACAGCTCGAGGTCTTTTGCCAGCGCCTCGTGCGGATTATGCGGCGAACCGAACCAAATCACGGCGAGGAAAGGCTGTTTGGCTTGGACAGCGGACCGCATGAACTCCAGGGCGGCGTTCACCGTGACCATGGAGCCCTCGCCTTCGGTCTTCACCGCGGCTCCCTTGTCGCTCATCCACGGGTCGATGTCGTAGAAGTTGGGGCTGGAAAACCATTCGTCGAAGCCACTATTGCCGGGAGAGACGGGACTGTCGGCCCGCACCGAGCCAAGATGCCACTTGCCGAAGTGACCGGTCCGGTATCCGGCACCTTGCAATACCTCGGCAACGGTGATCTCCTGCGATCGGAGCGAGTAACCCCAGGTGAAGCAGCCAAAACGATTGGGGTGCCGTCCCGTCAGCACACTACCGCGTGACGGCGAGCACACCGGCGCCGCGGCGTAGAAGCGATCGAAGCGAAGACCAGAGGCCGCCATCTCGTCAAAGGTCGGCGTCTTCAAAACGGGATGACCGTAGTACGCCACATCTCCCCAGCCTTGATCGTCGGCCATCGCAAGAATGACGTTGGGCTGCTGTTCCGACGCACACCCCGTCAGCGTCAGCAGACTAGCGACGATCCAAAAAGAGGCAGCACCCATGGTGCTCCGGATCACCCTGCCTGCAGAGCGGTGACCGCGACCTTGATCGTCAGAAAATAGTATTATCATATGATACGTCTATGATGGTGCGTGCTCGCGCGTCCCAGGCCGGCTACCCGAGCCGCAATCTGCACGGACAGATCGTGCACGCCATCGGCCGGCAGATCCTTCGCGGTGATCTGCGGCCGGGAGAGCCGGTCCCGGTGCAGCGTGACTTGCCCGCGAGCCGAACCGCGCTGCGCGAGGCGATCAAAGTGCTCGCCGCCAAGGGGTTGGTAGAGACGCGGCCGAAGACCGGCACGCGTGTACGAACGCGCGAGGCTTGGAACCTGCTCGATCCGGACGTGCTGGCGTGGAGGCAAGCGGGCGCACCACCGCGGCCGTTCCTGCGCAGCTTGACCGAGGTGCGCAACATCATCGAGCCGGCGGCAGCGGCGCTCGCCGCCAAACGCGCCCGTGCCGCCGACATCGCCGCCATCGAGCGCGCCTATCGAGATATGGAAGCGGCGATGCCCACGGAGGCGGTCGCGGATGTCACGCCGTTCGTCGAGGCCGACACCCGCTTTCACGCGGCGATTCTCCAGGCGGGTGGCAACGACATCCTCGAGCAAATGAGCCGCGTCGTGTACGCCGCGCTGCGCGTGAGCCTCGAGGCCACGAGTCGGATACCGGGCAGCGCACGGGCCTCGCTCCCGCGCCACCGGGCGGTCCTTGATGCGATTCGTGCCCGCAAGCCGCGGCGCGCGGCCGAGGCCATGCAGAGGCTGGTCCACCGGATTGCCCGCAAGGTCGACGTCATACCGCGGAGGGTCGGTCGGGGCAATCTCCGGCACGTTGAAACCAAGGACACGAAGAGCAAGAGAAGAAACGATAGCACGGTAAAGCCCCGCCCTACATCTTCGTGACCTTGCGGAGGCACACATGGGCCGCACAACACATCACGACCTCGGTTTCCACACACGCGCTCGCCGCCGCGCGGGAGCACATGTCGCGAAGCGCATAGCTGTTGCCGGGACCGTGGGCTTACTTGCGTTGGCAGCCTCTTTGGCCGCGGCCCGTAGGATGCCTCGAGAGGCTGTTCAACCCGTGTCGCCACCGTCCGAGACGTTTCCCGTTGTAATCCGCGTCGATGCGGGGAAGGAGGTGGGTGCCCTGCGTCCCATCTGGCGCTTCTTTGGCGCCGACGAGCCGAACTACGCCTACATGAAGGACGGGCAGAAGCTCATCACCGAGTTGGGTCGGCTCGCGCCGCAGCAGGTCTACTACCGCGCGCACAACCTGCTCACATCCGGCGACGGCACACCGGCGTTGAAGTGGGGATCGACCAACGCCTACCGTGAAGACGCGCAGGGCAATCCCATCTACGACTGGACGATCCTCGACCGCATCTTCGACACATATCTCGAACGCGGCGTCAGACCCTACGTCCAGATTGGGTTCATGCCGAAAGACCTCTCGATCGAGCCGGAGCCATACCAGCACAGGTGGACGCCCGAGGCGGAGTACGACGAGATCTACACGGGCTGGTCCTATCCGCCCAAGGACTACAAGAAATGGGGTGACCTCGCGTACGCCTGGGCCAAGCACTGTGTCGAGAAATACGGCCGTGAAGAAGTCGAGCAGTGGTATTGGCAAGTGTGGAACGAGGCAAACATCGGTTACTGGCGCGGCACGCCCGAGGAGTTCCACAAGCTGCACGACTACGCGATCGACGGGGTGCGCCGCGCGCTCCCGAGCGCGCGCGTGGGCGGTCCCGACGCAGCGGGTCATGGTGGAGACTTCATGCGCGAGTTCATCGAGCACGTCCTCCGAGGGAAGAATCACGCCACGGCCCGCACCGGAACACCGCTCGACTTCGTGTCGTTCCACGCCAAGGGGCGGCCCTCGTTCGAGGACGGCCACGTGCGCATGGGGATTGCAGATCAGCTGGCGACGATCGATGAAGGGTTCCGTCTCATCGCCTCGTATCCGGAGCTGAAGTCCACACCCATCGTGATTGGCGAGTCCGATCCCGAGGGCTGCGCTGCGTGCCAGGGACCGCGGTTGGCGTACCGCAATACGACGATGTACTCCAGCTACACGGCGGCAAGCTTTGCACGCAAGCACGACCTTGCCGATCGATACGGCGTGAACTTCGAGGGAGCGCTCACATGGGCGTTCGAGTTCGAGGACCAACCGTACTTCGCCGGGTTTCGCGCGCTGGCGACCAACGGTCTCGATCTGCCCGTTCTGAACGTGTTTCGGATGTTCAGTCAGATGGCCAGCGGCCGCGTCGCCGCGACGAGCGATGCCGCCGTGCCGCTCGACGCGATCATCGAGAACGGCGTGCGCGACCGCCCCGATGTCTCCGCACTCGCGAGTCGCGACGACAACCGGCTGACGGTCTTTGCGTGGCATTACCACGACGATGACGTTCCGGGTCCGGCGGCGGAGGTGAAGCTGGCGCTCGAGGGGCTACCGGTGACGGACACGCAGGCGCGTCTGCAGCACTTCCGCATCGATGGCGAGCACAGCAACGCGTATACAGCCTGGCAACGCATGGGCTCGCCGCCGAAGCCGGACGCGAAGCAGTACGCCGAGCTCGAGAAGGCGGGCCAGCTCGCGACGATGGGCGAGCCGTCCACGATCGACGTGGCGCAGTCACGCGCCACCGTCCGCTTCACGCTCCCGCGCCAAGCGGTGTCGCTCGTCGTCGTCGAGTGGTGACATGCTGCGCTGGCGATCTTCAGCCTCGCGTACTTTGGCCAGCAGTCCTGGTCGACGCTCGTGATGATTCTTCCCGCTGACATGTACCCGAGGAGCGCGGTCGGCGCCGTGGCGGGCCTCGTCGGCTTCGGCGGCGCTATGGGCGGCGTCGTCTTCGGCCAGGCCGTCGGCTGGCTGCTCGATCACGGATTCGGCTACGGCGTGGTGTTCACGCTGGCCGGATCATTTCACGTGCTCGCATTCGCTGTCATCTGTCTGGCGATTCGGACGATTCGACCGCTGTCGCTTCCTTCCAAGGCCTTTCGATGAAGATTACTGAGATCCGTACGCGCGTCGTGCAGTGGCGAGGCAAGACGACGCCGTTGCCGCCGCATTTCTGCACGAACCCGATGGACTTGTTGGCGCTGCCGCAGGTCTACCCCGAGCAGGATCGCGGTGCCTCAATGCAGACGTTCACCTTTCACGGCTGGCTCGTCGTTGAGGTCTTCACCGACCAAGGCCAGGTCGGAATTGGGAACGCCGCCCTATCACCGCATGTCACCAAAGAGGTGATCGATCGCTATCTTGCGCCGCTGCTCCTCGGCCGTAACCCGTGGGACGTCGAGCTCCTCTGGCAGCACATGTACCGGAAGACGATGGCGTTCGGGCGGAAGGGGATCGGGATGGTGGCCATCAGCGCGCTCGACATCGCACTGTGGGACCTGCTCGGTAAGGCCGCCAAGCAGCCCGTCTATCGCCTGTTGGGAGGGCGTACAAAAGCGCGGATTCCCGTGTACGCGAGCCGTCTGTATAGCACGCCGCTCGACGAGCTGGCGGCGGAGGCCACGCGATACAAGGACCAGGGCTACCGGGCGATGAAGCTGCGTTTCGGCTGGGGTCCGACGGATGGCGCGGATGGCATGCAGCGCAACCTGGCGCTCGTACGAACCGTGCGCGAAGCCGTAGGCGATGGCATCGACGTCATGGCCGACGCCTATATGGGCTGGACGCTCGACTATGCCAAGCGTATGCTACCGCTTCTCGCCTTGTTCAACCTCCGCTGGCTCGAAGAGCCCGTGATTCCCGACGACATCCATGGCTATGCCGAGCTCAAGTCGTACGGATGTGTGCCGATTGCCGGCGGTGAGCACGAGTTCACGCTCTATGGGTTCCGCGGGCTACTGGAGGCGCGAGCGGTCGACTACATCCAGTTCGACACGAACCGCGTGGGTGGGATCACGCAGGCACGCAAGATCACAGCGCTGGCCGAGGCGCACGCCGTGCCGGTCGTGCCGCACGCCGGCCAGATGCACAACTATCACGTCGTGATGGCCAGCCTCAACGCGCCGATGGCCGAGCACTTCCCGCTGGTCGACGTCGAGGTTGGCAATGAGCTGTTCTGGTACATCTTCAACGGCGAGCCGAAAGCGCACGACGGGTTCGTCGATCTCGACGAGGACGTGCCCGGTCTCGGGCTCACGATCAACGAAGGCGCGCTTCGCGAGTTCGAGGTGAGCGAATGACACGGTTAGGCAACGCCCGGCGGTTCCATTGCCACGGATGCCGCTCCCAGAACGCCTGCGGCATACCCCAAACGGGATAGACACAGGTGCAGCCGCCGAAGGCTCCACACACTGACCCGTGGTCTCAGTTCCTTTTCGAGATCGGCAACGAGAAACGGATTGTTCTCGGTCAGTCCGCCGGAAAACACCAGCATCTGGGGATCGAGAACGTGGATAATCGATGCGCAGCCGCGCGCCAGGCGACGCGCATGTACGCGGAGGGCTTCTCGCGCCGCCGGAGAGCCAGACCGGGCAGCGTCAATCACCTTCTCCGCCGTGTCCAGAGATGGGTCCCCAGCATATCTCACGACGGCGCCCGCGTTGGCGTAGACTTCGAGACAGCCGTGTTGCCCGCAGGAACACGGCAGGCCCTCTGGCTCCAGACACACGTGGCCGAGTGCGTTGCCGAGGTAATGGCTGCCACGGCTCAAGCGGCCGCCAATGTAGCAGCCGCCACCCACGCCCGTTCCCAGCGAGATGCAGACAAAGTCGCGCGATCCTCGCGCGGCACCGAACCGATTCTCGGCGACAGCCGCCGCGTTGGCATCGTTCTCAGCCGCCACGGGCAGTCCCAGCCTCCGCTCGAGCTCAGCGGCAATCGGCGTTCCCGTCCATCCCGGGAGAAGCTCCGTGGCGTAGACAACCTGGCCGGCGTTGGAATCGACCCAGCCGGCTGTCGCCACACCGATCGCCTGGGCCGACCATCCTTCGTCGGCGGCACGCTTCAGGCAGCGGTCTGCGACACTCGCCAAGTGGTCGAGAAGCGGTTCGCGACCGCCGTTCCACGGCGTCGGTACCGACGACGAGTGACTCATCGTGCCATCGCTGCCGACCAGCGCCGATTTCGTGTTCGTCGCCCCGAGATCGATGCCGACCCAAACAGCGTTACGGGATTGGTGTCCATGACGGAGCGCCGCGACGAAACGCCGGGTAATCTCGGTCGGCCGCGTGATGGCAGAGCCGACGATCACCGCGAAGGCTCCAGCGTCGAGGGCTTGCCTGGCCTGCTGCGGTGTTTCGATTCGTCCCTCGGCCATCACTGGTACGCGCAGCGCGCGCACGAGCTCGGCGATGAATGCAGGCTCGAAGGTCTGGTACTGCGTTGTTTCGGGAGTGTAGCCACGCAACGTCGACAGCGCGAAGTCCGCTCCGGCCTCCTGAGCGGCAAGCGCTTCTTCGATGGTCGCGATGTCGGCCAGCACGGGAACCCGGAGCTCTGCCTTGATACGCCGCAGCGCGGTCAGGGCTCCGTTACGCTGGCCGTCATCGGTGCAATCGAGCGCGATCATGTCTGCTCCCGCTCCAACCAGGGGACGGGCTGCCTCGAGAGAGGGAGTGATGACGGTTTTGCCGCTCGGTTGCGGAACCTTCTGAATGCCAATGATTGGCACGCTCACCGCTTGGCGGATCGCGTGAATGTCGGCAGGACCGTTGGCCCGGATGCCGATAGCGCCCCCCGCGACCGCGGCACGGGCGAAGCCTGCCATGAGGGAAGGGTCGCTAAAAAAGTCCTCCTCGGTGGCCTGGCAGGAGACGACCAGGCCTCCCTCCAGGTCGTGACAACAGGCGGGAACTGGTCTTGATGCCGTCATAGGCCGCTCGATGCCGCGCACAACACCACCGCAGCGATCAACACCGAAATGCCGGCGCGCATTCTCTGAATCGCTCGGCGTTCGGCCTGCCGCCATTCTCCCAGGAGAAATCCTGCCGCGTTGGCGACCAGCAACGCCGTGGCCAGACTCAACGGCCATCCGATAGACGGGCCGATGTCACCCAGCATCGGGGCGGCCGCGCCATAGAGAAAGATGCTTCCTCCCCAGAGCAGACCCATCAGAATACTACCGCCCCACGTCTTATCTGGCCTCGGTCCGAGAAGCAGATGCCCGCTTGCGTGCTTCCTCATCAGGTAGGCGCAATAGGCCATGTTGGGAATCGACCCAGCACCCAGCATCAAGAGCCAAATGCAGTTGGTGCCGAGAAACGGCTGGTATCCGAAGCTCTCGATCGTCGCGGTGATCGGCAACGCGAGGCTGAAGCCGATATTGAAGATCGCCGACATCACGCCAGCGCCAACGGCAAACGCGTATCCCGCGAACGCCGTCACAACATCCGTGGCCCCGACGGCCGCCTGACGATCGCGCATCCTACCTGCCGAGCCGCACAGGCCAAGGCCAAGTAAGAACGCTCCCACGCCCAGGAACAACACGATCTGCCGGCGCTCGAATGCGAGCTCGCCCTGCAGCATCAACGGCACCAGCGAGCCAAGCGCCGAGCTGACTGCCAAGACCAGCGTGTTGGCGAGGGAAACGCCCAGCCGGTCCACGCTCAGGCCGAACAGAATGGCCCCGAATCCCCAGGCGAAGCCAAACGCACCCGCCGCTCGTACCGCTCCAGGCGGCGACGCCGACAACAACCGTGGCCAGTCTGGCACGGTCGCCGAGACAATCGTCAGTGGCATCGCCACGCAGGAGGTCACGATGAAGACGAACCAGATGTTCTCCCACTTCCACCGTGGGATGAGCTTCATCGGCGTCGTGAACACGCCGTTACAGGCACCAGAGGCCAGGGCGAGAACAATGCCCAAGGTGATCATCACGGTAGGGCGGTCCGTTGAGGGCCGCCTCGGTGAGAGACCCAGAATGACGAGTTGACACGATAGCATTCCCCGAAGCATAATGTCTATACCAATAACGTATCTGTATAGACATTATGCTCGTTGATCAGGCGGAGTCTTCTCGTCCGCGGACGACCGAGAGCGAGAAGAAGACCGCTCCTATCTATCGGCGCATCGCGGACGACCTCAAGGCTCAGATCGAGCAGCGAACGTTGCAGCCCGGGGCGATCCTCCCCCCGGAGCGGGAATTGTGTGAGCGCTACGCCGTGAGTCGAATGACGGTACGGCACGCGTACGGTGTCTTGGAACGGGCCCAGCTGATTCGGCGCCAGCCGGGGCAAGGCACCTTTGTTGCACCCAAGCGGATGCAAAAGTTGCAGCACGAGATGCGCAGCTTCAGCGAGGAAGTCGTGTCACGAGGCGGTGTGCCATCTTCCCGCCTGTTGCGGTTTGCAAGACGAGAGCCAGACGAAGCGGAGCGCGAGTTTTTCGACGTACCGCAGCACGAGCTCGTGTGGATCATCCGGCGGGTTCGCCTGCGCGATGAGATCCCGCTGGCTCTCGAGACGGCGGTGTTGCCGTGTCATCTGTGCCCAGACCTGGACCGCTTCAACTTGGTGACGCAGTCTCTCTATCGCGTCTTGGAAAACGAATACGGTCTGCACTTGGACCACAGCATCGAAGAGATGTCTGCGGCGCGTCCAGATCGCCAACAGAAGAAGGTATTGGAGATGCCCGCCGGAGGCGCGGTCCTGGTGATCAGGCGGAAGGCTTTTGCTCGTCACGACACGCCCGTGGAAATCGGGCTCACGATATACCGCGCCGATATGTATACGGCCATCGTGCGTGCCATTCGGACGCATGCAGAAGGAGAATCCCATGTGTGAGCCAAGAGGTGCATTCGTCTCTCTGGCCGCAGCGCTCGTGGTGCTGTCTGTGAGCGCATCAACGGTCCGTGCTCAAGTGACTCGTGGCTCCCTGGTGGGCACGGTCACCGACGAATCGGGAACAGTGGTGCCAGGTGCCCAGGTCGAACTGGGGGCTGTCGAGACAGGGGTCCTCCGCGTGACCACGACCAGCGCCCATGGTGACTACACGTTCACGAGCGTCGATGCGGGAACCTATCGGCTCACGATTTCTGCCGATGGATTCAAGACGAGCACGATCGCTGGCATCCGGTTGCTGGTCGACCAGACAGCACGAGTCGATGCGACCTTGCAGGTCGGCGACGTGGTGACCGAGGTTGAGGTCACGGCCCCGACGCCCGTCGTGCAGTCCGAGCGATCGGAGGTAGGAAGCGTCGTCGACGGTCCCCAGATCGCGAACATGCCGCTGAACGGACGGGGAGATATCTATTCCCTATTGGCGCTGGCGCCGGGGGTCCAGCGGTCGAGCTCCAACCCGCTGATTTCGGGCGGTACGTGGGTGGGAGCCACCAACATGACGGTCGATGGAGTGAATGCGAACGACGTCGGCAACGGCAGGCTCGTGGGACCGATTCCTTCGATCGACGCCATCGGTGAGTTCAAAGTGATTGCCAACGGCGCCTCGGCTGAGTACGGCTCTGGCGGGGCGCAGATTGTCGCGGTCACGAAGAGCGGCAGTAACGAGTTCCATGGGAGCGCGTTTGCCTTCAATCGGGACCGCGCCCTTTCCGCGAAGAATTTCTTCGCGACGGATCTTCCCAAACCACCATTCAGTCGCAACGAGTTCGGAGGTTCTCTCGGCGGACCCGTTGTCCGCAACACACTGTTCTTCTTCGGCAGCTACGAGGGCCTGCGCCTCCGACAGTCGGACACGGGCGTTCGCTCCATGCCCACCGCGGCCCTGCGGTCCGGTGACTTTAGCGGGCTGCCAGCCATTACCGATCCGCTGTCGGGTGAGCCCTTCCCCAACAACCGGATTCCCGCGAGCCGGATCAGTCCGGTTGCCACGGAGTTGCTCGAGTTTGCCTCCGATCCAAACACGGCGGGTACGGGAGCCGCCGGCCTGGGGGATAACCTTCTCATCACGCTTCCCCGCCGGGAGAACATGGACCGCTATTCGGGTCGTGTCGATTACGAGGTGACACCAAGAGATCGTGTGACAGGACGTTACTACCACGTGAATAACGGTCCCTTTGTCTCTCCTGGTTCGAATGCAACAGACAAGTTCGGGAACTGGGGAGGGTTCGGAATCGCCACGCGCAACCTTGGTGCATCTTATCTGCGTGTGATCTCGCCTTCGGTGATTAACGAGATTCGGTTCGGATTCAATCAAGAGGAGAATTTTCGGACTCCACAAAATTCCGACTACGATCCGAGCACCGTGATCCCCGGCCTGATCTCTCCGGTGGAGGGTCTTGGCGGGCTGCCGACCGTGAATATCACTGGCTTTACAGGCTTCTTCGACGTGCCCGGTTCGGGTGACATCAAGCGGACCTATCAGGTCATGGACACCGTGACCTGGACGCATGAACCGCATACCATCAAGGCGGGATTCGAGTTCATGCGGGCGTCCGCGTTCAATTTTCAGAATCCACCGCCCTATCGCGGGCAGTTCAACTTTGACGGCAGATACAGCGGCCATCCCTTCGCAGATTTCCTGCTCGGTTGGCCGTCAGCGACCGGGCGGGTGAGTAAGAACGTCGAGGCCGAACCGCTGAACAACCGCTGGGCGGCTTACGTACAAGACGACTGGTCGGTGCTCCCCAACCTCACGCTCAACCTCGGTCTGCGGTATGAATATGCCAGCCCGTTGCAGAACGCTCGCGGAGACATGTCCAACTTCTACCCCGATCTCAATCAGATCGTGGTTCTGTCCGGGACACCGGATTCCCGGCTGTTGGAGCTGCTCCCTGTGGTCCTCGGCTCTGAGGTCGGACTGGACGCCTCGAACTACATCAACAAGGACCTGAACAATGTCGCGCCGCGCCTGGGGTTCGCCTACCGGCCTCTGGGCTCCTCGCGATTCGTCGTCCGCTCGAGCTACGGAATCTACTACAACGTCATCAGCAACTATAGTCAGCTTTTCATGGCGGTGAACCCGCCATTCCTGGTCACTGAGTCGTTCGAGCCGGCGCCCGGACCTGTTCCCTCGCTGACGTTCGAGAATCCGTTTCCCGGTCAGGGCAATATTCCAACCAGCCCCGGCATCAACGCGGTTTCCCAGGACCGGCGTAGTCCGTATCACCAACAGTGGAACCTCACGCTGGAGTACGAGCTACTCCCCAATACCGCGGTTCGCGCATCCTATGTCGGCAACAAGGGAACCCATCTGGAACGGAACTTCAATTTGAACGACCCGGAGCCGGCCCCAGAGGAGATCCAACCGCGGCGGCCATTCCAGCCTTGGGGATCGATCAGCTACACGGAATCCGGCCGCAGCTCCATTACGCACCAACTGCAGCTCGGCGCTCTGCGCCGTCTCTCGGGAGGACTGGCGTTTCAGCTCGAGTATCAATTCACCCGGGCGCTGGGCGAACAGGTCTATGGCCAGCCACCGCTGGACAATCGCAACACGCGGCTGGACCGCGGCAACCTGGACTTCATCCGTCGGCACGTGGCGACGGCAAACTACATTTACGAGCTGCCCTTCGGAAACGGCAAGCGCTGGGGGTCGTCGATGAGCGGCATCGGCGAAGCGTTGTTTGGTGGGTGGAGACTGGTTGGCATCATGAGCGTAAGCAGCGGTCAGCCGTATTCGGTCACCTTTACCAGCCGAGTGCTCGGCTGGCCGAGTGGCCGCGCGGATATCGTCGGCGATCCCCAACCGGCCAATCAGACCATCGACCAGTGGTTTGATCCGGCGGCTTTCGCCGAGCCCGCGGAGTTCACGTACGGGAATTCGGCACGCAATATGCTGTTTGGGCCGGGATTCTTTAGCTGGGATGCGGGACTGTTCAAGAGCACGCAGCTCACCGAAAGCCTACGCATGGAGGTCCGGGCGGAGTTCTTCAATCTCCTCAATCATGCCAACTTCGATCTTCCGGCCAACAGCATCAGCGAGCCAGATGAGGTCGGCCGGATCACCTCTGCGGCAGACGGCCGAACCATCCAGTTCGGCGTGAAGCTTCTCTTCTAAATGAAATCACGACATGATGATTCATGGAATCGTCGCCGCGGCGCTTGCGGTCTGGCAGGCCATGTCAACCGCCGCGCCGAGGCCGCTCGTGATCGCCGCCCGTCCCGACAATGATCTGTATGAGGCGATACTGGCGGCGGACGGTGCCGTCGCACGCTACGACACGGCCGAGGAAGCCATCGCCCAGGCCCCGCAAAACGCGGCCGTGTTGCTGCTCGCCGACGAGTACCCCGAAAGGACCCTCTCCCTCACTGATTCGCACCTCGCTCGGGCCACCGCAAAGAAACTGCGGCTATACATTGAATATCCCTCGTCTGTGCCGGGCCTGAAATTCGGGCCGCCGCGCTCTGTCGAACACGAACGCGTTGTCGTAACCAGCGACGTCCTGGCGCCACAGTTGCCCCGTCTCGCCATTCTGTCGGTGCACCAAGCGAAGTTCATCCCAGTCGAAGCGGTAGCGGGTGACTTGGCGTTGGCGCACGTGGCTGGCTTCGAGACCGCTGTCTACGGCCTGCCGAGAGACGGCGTGTATCCTCTGTTGTTTCGCCATCCGCACGCCGCCGCCCTCGTGGCGACCACGAAGCTGAGCCAGTTCGTGACGGCGCGCTACGCGCCACCCGAAGCCTGGGACAGCGTCTGGAAGCACATCCTGGCTTGGCTGACAGAGAGCGACAACCCTCCTGAGCTCGCCTGGAAGCCGTCGGTCCGGCCTTCGTTTGGACCCGATGAGACGCTGCCAGCGGACGCGGAGAAACAGGCAATACGCCGAAGTATGGACTGGTTCGCAGCCGCCCGCCTGTTGATAGATCCATCGTGGCAACACAAGGTTGACCAAGCCGCCGGTAAGGAGCGGGTAGGTCCGGGGCCCCGCGCACACTGGAGAGCTGGCGATGGGAGCGACGGCGTCCTCGAGGGATTTTCCAGCAACATTCAACCCGATGGCAGCCAGTGGGTCAGATGGGACCGGCGCAGCGATTGCATCGGCGAAGTAGCTGGAGCGTACGCGCTTGCCGGCCGACTGAGCGACGACACACGATACGCCACGTCCGCCCGAAAGCTCCTCGACTTCCTGTATTTCAACTCCTCGCTCGCAGGCGGGCCCCGTGGCGACCCCAAGAGTCCGTCGTTTGGACTGTTAGGGTGGTTCCTGCCGACCGGAACGAGCGTTTATTACGGAGACGACAACGCTCGAGCGCTGCTCGGAACCATGCTGGCCGCGGCGGCGCTCGGTTCGGACCGCTGGGACGACGCCCTGTTGCGGTCTCTCCTGGCCAACCTGCGAACAACGGGCCGGCTCGGGTTTCGAGGGAACCGTATCGAGGAAGACGATCTGCAAGAGCACGGCTGGCCACACTACTTCGAGAGCGACCGAGTTCACTATGCGCCGCACTACGAGGCATATGCATGGGCCGCGTACCTGTGGGCCTACAAGAGGACAGGCTACGAGCTGTTTCTGGAACGGGCGCGGCAAGCCATCAGCATGACGATGGAAGCGTACCCGGACCGGTGGCGGTGGCAAAACGGAATCCAGCAGGAGCGAGCACGCATGCTTCTGCCCTTGGCTTGGCTCGTGCGCCTGGAAGACACGCCGGAGCACCGCGCCTGGCTCCAGCTCATTGCGCGGGACCTTCTCGCGCTGCAGGATGAGTCCGGCGCGATTCGCGAAGCCGTCGGTTCAGCGGAGCAGGGACATTACGCGCCGCCGAAGACGAATGAGGAGTACGGCAAGTCAGAGGCCCCTCTCATTCAGAAGAACGGTGACCCGGTGACCGACCTGCTCTATACCAGCAACTTCGCCTTCCTCGGTCTGCACGAGGCGGCTGCTGCGACCGGTGAGGCGTCGTATCGCGAGGCGGCCGACCGGCTGGCGCAGTACTTATGCCGCATCCAGGTCTCTTCGGAGCGACATCCCGAACTGGACGGCGCCTGGTTCCGAGCCTTTGACTTCGGCCGGTGGGCGTATTGGGCCAGCAACGCGGACCATGGGTGGGGAGCGTGGTCCATCGAGACCGGGTGGACGCAGGGATGGATCACGGCGGTGCTCGCCCTCCGGCAGATGAGCACCTCGGTGTGGGACATCACGGCCGAAAGTAGGGTTGCCGCCAATGCCGAAAGGCTGATCACCGAGATGATGTCTGCCCGTGGCGTAGGCGAGGGGAAAGGTCGGCGCTAAACAGGACGATTGTCGTTTCCCACATTTGCGAGTAATGGCTTTACCAGTTGACTAGCCACACCGTTATGTAGCGAAATTCCAACGAAACGGTGCTGCCGAGCGGCAGAAGCGGTCCGCAGGTTCCCGATCAATTCGAACCAGCTCATTGCGGACGAGGTGACAGCGGCATGCCGCGACGACTACATCCGCCGTAACGGTCTCGGCAACTCCTGCAACGATCCCATCGCCAATCCCTTCCAGCCAGCCGACGGTCTGCTGATTCCGTTCGGTGGCCAGCTCGGGAACGCGACCATTCCACGGAACATCACGTTGCAGCAGTATCCGTTGATCCAGGACGGCGGTCTTTCAGCAACGGTTGGCTATTCCGATTACCATGCCCTGCAGCTCAATGTGGGCCGATCGTTCCACGACGGCCTGCAGTTCAACGCGAACTACGTCTGGTCGAAGAGCCTCGACTTCAATCAGTCCGAAGCGCAGACGAACGGCTTTGCCGACAATTTTGGTTATCAAGGTGGCCAGCTCGATCTGCGAGACCTCGACAACAACCGGCGACCCGCTCCGACCGACGTGTCGCATCGCTTCGTGCTCTCCTTCTTGTACGAGCTCCCATTCGGTCGAGACAAGCCGTTCGCCGCGAACCCAGGCCTCGTGAGCGCGATCGTCGGCGGATGGCGGCTCGCCGGAGCCTACGTGCTTCAAAGCGGGACGCCGCTCGCGATCAGCGGCGTCAACAGCGGCTCCGCAAACGGCAGGAGCATTCGTGCCGAGGGCGTACCGCTCGAGGTGCCAACGGAGCTTCAGGGGTGGTACGACGGCGACACGACGGTGACGCTGCCGAGCGGCCGCCAGATCACCCCGTGCGCGAACTGCTTCCTGAAATACAACCCAGACGCCTGTCAAGGCAACGTCCTGCAACTGCCGGACGGCACTTTCGTGAGTGACATCTTCTGGTTCGGCGACGCAGCAACGTCCTACACGGATGTTCGCAGCAACGGCATCAACAACCTCAATCTCAGCCTTGAAGTTCTGCCGAACACCTCGACAATATCGATCAGAGCGCTTTACCCAACGCTACTCGTGCCTCAACGCCGTGACCGGATCCACCCTGGCGGCGCGGCGAGCTGGCAGGTAGCTTGCGAGCGCCGCAACTGCTGTTAGCACGCCTGCCGCGGCCATCATGCCGGACGGATCATGAGGCTCGAGACCGTAGAGGAGCGCACCCGCGCTTCTCCAGACCAGGAGCGATAAGAGGAAACCGGCAACAAGACCGATCGCCAGCACCGAGCCGGCGTCCTGCATGACGAGCCTCACGACCTGGTACGGCCGCGCGCCGAGTGCAAGACGCACGCCCATCTCGTTGCGCCGTCTCACCACGACGTAGGAGAGCACACCGTAGAGGCCGATGGTGGCCAGCGCCACCGCCACGATGCCAAAGAAGGCAGAGAGCGCTGCCATCAACCGTTCCCGCACAAGGCTCTGCCGGATCCGCGTCTGGAGTACGTGGAACTCCAGCGTGACCTCGGGAGCAAGCTCACCGACGCGCTGCCTCACCGCCGCTACCACGTCGGCAGTTGGCGCAGAGGAGCGGATGAGCATCGCCGTCCACAACTCTGGGCTCGGGTGCTGCGATGCGGGGATGAACGCAATGGGCGGTATCTCGTCCCGCAGGTCGGCGTACTTCGTGTCCCTCACGACGCCGACAATCTCATACGCCGTTTCTGGGTAATTCGGCTCTGGGTTGGTGCGAACGGTCTTGCCAATCGGGTCGTCGCCCGCGAGGAACGTGTCGGCGAACGTTTCGTTGACCAGGACCACTCTCGGGGACTGTGCCGTGTCTCGCCGGTCGAAATTGCGGCCCGTCAGCAGCGCGATCTCCATCGTTTCCAAGTATTCAGGGCTCACCCACGTGAATCGTGCGTCTCGTGTGCGCTCTCCGCTCGCACCGGCCACCCGTACGATAAGCGACCAAATCGAGCCGCTCAAAGGGGCGTTGGTCGTTGTGGCTGCGGACTTGACGAGCGGGCTCGCCTGCACTCGCGCCAGCATCTGTTGTTTGAATGGCTCGCGGCGTTCTTTGGGAAGGTCCAGAGGCGCCAGGCTCACGAACGCGACCACCACACCGTCTTGCCGAAATCCGGGGTCGAGCGTAACGAGGTTGTGGAAAGTCCGCATGAACAGGAGCGCGCCAACGAGCAGGACCAGCGACACGGCGATCTGAGACACTACGAGCATCCGCTGAAACCGACGCCGCTCGCGGCCTGCAGTGAGCGTCTGGCCTCCGGCCTTCATGGCGGATCCTGGCTCCGTCCGCGATGATCGCAACGCTGGGATCAGGCCGAAGATGACACATGCCAGCATCGCTACGGCAGCCGTGAAGGCGAGGACGCGCCAATCCAGGGTCAGGTCGAGCTCTACGGCATCCGCTCCCGTGCTCAACAACCACACGATGCCCTTGCTCGAGGCCCGCGCGAGACCGACAGCAAATGCTGCGCCGATGATGGCGAGCAGCAGGCTCTCGGCGAGCAGCTGCCGCACCAAGCGGCCGCGCGAGGCTCCGAGCGCCAGGCGTACGGCGAATTCGCGTTCTCGCGCCGTCGCACGCGCCAGCATGAGGTTGCCGAGATTGGCGCAGGCGATCAACAAGATTAGCGCCGTCATCCCGAGAAGCAACCAGAGCGCGGTATCGTATGTCCTGCGAAGCGCGCTGACGCCGGTTGCTGCCGGGACGGCCTCCAGTCGGAGCTCGCGATACTTCTCGACGATCGGTTCTGTATACCCCGTGAGCGCCGTTGCCTCGAAGAGCCCCGGGGAGATTGCCGCCACATGCTCGGAGGCCTGCGTGAGCGTCCAGTCTGGCCTCACTCGGCCGATGACTCTCAGCCACCACACGTCGCGCCTGTCGAGTATGTCGCCCCACAGCGCTTGCGCACAGAGGGGGAGCGCCACATCGAAGCTCTTCCCGACTTCGAGCCCAAAGAAGGTCGCGGGTGTGACGCCGATGACCTCGAACCGTTCGTTCCCGATCGTCACCCTGCGGCCGATAGCCGAGCCCTGACCGCCCAGCCCCTTCTGCCACAATGCATGACTGACCACGATGCCGGCGGGTTGGCAGCCGCGCCGATCGTCGTCAGGACGGAACAGACGGCCTCTCGCCGGTGTCACGCCTAGAACCGAGAACAGCTCACCGCTCACCCACAAGACACGCACGCTCCGCGCCTCGGTACCCTGACCCAAAGGGAACTGATCGTTACCCCACGCAAAGATGCCGGCAAAGGCTCGCTGATGTTGGCGAATCTCCTCCCAGAGCGGATTCGTGACTTCCGCGTTGTTCCCGGCTCCGAGGCCTAGGCCGGCGGAGCCGGGAACCTGCACCTCGGTCAGCTCCTGCGGGTTCGCCACCGGCAGGCTCCGCAGACGCACCGCATCGAGCAGTTGAAAGATGGCGGTATTGGCGCCAATCCCGAGGGCAAGCGATAGGAGGGCGACGGCGGTGAAGCCGGGGTTCGCGCGCAGCGTTCGCGTGGCGTAGCGAAGGTCCTGCATCGTCTGCTCGATGATGTTCACGCGGCGCGCATCGCGACACTCCTCTTTGCGCTGCTCGACGCCGCCAATCGCTCGGAGCGCCGCAGAGCGTGCCTCTTCCAACGTCGAGCCGCGAGCGATGTGCTCTGCGACTTGTTGCTCGAGGTGATCCCGGATTTCCTCGTCGAGCTCCGCCTCGACACGGCGACGCCGAAAGAGCGATCTCAGTCGCAAGGGCACCGCATGGAGCCACCGTTCCAGGTGCATACGTCAAAACCTCGGTTCGCTCGACCGCAGCCTTTATGTAGGGCGGCCCTTTAGAGCCGCCTTGATCGGCGGGGCCTTCGCGGGGCTATAAGGCCCCCGTACTACGATTCACTATTCTCGGTAACCGAGAGTACTATACAGCTCGCACCTCTCGCTCCGCAAGGGGGTATTAGACGAGGTCTACGAGCTCCTAGATCTTCACGGATCGCGCTACTGCTCCCGGAGCGCTCGTGTCGGATCGATGGTCGTGGCACGCCGACCGGGAATCAGGCAGGCAACGAGCGCCACCGCGATCAACACGCCTGCCGCAGCCAGATACGTCGGGGCGTCGAAGGCACGGACACCGTACAGGAGAGTACCGGCGAGTCTCGATGCCGCCGCTGCAAGCGCGATCCCTACTAGCGACCCTACGGCGGTCAGTCGCCCGCCGGATCGCAAGATCTCGGAGAGGATCTGGCCGGGGCGCGCTCCCATCGCCACGCGGATGCCAATCTCCTTGGTCCGCTCGGTCACCATGTATGCCATGACGCCGTAGAGTCCCACGGCGGCGAGCGCCAGCGCCATCGCCGAAAAGATGGTCACCAGGCGCGTGCGGAATCGGTCTTGGGCCAACGTGCCGTGCAGCGCTTCCGTCAACGGCCGCACGGAGTAGACCGGCCGCGATGGCTCGGCGCTCCGGATGACGCGGGACTGCCGCGTCTGGAGGCTCGGCGAAGCTGGAGCTGAAGCTGATGCGAAGTGTGAGCACGCTATCCGGACGGAATCCGAGCGGGGCCTCCTGGAGACTCATCAGCGTTCGCAAGAAGAGCCCCGCGCCCACCAGCAGTACCGTTGCCAGTGCAAGCTGCGCGCCGACGAGGATTCGCGGCAACCGCTGCGACCTGCTGACGGCCCCTTTCCCGCTGCGGATTACCGATCCGGCGAGGTTGTGCCGGAAGGTCTGAAGCACAGGCGCAAGCGAGAACAGCACGGCGGCAAGAACACTCACGCCCAGGACGAACGCGAGCATTCGCGTGTTGACCGCGAGCTCGCTAATCCGAGGCACATCGGGGAGGCGCTTGCGAAGGAGCTCCACCCCGGCGAAGGCCGCGACGAGTCCCAGCAGACCTCCCGCCAACGAATAGACGAGCCCTTCAGCCAGGAGCTGGCGCGCGATCGCCGCGTGGCTCGCTCCGATTGCATGTCGAGTGGCGATCTCCGCACGGCGCCCGTTGAGCTGCACAAGGAGCAGGCACGCGATGTTGGCGCATGCAATCAGCAGAAGCAGCCCGACCGAACCAAGCAGCAGCCAGAGCGCAAGCCGAACCTCGCCGACGAGCTCCTCTTTCAGCGGCCTGATCCCGACGCTCCACCCGGCATCGGTCTTCGGATACTGCTCGCCCAGCGTCCTTTGCACCGCCGCGAGATCCGCGTGCGCCTGCTCCAGGGTGACGCCCTCTTTCAGGCGGCCAACGGCGTTGTAGAATCGGGCTTCGCGGACTTCGAGAAGATCCGGCGGGGTCTTCCCGGGCACCCAGATCTCGGTGGCAGCGGAGGGGTGTTGAACCGCCGCCGGCATAACGCCAACGATGGTGAAGCTCCCTTCGGCCAGCATCAGGCTGCGGCCGAGGACGCGGGGATCCGCGCCGAACCGCCGCCGCCAGAAGCCTTCACTGACAACCACGACGGCAGGCCCGCCAAATTGCTCTTCCTCCGCGTTGAAGACGCGGCCGGCGATAGGCGTGACGCCGAGCACGGTGAAGAAGCGCGGAGAAACAAAGGCGCCCGAGATCCGCTCCGGTACCGGGCCTGTCGTATCGGTCAAGGTATCCGTGGTACTCCCGGCGAGAGCCTCGAAGCTCGTGGCGAGCCGCTGCCAATCCTCCAGACGGCCCGGCGCAACCGGCGTGCGGGCGCGGTCATCCGACGGCTTCTTTTCGTGAAGCGCTACCAAGCTGTCCGGGCTCGGGTAGGCCAGGGGCCTGATCAACACCGTGTCGATCAGCGAAAAGATCGTGCTGCTCGAGCCGATGCCGAGCGCCAGTGTCAGCACCACCGTGGCCGCGAAGCCTGGCCGCCGGCGCATCATGCGGAGCCCGTAGCGGAAGTCTCGCAGCCATGCCTCCACCTGCGGCCATCCCCATGCGTCCCGCGCCTCTTCGAGCAGTAGCGTCGTGTTGCCGAACTGCCGGCGCGCGCCATCCGGGTCGCACGTCTCTTCGGCCTTCATGTCGAGGTGCGCCTGCATCTCCTCACGAAGCTCCGCCTCGATCGACCTCCGGCGACACCATCCGCGAAGCTTTCGCCCCCAGCTCGTCATCGTGGTCTCCTCCTACGCCGGCTCGATCACACGACGGATCGCTCCCATCACCACGTCGAACTGCCGGATCTCCGCGGCCAGCTGCTTCCGGCCCTGCGGCGTGAGCGTGTAATACCGCGCCCGCCGATTGTTCTGCGTCAGGCGCCAGTCGGCTTTCACCCAGCCCTTGATCAGCATGCGCTGCAGGGCGGGATAGAGCGATCCCTCTTCCACCTGCAGAACATCTTCTGTGGTTTGCTGAATGTGTCGCGCGATCCCGTATCCGTGCATCGGTCCCAGACGGACCAGCGACTTCAGGATGAGCATGTACAGCGTGCCCGGTGGAATCTCGGCACGTGTTCCCATAGCCACACTATAGTAGTAGGACTATGGGTAGTCAAGCCATGCGGTGGAAGCGCACGGAAGGCGCTAGAGCAGACCCCTGACCTTCAGCCAATCGGCGAGACGGTCTGGCCACGACGAGAGCACGGGATCGTCCGGCGCGAGCCCTACGCCGTGCCGGCCTCGCTCGTAGATGTGCAGCTCGGCCGGGACACCTGCGCGCCGCAACGCGAGGTAGAACATCACACTGTTTTCCGGCGGTACGCCGGTATCCGCATTCGTGTGAAATAGGAACGTTGGCGGCGTGTCCTTGGTCACCTGGCGCTCATTCGAGAGCTGCGTCAGACGCTCGGGAGTCTGCTCGTCAGCGAGCAGCCGGTCGCGGGATCCCTCGTGTGTCCAGGCCTCCACGAACGTCACGACCGGGTAACCGAGAATCAAGAAGTCGGGGCGAGCGCTCTCGCGTTCGATGGGATCAGGTGCGTCGATGCGGCCCGCCTCCGTGTGGGTGGCGGCGGTTGACGCCAAGTGGCCGCCGGCCGAAAAACCTATGATGCCGACGCGATCGCGGCTCGCACCGTACGCGTCGGCGTGCGCCCGCACATAGCGAATCGCCCGCTGTGCGTCTTGCAGCATCGAGGGATGATGGTAACGGGGCCCGAGTCGGTATTTCAGAACGAACGCGACGATGCCGAGCCGATTGAAAAACTCGGCGACCTGTGCACCCTCATGATCCATCGCCAGCGTGGCGTATCCTCCGCCGGGACAGATCACGACGCTCGTGCGTGTTGGCGCGCGCGTCGCCGGAACGTATGGCGTCAGCGTGGGCACGTCCACCTCCTCTCGGCTGACGGCGCCTGGCGCACCATCGGGCCAGAGCACGATCGGCTCCGCCGGCGGACCTGCCCAGACCGGCGCCGTGTTCGTCGGTGACACCACCGTGACTGCAGCGAGCATCATCGTGGTAAGGCTCATCATCCAAGAAACTCCTTCATTTCTCCGTGAGGAAGGGAAGGTCTGAATTGACGCGGGTCATTCATCGTGCGTATAGTCGATTTGATCCGAAAGGTCGTCCTATGGGCCTGACGTACGTAACTGCAACATTGCGAGTACCGAATACTTGCGACGGCGTATACGAGTCAACGTTTCTCGTTGACACCGGTGCTCCGGATACGTTTGCCCCGGCGGCTGAGCTCAGACGTATCGGCGTTGAACCTGTGGGGCGCACGGTATACGAGCTCGCGGATGGCGCACCACACGAATACCCGTTTGGCCTTGTACAGATTGAGCTCATGGGCGAGATCACCACCGGACGCGTCATCTTCGGACCCGATGATGCCGAGCCACTCTTAGGCGTGACGGCTCTCGAATCTGTCGGTATTACTGTTGATCCTACGAACAAAACCCTCAAGAGGCTTCCAGCCATTCCACTGAAGTGACGTCTGCGTGAGCCGGATTGCAGGTGACAACCCCAATGGTTCGTGTAATCCAGCTTACTGACGGCGCGGTTCGGCGCGTCGCGCTCGTCGAAGAACCGTACCTGCACCTTCTGCAGGACGTCGAGTCAGTCTATGCGCTTGCACTGACCGCTGCAGCCGAGACGACACCGCTCTCGTCGCTCGTCACTGCGCGCGCGAACGGCGAGCGGCTCGAGTACGACGCGGTCTACTCCGGGAGATCGGCGTGGCGTATCCTCCCGCCTTTCGACCATCCCATCGAGCCGGCGCGGTGCCTGGTGTCCGGCACGGGGCTCACGCATATCGGGAGCGCCCGCGACCGCGACGCCATGCACGACCAAAACGATGCGGCAGCGACCGACAGCATGCGGATGTTCCAAGCCGGCTTGGCGGGTGGTCGTCCCGCAGCCGGGTGCATTGGCGCGGCGCCCGAGTGGTTTTACAAAGGCACGGGCGCGACGCTTCGTGCCCACGGCGAGCCGCTCCTCGTTCCGCCGCACGCGGAAGGCGCTGGCGAGGAAGCAGAGATCGCGGGCGTCTACATCGTCGATCTCGCCGGGCGTCCGCGACGCGTGGGGATGGCCACGGGCAACGAATTCTCGGATCATCGCTTCGAAAAACGCAACTACCTCCACCTGGCCGGGTCGAAGCTCTTGATGTGCGCCCTGGGGCCCGAGCTCGTGATCGACCCTCGCTTCGACTCGGTACCCGGAGAAGTCTGGATTGAGCGCGGAGAGACCACCGTGTGGAGGAAGCGTATCGCGAGCGGCGAGGCCGAGATGAGTCATAGCCTGCAGAACCTGGAGCATCATCACTTCAAGGCCAAGGCACACGGCCGTCCGGGCGACGTCCACGTGCATTTCCTTGGCGCGCACTCGCTCAGCTTTGGGGAAGGTATCACGCTAGCCGACGGCGACGTGATGGCGATCAGGTTCGAGGGCTTCGGCCGCGCGCTTTGCAATGCCATCCACGTCGAACGCGCGGCCGATCAACTGGTGACCGTGCAGCCACTCGGGTGAATCATGTCTTTTGTTTCTCGTCGAACGTTTCTCGAGACAACCGCCTTGGGCCTCGGAGCGTCGGTCGCCGGCTGCTCTTCTGCCGTCGTGAGCTCTCCTGATCGGCCGCCCAACATCCTGTTCCTCCTCACCGACGACCAGCGGTGGGACACGCTTGGCATTGCCGGGAATCCTGTCATCAAGACGCCGAACATGGACCGGCTGGCACAGCGGGGCGTGCACTTTCACAATAGCTTCGTGACGACATCGATCTGTGCAGTCTCGCGCGCCTCGTTCTTTACGGGGCTTTACGCCCGCTGTCATGGCATCCATGACTTCCAGAAAGGATTGTCTCCGGATCAACACGCGTACAGCTATCCCGTGAGGCTTCAGAAGGAAGCCGGCTACCGGATAGGTTTTATCGGTAAGTACGGCGTCGGCGACGCGAAGGCCGTCGAGGCTGCAGGCGCGCGCTACGACTTCTTCCGTGGGTTTCCCGGCCAGGGCCAGTACATCGTCGAGGGCCGGGACCACCTCACAAAGCATCTCGGGCACCAAGCGGTGGAGTTTCTCGAGGGCTGCTCACCGGATCAACCATGGAACCTGTCGATCAGCTTCAAGGCGCCGCATGTGCAGGATCGTGTCGCGCCGTACTTCATCAACGATCCGCAGTATGACGATCTGTACAAGGGCGTCGAGCTGGGGAGGTTCGAGCACATGGACGGCAAGTACTTCGATTCGCTGCCGGACTTTCTCAAGGACACCGAAAACCGGGTCCGCTGGGAGCAACGCTTTTCAACGCCCGAGAAATGGGAAGAGTCGGTCAAGCGATACTACGCGCTGATCTATGGGGTCGACGTGCAAATCGGCCGGCTGCTGGGCGAGCTCGAGAATCGCGGCATGTTGGACAACACCGTCGTCATCTTCACGGGGGATAACGGCTTCTATTTGGGAGAGCGCGGGTTTGCCGGCAAGTGGTATATGCACGAGGAGTCCATTCGGACACCTCTGATTATTTCCGATCCGCGGCGGCCGCAGAGTCACGGATCCCGTCGCGACGAGATGGCGTTGCACATCGACATTTGCCCGACGATTCTTTCACTGGCGAATCTGAAACCGCCGCCATCCATGAACGGACGCAACCTGAACCCGTTGGTGGACGGCGAGATGACGGCCTGGCGCACCGAGTGGTTTTACGAGCACTTGTTCGACCACCCCAAGATTCCGCAGAGTGAAGGCGTGCGGACGGCGCGATGGAAGTACTTTCAGTTCACTCACAGCGACCCGCTGTATGAGGAGCTATACGACCTTGCTGCTGATCCGAACGAATACAAGAACTTGGCAACCGTGGAGGCGTATCAGGGCACACGTGAAACGCTCGAGGCCCGACGCGAGGCGTGGGTGGACAATCTTGAAGCGTGGCGGATGGACCAACCGTGGAAAGAGCCAGCTTAGTATTTGATACTTGATACTCGACACTGACGACTTGATACTTGTCATCATGCCCATGCAGGTGATCTCCCCGCGGAAGGAGTACCCGGTCATCGTTGTCGGCAGCGGCGCAGCCGGTGGTATGGCTGCCTGGAACCTGACGCAGCAGGGGATCGATGTGCTCCTGCTCGATGCCGGCGAGAAGTTCAAACGGGAGGAGTTCTGGACACACGTGCGGCCGTGGGAGTGGCGCGAGCGCGAACAGCGCGGCGAGCGGCCGCCGCAGTTCTTCCTCGACACCAGGGAGCAACGCTACCTTACGCCACCCGCACGGCCATTCGAGTTGATTCGTGTCTGGGGCCATGGCGGTAAGACGAACGTGTGGGGTCGCGTCAGCCTGCGCTATAGTGACCTCGACTTCGAAGCGCCGGCGCGCGACGGTTGGGGCATTCCTTGGCCGATTCGCTACAAGGACCTCTCGCCCTACTACGACAAGGTCGATCAACTCATCGGCGTCTGCGGCGGCGATGACGACTCGGACGTCTTGCCGGGGAGCAAGCATCACCTGCCCCCGCCGGCGCCGCGGTGCGCCGAGCGGCTGATGCAGCAGGCCGGCCAGCGACTGAATATGCCCTTCGTGGCCATCCGTCGCGCCGTGATGACCCGGCCGGTTCGAGGCTTCCCAGCTTGCCATTACTGCGGTGGCTGTGGTCTCGGTTGCGACACGGCGTCGTTCTTTTGCTCCGCTGATCACTTGCTACCGTTCGCGCTGAAGACCGGCCGGCTCGAGATCCGATCGAATGCTGTGGCGGCTCGCGTGCTCGTAGACAAGCAAGGCCGGGCCAGCGGTATCCAGTACTTCGACCGGTCGTCCGGCAAGGAGCAGCAAGCGCACGGCAAGGTCATCGTCATGGCCGCGAGCTGTGTCGACTCGACACGCATCCTGCTCAACTCGAAGTCGCCGCAGCACCCGAACGGCATTGGCAACGGCTCAGACGTCATTGGCCGCTATCTCTGCGAGCAAATCCGCATCCACGCGCGCGGGTTCATGCCCGCCCTCTACGGTCGGCCAACGACCAACGATGAGGGCATCAGCGGTGCGCACGTCTACATGCCGCGCTTCAACCACCGGCCCGGCCAGGGCCGTGACTACCTGCGCGGCTTTGGCATGCAGTTCTGGGACACTGGCTGTCGGCCGACCGGCGAGCACGTGGCGCGTCACGTGGCCGGCTTCGGCACGTCGTTCAAGCGAGAGGTGAAGCGGCGGTACCCGTCGTGGGTGGAGCTGCACCCCTTCGGCGAGACGCTGTCCTACCCGCACAACCGCATCACGGTGGACGAGAGCCAGACAGACCGCTACGGCGTGCCCCTGCTCAAGATCGACTACCACACGGCCGACAACGAGCGGAAGATGGCCGAGCATATGGCGGACACGATCGAGGAGATCGCACGCGAGGCCGAGATAGAGCTCGTCGGGTGGAACCGGACCGAGCTGGACAACAACGGCTCCGCCATACACGAGCACGCCACGTGTCGTATGGGTGACGACCCGAAGCAGTCGGCGCTCAACAAATTCAATCAAATGCACGAGGTGGCGAACCTCTTCGTGGTCGACGGCTCCTCGTTCACGACCGCATCGGAAAAGAATCCCACCCTCACCATCCTCGCCGTTTCCTGGCGCGCCACCGACTATCTTGCGGAGGAGATGCGAAAAGGGAATCTTTAGAAGAAGATGCCTGGTAGGGCGCGGCTTTAGCCGCGCCGGTGCATTGACATCACCATGAACGTCGGCGCGCTGGAAGAGACCGTCACGGTCTCCGGTGAATCGCCGATGCTCGAAGTGTCGAAGCCGGGCAACGTCCTCAACATCGACGGCGAGTTCCAGAAGGCCCTGCCGATCGCGGCGCGGCGCAACTGGACGGATTTCCTCGAGCAGACACCGGGCGTACACTCGCGGCCTTTCGACGATGGCAGCGGCCGGATGGTGTATTTCGGCCACGCCACGGAGCACTTCGCGCACGTCGTCCAGCTCGAGGGGATGCAGGCTGGTAACTACAACGACTTTCAGCTCACCTACGTGCAGATGGATGCGGACATGGTCCAGGACACGCAGGTGAAGACCGGCGGCGTGGATGCCTCGACCCCGATGGGAACGGGGCTCGCCGTCAACGTCATCACGAAGAGCGGCGGGAACCAGTTCAGGGGATCGGCGAGCTTCGCGTATCAGCCGCTCGATTGGAACGCGGACAACACGACGGCCAGCACGGTGTTCGATCTGGCCTCGGAGCTCGGCGCCGGACAACGCATCTCCACGGGCGGAAGCCCGGTGCAGGCGGACGTGAGCCAGTTCGACGGGAGCGTCGGCGGTCCCATTCGGCGAGATCGCATTTGGTTCTTCGGCTCGGCGCGCGTCTCGAGGGTCGAGACCGGCATCGGGCGCATCGATCGACAGGTCAGCGACATCACGGGATACTTCCCTGATTCAGAGCTGTTCCCCAATAAGATCAAAGGCTTCCAGCCTTACGCGAAGGTCACGAGTCGGGTGGGGACGGGGCACGAGCTCGTGGGCGTCTTTCAGCGCGATCGAACCTCGGGACAGAACAACTGGGAGTACCTGTATGAGCCGGTTGATGCGTACTCGAACGGCGGCAACCTGTATAACGTCAAACTGACGTCGGCGTGGAGCGACAGCCTCACGACGTCGTTCTCGGTCGGCTACAACGACAAGGGTGGGAACGACGAAAGCACGTACGCGGCATTCGGGTTCGAGGGAACCGGTCCCAACGTCGAGATCTACGAAGGGACGGAAATCTCCGAGGGCGTAATCACAGGCGACGGGCTGATCCTGGAAGGCGGCAACGTCGACTACAGGAACTACTCGCCGGCTTCTCTGTGGCTCATCCGCGGCGACCTGACGTATTACCAGCAGGGCTGGGGCGGATCACACGAATTCCAAACCGGATTCTTCCTGGAGCCGCGCAGTACCTACGACCAGACGCGGGTGTACTCCAACGACGGGTTCTACCAGGAGCACCGAACGCCGGTTGACCCGAGCGATCCGTCGCTCGGCACGATTCCGTTCCGGCGCTACTACGCGGACCCGATTGAGCTCACGACGCGCCAGGCGCGAGACAGCAACTCCGCGTTCTATCTGCAGGACAGTTGGAAGCCGACCCAGCGGTTGACCGCGAACCTTGGCATGCGCTTCGACTACGTGAAGCGTGTCGACAAGGTCTTCGACATCACGCGCCAGCAGTCCTGGACGGTTCAGCCGCGCGTTGGAGCCACCTATCTCCTCACCGAGGACGCAAGGAACGTGCTGCGCGCAAGCTGGGTGCGCCTTGGTGAGCAGGTGATGGGACGCGATGCGGTGACCACGTTTGGTGCCGACAACACGGTTTCAATCCGCACGGAGTACGACAACGACCTGGACGGCGAGTTCGAGACCGAGGAGCTCGACCCCGCGTCGACGACTGCCATCGCGGCCGAGCAAATCGATGACGATCTCCATCAGCCGTACGTCGACGAGCTCATCGTGGGCTACCGGACGCAGGTCCCGTGGCAGATCGGTATCGACGTGGCGTACATCAACCGCGCCTACAAGGACACGTGGGCGGAGCTCGAGATCAACGGGTTCTGGCCAGACGCGCCTGGCCAGCCGTTCGGTGGTTTCGGCCGAATCGATCCCAACCGTGGCGAGATCACGCAGCAGACCAACAACTCCTGGAGCCAGTTGAAGTACCAAGCGCTCGAAATCACGGTCACCAAGAACATGTCCAACGGTGTCCAGTTCATGGCCGGCTTCAACCGGCAGTGGCACGAGATCGACGGCACGTGGAATCCGACGGACAAGGCGGGGTACATCCAGCCCGACGCGTTCCCGAACGACGGGAACCTGTACATGCCGCGCGGCAACAACGAGCGCAACTCGCTGCCTGACACCGGCAACGCCCTGAGCTACGGGCCAACATGGATGAAGTACCGCGGGAACTTCAGTGCGGTGTGGCAAGCGCCCTGGGGCCTCAATCTCGCGGGCAACCTGACGGTGCAGGCGGGTCCGTGGTCTGGGGCGATCCTGACACGCCTTTCGGAAGACGACCCGGACGTCACACGCTACGGGCCGGCGCGTGTGCCCTTGGCCGATGGCTCGACGCAGTCGAATCCGCTGTCAACGCAGAACCGCTACGTCTATAGCACGCGAGGTGAGGGGCAGGTACAGGCGCCCGCAATTACCACAGTCGGCCTGAAGATCGGCAAGCTCTTCAGGCTCGATCGCTACCAGTTTGAAATAGCGGGCAATATCTTCAACCTACTGAACGGGGGTGATTTCACGCAGTTCACGTACAACAGTGCGTATCAGAGCTGGAGCCCGAACTTCCTGGAGATGCGCAACCGCCAGCCGGCACGCGCGTTTCAGTTGACACTCGTCGGCCGATTTTAGCGGCGGCTTCAAAATGCAACACTGCCCTTCAACATCACCATGCGGCGGCCCGCCTTCTCTGGGCTGAAGTCGTTCATGACGGCGGAGACCCGGCCGACGCCCGGTGTCGTGATGTCGGCGTTCGGGGCCACGAAGTGCGGGTGGTTGAAGACGTTCGAGGCTGTCACGGTGAACGTGAGCGACGCACTGCGAGCGAGCGCTGTCCGCTTCGAGAGGCTGACATGGTGGACGTTGAGTCCCTGTCCTTCGAGGCTGTTGAAGGCCGCGTTCCCAAGCCGTCCCGCGGTCGGCACCACGAAGTCGGCCGGGGTGAACCAGCGCTCTGGCGTACGTTCGTCGGCCGGGAGATTGCCTGGGCCAAGGCGATCCGGGACCCCGCCGAACGTACCCGTGTTCGACGGATCGGCTCCCGAGAACCAAGGAGAGAAGAAGTTGCCGCTTGCGAAGTAGCTCACCGTGGCGATCGACCAACCGCCGAGCAGCCGATCCACGATCGGCGACGCGTCGCGGAGGTATTTCATCTCGCGTCCGATCGGCAGCGTCCACTCGGTGCTGATCGCCGCGAAGTGGCGCCGTGTGACGTCATCGTTGGACCAATGGCTCGTCACGTCGTACGGGTTCTCGAGGTTCGCGTAGTTGGAGAGGTTCCGTGACCAGGTGTAATGCGCGTCGAACGTGACGAGCCCTGCACGACGACGTCCCTCTAACTGCAGGGCGTCATACTTCTCTTTGCCATCCTCGCGGACCTCGAAGACTTCCACGAACTGCGGCCACGGCCGCCGATCTGTCGTGAACGGGATCAGGCTCGGCTCCGGTTTGTTGATGTTCACCCACTGGTAGTTGAGCCCAACGCCGCGAGATCCGATGTAGGACACGCGAAATCCGATATGCCACAGCTCACGCTCGAAGCTGACGTTGAACTGATGGATGGTCCCGTTGTCGGTTTCCATCGGATACGCGTTGTTGATACTTTGGCTCGGCACTTGAGCGCTCGCGAGGCTTTCAGGAAACGGGCTCGGGAACGCGAACAACGGCGGTGACCCTGGATTGACGAGGTTTAGGTATGTCTCCGAAATCTGGAAGGGCCCACCGCCCTCCGCGCGCGCGAAGTAGTCCAGCCGCTGGGTGAACGAGCCGTAGCCGCCTCGCAGCACCGTGTGGTCGTTGAACCGATACGCCGCCGAGACGCGCGGCCGAACGTTCCCTTGGTCCGGTGTCGGGATGACATCTCCACTCGTGATGCTGATCGTGTCCGGATAGAGAGGGCTGAGAGCAGAGTGTGCAACGTCGGGCACCACCACGGCGCCTGTGGACTTGTCCCAGTTGTACATCAAGCCATCCTTGTAGTGCGTGGAGGTGAAGTAGTCCCAACGCAAGCCGTAGTCGATGGTCAGATTCGGACCAACCTTGAACGAGTCCTGCGCGTAGAGACCGAGCTCAGACGATGTGCGCCGACGCGCTCGTGGGTCGTACCGAGAGCTTTCGAACGGGATGCCGAGCAGGAAATCGGCGTAGGCATGGCCCGTGAAGACGCCGTTGAACGTGAAGCTGCCATAGCTGGGCACGACGCCCTCGGAGAGCTCGAACGTCTGGTACTGCGCGCCCAACTTCCAGACGTGGCGTCCTATGGTCCAGGTCAACGACTCCTCGATCGCGAAGTCCTTGTCGTTGTTCTTCAGGCCACCGGTCACGGTCTCGAGGCTAGATAGTCCCGTGATGTACATCGCGGGGAAGCCGGCCATGTCGTGGCCTTGGGCGTTGACTTCCTGTAGCCCGATCGCCGACACCGCCTCGGCGCCGTTGATGGGTTGCTGTCCATCGGTCTCCACACCATCCTCGAGGATGTCGTGGTTGAAGCCAAAGCGGAAGGTGTTGACCATCGCCGATGAGAACACATGCGTGTCGGCCAGAACCAGTCGGCGATGATCGCGGAGCCGCGTCCAGAAGAACTGTGGGAGGTTCGTGACGAGCACATAGGGGGTGTGCCGTTGCGTCCAGCGCGCGTAAAGGGAGTTGCTGTCGGTCACGTTGTGGTCGATGCGCACGAACGGCCAATCGCCTGTGTAGTAAAAGTCACTGCTGTAGGGGTGCACCCATTCGAAGTTGTCCGATAACGTGTTCTCATCGCCGCGGTTCGGGGTGGGGTAGTAGCGATCCTGCGTTGCCAGTGACACCGGGCTCATCCGATCCCGAGGAACGCGATTGCTGGGAAACGGGTCACCGGTCAGTGGGTCGATCACGGCCGCAGAGAACTGCGAGAAGTCGCCTTCTCGCATCTTCTGTGTGGGCACGCTGGCCAGGTTGAAGGAGCCCTTGGGGATCCGCGTGGACATCCAGGCGCCATAGAAGAAGGTCTTCTTCGGGACGATCGGCCCGCCCGCCTCGAGCTGCCACTCGTGCTGGACGAACGGTGTCTTGTCTGATTCGAAGAACGTCCGGGCATTGAGCCCCGACCCGAAGTACTTGTAGTAGGCCATCCCGTGAAATGCGCTCTGCCCTCGCTTCGAGGTGAGGTTCTGGAAGACCAACCGTGAGCTCTCGGGTGGCGCGTTTACCGTGATGACGTTCGCCTCTTCCTGGAAGTTCATGTTGTTGGTCTGGTCCTGCGTGCGCGAGGCGATACCATCCATGGCCTGGCTGAACTGCAGCGTACTCTGGCCGGCTATGCGAAGCTCCCACCCGCCGCCCGCCCCACCTTGAACACCGGGTAACGTGGTAAACACGCCGAGCGGCGACGGGTACAGGTCCACGAGCGGGGCCTTCTGAAATTGGTCCTTGCTGAAGCGTCCGCTGATGGTGCCCGTGTCGGTCGTGAGCAGTTGTGCGCCCGCAACGACCGTGACTTCTTCGCCGATGGCTCCGAGCTCCAGGGGCACATCGATACGCCGAGTCTGACCGCTCTCGAGCAGCAGGTTGTCGGAGAGAAAGGTCTTGAAGCCCTGGATCTCGGCTTTCAACCGGTAGGTCCCCGGCTTGAGATCAGGAATCTCGTAGTTGCCGTTCTGGTCGCTGGCTACGTCGCGGACCGTCACGCCGGTCACGGGCTCAGTCAGCGTCATGCTGACGCCTGGGATGAGGGCGCCCGACGGGTCGCTGACGGTGCCGCGTAGCACGGCTAGGCTCGACTGAGCTGCCACCATGGCCGGGGCGAGCCACAGCCATGCCGACACCACTGCCGGAGAAAGGCGGCTCCTCATCTCAACCTCCCTTTCCTAAAACGATAAAGCGGCACTCTATCGCCGTTGATCGAAATGTGTCAACGATCCGACCGACACGATCCGACCGACACGCCGGTGTCAAACGGCGCCCTTAAAAGGGCGCCATACCTACCGTGCTGTCACAAACGGTGCGCTTACGACGTCAGGTTTCTGTTCCTTCTTGGAAGCAGCGACCATCTCGACCTCGGTCATCAACTTCGCGTTCTCGACGACGAGACCATCTTTGATGGTGTGAACGATCCCGCGGGTGCGATGCATCTTGCGTTGCCCGTCCAGCGTCAAGGCGCCGAACGAGTACAGCAAACGGAGGTTGTACGCGGGGTTCCCGTCCACGATGAGGAGATCCGCCATGAAGCCGGGCCGAACCAGACCGAGCCTCGGCTCACGGAGCGTCTTGGCGCCGTACTGCGTCGCGGCGCGCAGCACTTCGAGCGTGTGGAGGCCCGTTTCGCGCAGCAGTTGGAGCTCGCGAACGTTCGAGAATCCGGGCGTCGCCCAGATGTAGTTGTCATCGGTGCCATAGGCGACGCGGCCGCCTCGTTTGTTGAACTCGAAGATCAACTTCCCCCAAAGCTCGAACGCCGTGGACCAGTACGCCTCGTCGTCTGACGTCCAGTCCCAGTGATACGCGCCGTGGTACGCGGGATCCGGCAGGTTCCAGTTCCAGAGTGCCCGGTGTGTGTACTTCTCGTGCCACGGCAACGCCTGCGCACGCAGGATGTCGCGGTTCGCCTCGTAGACGACCCGTGTCGGCAGCATGGCCACGCCCGCATCCGCGAGCGCTTGCGCCACCTCGGTCAACAGCCGATCCCGATTCGCTTCGGTCCACACCTTGCCCGCGTGACGAAAGCGCTCGGCCTCGTCGTTGAAGTCGTACTCGCGGGGGAAGTCCTGGGTCGTCCGGTCGAGTGAAGCTTCCGCGTAGGCGTAGTGATGCTCGATCATTGTCACGCCGAGACGCGCGGCGTCGACCGCGTTGACCACGGCATTGGTTGACGGCGGCAAGTGGACGGTGGTGATTCCGCCGGCGTTCCACACGGCTTTGCAGACCGCGCCGAACAGCTCGGGGTTCCAGCCGAGACCGCCGACGCTCACCACACGCACGCCCTTGGCAAGGCCGCGCTCCAGGCACGTCCACCAAGCCTTCCACGTGGCGTCGCCCGTGGCTCATGGACGATCGCCAATATCAAGGTGGATCGACGTGAGAACGGGCCAAGTGCACCGCGGTACCTCTCGTTGCGCGGATGTCGGTGAGCCTCCGAGCTTGCCGCCACTGTCCAAGCCCGAGTGGACGGGGCCACACGGCACGGGCGCGCCCAGTGGCCGACGGGAACCAGGCCAGCTCACGGCCGGACCCATCGACGGTCGCCGCAGAACGGCAGAAGACCCCACGAAGCCCGGCATCGCGGACCCGTTGCCCGACCGGCTGGGTCGCCGCGTGGGGGATTCGTAGGCCCTCTTGGTCAAGGGGGTAGGCTGTTGCCAGGCCGACTTCGGTCAACCCCTGCGGTTCGAGGCTTAACGTCTCATCGCGTACCGCGTGCGGTCTGCCGTTTTTCGGGTGAGAATACGGTCCGCACGCCCGCCGCGGCGCGATACTGGAGGTGAATCGAGATGGATCGACGCGACACGTTGAAAACGCTCCTATTGGGAGCCGTGGCTCCCGTCGCCTTCGCGAAGGAGCGGACTGGTCATGTCACCCTCGCGCAGCACGGTGCCACGCCCAAGACCATGACGAGCCCGTGGCATCGCTTGCCGGACATGACATGGACCGGCGACGCCTACTGGGCCAATCGGATCCAGGACTGGCGCGTGCACGACGGCGCATTGGAGTGTCTAGTTCGTGCGGAGAACCGCACCGTGTCCTGTCTAACCCACCAACTTGGCGAGCGACGCCTCCGCTTCGCCACCGACGTCGTGCTCACGGTCCCTGCGGGTGTTCCGGCGTCCGATCGGAATCGACTGGGCTTCCGCGTGGGCGCCAAAGGACCTTGGCCCGATTATCGCTCCGCAGCCGTCCACGGCCAGGGGCTGGAGGCGGGTGTGACCACGTCCGGCCGCCTGTTCATCGGCGACAGGTCCGGCTCTCATCCGCCCCTCGAGCTGTCGCTCCTGAACGGCGGTGTCGTGCTCTCGCTCGATGTGTCGCCCCTCGACGGTGCGGAGGGCTATTCGATGGTTCTCGAGGCGCGCGATGCCGCTTCCGAACGCGTGCTGGCTTCGATGCAGGAACGTGTGGTCGACGATCGTCGCGTGGAGGGGAACGTTGCGCTGCTGAGCCACTATGAGCCGGCCTCCACGGAGGAGACCAATCAGGTCACAGCGCGGTTCTCGCGCTGGACACTCGAAGGCGAGAAGCTGGCGGCCGGCCAGGACACGACGTTTGGCCCGATCTACTTCGCGCAATACACGCTGGAACAGAAGCGCCTCAAGCTGACTGCTCAGCTCGCACCGCTCGATCTGCCGGAGTCGCATCGAGCTCATCTCGAGGTCGAACGGGACGGGCAATGGAATCAGGTGGCCACGGCAGCCATTGCGCAGCCGTCCAGAACGGTGCAGTTCCGATTGGACGACTGGGACGGGACACGCGCTTGGCCGTACCGCGTGCGGCTCGAGTTGCCACTCCGCGACGGTTCGACGCAAACCTACACGTACCAAGGCACGATTGCCGCAGAGCCAACGAGCGAGGCACGGTTGAGAGCGCTCGTCTTCAGTTGTAACCACGATGGAGCCTTTCCCGATCAGGACATCGTCGATCATGCATCGCAACACGACGTGGACCTCGTCATGTTCCTCGGCGATCAGTTCTATGAATCGAACGGTGGCTTCGACATTCAGATGGCACCGTTACCTAGCGCGTGCCTCGACTACTTGCGCAAGTGGTACCAGTTCGGGTGGTCGTACCGCGAGGTCTTCCGCCACCGGCCCATGATCTGCTTGCCCGACGACCACGACGTCTTTCACGGCAACGTGTGGGGCGAGAGCGGCAAGGCCACGATCGCCGAGGGTGATGCCTCGACTCGTCAGGACACCGGCGGTTACAAGATGCCGGCCGAGTGGGTGAACTTGGTGATGACTACGCAGACGAGCCACATGCCCGACGCCTATGACCCGACATCGATCGATCAGGGGATCCACGTCTTCTACACAGATTGGACGTATGCCGGGCTCAGCTTCGCGATTGTCGAGGATCGGAAGTTCAAGTCGGCGCCGAAGAACGTCTTGCCGAAGTGGGCGAAGGTGTTTAACGGCTATGCCGAGAATCAGGCGTTCGACGTCGCTGCCGAGGCCTATCCCGAAGCCCAGTTGCTCGGTCAGCGGCAGCTCGACTTCCTGGCAGACTGGGTGC
>WHTZ01000044.1:0-51980 GCA_009377495.1 Luteitalea sp.
TCGTCACCACGCCGGAAGAGCTCAACGGGCAGGCCGCCGGACTGCTCAGCCTCGATGACCTGGAGAACCCGCCGTTCGGCGTGACGCCTGACACACCGATGTTCGACAACCCGTCAAAAACGAGCTTCGCACCGCGCATCGGCGCCGCGTGGAACCCGCTCGGTGACGTGAAATCGACGGTCAAGGCGGGTTACGGTATCTTCTACCAGCCGCTCACGACGTCGTTCTATCGGGGCACGACCTTCCGCATCTACCCGTACTTCGCGGGCGTCGACATTCGGCAACCACCCGTCTTTGGTCCAGGCATGATCGATGTGTTGGCGCAGGGCGTGAACCCTGACACGGTGCAGAAGCGATCCGAGTTCATCTTCTACGGCGCCGAGCAGCCCTTCATGCAGCAGTGGCACGTGGATTTCGAGCGCGATCTCGGCTGGAACATGACTGGCGAGATCGGATACATCGGATCCAAAGGGCACAACCTGCCGTTCTATGGCGACCCGAACACGACCCCATCCGAGTACGGCCCTGACGGCGTCAAGCGCCTGGTTCCGGATGCGGCGCTCCGCTACCCGAGCTGGGGCCGGATCCGGACGCGCATCAACAACGCACGTTCCATTTATCACGGCATGACCGTGGGCATTACCAAGCGGTACGCTGACGGCTGGCAGCTCCAGGCGTCCTACACGCTCGGTGACTCGAAGGACACCTGGTCGGGCGGCCAGATCGGCGGCTCCGACTTCAACAACGGCGCGGGCAGCGCCACCGACTGGTGGGATCCGGAATACGAGTTCGGCCCGTCCAGCTACGACGTCCGACACAATCTCGTGATCAACGGTGTCTACCTGCTGCCGTTCGGACGGAATCTGACCGGACTCGGTGGCGTGCTCGCGAGCGGCTGGCAGATCGGCGGCGTCCTGCAGCTCTCGAGCGGCCTTCCGTTCACACCGTTCCTCTCGTACGATCAGGTAGGCGACGGGCAGAGCGACGACGGCCTGCACAAGCCGAACGTCGATAGCGCGGTGAGCTATCCCAAGACGTCGGAGCAGTGGTTCGACCCGTCCGCCTTCAGCGTGCCTGATGACGGCGTGTTCGGCAACGCAAAGCGCAACTCGCTGCGGGCCCCCGGCCTGAAGGTCGCCGACCTCTCGCTGTTCAAGAACTTCACGTTCGGAGGCTACCAAGCGCAGTTCCGGCTGGAAGCGTTCAACGCGTTCAACTGGGTAAGCTTCGGCTTGCCGGATGCCACGATCTTCGACCCGGGTGGCGTCCGGAACCCGACGGCCGGGCGGATCAACAGCACGTCGACCGCGGCGCGCCAGATTCAGCTCGGGTTCAAGTTCCTCTTTTGATGGAGCGATCATGGCGGCGATCCCACGCTTGAACAACATCATCCACGCGCTCGAGCAGGGGACGGTCCCCATCGCCGCCTTCGTCTCTCCGCCGTCGGTCGAGAACGTCCTCGCGCTCTCGGGCGCGCGCTACGACGGTGTCATCTTCGAGGCGGAGCACAACCCCTACGACATCAAGACGCTCCGCGACTGCCTCCAGTACATGTTGAACCGCCGAGAGATCCTCGAGCGCGGCACGCTCTCCCCGGCGGTCACGCCGATGATCCGCATCCCGCCGAACGGCGGCGAGATGAACCAGTGGCTGGCCAAGCAGGTGCTGGACATCGGATCCTACGGTGTCGTGTGGCCCCACATCAGTACGGTCGAAGAGGCCTACAACGCGGTGGCCGCCTGCCGCTACCCGCGGCCCCGCTCGGCGCGGCCATACGAGCCCGCCGGGCAGCGCGGTGACGCTCCCACCCACGCGGCGCGCTACTGGGGCATCACGCAGCAGGACTACTACGCCCGGGCGGACGTCTGGCCGTTGAATCCACACGGCGAGATCCTCGTCATCATCATGTGTGAGCAGGTGAAGGCGATCGACAACCTGCCGCGGATCCTGAAAGAGGTACCCGGCATCGGCGTGGTGCTCATCGGCGAGGGGGATCTGTCGCAGAACCTCGGCTTCCCGCGCCAGTACGAACATCCGGCCGTGGTGGAGGCAATGACCGCCATCCGGCGGATCTGCAACGAGCACGATGTGCCGTGCGGCCACCCCCACGTAGATGCGCAAAATGCGGCCAGGATCGTCGATGAGGGCTATCGCTTTCTCATGACGGCGCCGACCCGGTCGTACGCAGGGCTGGAGGCGTGCCGGAAGCTCTTGAGTAAGGCGTGAGGGGAGACATGTACGCGGTACTGGGCATCATCAAGGTGAAGCCGGAGCACCTGACAGCGTTCATCGAAAACGTCCGGAACCACGCGAGGCTCAGCGCGGGCGAGGCGGGGTGCCTCCGGTTCGACGTTCTGCAAGACGCCGTGGACCCGCTGACCATCTGCCTGTACGAGGTGTTCCGCAGCGAGGCCGACCTGGAGAGACACCGGCAGCAGGGCTACTACAGCCGTTGGATGGAGATGTCGCGCGGCTGGCGCGACGCCTCCGCCTACACCCGCCGCGTCCTTCACACCCTCTATCCCGGAGACGACGCGTGGCGGTAGCGTCGCGGCCTCTTCGCTTAGATTCTGAAAGACTCCAGTGTCTCCGGAGCGAACAGCTGGTGCGGCTCCAGCCGCTGCTTCGACAACCCCTGCTCGTACGAGTAGCGGAGAAACGTCTCGAGGACACGGCGGTTCCGCTCGAAACCGTACGGCCAGAAGTCCTCTCCCATCTCGCGTCGCGTCTCCTCGACATGCGAGATCAGCCACGGCAGCATGGCCTTCAGCGCGGCCGTCTCCTGCAGGTCCGTGTACGTCTCACGCTGCGCCACCGAGAACGCTTTGTAGAGGGACTGCGCGACCCACGGCGACCGCTCGTAGACCTCGCGGCGGATCACGACGGTGTGCATGATTGGGAAGATGCCCGTGCGCCGGAAGTAGTCGCGCTCGACCGACACGAAGTCGTGGAACAGCCGCTTCACCTGGCCGCGGCCAAAGCTGGACGGCGTCCGCGCCGTGTACAGCGCGTCGATCTCGCCGCGGGCGAGCATCGACGACAACGTCTGCGTCGGCCCGATGCGCTCGATGCGGATATCGGGTGGCAATTGGAGCTTCAGCTTTTCTGGGCGTCCCGGCTCCTCCTCGCCGCCGGTGTAGTACGTCACGCTGTTCACGGCCACGCTGTACTCATCCGACAGGATGCCGCGGATCCACACCACCGCCGTCATCTGATACTCGGGACTGCCGACCTTCTTGCCGACGAGATCCACCGGTTCGGCGATACCGCTGGCCGCGTTCACGTAGATGCAGGAGTGCCGGAATACCCGCGACGGAAACACCGGGATGGCAATGAACGGCCGCTCCGGCTCGAACAACGACACCACATACGACGACAGCGACATCTCGGCGGCGTCGAATTCGCGGTGCCGGAGCATCCGAAAGAACGTCTCCTCCACCGGGAGCGCGAGGTAATTGAGATCGATGCCGTCCGGCTGCACCCGCCCCTCGAGGAGCGCACGCGTGCGGTCGTAGTTCCAGCACGCCATCGTCAATTCAGTCTTCGACACACGTCTCCTCTTCTGCCGGCGCTCGGCGGCCGGCACGTATCCACCAGGCGGAACTGCGACGTAAGGACTCGTCCTAAACTCTACGTTGCTCCGCGTCACGTGCCGAGCAGTATGACGTATCACGCGGCATTCGGCGACGTGGCTGCATCATCGACCAAGGACTCGTCCGGGAATCCCAAGGAGCAGCCTCCGGCATGATCATCGACGCCCATGGCCACTACACGACGGTCCCTCCTGGATTGCGGGTTTTCCGCGCCCTGCAGATCTCATCGATGGGCAAACCGACCAGGGGCAGGGTGAACATCAGCGACGACGAGATTCGGGCGTCGCTCGAGAAGGGGCAGATCAAGATCCTGACGGAGCGCGGGATCGACGTCATGTTGTTCTCGCCGATGGCCTCGGCCATGGGGCATCACTTCGGCAACGCACGTGTCAGCCGCTACTGGACCGAGGTGAACAACGAGCTGATCCACCGCGTCTGCACGCTGTACCCGGACCGCTTCGTCGGCGTCTGCGCCCTGCCCCAGTCGCCTGGCGTGAGTCCGCGGGAGTGCATCGAGGAGCTGGAACGCTGCATCAACGAGTTCGGCTTCGTCGGCTGCAACCTGAACCCCGACCCGTCCGGCGGATACTGGACCGATCCGCCGCTCGGCGACGAATGGTGGTATCCGCTCTATGCGAAGCTCGAGGAGCTGGAGGTAGCCGCGATGGTCCACGCGTCGGCGACCTGCAACCCGGCGTTCCACACCACCGGGTCGCACTACCTGAACGTCGACAGCTCGGCGTTCCTGCAACTGATGGAATCGCGCGTCTTCCAGGACTTCCCAAGGCTGCGCATCATCATCTCGCACGGCGGCGGCAACGTCCCGTACCAGGCGGCGCGCTACCGCGCCATTAGCATCATGAACAAGTGGGAGCCGTTCGAGGCGTTCATCAAGCGGCTCTATTTCGACACGACCGTCTACAGCCAGGAGGCCATGGAGATGCTCGTCAAAGTGGTGAGCATCGACAATCTGCTCTTTGCCTCGGAGATGCTCGGCGGCGTCACGACGATCGACCCGACGACCGGCCGCTTCTTCGACGACAACAAGCCGTGCCTGGACGCCATCACCTGGCTGACGGCGGAGGACCGAAAGAAGATCTACGAGGAGAACGCGTTGAAAGCGTATCCGCGCCTTGGCCCCATTCTCGAGCGGCGGTTGGCGCGCGTGGATGACAGGATTGTGAGATGACGTCACGAGGCACGAGACATCTCTCGGGAGGCTAGAACGTGTCGGAAAAAACCCTCGCAGCAGTCAAGACGGGCCCATCAACCACGGAGCTGCGCGAGCTCGATCTACCGGATATTCCCGCGGACGCAGCGTTGATGAAGGTGGAAGTGGCCGGTGTCTGCGGCACCGATGTCAGCCAGTACCGTCTGCCGCTGCGCGGCGCTCCGCTGATCATGGGACACGAGAATGTCGGCTATCTTGCGAAAGTCGGACGCGAGTTCGCCGCGCGCAAGGGATTCAAAGAGGGGGACCTGATGTTCCTCGAGCACTACCTCCCCTGCGGTCATTGCGAGTGGGACCACATGGGCGAGTACCGGCACTGCGCCGCCACCGAGTGGTTCTACGACCCCAAGGCGATCCGCTACGGCTACACGGCGATGGACACGGCGCCGGGCTTGTGGGGCGGCTTCAGCCACTATTTGTACTTGCCCATCAATGCGGTGCTCCACAAGGTCGCGAACGGTCTTACCGCCGAGGAGGCAGGCGTCGCGACCCCGATGTCCAACGGTATTCAGTGGGCCCTGATGGACGGCGGCGTCGGCTATGCCTCCACGGTGCTCATCCAGGGACCTGGCCAGCAGGGACTCTGCTGCGCTATGGCCTCCAAGCAGGCGGGCGCCGCCCGCGTCATCCTCACGGGCCTGTCGACGGATGCCAGACGGCTCGAGGTGGCCAAGTCGCTCGGCGCTGATGACGTGATCAACGTGCAGGAGGAGGATGCGCTTGCCCGCGTGATGGAGATCACGGCCGGGCGCGGTGTCGACGTCGTCATCGACTGCACCGTTGGGGCCGGCACGGCGCCCACGCTGCTGGGTATCGAGGCGACCAAGCGCCGCGGCGGGACGATGGTCGTGCAGGGGGAAGGCAACCAGGAGTTCCCGTCCTTCCCCATTGGCAGGCTCACGAGAAAGGGCATGACGCTCAAGAGCGCGCGCGGCCATTCCTACCGTGCGGTCGAGCTCGCCCTGTATCATCTCGCGGCGCGCCGGTTTCCGCTGGAGCTGATGACAACGCACCGCTTCCGGCTGTCGGAGGTCGATTACGCCATCAGGTCGGTGGGCGGTCAGGGGGCGCCTGGCGCGATCCACGTCTCGGTGATGCCCTGGACCTAAACGGGGAGACGGGACACCATGTCACACGTGCAGGACGGTCGCGGCGAGAGGCCGGATCCGGCGGTAGTCAAGCAGCAGCTCGTCGACGCAATCCGCATGCTCGCGCGCGCCGGCATCATCGACCATAGCGGGCACGGCAGCGTCCGCCGCGACGGCGGGTCGTTCTACATCAACTCGGGGGCGTCGGTGCGCGGCGCCCTGACCGCCGACGACATCGTGACCGTGGATCTCGAGGGCGCCCTGATCGAGGGGAGCGCCAGGCCGCCGCTCGAGTTTCACATCCATTCCGAGATCTACCGCGCGCGACCGGACGTGAGCGCCGTGATGCACACGCATCCTCGGTGGTCGACCTTTCTCACCATGGCCGGCGTGGCCTACAAGCCGGTCTATGCGCAGGGCACGCTGCTTGGCGACGTCCCGCTGATGGACTCGCCGCTCTCGGTGAACACCCGCTCGATGGGCGAAAAGCTGGCCGCTACGCTGGGCGGCGGGCGCGCAGCGCTCCTCAAGGCGCACGGCGTCGTCATCGCGGCCGCGGACGTCGTCGAGTGTTTCGCGCTCGCGGCGTACTGCGAAGAGAACGCCTATCGCCAGTACATGGCCATGCAGATCGGCACCCCGTATGTCTTCAGCGAGGCCGAGCAGCAGGCCTGCCGGGAGAATCTCTGGTCGCGCGGCCTCCTGAAGAAGGCCTGGGACCACTACCGTTCGAAGCTGGAGTGACTGGGCGTCAGTCTAGACCTCGATGTACACCGCTCCGTTCTCGACCACGCTCCTGTACGTTCTGACCGGGACGACGCACGGCGGCTTGACGACCTCGCCGGTGCGGACGTTGAAGCAGCCCTGGTGGAAGTTGCACTCGATCACTTCCCCCTCGAGAAAGCCCTCCGACAGCGAGCCGGGGCCGTGCGTGCAGGCATCGTCGGTCACGTGGAAACGGCCGTCGACGTTGAAGACGGCCAGCGTGAGGCCGTTGGTCTCGACCTTCAGCACTTCACCCGGAGCGATCTCGTCGATCACGCAGAGCTTGATCCGTGTCGGCGCGCGGTTCATTCAGCAGGCTCCTCGTCGACGCTCAGCGGGGGTGCACTGCGTCATCTCCACAATCCTGTCGTGCACCTGCTCAGCGGGAGCGGGTTGGGGCGTCAGACAGAAATATGGGACAATTCTGTATTATGGAGTTGTTTGGAACAGATAAGGGCACCGCGGCACATCCTCCAGTGATATAGTCCCCATGATATACAATGGTCCGACCATTGTGGAAGGGGAGTTTTGCGACATGCTGAGGAAGGCACAGAACGATCTGCTGACGCAAACCGGGCCCGGGACGCCCATGGGCCAGATGTTCCGCAGCTACTGGATGCCGGCCCTGCTCGCCGGAGAGCTGCCAGAGAACGAGTGCCCGCCGGTCCGGGTCAAGCTGCTCTCGGAGCGTCTGCTGGCCTTCCGCGATACCGAGGGCCGCTACGGGTTGATCGATGAGTTCTGCGCCCACCGGGGCGTGTCGCTGTGGTTCGGCCGGAACGAGGAGTGCGGCCTGCGTTGCCCCTATCACGGCTGGAAGTACGACGTCACCGGCCAGTGCATCGAGGTCCCTTCCGAGCCGGAGGCATCGGGCTTCGCGCAGACGATCAAGCTGAAGTCGTACCCGCTGATCGAGCGCGGGGGGGTGCTCTGGACCTACATGGGGGCGCCGGACAAGCAACCGCCGCCGCCGGAGTGGGAATTTGCCACGGTGCCGCGGAAGCAGACGTTCACGACCAAGCGCCTCCAGGAGTCCAACTGGCTGCAGGCGATGGAAGGGGGCATCGATTCCAGCCACGTCTCGTTCCTGCATCGCGGCGATCTCGACTCCGATCCGCTGTTCAAAGGGGCCAAGGCCAATCAGTACAACCTCAGCGATTCGCGGCCGGTCTTCGAGGTCGTGGAGAGCCCGGGCGGCCTCTACATCGGCGCCAGGCGCAACGCGGAAAACGGCAACTACTACTGGCGGATCACGCAGTGGGTCATGCCGTCGTTCACGATGATCGCACCGCGGGGTAATCACGCGGTCCATGGGCACTTCTGGATCCCGATCGATGATGAGAACTGCTGGACGTGGAGCTTCGACTACCACCCGATCCGCGAATTGACACGAGCCGAAGTCTCGGCCATGCGGGAAGGCAAGGGCATCCACGCCAAATACGTGCCCGGGACCTATCGCCCGCTGGCCAACAAGGACAACGACTATCTGATGGACCGTGAGGCCCAGAAGGCGGGCAGGACCTTCAGCGGCGTCCAGGGTATCGCCATGCAGGACGCCTCTCTGCAAGAGAGCATGGGGCCGATCGTCGATCGCACGAAGGAGAACCTGGTGTCGACCGACAACGGCATCATCATGGCGCGCCATCGGCTGCTGCGCGCGGTGAAGGCGCTCGTCGAGAAGGGCGTCTTGCCCCCGGGCGTCGATCCGGCGCACCAGAAGGTGCGGTCGGCCGCCATCATCCTGCCGCCGGATCAGCCGTTCAAGGATGGCGCACGCGAAGCATTGATTGCCCGCCCGGACGTGGCGCCGGCCTCTGTCTGATGGACGCGTCACATGCAAAGTGAATCAGCCCGCATGAGCTCGGCCGCAGAAGCACGCTTCCGTGTCCAGGCGCCGAACTCGAAGCCGCGTGTGATCAAGGTGATCGCGCTCGATGCGCTGAGCGAGGACGTGGTGGACCGGTTGGCGAAGGCGTCCTGGAATCAAGCGACGTTTTTCACGGCTGCGGCGTTTGCCGGCGCGCCTCGCCTGGAGCAGCGCGTCTCCAAGGAGGGATGGCTGCGCGACCTCTCGGGCCGCACCAGAGACTTGATCGACGAGGTCGACACCGCCGATCTCGTCGTCATGGTGGCGACCCCCGGCGAAAATGTGGCGGTCGCGGCGATGATCGGCGAGGCGTGTAGTCACAAGCGCGTCATGACAACGGCACTCATCGTGGGCGCCACATCCGCGTCGGACGAGACACTGTCGAAGACGCTCGCGCAGGTGCGACCATGGTCGCTGATGGTCGTGATCGCGAACGCCGACGATTACATCGAGGACATGCTGAGCGCGCTGCGGGCGTAGTCATCCCGATGCCGGACGTGGAGACGATCCGCAAGATCCTGGTCATCGGCGGCGGCCCCGCGGGCACATTCGCCGCCATCGCCGCCAAGCAGCACAATCCGTCAGCCGCCGTGACACTGCTCAGCGAGGAGCAGTGCGAGCCTTACGACAAGCCGCCGCTGTCCAAGGCGGTGCTGCTCGGCAAGGTGCTGCCGAGCGACGCGCTGATCGCGGGGCCATGCGGCATTGCCGGCCACGGCGTCGTGCTGGCGACGCGAGCGCAATGCACAGCAATCGATCGCGCCGCCCGCAGCGTCATCCTGCGGGACGGACGGCGACTGCCCTACGATGCGCTGGTGATCGCCACCGGGTCGGTCGTGCGTGAAATTCCCCAACTGCCACTCGGCATGCCGCGGGTCCATTACCTGCGCACGGAAGCGGATGCACACGTGCTGAAAACGGCCCTACGCGAGAGCCGCGACCTGCTCGTCGTCGGCGGCGGCTTGATCGGGCTCGAAGTCGCCGCTTCGGCTGCCGAGCTGGGGGTCAGCACAACCGTGTTGGAAATCGCGCCTCGCATCCTCGCCCGCGTCTGCGACGAGGACACCAGTGCGATCGTGCACGCGGCGCATCGCCAGCACGGGGTCGACATCCGCGTCGGTACCGCGCTCGCGGACGCGGCACTGCAGACCGACGGACGTATCGCGGTCCGAACCGGCGGCCGCGAGCACCTGACCGCCGATCTCGCTGTCATCGGCACCGGCGCCAGGCCCAATGACGGGCTTGCCGCCGCCGCAGGGCTCGTGACCAACGATGGAATCATCGTCGACGAATACTGCCGCACCTGTGACCCGGCGATTTTTGCAGCCGGCGACGTCGTGCGCTTTCCCGGCCCTCACGGCCCAGTGCGACTGGAGAACTGGCGGCACGCCCTGGACCAGGGGGCGGTCGCCGGCCGCAACGCCGCCGGCGCGACCGATCCCTATATGACGGTGCCGTCGTTCTGGTCGGAACAGTACGATTTGTACATCCAAGGCGTCGGCTGGGCCCCGGCGGGCGGAGCGCGCGTGCGCCGGCCACTGCGGGGGAACGGCGCGCTCGTCCTCGAGATCAGCGATGGCCGTCTCGTGCACGCGATGGGCATCAACGCTCAGCGCGATCTCGCGGCGGCACGGCGCCTGATCGAGCGGGGCGTGGCCGTGGATCCTGCCGCGTTGGCGGATCCCGCACAGCCGCTTGCCGTGATGCTCAAACGGTAGCCCGACCCGGTGTGGCCCCATCGCACCGCGGAGCGAAAGGAGAAGCCATTGGAGGGCAAGGTGACGATCGCTCGGCTTCAGCAGATGAAGCGCGACGGGCGAAAGATCGTGGGCGTCGTGGCCTATGACTACCAGATGGCCCAGATCGTGGACCGCGCCGGGATAGACATCGTCTCCGTCGGCGACTCGGTGGGCATGAACCTCTGGGGTCAGCGTAGCGAGCTGGACGTGACACTGGACCAGATGATCCTGTCCTGCCAGGCCGTTCGACGGGGCGTCACACGCGCGCTGGTCAGCTGCGATTTTCCTTTCGGTCCGCTGCAGAAAGGAACGGAAAGCGCGGTGGGCGCGGCCATCCGCCTCGTCAAGGAAGCTGGAGCCGACATGGTCAAGCTTGACGGCGCGTCCGCCTTCCCCGAGGCGGTGCGCGCCATCACGCGTGCCGGCATCCCCGTCTGGGCGCAGTTCGGGATCACGCCGCACACCGCCATGCAATACGGCGGCATGGCGAAAGCGGGACCCGAGCTGTCCACACAGATGAAGGACCGGCTTCTTCAGGAGGCGAGGCTTCTCGAGGAGGCGGGTGCATCCATGCTCGACTTCACCAACTCGGGCCCGATAGCCGGTGCCGACGTGACGCGGGCGCTGTCGATCCCCGTCATAGGCGGCCTGGGCGGCGGCCCGTGGCTGGACGGTCGCGTGCGGGCCGCGTTCGCGGCGGTCGGCTACCTTGCGTCGGCCATCGATGACTCCAAGACCGAGCGATACGCCAATGTCGCGCAGATCACGCTGGATGCCATGAAGATGCTCGCGGAGGACGTACGCGCGGCGCGGCAGATTCGAGGCGCCGGCGCGCGCACCGTCACCACCTGACCGGTGATGAACCTTTCACCCCCTGCACGATTCTGAGCGAGGAGACCAGTGGCTACCGCGGTTATCGGAGGCATCACAACACGGTACGACGTCATAGGCGCCGGCCCCTCGCTGCTGATGTTCTCGCCCGGCGGGTTCGACGCCACCCTGGACAAGTGGACGACGCAAGGCATCTACGCCCGCATCAAACCGGTGGAACACCTCTCGAAAAAATATACCTGCATCGTTTTCGACCGGCGCGAGACCGGTGAGTCGGGCGGGCGGGTCGAGCGTGTCACGTGGGCGCACTACGTGGCACAGGGCAAGGGACTGCTGGATCACCTGAAGATTCAGCGCGCGCACATCATGGGGGCCTGCATGGGCTGCTGCTCCGCGATCGCCTTCGGCGTCGCCCACCCGGAGACGACCGAGAGCCTGGTGCTCTACTGGCCGGTCGGCGGCCCCAGATACCGCATCAACGGGCATCTCCGGTTTGCGCAGCACCTGGCCTACGTCTATCAGCACGGCCTGGATGCGGTGGTGTCACTCGCGATCAACGAAGGGAAAAGCTTCGGACAGGATCCGCGCGGCGGGCCGTGGGTGTCCGTCATCAGGCGCGATCCGTCGTTCGCCGAGGCCTACGCGCGGCAGGATGTGGAACGGTACACGCGTCTCGTGTTGGCAATGGGCCGCACGCTGATAGACCGCGATACAGCTCCAGGCGCCGAGCCGGAGGACCTGCTGCGTCTGGATATTCCAGCCCTCGTCGTGCCCGGCCGGGATCATTCCCACGCGACATCGGCAGCCCGGTACCTGGAAGAATGCCTCTCGAAGGCCGAGTACTGGGATGTGGCCGTGGACCAGCAGACCGAGGAGACGGCGCCCGCCCGGATACTCGAATTCCTGGACTCGGTCGGCTAGTCGCTTTCCGATCCGGGTCACGCCGTGAGGTCGTGCGTCGCCGGGGCGAAGAGCTCGTCGACGGTGAAGGGACCGGCAATGATCCCTTGCTCCACACTGTACTGGATGATCGCTTCGAGTACCTGACGGTTGGGCTCGATGCCGTACGGCAGGGGGTCGCCCGTGAGGTCCATGACCCGTCGGAAGACGTCGTCCCGCTTGGACGCGGGCTCAATCTGTCCCCCTTCGAGCCGCTGCACATAAAGGCGCTTCGCCTCGGCAAATGCGGCGAACATGTCCGCCGCGAGACCCGGCGGGTGCGAATCGAGCACGTCGTTCCTGATCACCACGGTGTGGTTGATCGGGTAGAGGCCGCGCTCGCGCAAGGCCTGAAAGCCCGCTTCTTGCGCGTTCGGAATGAGCGGCTTCACGTCCGGGGAATCTACCGGCACGCTGATTGCCGCGGCGATTTCCCCCGACGCCAGCAGGTCTTCCAGCTTGCGGCCTTTCTCGACGGGCACCACGTTGGGGGGAGGCTGGTATTCGGCAACATGCTCGTCGCCCGAGAGCACCCACGTCACCTTTTTCAGGTCCACGCCGTGCTCGTGCTGCAAGATGCTGCGGGCCCACAGGCCTGTGGTGACGGTGTAGCCGCGATTGACCCCGACCTTCCGTCCTTCGAGGTCTTTCGGGCTTGTGACGCCAGATTTCGTGTTGTACAGGATGGCGCCGTGGTGGAAGGCGCGCATCGGGAACACCGGAATGGCGGTGAAGGCTTTGCCGTGCGCCCGGGCGCAGAGGTAGGTGGTGATCGCCATTTCGGAGACATCGAACTCCAGCCCTCGTACCATCCGCCGGAACGCCTGGATAATTGTCGGCACTTCTTCGAAGTCGAACGCGAAGGTCCGCGGCTTGACTGTGCCGTCCTTCAGCGGGCTGGTGTGCCCGTACGTCGCCATTGCGGTTTTCATCTTCAGATCGGACATGCCCTGTATCTTAGCCTCAAGTATCCTGCGAAGGACTAACCATTGCCTAGAGGGAAACGGCGTGATAAAAGAGTGGGATGCGCACACGACTGCTACTTGTCTCTGGGGCTTCGGCCGTGCTGTTCGCCAACGGCGGCACACGGCACCAGGCACTGGAGGCCGACGCGCTGACGTCGATGCTCGCGGCCCCGTCATCGGAAATATGTCTGATGCCGTCCGATTCGACCCGGTACCAACAGACTCGCGGCGGAGGCGCCGGCGGCCGCATTGGCGACGAGGACACGCGGAAGACGAACGCCGACTGGCCGCCGGAGCAGTCGATGACCCTCGACGCCATGCCAGACCGCACGGTCTTCGATCCCTACCCGACATTCGGCGGGCTGGCCGTCGACGACGCGGCCGGACGCGCCTTCTTCAGCGATTCGAGCCTGTCTAGCCTGCTCTCCTACTCGACGACGGCCGGCGACGACTCGCGGGAGATCACTGATCCGCTTACGCGCGTCTTTGGTCCGCACACGGGGATCGGTTTCATCGCGGGCGTAGCCGTCGACCCGGAGCGCAAGGAAGTGTACGCGGTCAACAACGACGGCGGCGGTGTCGTGACCTTCGGCTACGACCAGACCGGCGCCGTGCGCCCCGTGCGCGGACTGGAGACGCCGCATCAGTCGTGGGGGATCTCGCTCAGCAAGGCGCGCAACGAGATCGCCGTGTCGGTGCAACAAATGAGCGGCATCGTGTTCTATCGGCGCGGCGCCGAGCAACTGGAACCGCCGTTGCGCACGCTCCGCGGGTACGAGACCGGCCTGGCCGATCCGCACGGCGTGGCCTACGACGACGAGCGCAAGGAGCTCGTCGTGGCCAACCATGGAAACTGGACCGAGCTTCGTCCGTACAGCCCGTACGACCCCCTCACCGAGGCCCCGCGCGCGTACGAGCCGGGGCGGTTCGAGCCCCCATCGATCCGGATCTTTGCCGCCTCCGCCACCGGCAACACGAGCCCGCTGCGCACGATCAGCGGCGACCAAACGGGTCTCAACTGGCCGATGGGCGCCGTGGTCGATGCCCAGCGCGACGAAATCATCGTCGCGAACTACGGCGACCACTCGGTGCGCTTCTTCCGGCGCACAGCCGAGGGCAACGTTGCCCCCACGCGCGTGATCAAAGGCGATCGCACCGGTTTGGTGGGGCCGGTGGGCGTGAGCGTCGACCAGGTTCGCAATGAGCTCTGGGTCGCCAACTACGCCGATCACTCGGCGCTGGTCTTCGACCGCGACACCGCCGGCAACGTCGCCCCGAAGCGCATCGTCCGCAACGCGCCGAAAGGAGCCCCCTCACTGACGTTCACCAACGCCGCGGCCGCGGCGTACGACACCAAGCGCGACGCGCTCATCGTCCCTAATTGAGTGAGCGTACCGAGAGTCTCGGTGTTTGCCAGGTTGGCAAACGGATTGGTTGCGCCGGAGCGGGTCATTGAAGGACAGGGCACATCGCTGAGCCGGACGATGCACGGCGTGGCGTACGACGAAGTGAACGACGAAATCTCGATCCCCGTGGCGCTCGGCGGTGCGATCCTGGTGTTCCGCGGCGGCGCGCAGGGCGAGGAACCGCCGATTCGCGTCATCCAAGGATCGAAAACGCGGCTGATCCGGCCGCAAACGATCGCCGTCGACCCGATTCACGACGAGATCATCGTCGGCGACACCACCGCGCGCGCGGTGTTCGTCTTCGACCGTGAGGCGAACGGGGACGTGGCGCCGATACGGACCCTGTACGGCGACAAGACGAAGCTGCTCGACGTGGTGGGCGTCGCGGTCGACCCGGTCCACAATGTCATCGTGGCGGCCAGCCGGTCGGCGGCGACGACGGGGCTCATCACCTTCAATCGCACGGATAACGGAAACGTGACGCCGCGGACGATCGTCTCGGGCCGGAATACCGGGCTCGCCCACTTTCGGCAGGTAGCCGTCGACCCCGGGAGCGGTCGGATCTTCCTGGCGCAGCAGAGCATGCGCGAGAAGCAGCTCGAGCCGTACCGCGGCGATCGGCCACGTACCGAGGAGGAATTCAAGAAGGCGAAGCGCGTGTCCTCCGGCCGCGTGGGTCCTGGCTTCGTCGGCGTCTGGGACATCAACGACGATGGCGATGTCCCGCCGCGCGCACTGATCCAAGGGACGATGAGCCGCCTGATCGCACCCGGCGGCATCGCTCTCGACCCGAAGCGGGGCCTCGTCTACGCGATCGACGGCGGCAGCAGCGGCTACTTTGCCTACCTGGTGCCCCAGTTGTTCAGTGAACCTTGGGCGCCGACGTCATCGGCGTCCCGGGCAGCGTCCCGCTGAAGTTGACGATACGGCGCGGATTCTGGAGAATGGCGTTTCATGCCGCGACCAACCCGCACGACCCGGGTCTCAGAGAACATCGCCAAACGGATCCAGCGCCGGATATCCACTGGAAAGCTCACAGCCGGCCAAAAGCTGCCCGCTGAACGTGAGATGGCACGCCGGTACAGCACCAGCCGGGTGTCGGTCCGAGAAGCCTACCGTTCGCTGGAAGAACTGGGCGTCCTCGTCATCCGCCGCGGTGCGGAGGGAGGGGCGTTCATCGCGGAACCGGGCCATACTGCCGTCCAGCGGTCGCTGTCGCTGGTTCTGCGGCTCGGCCGGACCTCGCACCAGGAGCTCACCGAGGCGCGGCTGCTGATCGAGCCACCGATCGCCCGGTTGGCGGCGCGCCGCGCACATCCCGAGGATATCGCGCGGCTGAAACTGGTGCTCGAACGCCAGGAGGCCGCGCTCGCGCGCAAGGGGCACTTCCGGCCGCACAGCCTGCTGTTCCACCGGGCTGTCGCCCAGTGCGCCCGGAACCTGCCGCTCACCACTCTCATGAACTCGCTGGCGGATCTGACGCTCGAAGTGGTCTCCGCCATCGACACCCCGCGGGCCGTCAAGGAAGACATCTGCGAATTTCACAGGGCGATTTTCGAGGCGATCGAACGACACGACGAGGACGCCGCGTATCAGCTCATGCTGCAGCACATCGGGCACGTGCAAGAAGGGATCGGCGAAACGCTCGCACAGCAGCTTCGGGTTGCCGGGAACGGCGGCCGACGTCCCTCGGTCCGAAAAGCGGGTGCACGGCGGGCGGGCAGGCCGCGGAGCGTGTGTCCGTAGCCGAGTAGTGTGAAGGAGGGCGAATGAGCCGAGATGTCGAACGGGCCGGCATCGTCGCGATCATCGCGGCACTGCTTGTTCCCAGTTGATGAGTGCTCCCTCAAGTCCTGGTAGGACTTGGCGCGGTCTCAGTCCTCAGCGCGGGCTGTCTCTTCTGGTTGGAGCGATTGCAGCCTCTGTTTGCATCGCTCGCCGTGGCGGCGCTCGTGTATCAGGGCTTGCTCGTCTGGCGCCGGCCCAGGCATCGCCGCACGACGACCGTGCTCTTCATTCTGTGGGCCAGTATCGGCGTCAGCGCGCTGGTCTTGCTGACGTGGGTAGCTTTGTGGTTGCGTTATCGCTAACCTGCCGCCGCTCGGTGACGTTCATGCGAATGTTGTTGCTGGTCCTGCTCATCGTTGCCACGGCGTGCTCTTCACTGCCTTCATCGCTAGATCGTGAAGAAGGCGTCACGGGAGTGCTCGCGTACGCCCGAGGCATCACCTGACCCACATGCGCCGCCGCCCTGGAGGTGGCGCTGCGCCGGCGCCTGGAAGGCGTCGCGGACATCTCGATCAGCCTGAGCGAGCAGACGGTCGAAGTGAAATTCACGGAGGGGCACACCGCGTTTTCACCCAAAGTGTTCCGCAACGCTGCTCAGGAGGCGGCGGTCGAGGTCCTGACCCTCCAGATCGATGCCTGTGGCGTCATCGAGCAGAAAGCAAGCGAGCGTTGGCTAGCCGCGGGAGAAAACCGCTTCCTTCTCGTGGAGGGCAGAGCGGTGCCCGACGGAGAGGCTGTGTGTGTGTCGGGCCGGCTAGACGATCGTTCCGGCCCGTCCCGGCTAGAGATCACGGCCGTGGCGTCTCAGTAAACGATCGCTACCGCCGTGGCTCTTCAAGCCGGAGCCACCAGACTCATCGGCTGCTTCCGCATGCCCTCGGATGCCAAAACGTACGATGTCCTCGAGCGCACTGAGGATATGCCGCTCCATGAGCTTTTGTGCCGCTTTCGTCTGCCGGTTGGCGATCAGCTCGATTAGCTCGTGGTGCTCTTCGATCGCGCGCGACGGACGTCCCAGGAGTCGAATCGTCTTGGCCATGAGGATCTGGCTCTGCAGGGTGAGCTGGCCCATGAGAGAGGAAAGGTAAGAATTGCGGGCCGCCGCCATAATCGCTGCGTGGAGGTCACGGTTGTAGATCCGGTAGGCATCCATATCACCGTCTCTCAACGCGGCTTCCCCAACCGCTTGATGCTCACGGAGCCGGGCGACCTCGGTGTCGGTAATGCGCTCGCAGGCGAGTCGGACGCTGAAGCACTCCAGGGCCGCGCGCATTTCGTAGAGCTCCCGCACTTCCTGCTCGGTGAACTCCCGCACGAACCAGCCCTGATACGGCAGCTTCACAACCAGGCCGTCCCCTTCCAGGCGATGCAGCGCTTCGCGAACGGGGGTCGTACTGATCTCGAGCTGCTCGGCGATGGCGTCCGGACGAAGCTGCGTTCCCGGCTCGATGCGGCCGCCCACAATCCCGTTCCACAACGCGCCGTAGGCGCGCGCGCCCAACTGTAGGGTCCCTGACAGCGGCTCGAGCATTTGGTCTTTCATGTGCCTTGCAGGTTTACCACCTGACATGAATGGTTTCGACATTTGCGAACAACTCTCTGACGGCCGAAGACGGTATGCGCATTCATGCTGGAGCAGACGCGGAAGGAAAGGACACCGGACGAGGACACGGAACAGACACGCCAAGCTCCTCGCCAAGTCGTGCCAGTTGTCCGGCAATCGGCCCGGCCAAGGTAATGCCCTGCTCCCGGTGTCGCAACTCGTGGGCGCGCTCGATCTCGCCCGGCACGAGAACGCGCTGTTCCCCCGGGACCGGAGGCGACGCTTTGAGCATCTGCAGGATGGCGTCCATACGCTCTCCGAACTCGCCACCCGTCACGAACAGATCGGTCCGCACAGCCGCCAGGACATGGCCCACGTGCTGCGCGGTCGCAAGGTTCTCGAGCGTGTTCAGGTGCAACGCGAACGCCGCTCCTGTCAATACACCGCAGAAGATATCGATGATGAACGAGATCGCCGAACCCTTTGGTCCGCCGAACGGAAGCACGGCGCCGGCCAGGGCTTGTTCTGCGTCAGTGGTCGGGTGACCCTCGGGGTCGATCGCCCATCCCTGGGGAATAGGCGTCCCGGTCTGGGCAGCCACGATGATCTTGCCGCGGGCGACCACGCTGGTCGACGCGTCGAAGATCAACGGATCTTCCTGTCCAGCGGGGATGCCGACCGCAACGGGGTTGGTTCCCAAGAAGCGCTTCTTTCCCCCGAAAGGGGCCATGTTGGGGGGCGCGTTGGAGATCGCCAGACCAATGCACCCCTCGGTGACCGCCTTCTCGACGTAGTAGGCGGCCGCACCGAAGTGATTGCTGTTGCGAACACCGACGAAGCCTGTGCCGTGCGTCCGAGCGAGCTCCAGCGCGGCGTCGATCGCGCGGGCGCCCACGACGGGTCCCAAGCCGTTGTCACCATCGATCAGCGCTGCCGCAGTCCCTGACGAGAGCAATCGGATGTCTGGCCGGGCTTTGACCACGCCGGCCTGAACCCGGCGCGTGTACGGGGGCAGCCGCACCATACCGTGGGAGTCGACGCCGCGCAGCTCGGCCTTGATCAAACAGCCAGCGACCTCACGGGCATCCTCTGCGGGAACGTCGAGACGCTCCAGGACGCGGCAGCCGTAGTCGAACAGGTCCTCATGCCGGTAGCGTTGCGATTCCACGCCGTCTCACCTCAGCTCCTCGATTGTCTTTTTCCACATCGTGCTCAGGACAGAGATGTCATGGCCGATCTCGACTGCCTGTATACCCATGGCAACCAGGCGACGGACATCGTCCCACCACGGATACTTGGCTCCCAGCATCACGAACTTGCTCTGGTGCCGAGCCGCGTCAACCGTCCTGGAGATCGCGTCCATGACTTTGGGATGGGAGGCCTGAAGCGGCACGCCGGCCAGGACGCTGTAATCGGATGCGCCGAAAAAGACGCCGTCCACACCTTCAACGGCTAGAATCTCGTCGACATTGCCGACGGCTTCGGGCTCCTCCACCATCGGGATGACCAACGTCTCGTCGTTGCTCCACTCCATCCATCCAAGGCCGTCATCGGCACCGCCAACCCCCCATGACCCGGAAAAACACAGGCTGCTGAATCCTCTGGTGCCACGAGGAGGGAACTTAGCGGCCTGGACGATTTCCTCTGCGTCACGCGCATTCTGGATGTGAGGCACGATGACGCCGCCCGCTCCCGCTTCCAGAGCCTTGCGCACGAGATGCGGCTCGCCTTTGTCCACCCGAAGCAACGGCACGATTCCCGACAGGGCCGCGGCGCGCAACACGTGCTCGACGCTCTCGTCCTGGCGCCACGCATGCTCGTTGTCGATCCGGCACCAAACCAGGCCCGAGAGTCCGGCCACCTCGACAATCGCTGGGCTGAACGAGCAGATGCAGGTGCCCAACGCGATCCGGCCCTCGGAGATAGTGTGCTTGAGTTTATTTGATTCTCGTTTCATGGACGCAATATCGACGTGGACTTAGTTAAGAACCGGCATCGGAGAATGAGCTGAGAAAGCCGAACAGGGCACTAGTGTCCTTGTCACGGTAGCCCGCCGCCCCAGCAGCGCGGTAGAGCTGTGTCCCCAGCGCGGTCAGCAGCGTGGGCGTTTGCAGCTCACGCGCCATCTCCAAGACAATGTCGAGATCTTTCAACATCAGGCTGATTCGAAATCCTCCATCGAACTTCTTGGGAATGATGAACTGAGGGAGCTTGGTCTGGAGCTGATACGAATTACCGGCCGACTTACCCAGGACCGACAGGAAGGTCTCGGGTGAAACGCCGGCTCTCTTGGCCAGGACAAGGCTTTCGCACAGCACCGCGGCGTTCAGCCCTGCCATCATCTGATTGAGAGCCTTCAGCGTACGTCCCGCTCCCACCGGGCCGACGAGGTAGACGTTCGCCGCGACGGCATCGAGCACGCTGCGCACCCTGTCGACAACCGCGGATTCCCCGCCCAGCATGAGCGTGAGGGTCCCCTCTCGCGCGCCTTTGACCCCTCCTGAAACTGGGGCGTCCAGATAGAAGATGTCATGCTCGGTCAGGGCCGAGGCGATGCGCGAGGCGAAGCGAGGAGCTCCGGTCGTCGTATCGACGACCACCGTGTTCGGCCGCGCCGCCTGCAGGATGCCGTCATCGCCCAGCACCACCGCTTCCACATCGGAATCGGTCGGCAGCGAAAGGAAAATGCATTCGCTTCTGGAGGCCAACTCGGCCGGAGAATCAGCCACCTCCGCTCCGGCTGCGCTGAGGTCGGCGATCTTCTCGGGATGACGAGCGAAAATCGTGACCGGGTTACCCGTCTCGATCACGTTACGCGCCATGGGCTTCCCCATGACTCCCGTGCCAATGAATCCAATGTTCATGCTGTACTTTCTTTCCTGTTCCTCCAAGCCATCCAAGCCAGAGAGGCGACTGTCACAACGATGAGCGCCGCGCTCAGCGGCCTGCTCAGGAAGACCGCCGGGCTCCCGTCCGAGCTGACCAGCGCCTGGCGCAATGCCTGCTCGAACGGCACACCCAAGATGAAGGCAATGAGCAGCGGCGCAAGAGGAACCTCGACGCGGCGCAGCACGTAACCCAGAGCTCCAAAGCCCATCATGACGTACAGGTCGAACGCATTGTTCCGAACCGACCAGGCACCGACCACTGAAAGAACGAAGACGATTGGAAAGAGCACGCGCGCCGGAGCCCGGGTGACATGCCGAAAGAGCGGTAAGAAAGCGAGGCCGACGCCGGCCATGAACAGATTGGCCGCGATCAGCGCCACGTAGATTTCGTAAACGAGGCCGAGGCCGGTTTGAAACAGGAGCGGACCGGGGGTGACACCCTGGATCAGAAGCGCTCCGTACAAAATGGCCGTGACCGAGTCTCCCGGGATGCTCAGGGCCAACAGGGGAATCAGCGTGGCTCCAGTCACGGCGTTGTTCGCGGCCTCGGAGGCGGCCACGCCTTCCAGGCTGCCCTTGCCGAAGAGCTGAGGCTGACGCGACGAGCGCTTGGCCTCGCCATAGCCGACGAACGAAGCGACGGTCGCCCCTATTCCGGGCAGAATGCCTATGAAGGTCCCAATCAGACTGCTGCGTACGATCGTCCTGGCGCTGGCCGAAATCTCGCCCCAGCTCAGGCGATTGAGCATCTTGTCGTGAGTCTGGCGCAGGTCGAGGCCGATTGCGCCCCGCATCCGCGTCTCGGCCTGAAGCAGCACCTCGGAAATCGCGAAGAGCCCCACCAAGACCGGAATCAGAGAAAGGCCGTCCTCCAGCTCGAGTAGGCCGAACGTGAATCTCGGCACCGCCAGCATGGGATCGAGCCCGACCGTCGACAGCAACAACCCCAGGCTGCCCGCGATCAGCCCCTTGAGGATGGAGTGACCTGAGAGCAGCCCCACCAGCGTGAGAGCAAAGAGAAGAAGGGCGGCGCGCTCGGCCGGGCCGAACAACAGGGCAAAGTCCGCCACGGTGCGGGAGATCAGGACTAGCACCAGAACGCTGAACAGTCCGCCCGCCAACGAGGCGGCCAGCGCCATCTTGAGCGCCTTTCCGGCCTTTCCCTGTTGCGCCAGCGGGTAGCCGTCCAGCACGGTGGCCGCGGAAGCCGGAGTTCCGGGCGCGTTGATCAAAATCGCAGAGACCGACCCGCCAAAGATCCCGGAACAGTAGAGCGCAAGGAGGAGCACCAGCGAGGGCTCGAGGGGCATGTGCATGGTCAGCGGCACGGCCAGCGCCACGGCCATGTTGACCGTCAGCCCCGGAGTCGCACCAATGATCAGGCTGGCCATCGTCGCGAGCAGGAGTACCAGCAGGGTCTCCGGTTGGCAGATGCTCACGACCGCGTCAAACAACACATCGATCACCGTTAGGGCAGCGGAATCCTCATCACGTGCTCAAAGCAGATCACCATCAACACGGTCGTGACGATCGGGACGAGCACCAGCGTGGTCCAGCGGCGCACGCCAAAGTAGAAGAACAAGGCACCCAAACAAAAGGGCGTTGCCAGCAGCCCCCAGAAGGGAAAGGCTGCGACGTAGGCCGCTCCGATGACGAAAAAGGCCACCACGGCCCTGAGCGGGCGGCGCGGCTCGTCTCGACTTGCTGTGCGCCGGTTGGAGACGATCAGCAGAGCCGAAAACAGCCCCATCAGGGCAACGGCCACGAAAGGAAAGAATCGCGGTCCGAGCGTGAAAAACTGATCCCCGGCAATCGTGGAGCGGCGCCACTCGTTGCTGATCGTGGGCACCAGCAGGAGAGCGGCAAGGGCGAGCGTCGCGAAGGCAATACCAAGCCTAAACTCTGTACTTCTCATCCTGTTGACCCAACGGATTCAACCCGGTCACGGGTGCTTAACGGTTCTGGGGGTCACGACGATCACCAGAACGATGGAGAAAAAGGGGACAGGCCCCTTTTTCGTCGGCGTTGGTTCTCGAAAAAGATGCCTGTCCCCTTTTTCCGACCCTCCAGATCTCGCGACCCCCAGAACCGTTAAGCACCCCCGGGTCACCCGCGCCGGACGACGTGCCCGATTTGGCTATACACTCTCGAGAGCGATCGGCCGAAAGCCTCCGGGCCGAGGTACGCCCGCTCGATGCCGAGCCGTCGGCACCGACGGACGAAATCCGGATGGTGGAAGGCCTTCTCGAGGGCATCGTGGAGAAATTGAAGCCGGTTTCGGGGTATGCCGGCCGGTCCGACGAGCCCTTTCTGATTTTCCAAGTCGACGTCAAAGCCCGCTTCGTGGAGCGTCGGCACGTCGGGGCGTAGCGGAGAACGCTCGGCGGAAGCCACCGCCAGGCTTCGAATCTGAAGGGCCTCGGAAAGGGCCTTGCTCTCGGATTCGGCGGCGACCGTCACATCCACGTGGCCTCCGCGAAGCGCGACCAAGCCACCCGCTCCGCCGCTGAAGGGGAGATGCTTCATGACGATGCCAGCGGCCTCTCCAAAGAGGAGCATGGTGGCATGGGCCAAGCTGCCGTAGCCCGCCGACGCATAGATATACTTGCCGGGCTCCTTGCGGGCGGCTGCCACGAATTCCTTGACATCCGCCCACGGAGCATCACTTCTGACATTGATGAGAAGTCCCAGCCGCGCCAAGCGCATGATGGGCGTGAAGGCCCTGATCGGGTGGTACGGCAGCTTACGAAAGTGCCCCGCACAGGCGGTTTCACTCCCGCCGGCGATGAGCAGCGTGTATCCGTCTGGCTCACTCAACGCGACTTCCCGAGCGGCGATCGTGCCGGAGGCCCCGGGTCGATTGATAACCACCATCGGTTGCCCGAGAAATCTCTGCGCCACGTCGCCGAAGGCCCGCGCAATGATGTCCGCACCTCCGCCGGCCGAGAAGCCGACGTAGACGCGAATCGGCTTGGACGGAAACGCGTCCGCACGGACGCTTGCCATCCCGATGACACCAATCAGGAAGTCTCTTCGTGCCAGCATGCCCCTGAATTCGTCGGATTGGGGCTCGCTATCGTGTCTTCGTCTTCACGGTCTCGTCCAGGGGAATGCCCAGACGTTCGTAGTGCTTCGCCCGGCCAGACTCATCGCCCTCGTTGATCTCCCGAGCCAGACGACCGACCTCCATCGCATGCTCGCGCGGGACCACAATCACCCCGTCGCCGTCCGCCACGATGACATCACCGGGATACACGGTGACGCCGCCGCTGTTGATGGGAAGATTGTACGATTCCGTGATCATGCGCCCCGGACGCACACCGCGGGTGCTGTAACCGTCACGGCAATAGACCGCGGGCTTTCCGACCTTCACGATCTCGTCGGTGTCTCGGGCGCCTCCGTTGGTCACCACCCCGACGATCCCTCGCGCCGCCCAGCCCAGGCTGTTGTTGGATCCGATGTTGCCACCCTCGAACACGCCGCCCGTGTCCATGACAACGACGTCGTTGGGCCGCGCGATCTTCGCCCACGGGTCGGGCGCTCGCCCATATTGGGCGCTCTTCCACTCTTTCGCCTCATCGATGGAATCGAAGGAGTTCTGGCCAGAGCGGACGTCGGTGGGCACGTATCTGACGGTAATGGCGAAGCCAACGAACCGGTGGCTGAAGCCTTCCGGATCGCGCCAGAGTGGCCGGATGTCGTTGTGCATCAGGCCAATGTCCTGGAGCCCTATCAGGTCCATGCCATCGAGAACGTCGGTGACACGCAGATCTTGGTAGAGCGCCAAAATCTCGCCCCGGATCTCCTCGCTGTCAGCGAAGCTCTTGTTTTCGAGTAACCTCACGCCCTCCGGCTTCTGAGTGTCCTGGCCAACGGCTACGTTGGGAAGCGCGGTGATCACACAGCCGGTCAGAAGTATGGTTCGGAACAGATCACTTCGACTGTTAGGTAGCATAGGTGTCCTTTCTTGTGAGAATCAAACGTCACCAAAGAATCTTGACGGCAACCTGAGCGACACGCCCAGGTTGCGCGCTCGTGATCGTGCCAAAGCTTCCGGAGGTTACGGTGGTGTTGGGACTATTGAAGTTCACCTGATTGAAGGCATTGAACAATTCACCTCTCACTTGCAGCCTGAGGTCTTCCGAACCAGGGAGCCTGAACTGCTTCATGAACGCGAAGTCGCTCGTGGCAAAGGCGGGACCGCTGATGATGTTGCGTCCGGAGCTCCCGTACGTACCGGGCGGGACGTCCTGCACCGGCACGAACCGATCGGTGTTGAAGAACTGCTGAACGAAATCATCCCTGCTGGCATGATCGCGTTCAATGTCCTCGTGGGTCGCCCCGTCAACCAGTTGCGCACGCTGGCGGCCGCCACCGCCCGTGCCGTCCAGCGCCACGTCCGTGCCCATCACGAAGGTCAGCGGGGCGCCGCTCCGCACGTTGTGCATGCCCGTCAGGCTCCAGCCGCCTAGCACGGTGTTCAGCAGGCCGCTGTCAAAGGAGAGCTGCGGATCCCACACCCAAGAGACCGCCGTGACGTGGCGATGGTCGAACTGCGCACGCCCTTTCATGTTGCCCGGATCGAAGGGATTGGCTACACCCGGCGTCAAGCCGGGGGTGGCGGTGAGCACCGTATCCAGCGCCTTGGACAGCACGTACGACCCCGTGAAGGAGAAGCCGTTGCTGAAGCGCTTGGTCGCCTTGATCTGCAGACTGTGGTACCAGCTGCCATAGTCATTGTCGAGAACGCGGGACAGCGGGCCGATGATTCCAGGCTCGTAGATCACCCGATCGTCGACGTTCTGTGCCGAGGGCGGCGCGCCGGTCAGCGGAGACGGGATGAACTGCGCAGGGTTGAAGTGCCGGTGCCCTTCCAGTTCGCTGCCGACGTTACCGACGTACGCCACATCCAGCATCAGATCGGTCGTCAGTTGCCGCTGCACGGAGAGATTGAAGGATTGCACGTACGACGAACGCAGCGTCGTGTCCGTGTAGACGGTCTGAATCGGCAGCGGGTAGAGGGGGCAATTCAGTCCTGGATACTCACTCACCTCGAAACAGCCGAAGTCGCCCGGAAGCGGGGCGCCGGAGGGGGGCGGTGTCTGATTGAGCGAGCCGAAGGGATCCTCGATGCGCCCGCCTGCCAGTCTGAGCGTTCCTTCCCAGGGTGCTTCCGGCGCATGGACCGAGTTCGCGCTGATGTGGTTGTAAAACAGCCCGTACCCCCCGCGGATGCTCGTTCGGCCATCGCCAAAGAGATCCCACGCGAATCCCAGCCTCGGCGCGAAGTTATTCAGGTCATTTTCCACCGTGGCCTCGGGTACGCCCGCGTCTCCGACAAAGAGAATTCCGGGGGGTGCGTCAGGCTTGACCACCGATTGAGCGTCCGGGTCCCAGCTCGTATAGCGGCCGAACTTCTGCTTCCAGGGGAGATAGGGCTCGTAGCGCACGCCGACGGTCAGACTGAAGCGGGGCGTGATCTTGAATTCGTCCTGAACAAAGAACATGTGCTTGTAGATGATCGGATCGCTGGCCACACTTCCGAAGCCAACGTTGAATTCGTCGAAGGCGCCGAGCAGAAAGTCGGCCGTGGGATCTCCCGAGCGAACCCCCGTGAAATCGACGCCGCGCTCGGTCGAAAATCCGAGGTGAAAGCTGGCCTTCACGAACTCATAGCCCCACTTCAGGGTGTGGTTGCCCATGATCTTGCTCATGGTGTTGCGGAATTGCCAGCTCTCATAGGTCTGCTCCTGCAGGGAGGGTCCGGTGACCGAGAATCGCCCCGAGACGTCCAGACCGACGGTCCGGCCATCCGCACCGAGGTCTATGTCCATGCCAACGTCTCTGGGGGTGTACACGTCACCGTCATGACCCTGGAAAGACTTCGAGTACAGATGTGAGAACACCGCCTCGTTCAGAAAGGTCGGGCTGAAGGTGAACGTATCGCTGATCGTCGTATTGTAGATATCAGCGAAGGAGGTCTCCTTGATGTTGGTCGCAAAGCTGCCAGGCGAGTTGAACCGCTGGTAGTGATCGCGGTTGAAGTGGCCGAACATCTTGTGATTGTTGCTCGCGACGAAGTCGATGCGCGCCAGTCCGGTGTACGAGTCGCTTGGCTCAGGGCTGAGACTGACGACACTGCCGGCTTCGCTGCGTGGAATGAAGCGATCCAGGTAGGTCTCGGCGACGGGACTGATGCAGCCCGGCCGGATGATATTGTTCGAGACACACGGATTGCCGCTCGAATCCGTAAACGGTAGGCCTGTCATGGCATCCGTGGGATTGGTCAATGCGACGCCCGAGGCGGAGAAGTCTCCTCTTCGCTCGGCATCACTTGGAACGAACGCGACCGAAGACGTCCCTTCCCGCCGGTTCCAGAGGCGCTGATAGGAGGCGAACGCGAACAGCCTATCCCTCAAGAGCGGTCCGCCGCCAGCAGCTCCAGCCTGATTTTGTCGTTGCTCCGGCTTGCGGGGCTGGAAAAAGCTTCGCGCATTGAGCTTGTCGTTGCGGTGAAACTCCCAGATGGTGCCGTGAAAGTCATTGCTGCCCGACTTGGAGACGATGCTCACCTGGCTGCCGGAGTTGTGCCCATATTCAGCCGTGAAGTTGTGCGTCTGAATACGGATTTCCTGCACCGCATCCGGAGGAGGCGGATTGAAACCAGTCGTCTGTGCAAAGCTGGTAAAGATACCTCCGTTGAACGTAAACAGGTTGTGAGCCTTCGTTCCACCGTTGACCGCCATGTTCGGGCCATCCCGCGTGTGCGACATTTCTTGCGGCGCATGGACGCCGACAACGCCGGGAACCGTCTGAGCGAGCCCGGTCACGTTCCGGCCGTTGAGCGGCAAATCCTGCACGCGTCGGTCATCGATCAGATCGCTCATCGTGGGCGTCCGCGTGTCCACCATGACGGCCCTCCCACGCACGGTCACTTCGGCCTCGACCGTTCCGACAGTCAGCGTCAAGTCGAGCCGGATGTGCTCGCCCGTCGTGAGCTCGACGCCGGTACGGGTGGTCTTCTTGAGACCGGACAGCTCGGCAGAGATCTCATACGTCCCGCGCGGTAAGGCCAGAAAGTTGTAGAAGCCGCGCTCGTCGGTAACAGCTGCACGCGTCTGGCGATGCTCCTGAGCGACGGCCGTGACGGTGGCACCGGGGATGACGCCCTCGGCTTCATCCCGCACGTACCCACTGATCGACCCCGTCACTTGCGCGGACAGCCGGTCGGCGGCACCGACCAGAAAGACGAGCAAGAGCACCGACTGAACCAGACGACCCGGCCGTCGCAGGACGGCCTGGGCGCAGGCAGCATCTGCTCGGGTTGAGAAGATGTGCCTTCTCTTCATGGAACGTCTCCTTTTCTGCAAGAGCGCGAGAACAGCCGCGGTTCTGTTGAGACTCCCCGTCGTTTCGCGCAAGCCAGCGCCCGCCTCGGCTCGGGCGCGACTCCAGCAAGGAATCAAGGCGCCGCGAGCGTGCGCAATATCAGATCTCACGTCTCTGATCGCATATATTATGTAATGGCGCATACTTCTACTACGGTCTTGATGCGTCTGTCAAGACCCTTTCGTTTCTTGCAGTTTTTCTCGGCCCTCCCTGAGACGCTGAATGCCGGCACGCTGAAGAGTCGAGATGAAGGCGGTCTCCCGCGCACGCGCAGCGGTGCCGCCGGCAGGGCGTGATCACGCCCGCCGGCGCTGACCCGCTTCACCATCGCGCACCGGTCGCGTGACAGGTCGTAGCATTGGTTGGAGTGTGACGACGTCATGGCGCCCCCCACGAGCCGCCGGCTCGCCGGGAAGACACATTTAGGGGTGCGCGGCCTCCGGCTCGCAGTCGATGTGGCCCCGCGCCGCGGGCGCTTGCTGCTGGCCCTTTCCCTGGCCTCTCTCCTCGCGGTGTTGCTGGGCGCCGGCCCGTTGGCGCGCGCCGTGCGGGCCCACGCCGAGGTGGTGCGTGCCTCCCCTCGCCATGGCACCCGGCGCCGGCTCAGCGCCCTCTCGATCGCCATCCTCGCACTCTCCCTCGGGCGATTCGCTCGCCGCCTTGGCGCGCGGCACGCCCGCGACGGAGATCACACGATGACGTGGCCGACGGGCCGAATGCCGCTCGTGTCGTCGCGGCTCGCGTCCCTGCAGGACGCGAACGACACCACACTCGAACTCGAATTCCGCAGCCGCGCGAGGTACCGGTATTTCGAGGTCCCACCTCCGATCGTCGAGGGCTTGGTCGCCGCCACGTCGAAGGGACGCTAGTTCAACCGCCACATCCGACGCCGCGTTCGCGACCAGCGCGTGGCCTGACCCAAGACACGTGCGCCGCGATGGGGGGCAGCGCCGGCAGGCGTGATCGCGGGTGCCGCGCCGCCCCGTTGGAGACCGCGTGATCCGCGAAGGGGGTAAAACCACGGGCGGGGCCAGACGGCCGCCGAGCTCACGGAGCTCGGCGGATCGCCACACGTGAGCGCCGCCCGCGGTTTTTCCACGCGGCCGACCGGGGCGGCGCGGCACCCGCGATCGCGCTCGCCGGCGGACGCGCGACGCTGGCCGCGTCTGTTGACTCTTCAGGGGACGGAACTCGACGCTTCGCGGAGGGTCGAGAAAAACTGGGGGCGGCAGGCCTTTCGTTTCGCCTTTTTCGTTTGCCTCGGGTCTCGGCGCTAAGGGGAACCGTCTGGGGGCTGCGAGCGGACGACCGACGATGGAGTGGAGCGGCGCGCTACTTCACCCACGGATTCTTGCCGGTCTCTCGAATGTACCGCTCGCGCGAGATGTTATCCAGGAACGTCAATCCAGCCTTCGCCACCTCCTCGGCGCGCTCGCGCGGAACGACGACCACGCCATCGCCGTCCGCGACCACGACATCGCCCGGCCGAACGAGCACGCCGCCGATCGTCACCGGCCGATTCACTGACTCGAGCTCGTTGCGACCCGGTCTGATGCCACGCGCGAGCCGCCGGAAGTACGTCGGCACCTTGTGATAGATGATCTCGTCGGTATCGCCCAACCCTCCGCTCGTGACCAGGCCCACCATGCCGAGCTTTTGCCACGCGCGAATATTCGTCGAACCGATGCTCCGTGACTCACCATCCTCCATGGCGTCGATGACCAGCATCGAGCCGGGAACGAGCACGTCCATGAACGCCTCCGAGGTCAGGGTGCTGTACCAGCGGCTAATCAGCTCCTGGTCCATCTTGGCCTCCCGCTTGTTGGTCGGCACGTAGCGGGCAGTCACGGCAATGCCGACGGCGCGGTGGGAAAACTTCTCGGTATCCTTCCAGAGGGCGTGAATCTCGGGATCGACCAGACCGACATCCTGCAGCCCCACGACGTCCATGCCGTCGGACACGTCCGCGACCCGCAGATACTTGTACATGTCGAGAATGCGCTGGTTGTCCTCCTGCGAGTATTCCTTGTAGGGGATGAACAGCCGCACCTTGTCAGGAATGCTCTTTTCCGCCTCCGGTTGCACCGCGTCAATGACAACGACGTGTCCGGCTCCTAGCCACCAGGGCGCAGACATCACCGCGGCTGCCGTCAGGAACAGCAGACGCATGGTGCTTCGTACGGTCATGATCACCCCTCTGAGCGCCCGACCTGAAGGTCGGGCCTACACAGATCCCGCTCAATGCGTCCGTGGAAGCCAGTCGCCGCGATGGTACGGATCGTCCGATGGCTGCGAGAAGTGCTCGTGGGCAATTCGCCAGTGACCGTCGACGCGGCGTAGCACGAGCGTGCCGCGTACTTTGACGCGCTTGACGAGATCGCCAACTTGGAGCTCCAAGCCAATCGTGCCCGCCAGCCAGGCGAGGTCGCCGCCCTCCTCGCTGACGGGTGGCTCGACCCAGCGGCACCCGCGCAAGACGAGGCTGCCGCCAAAGAACTGACGCCAGCTCGCGGCGACCTGGTCATAGCCGACGAACGACCAGCCGGGCCCCTCGTCGAAGACCAACATGTGGTTGGATTTGATGTACAGCCCCAACACCTCATCGAGGCGACGCTCGACAATGGCGTTGAAGTAGGCCTGGGCGAGAGCAACCGGCGAATCGGTCATCGCAACGTCTCCGGCGCGCGGCCGCACGCTACCTGCTCGATTCCTTGCTCAGCGTTTCGACAACCTGCCACTCGCTCGTGCTAATCGGCATCACCGAGAGCCGAGGCACCCGCGCAAGTAGATGGCTGGCAAACGCGGGGTGAGCCTTGAGCGTCGCGAGGGTTACCGCATGCCTCAACTTGCTCACCGGTTGAATGTCGACCACAACGGCCTTGCCAGCCTTGTCTGCAGGGTCCTGGTACGCGTCAGTCGACGCGCGCGCGATGCCGACGACCGCCTTCTCACTGCCGGTGTGGTAGTAGAAGATGCGATCCCCTTTCCTGACACTCCGCAGGTGCCGCTGGGCAACCGGATTCTTGACGCCGGTCCAGGTGGTGCTCCCGTCGCTCACCAACGCGTCGAAGCTGTAGCTCGACGGCTCCTCTTTGAACAGCCATGGCATCGATCACCTCCGTGGGCACAGTAGCGAAGCTCCGCCTCAAACCGCCGAGCCTAGGCAAACCACGGTGGGGCGGATCTTCGCTACTAGATGCGCGGCCGCCGACGGCGGCCGCGCCTAAGACAGCTTCTAAGGCCGCCCTTCAGAACACTTGCTTCATCTCTCACGACTTCGGCCTTAGAAGATGTCTACTCCGGCTTGAGAATCAGCGCCGCCAACGGCGGCAGCGTGAGCGCGAGCGACTGTTGGTAGTCGTGCGCCGCCACCGCCTCGGTCACGACTCGACCAGCGTTCCCGAGGTTGCCGCCGCCGTAGGCCGACCCGTCACTGTTGCGCACCTCGCGATAGCTCTCCGCACCCGGCACCCCGATCCGGTAGCCGTAGCGCGGCACAGGTGTGAGGTTCAGCACGACGACGAGAAAGTCCCGTTCGTCCCGCGCGCGTCGGACGAACGACACGATGCTGTGGTCCGAATCGTGACAATCGATCCAGCGGAACCCGTCAGGATCGTAGTCGCACTCGTGGAGTGCGGGCTCGTCCAGATAGAGACGATTCAGGTCGCGCACCCACTCCTGAATGCCCGCGTGCGGTGGCTCACCGACACTCTCCCACGGGAGGGCCGTGTCGTCGTTCCACTCGAGCCATTGACCGAACTCACAACCCATGAAGAGCAGCTTCTTGCCCGGATGGGTGTACATGAAGCCATACAACGCCCGCAGGTTGGCTGCCTTCTGCCAACTGTCTCCTGGCATCTTGTCGAGGAGCGAGCGCTTACCGTGCACGACCTCGTCGTGTGAGAACGGCAAAATGAAGTTCTCGTGGTACGCGTACAGCATCGAGAAGGTCAGCAGGTTGTGCTCCCAGCGGCGATGTATGGGGTCGTTGCTCATGTAGGTGAGGATGTCGTGCATCCACCCCATGTTCCACTTGTATGTAAAGCCAAGACCCCCGAGATGCACCGGCCGGCTCACGCCAGGCCACGCCGTAGACTCCTCTGCAACGGTCATCACACCCGGATACTTGGCATGAACGATCGTGTTCAACTCGTGCAAGAAGCCCACCGCCTCGAGATTCTCGCGCCCACCAAACTTGTTCGGTAGCCATTGACCGGGCGGCCGTGAGTAGTCGAGATACAGCATCGAGGCAACGGCATCCACGCGTAAACCGTCGAGGTGGAATTCCTCGATCCAGTACAACGCGCTCGCCAGGAGGAAGTTCCGTACCTCGTGACGGCCATAGTTGAAGATGAGCGTGCCCCAATCCTGGTGCTCACCGAGGCGTGGGTCTTCGTGCTCGTAGAGCGCGGTGCCATCGAAGCGCGCGAGCCCAGGCGCGTCCTTCGGGAAGTGTCCCGGCACCCAATCGAGGATGACCCCAATCCCTTGCTGGTGGCATGCGTCGACGAACGCCCGAAAGTCGTCCGGCGTGCCGTGGCGGCTCGTCGGTGCGAAAAAGCCTGTGACCTGGTAGCCCCACGAGGCCGCGTATGGGTGCTCGAGCACCGGCAGCAGCTCGATGTGCGTGAAGCCCATCTCCTTCGCGTACGGTACGAGTCGCGTCGCCAGCTCCCGATAGGTGAGATAGTCGCCGTCCTCCCGCCGCGCCCAGGAACCGAGATGTAGTTCGTAGATGGCCATCGGCCGATCCAACCGCTCACCCGCCTGCGCGCGCGCGGCGATCCACGCCGTGTCCTGCCACTCGTGGTGACTGGGGCCCAGCGTCAGCGACGCCGAGGCCGGCGGTTGCTCGGATGTAGCGCCGTACGGGTCGGCTTTCAAGAACACGTGCGCCGCATCGCGCGTGCGGATCTCGTACTTGTATCGTCGCCCCTCAACGAGACCGGGGATGAAGAGCTCCCAGATGCCACCGCCAATACGCAGGCGCATGGGATGCACACGACCATCCCAGTTGTTGAAGTCACCGACCACACTCACCCGCTGGGCGTTGGGCGCCCACACGGCAAAGAAAAATCCCGCGCACCCATCGATGACCATGGCGTGCGCCCCGAGGCGCTCGAAGACCCGCAAGTGTCGGCCCTCACCGAACAGATGCAGGTCCAGATCTCCCAGCACGGGCGCGAAGCGGTACGGATCGTCGATCTCGTCGCGGCGGCCATCCGGCCGCGTGACGTACAGCCGGTAGGGAAAGACCACGCCCTCGTTGGGAAAGGTCGCCTCGAACAGACCCTCTGCGAGCCCGCGCGTCATCGGCACGCGGGTGCGCTCTTCACCCCTCACGGCCTGCCCGTGTGGGAGCCCCGCCGGAGCATCGAGCCGGATGACGTCCACGGCCGCCGCGCGAGGCTGGAAGGTTCGAATGACGACCGACGTGGCCCCGTCGCGCTCGCTGACATGGGGGCCGAGCACAGCAAACGGATCGCCGTTGGCGCCCGCGACGAGAGCCGACAGTGCGCGCTCAACGAGTTGTGTGGTCACGCTCATCTCTCAAGACAGCTCAAAAGAAACGATCTTACCAACAGAGGGGCCTGAAGGCCCCTCGCTATTAACCGACAGCTTTTTCCCTTGACCCGACCTTTTTGGTCGGATATACCTTGTAGGGCAGTCTTGAGACTGAGTCTCAATTTCGGTATCGATCGGAGGTTTTGTATGACACGCGCCGTGCCACGGCTCGTTTGTTCGTTTCTGACCAGCCTCGCACTTGGCGGGGCCGTCACACTGGCCGACGCGGGCCAGTCGCCAAGCCCTGACAAGACGGGCGTCGTGCTCATCGCCCACGGCGCAAACCGCGAGTGGAACGCACGGGTCCACGCCGTGGTCGAGCGGGTACGGCTCACCATGCCGACCGAGCCCGCGTTCCTGATGGGAATCGATGATCAGACACCTCAGCAGGCCTACGACAAGCTCGCCGCCGCTGGTGTGGAACAGATCGCCGTCGTACCACTCTTCGTGTCGTCGTTCAGCGCCCATGCTGAGCAGGTGAAGTTCATCGGCGGCCTGCGCGACGACTACCCGCATGCCGAGCACATGAAGCTCGAGCAGATCAAAGGGCCCGTCGCCGTCGCGGGCGTCGCCAGCGCCATGGACGACCACGCAATCGTCGCGTCAATCCTCGCGGACCGTGCGCAGGCCCTGAGCCGCGATCCGGCCAGTGAGGTGCTCGTCATTGTCGCACACGGCCCCAATGAGGATGACGATGCAGAGCGTTGGAACGCCACGATTGAGCGTCTTGCTGAGCAGATCCGTCGCGACGTGCCGTTCTCGGCCATCGACGTTCGACTGCTTCGCGATGATGCACCGAAGCCGGTAAAGGACAAAGCGCTCGCCGAGCTTCGCGAGTCGGTCGCATCGCACGCGACGCGGGAGCGTGTCATCGTCATCCCCTTGCTCGTCGCGCCCGGTCGGGTGGCCAATCAAATTCCAGAGGTGCTCGAAGGCCTGGCGTTCGAGTGGGACGGTCAGACGCTGTTGCCGGATGACCGCATGGCAGACTGGGTTGTCGCGCAAGCGCAAGGCGTGCTGAGCACGTCCTCCCCATCGGCGCTCCAGCACAACGAACAGGTTGTGGTGACGGCCACCCGCACGGAGCGACCGCTGAAAGACGTGCCGGTCTATACCGAGGTGATCGATGCTGAGACGATTCACTCGGTGGCCGCGCGATCGATCGCCGACGTGCTCCCGCACCAAGCTGGCGTCGAGATCGTGCCGGGTTTCGCGGGCGACACCGTGCAGATCCAAGGAATTGACGGGCGGGGCGTCCTCGTGCTGGTGGACGGCCAAGAGGTCATCGGTCGCATCAGCAGCGAGGTCGACGTGGGCAATCTGCTCGTCGACGACATCGAGCGCATCGAGGTCGTCAAGGGCGCGGCGTCCGCCGTGTATGGCTCCGATGCGCTTGCCGGCGTCGTCAACATCATCACACGACAAGCGACCCGACCCGTGCAACTGTCGGTGGATCAGCGCTTCGAATCCCTGAGCGCCTCGACCACGATGGTGTCGGCGGGAGGTGAGCGTGGACCCTGGAATGCGATGTTGTCGGCCAGCCACGTCACACGAGATGCCTATGATCTCGTGCCGGACGAGCCGTCGACGACCGGCAGCGAGCTGCGGAAGGTTGGGGTGAACGGCAGCGTGGGATATCAGTTCGATGAGCGCACCAACCTCCGGGTAACGAGCCGCTACTACGACGAGTCAGCCGCGGACATCATCGCGACCAGCACCGCGTTGCGAGACGATGAGGTGCTCGACAGCCGATGGCAGAACATTGCGGAGCTCAGAACTGGCGTCTCGGATGGGATGCTCACCCTGCGGGGACACGTGAGCACCTATCGCCATCTCCTCGAAAGCGTGACCCGTGGAACCGGCGTTGTCTCGCCCGACCTGACGCGCGAAGCCCTGGGCGAGGTCGAAGCCCAGTACGACCGGCCCGTCGGCGGCCACCACTTCGTGTCCGTTGGCGGGGAATTCGATCAGGCGAACATGCGCTCCGACCGCATTTCCGGTGGCGAGCGCGACGTCCGAACCGCCGTGGGGTTCGTGCAGGACGAGTGGTTCGTGCACGACCGCGTGCGCCTGCTGGGGGGCGTTCGCTACGACCACAACGATCAGTTTGGCGATGCCTGGAGCCCGAAGCTCGCGGTGCTCGTGCACGGAACCGACAACGTGCGCCTCCGCGCGTCGTACGGAGAAGGCTTCAAAGCACCGGAGCTCAAGGACCTGTACTTCGCCTTCTCGAATCGGGCCAGCGGTTACGAGGTGATCGGCAACCCCGATCTGCGTCCGGAGGAATCACGCAGCGTGAACGCTGGTGTGGAGGTGGACTTTTGGCAGCGGCGCGCGCGGGTTAACGTCACGCTGTTCCAACACCGCATCGAGGATCTCATCGACACGGTCTTCGCCTCGCAAGACCCTACGACTGGCCTTCTCACCTTCCAGACGGCCAACGTCGGCCAGGTGCGCAGCCGCGGTGCCGAAGCGCGGATCGACGTCACCCCTCGTTCGTGGCTCACCGCCTCGCTGAGCTACGCGCGGCTCGATGCGAAGGATCTCGAGACCGACGAGCCGCTGACGTCGCGTGCGAAAGACAGCGTGAAGGGCCGTGTCTCCCTGCGATCGATGCCCACCGGTACGACCTTCGCGCTCTTTGGTCGATATCTCGGGCGCCGTCCGTTCGCGGATCTCGACGACGACGGGCGCATCGAGGACTACGCGCCTGGCCTGCCGCTCTGGGACGTGCGCGTCGCGCAGGATCTCGGCCAGCGGGTCGCCCTCCTCGTTGGCGCGGAGAACATCTTCGACGAGCAAGACGTCCAGTACTTCCCGTCGCAGGGCCGGCGGGTCTACGTCGGCGCAACGCTTCGCTACGACCGGTAATTGGTCTGAGCCAGCACACCATGGGCGATCACCACGATCATCCGTCGCTGCAAACGCTCGCGGACGGCGCTGACTGGGCGGTCATTCGCTGCGAGCACGGTTGTCTGCACCTCCGCCTCGGACCGCTCACACTCACGCTCTCACCGGTAGAGTTCGAACGGCTGGTGACGATGCTCGGCGAGGCGTACGTGCGGTTGTCGGTGCGCAACGCCGTGGAACGATGCCACAAGCCGATTCATTAGTCCGTTGTCACTCGTAGCGCAGTGACGTCACCGGATCGACACGTGCGGCACGTCGTGCGGGAAAGAGAGCCGTCCCGAGCGCGACGGCCAACATCACGGCGACAGCGAGAGCAATCGTCAGCGGATCGCGTGGCTCCACCCCATAGAGCAAGTTGGCCACCAGCTTCGTGGCGATCAGCGCGCCGCCGATGCCTATGACGATCCCCACCAGCACTACGCGCAGGGCCTCGCGCAGGATCAGGCTGAGCACATCGCCTCGCTGCGCGCCGATCCACATGTCATGGCACTCCCGCTACATTTGAGGACGTACACTGGGCGCTACGTACTCTGCGCACGGTGCGATACACTGCCTCCACAATGTGCCGCACAACACGCGCAACACTCCAGGCGGCAGCCCTGATGCTGCTCGTGGCGAGTGCCACTACCGGGCAAGAGCCTTCAGAAGAGCCCCCGGTGATTCCAGTCGGCCTCGATGCATACCGGATGTGGGATCGTTGGCCCTATCAGCGCATCGGCGTGCGAGCCTACATGCGGAGCACCTACGACCGTCGCGGCGGCAACGAATCCGCTGACGCGTCGCATTTCCTCTATCAGTTGGCAGACGACTACAACGTGACCCTCGATGTCGCGGGCTCCGGCGTCTTGTACTTCGCCCGCTATAACCACTGGCACGGCAGCCCGTGGCACTATGAGGTCGATGAGCTGGATCACATCGTCCGCGAAACGAGCACGGCGGATCCCCTCAACCCCACGCCGGGCTCGGTCTTTCTGCCGCAGCACCTCTTCCCCAACCCCTTGACCTGGACCTGGTCGCACACGAAGGGCGCAGACTTGATGTGGGTGCCGATCGGCTTTGAAAAGTCGTTCCGCATGGCGTATTCGCGAACGTTCTACGGAACGGGCTACTACATCTACCACCAGTTCGTGGACGGCGCGAGACTCTCGCAGCCGATCACGCGCTGGGACGGCAAGACGCCGCCAAAAGACGATGTGCTGGACTTGCTGCGTCGCGCTGGCACCGACATCGCGCCGCAGCCCGGCCGCGCTGGCGTGCGCGAGGAATCGGGCCGGATCGATTTGCCCGCGACCGGATCACACGAAGTCTGGAGGTCGACCCGAGCTCCGTCGATGCTGCGCGCGTTGGAGTTCTCGGTGCCACGCGAACAGGCGCTCGCGTTCTCTCGTGCCCGCCTGCGCGTCACCTGGGACGATCGTTCCGACGCCTCCATCGATGCTCCCATCTCTCTCTTCTACGGTGCGGGTGTCCTCTACAACCGTGACAATCGAGAGCACCTGGTGAAGGGCCTGCCCATGGTCATCAGGTACGACACAGACCAGGTGCACCTGAGTTGTTACTTCCCCATGCCGTTCTTTCGCTCTGCCCGCATTGAGCTGAGCGGCCCTGGACGAACAGCCATCCCGAACGTCACCTGGCGCGTACGTTACGCGCCCTACACGGATCCGCCCAATCACGTCGGCTACTTCCATGCGACCTCCCGTGATCACCCGACTCCTGAAGCCGGTAAGGATCTCGTCCTGCTCGATACGCGTCAGACAGAGGGAGGCGGAGACTGGTCGGGACACTTCGTTGGAACGTCGTTCATCTTCTCGCATGATGCGGCGCTCAGCACGCTCGAGGGAGATCCGCGCTTCTTCTTCGACGACAGCCAGACGCCGCAAGCTTATGGCACCGGCACGGAGGAATGGGGTGGTGGCGGAGACTATTGGGGTGGCCTGAACATGACACTGCCGCTTGCGGGCCATCCTGTGGGTGCCAAAGACGCCAAGGCGGCTGTGAGTGCCGAAGATAAGATCAACTCCGCCTATCAGTTCTTGCTGGCCGATTTGATGCCGTTCGGCAAGAACGCGGTCATCCGACTCGAGCACGGCGCCGTCAATGACTCGAACGAGCACTACGAAACCGTGACGTATTGGTATGGCCTGCCAGCGCCATCGCTCGTCAAGACCGACGAGCTGACCGTTGGCGATGAGACCAGCGAACGCTTACATCGCTACTGGTCGCCGGATGCCTCGAAGCCATACGAGATCGTCTCGCGATACGAGTGGGGGCCCGACACGCTCGAGGGCCGCCTCCGCGCGTCGCGCTCCGGCGAGCCTCGCCGAAGCGAAGCGAAGGCGGGCCGCGAGATCTATCCGCCGCATGCCGACCGCGGGCGCATCACCAAAACCGCATCTGAGTTCACGCTGACGATCGACCCCAACAACGTCGGCGTCATGCTCCGTCGGAAGCTCGACTACGCCTTCCCCAATCAGCGCGCCGAGGTTTACGTGAGCGAGGCAACGAACAAAACGCCGGAGTGGGCGTTGGCGGGCACTTGGTATCTGGCTGGCTCCAATACCTGCGTGTTCTCAAACCCGGGTGACGGCAATGAGCTCGGCGCGACACAGCACGTGGTTCAAACGTCCAACCGGCGATTTCGAGACGATGAGTTCCTGATCCCACAGAGGTTGACCAGAGGGCGCTCGGCTATCCGGGTTCGCGTCAGGTTCACGCCCGTGCGTATTCCCCTCTATCCTGGGCGTCCGCTGCCAGAGCTCGCATGGAGCGAGATGCGCTACACCGCGTACAGCTTCGTCATGCCGAGCTTTACATTCGCAGACGTGTCGCGTCGGCGCGGCTAACCGCCTCCGCCAAGGCTACGGCGGTCCATCGAAAATACGTACGGGGGCGCACTACCGGCGCGAGGGGGGCAGACCCGACTCGAACCGCTCGAGCTCTTCTGCTGATATCGCGTATGTGTGCTGCGTCGTTGGGAACGTGCCAGCGCGAACATCGGCAACATACGCTTCGAGCGCCTCCAGGATCCTGCCGGAGAGGTCGGCATACTGCTTCACAAAGCGCGGCACGCGCCCGGACGAGAGCCCCAGCAAGTCGTGCCACACGAGCACCTGGCCGTCACACGCCGCGCCTGCGCCAATCCCAATGGTGGGAATCGTGAGCGCCTCGGTGATGTGCGCCGCGACTGCTGCGGGAACGGCTTCAACAACCAGCGCGAAGCAACCGGCGCGCTGCAACGCCAGGGCGTCCTGATAAAAGCGGGAAGCGGCCTGTGCGGTACGTCCCTGCGCCTTGAGGCCGCCGAGCTGCACAGCCGACTGCGGCGTGAGCCCAATGTGGCCCATCACGGGAACGCCCGCGCCGACGATGGCGCGCACCCGCGAGAGCATGAGGCCGGCGCCTTCGAGCTTCACGGCATCGGCTCTCGCCTCCTTGACGAAGCGAACGGCGTGCGCGATGGCCGCTTCGTCGGAGATCTGGAACGATCCGAACGGAAGATCCGCCACGATGATTGGTCGCTGCGCGCCGCGTGTCACAGCGCGGGTGAGCATGAGCATCTCGTCAACGGTGACGGGTAAGGTCGTGTCGTGGCCGAGCATCGTCATCGCGGCCGAGTCGCCGACGAGCACGAGCTCCACGTCGGCTGTCTCAGCCAGCCGCGCGCTCGGGGCATCGTAGGCGGTGACCATGGCGATGCGCTGGCCGCGGCGCTTCAGCTCGGCCAGCTCGGGCAGTGAAAGCTTCGCGCGGGCGGGCGTATCGTGGACAGGTCTGTCTGGGACGGGTCTCGGTGGATGGGTGGTCACGTCGGGTCTCCTCCCATGGTGGGAGTGTTCATCGCGGGCGCCAAACGTTCCGCGCCCGTTGCCGTCTCGTCTAGCGGCACGTTGTCGATGAGTCGCGTCGAGCCGATACGCGCGGCAATCGCCAGCGTAGGTCGGCTATCGAAGTCGGCAACCGCGACGTAATCAGGATCGAGATCGCCGAGGGCCGCCCGGGCGGCAGCGATCGGATCGCGGCCGGCGCGGTGGGCGGTGAGCCCCGCCTCGAGCGCGCGCGGGATCGCCAGGGCGCGCCTCCGCTCTTCCCGTGAAAGATGCGCGTTTCGTGAGGAGAGCGCGAGCCCGTCAGCATCGCGAACCGTGGGGAGCACCCGAATGTCCACATCGAGGTTCAGGTCGCGCGCGAGGCGCTTGACGACCGCGACCTGCTGCGCGTCCTTTTGTCCAAAGAACGCCACGTGTGGCCGCACAATCGTGAACAGCTTCGCACACACGGTCGCCACACCGCGAAAATGACCGGGACGAAAGTCGCCCTCAAGTCCCCGCGCCGGCCCTTCGACCTCGATCCAGGTCGCGTAGCCAGCCGGATACATCTCGTCGACGGTCGGAACGAACAGATGGTCGACCCCGGCGTCTGTGGCCATGCGTGCATCGCGCGTCTCGTCGCGCGGGTACGTCGATAGATCCGCCGGATCGCCAAACTGGGCTGGATTCACGAACAGGCTCGCCACGACAACGTCGCACGTTCGGCGCGCGGCTCGCAAGAGCGCCACGTGACCCTCATGCAGCGCGCCCATGGTGGGCACCAAGCCGACGGTCGACCGAGGGCGGATCGGTGCGAGCACCTCACGCAGCTCGGCGATCGTCCGGAACGTTCTCATGTTTCTTAATCCCGGAGCTCAGGCCCGCTCGACGATCATCGCAATGCCCTGCCCAACACCGATACACATCGTGCACAACGCGAACCGGCCACCCATCCGACGCAACTGGTACATCGCCGTTGTCACCAGGCGCGCGCCGCTGGCCCCCAACGGATGACCGATCGCGATCGCGCCGCCATTCGGGTTGACGTGCCCGGCATCGTCTGGCAACCCCAACTGCCGCATCACGGCAAGGGCTTGTGCCGCGAACGCTTCATTGAGCTCGACGAGATCAATGGCGTCAAGGCCGAGCCCGACTCGCGTGAGCAGCTTGCGCGTGGCAGGCACGGGGCCGATGCCCATGATTCTTGGCGGTACGCCTGCCGTTGCTGCTCCCAGAATACGGACCTTCGGCTCCAAGCCAAATCGGCGCACGGCGTCTTCGCTTGCCAGAAGCAGCGCGCAGCTCCCGTCGTTGATACCGGATGAATTGCCGGCGGTCACGGAGCCATCCGGTCTGACGATCCCCTTGAGTCGAGCCAAGGCGTCGAGCGATGTGTCGGGTCTGGGGTGCTCGTCTGTATCCACGACGCGCGTCTCACGCTTCGCGTGCCGAACGGTCACGGGCGTCGTCTCGTCGGCCAACGCACCCGCCGCGTGAGCCGCCGCCCATCGTTGCTGGCTGCGCAGCGCGAACGCGTCCTGATCGCAGCGGGCGACGTCAAAATCCCCCACAACGTTCTCGGCGGTCTCTGCCATCGAATCTATGCCGTACTGAGCCTTCAATACCGGATTGATGAACCGCCACCCAAGCGTCGTGTCCTCGATCTTCGCCGCGCGTGAAAACGGTGCATCGGTCTTGCCGATCACGAACGGCGCACGCGTCATGCTCTCGACGCCGCCCGCAATGACAAGCTCCGCCTCACCGCACCGTATCGCACGCGCCGCGAGCGCGCAGGCGTCCATGCTGGAGCCGCACAACCGGTTGATCGTCGCGGCCGGCACACTGTCCGGTAGGCCGGCGAGCAGCACGGCCATCCGTGCGACATTCCGGTTGTCTTCGCCCGCCTGATTCGCACACCCCATGAGCACATCATCGACCGCCGCCCAATCGACGGAGGGGTTACGCTCCATCAATGCGCGGATGGGAATCGCGGCCAAATCATCTGCTCGGACAGACGCCAGCGCCCCGCCATAACGGCCAAACGGCGTGCGGACGCCGTCACAGATGAACACCTCACGACTCATGCGGATGCCTCCGGGTCTACCCAACTGGCCATTCTACCCGTTTGGGATGTTCGACACAGTGGACTCCTCGGGGAAGAAGATCCGGGCCCCCTCGAGCTCGACGCGGCGGCGGGTTCCTGGGATGGTGTCAGCTAACCAGCGCGACCACTTCACATCGAAATACACATCATCCGTTCCCCAAACGATGAGCGTTGGCGCCTTCAGCGTCTTCAGGCGTCCTTCGATCGCGACCGTGTGCTTGTTGTATGTCACGCACCACAAACCGTCGGAAGGCAACTATGAGTCCTAGTAGTCCCACTGACTCCAGTCGCTGCCATGACCAGGACGGAAGGTGGACGAAGTGAGGAATCACTTCGATCCGCTATAGTGTTCGGGCGGAAGCTTCTATTCAGAGAGAAGAATCGTGAAGCCGTTCCGAATTGCGCTCGCCAATATCCGGTTCCCGGCCACTCCGGAAGAGTCGATCACGCTCGCTGAGCAGGCCCTCGATGAAGCCGCGATCAAAGGAGCACGGATCATCTGCTTTCCGGAATGCTTTATCCCCGGCTATCGAGGAGTAGGCAAGCACGTGCGACCTCCCGATCCGGCGTTCCTCAAGCACGGGTGGTCCGTCGTCGCCGAGGCAGCCGCGAAGGCCAACATCGCGGTCGTTCTCGGAACGGAACGCCTCGTTGACGGCGCACTCGTGGCGACTGCCCTGGTGATCAATCAGGATGGATCGATCGCGGGCTTTCAGGACAAGGTCCAGATCGATCCCACCGAAAAGGGTACCTACACACCGGGCTCTGGCCGGCGCCTGTTTCAAGCCGGCCCATTGACGTTCGGTGTCGCGATCTGTCACGAAGGCTGGCGGTATCCAGAGACCGTCCGCTGGGCCGTGCGGCGTGGGGCACACGTTGTGTTTCACCCGCACTTCCACCAAGCGGAGTCCAATTCTTACCGGCCAGCGGTCTTCGCCGATCCGGCGAATACCTTTCACGAGAAGGCGGCCTTGTGCCGCGCCGCCGAGAACACCTGCTATTTCGCCACCGTCAACTTTGCGAGTGCCGGCTCTCCGACCACGTCGGCGATCGTTCGTCCAGATGGAACACTACTCAGCTACCAGCCCTACGGTGAGGAAGGATTGCTGATCGCAGACATCGACCTCACCACCGCGACTGGCCTGCTTGCCGCACGTTACACAACCGTCCCGTGATGCCGCGGCATGCGCGTACGGGTCAGCGGTGCACGGCGCGGTCCGTTCGATGCAAGGATTGCTGAAAAAGTCCTTAGTCCGGCAGAAAATGCCGCACTTGGACTGTCCCTTTTCGAATGACGCGTACAAACGGGTAACTGCGCCATGGCCGGGGTCGGCGGCGCTCTGCGCATCGGTAGGTGTCGATCGAGCCGGGCGAGTGAGCGGCGCGATTTCGGTCTTCGAATCGGTCGTGTTACGCCGCGCGCGATGCGTTCGCGCCCGTGCGGATTTCACCAGGCTGCGACAAATCGAGTGTCGATGCCGGTAGGCGGAAGCGTCCGGTCCACCAGTGCTGCCGGCCGATGGCGGACTCGAGGAGGCCTCCGTCGCCTACCACAACACCGGCGAGATGCCCCGCCTGTCGTCCCCCTCGGACCAGTGTGACAGACCGGCTCAACAGCAACGTGCCGGCCTCGGCTGGCTTGCCGGGGAGCGTCTGACCGATGACCACCCGTCCGCGTTCAACGTGCACCGCCTCGATCGACCGTGTTTGCGCGTGCGAACCCAGTTTCCCGTCGTCGCTGAAGATGATCTTCGTCACGCGACGTGAGCCCGCAACGACCTCCGCGCCAGCGAGATACCCAATTCGCCGGCCACCCGAACGAACATGGTTCCCGAACAGCAGCTCCATGACGTCATCTCCTCGACCCTAACAAAGTAAAAGACTGCCGCTCGGCCGTCAACCAGGGCCAAGGCCCACAGGCGCCGGTGCGAACTGCCGCACACCGTTCGCGCCGAGCACCGATACGAACGCCGTCAGATCGGGTGGCCGGCGTTCCTCCGCCGTGAGCGCTCGAGCCGGACTTCCCACGTTGACCCATCCGAGCACACGTTCGCGCGAGCGCATTGCGAATAGGACGCTCAGCGCCCTGCCCTCGACCACGGGACTGCTCCGCCAAGCCGCGCCAAGCCCCTGGGCGAGCGCCGCCAACACGATCGCGTAGCCGGTGCAGGACGCCGACGTGATCTGTTCCCATTCCGGAATCTTACCGTCGTCTCTGGGTGAGGCGATGAGCACGATCCGCGTCGGCGCGGCGAACGCCTTCTTGCGGATCTTCTCGCGCGCTTCAGGAGGCAGATCGGGTCGATGTTCCTCTGCGGCGGCGACAAGCGCCGTACCAAACGCGTCCTGACCATCGCGCGGCACGACCACGAAACGATAAGGCCGCAAGCACCCGTGGTCCGGCACGGTCGTCGCAGCACGCAACAGGATGGTCAACTGTTCCTGCGTCGGGCCGGGCTCGACGAGCGCGGAGATGCTGCGGCGATTCAGGAGAAATTCTAGGGTCAAGTTTCGGCGCCTCAAGGGCTCTAGCGTGTTCGGGTTCGATCGCGTCGAGTCTGACATTCGTGAGTTCCTGGAATTGATGATAGCTGCTCTGCGAACGTCCGTGATCACACAGGCTCACTAACATTGCTATTGACATGCGCCGATCGGCCGGTTACGTTTGCTACGAACACTGCCACTCGGCCATGGCGAAAGAGACGCTTGGGGAATTCGAGCATCAACTGCTGCTCGCCATTCTACGGCTCGGCGGGGAGGCCTATAGCGTGTCCTTGGTCCTCGAGCTCGAAGAGCGCACCGGCCGAGAGATCGCGCAAGCGGCCGTCTTCATCGCGCTCCGTCGGCTGGAGAGCAAAGGTCTCCTGACATCTCGCCTCGATGAGCACGCCATCGAGGAAACGGGACGCGTGCGCCGGTACTTCAAGCCAACACCAGAAGCAATGCGGCGATTGAAGGAAACGCGCCGCGCGCTCGTGCGCTTGTGGGAAGGTCTCGACCTCGCCCGGGACGAGGCGTCATGACGCGACGCGCCAGTTCCTCAGGGGCCGGGTCGAGCCTGCCCTTCGTCGTGCGGGCCATGCTTCGCTGGCTCTTGGATCGCGACGGTGCGCGGACGGTGATGAACGATCTCCAGGAGTTATATGAGCGTCGACGAACGCGCGACGGAAATCGCGCCGCCACCGCATGGTTGCATCGTCAAGTGGCGTGGTATCCCTACCACCTACTGGCCAATCGCTTTCGGGCGACGACAGCCCGGCGACGGAGCGCGTTCGGAGCCGGCACCACAGACGACAGCCGTTCGGGAGAACCCATGGAAAGCCTTCTGCGCGATTTGCGATACAGCGTCCGGAGCTTGGCCAGGACACCGGTGTTGACGGCGACGATCATCTTGACGGTCGGTCTGGGCATCGGAGCCACCACCGCCATCTTCGGCCTAATCGACGCCGTGATGCTGCGACCACTTCCCTACGCGGCCCCAGGACAGCTCGTCCGCATCTACACGGACTCGCCGCCGAATCTCTGGCCGCTGTCGGTGGCAGACTACCTTGCACTCGAGGATCAGCAGACGAGCTTCCAGCAGATCGCGGGATACACGAACGAAGCCATGACCTTCAACCGTGGCGACGTGGCCGAGCGAGTGCGCGGCAGGCTCGTCACGTGGCGTTACTTCTCTCTGCTGGGCGTCTCACCGCTCCACGGTCGCACGTTCACGAGCTTGGACGGGGCGCCCGGTCGCGCTCCCGTCGTCGTCCTGAGCCACGGCTTCTGGATTCGCCACCTTGGCGGCAAGCAAAACGCGATCGGTCAAACGATTCGGCTCGACGGCACGGAACACACGGTCGTTGGCGTGCTTCCCCCGCGGGTCGGACCGCTCGAGCACGGGAGAGACTTCTTCGCCGCCGTACAGTGGGAGCCTCCGCCCCGTAAGGGCCCGTTCTTCATCACGGCGTTGGGTCGTCTCCGTGAAGGGACCGAGCGCCCTGGCGCCATTGCCGAACTTCGCGCCATCAACCGGCGCATGTTCCCACTCTGGCAGACGTCGTGGCAAGACCAGAGGGCGTCATGGGGCATGACAAACCTCAAGGATCATGTGATTGGCGACGTGGGTCCAACGCTCGTCATCGTTTTCGCAGCCGTCGGATTCGTGCTGCTCATCGCTTGCACGAACGCCACCAATCTGCTCGTGGCGCGCGTCACGCGCCGGCAGCGCGAGCTCGCCGTTCGCAGGGCACTCGGCGCCTCGCGCGGACGACTGCTGCAGCACTTGCTGCTGGAAGCCGGACTGCTCGCCCTCGGTGCAGCGGCCGTGGGGCTGGCCTTGACGCTGGGGGCGCTCGAGCTCCTCACGAGCTTTGGTGACGACTACCTGCCACGCACCCAAGAGGTCGGCCTGAGCGGGCCCGTTCTCTGGTGCCTTGCGGCCCTCACAGCAGGCAGCGCGTTGCTCATTGGCCTAGTGCCGTCCCTGCATGGGACGCGCTCCCGACTCGATGAGGTGCTCCGCGCCTCCGGGCGGTCCTCGACCGACGCGGTCGGTGCCCGGCGGTTCCGGCGCCTGCTCGTCGGCGCTCAGTTTGCGGTCGCGACGCCGCTGCTCATTGCCGCAGGGCTGCTGGTTGGTAGCCTCGCCGAGCTGCGACGTGTCGACCTCGGATTCAACAGGCGCAACCTGCTCACCGCAGCAATCCTGCTGCCCGAAGCGCAGTATCCCAGTCCCACGGACGTCATCGCCTTCGCGGATGAAGCCACGAGGCGGGTCGAAGCGCTTCCGGGCGTGCAGGCGGTTGCCTTCGCGGATGGCCGGCCGCCGAACGAAGTATCGCAGACGAACAACTTCGATCTCGAAGACCATCCGACCCCTCACGGCCAGTCTCAGCCCGCCGTGCCGTGGGTTGGCATAACCCGCGAGTATTTCGAGGTGCTCGGGCTTCCGCTGATTCGGGGCCGACTATTCGACGAACGGGACGAGGCCCCCGACACCTTGCCCGTGGTCGTCGTGGATCGCGCCTGGGCCGAGCGCTTCTTTCCGAACCAAGACGCTCTCGGCAGACGGTTCCGTTCGGGCGGTTGCACCGACTGCCCCTGGACCACCGTCGTCGGCATCGTCGGCGAGGCGAAATACGTTGGCCTCGACAAGCCTGATCAGGGCACGGTCTACGAGCTCATCGCCAATTTTCAGTACCTCATGGTGCGAACGGCGGTCGAACCCACGAGCATACTTCCCTCAATCCGACAAACGATTGGCGAGCTAGATCGAACCGTTGCCTTGTCGAATGTGGCAACGATGGAGGAGGCGATCGAGGACTCGCTCGATGTGCCACGGTACCTCTCGCTGCTCGTCAGCGCCTTCGCGGCCATCGCGCTTCTGCTCTCCGTGATTGGCGTCTACGGCGTGATGTCGCATTTCGTGCAACAGCACACGAAGGACATCGGTATTCGGATGGCGTTGGGTGGCAGGCCATCGGACGTGCTTCGTCTCGTCGTGGGTCAAGGGATGCACGTCGTTGTCGGTGGGCTCGTCGTCGGCATCGGCGGCGCGCTGGTGCTCACGCGGTTCATGTCCAGCCTGCTTTTTGGAGTCGGCACCACCGACCTGCTCATCTTCGTCACCGTGTCTGCGATGATGCTGAGCGTGGCGATGGTCGCGTGTCTCATCCCGGCCCAGCGCGCAGTGGGCCTCGATCCAGCGACCGTCTTGCGTGAAGAGTAGTGTCAGCCGAAGATATCCGCGGCTGTGATCGCTCGCACGCCATCTGGGATGTCACGAACCTGCTCACGAGCACACACGCCAAGGGCGATGTCGTCGGCGGCACCCGGCAGCACGGTAATTTTGCGATGGAGGTCGGCGACGATCCGCGGGCCCGACACCACCTTGGCCCACTTCGCCTCGCCCGCGAAGATTGGCCGGCGCCTGCGACCAGCCAGAGCGACCGCATCGATCTCGTTCTCGCCACTGTTTGTCCAGAACGGACCCACGGCAACCACCTGATCGCCGATCTCGGCAGTGGCCGCCAGGCGCCGGATATGATCACGAAAGGCGGCTTCCCACCGTGCGCCCATATGATCATCGAGCGCCTCAACCAGCGCCGCAACGATCGACTCACCCAGTCCGCGCTCAATCTCCGGCCGAAACGGTTCGACGAGCTTCAAGTAGAAGGCGAGGAAGTTGTCCGCCACGCGGTAGATTCGACGCCTCGATCGCTCCGTTTCGGTGACGGGAGCGAGTCGCTCCACCAGTCGGAGCTCTATCAGGCGGTCTAGGGTACGGGATGGCTCCGCCCGTACCAGATCTTTGACCTCACTGTGCCGAGTCCGTCCGGCGGCGATCGCGTGCAGAACGGCACTGGGCAGCTCGCCACGTTCGACTTCGGTGGCGAGGACGAGTTGTCCCTCCATGAGCAACGGAGCGGCTGGACGACAGATCAGCTCGCGCAGGTTCTCCTGCAGCGAGCCGTCCTGGTCCCACCACGACAGGTAGAGGGGCATACCGCCGAGCAGGCCATAGACCAGGGCGCGGTCCGTTGGTCGCAGGCCCTGCAGCATCAACGCGGCCTCGGAGGGCGTAAACGGGTGCACGGTGAGGGTCAGGTCAAAGCGCCCGTAGAGCGGGGCGCGGTGCTCCTGAAGCGCCTCCATGTGTCGCACCGCAGAGCCGCACAAGAGCAGACGGAGCTGGGTCCGGCCTGGCGTCCGGTCGAGGAAGGCGCGTAGGATGCCAGGCAGCTCTGGTGAGGTCGCCGCGATCTCGGGAAACTCATCGAAGACGACAAGTAGCGGTTCGTGTGCGGCGAACATGGCCAGCTCATCGAGGGCTTCGTCCCAATCCCGGTACGGGCGGTCGGAGAGTCGCGCCAGGCCGACAGCGTGCACCTGCCTGGTGAGCTCGACCAGCTCGCCAGCAGGTGCTCGACCTGCACCGGTGTGGAAGATGGCACGGAGGTCGCGGCCGAACTCGCGCAGGAGCGCAGTCTTGCCGGCGCGTCGGCGGCCCCAGACAAGCGCCGGCCGCGGACGCTCCTTGGCCCACCAGCGCCGCAGCGCGGCCAGCTCCGCGGTCCGGTTGGCGAAGCGCATGGCGACTATTCTTACACGTCATGCTACTTACATCAAATGTCAGTAGCATGACGTGTAAGTTTATGGCCTCGTCTCCTGCCGGTCATGATCTTGCGCCGAGGCCGAGGCGCGGCTATTCTGTTCTCATTGCGTGCAGGACGCGCCCCGTCCGCGGGAAGGGATGCTCCCACCTGCTTTCGGCTGCCAACATCCAGCTGCCTGACGAACCTCGAGCCCGTCTTCGCGGACAACGGGCATCACCAGCGACGGGAGGTGTCGTCATGGCGTCCGAACACGAACAATCCCCTTTTATCGAACCTCTACCCGCTCGGCCAAGTCTGGAAATGCAGCAGAAGCGGGCGAAGGAGCTGCTGCGCGCCGTCTGGGCCGGCGATCCAGACGCGCTCGCGCGCGTCCGTGCGCTACACCCAAAGCCGCCCGCAGTCGAGGCGCTCAAGCTGGCCGATGCCCAGCTCGTCGTCGCGCGCGGTTACGGGTTCGAGAGCTGGGCAGCAATGAGGCGCAAGATCAACTCGCTCACCGAGACGCCGGTCGAGCAGTTTCGTACCGCATTGCACGCGGAAGACGTGGACCGGGTTCGCGAGCTGCTCGAGCAGCACGCCGAAGTCCGAGCAGCCGTGAACGCGCCGATCAGCCATTTCGACAGCCGGCCGGTCGCACGTGCGACGAAGAATCTACCCCTCCTTGATCTGCTGCTCGCGTACGGCGCGGATCTCAACCTCAAGAGCGCATGGTGGGCCGGTGGGTTTGGCCTGCTGGAAGGCTGTACGCCCGAGGAAGCGGCGCCACTGATCGAGCGCGGCGCGGTCGTCGACATCTTTGCCGCTACGAACCTCGGGATGTTCGATCGACTACGGGAGCTCCTCGACCGAGACCCGTCGCTCGCCCATGCCCGCGGCGGCGACGGTAAAACGCCGCTGCACTACGCGCGCACGGTCGAGATCGCGCAGCATCTCATCGATCGAGGTGCCGACCTCGACGCTCGCTGCGTGGATCACGAGTCGACGGCCGCGCAGTACCTGGTCCACGAAGCGCCCGACGTCGTCCGACTGCTCATCGCGCGCGGCGCGTGGTTCGACATCTTTATTGCGATTGGCTTGCGCGACGTGGATCTCGTCGAGCGTTGTTTGCGCGACGACACCGAGGCATTGGACCATCGCACGTGGCAGGGCACGTACACCGTGGCTCACAACGGGAAGCGGCCGGCAACGCGCGAGGAAATTGGTGATCGCCGCGGCGATGTCTATCGCTGGGTGTTCGATCACAACATGTCGGCAATCGAGGCGGCCGCGCGCCTCGGCTACGACGAGATCGTCGAACTGCTGTTGGGTCACGCGTCGCCGACACAGCGGCTGCTCGCGGCCTGCGGGAAGGCCGACCGTGCCGCAGCCGAGGCGGTGACCGCGTCACACCCGAACGTCGTGGCCAGCCTCCGCCGCGATCAGATGCGGTTGATTGCGGACAAGGCACACGCCAACGACACCGCGGCTGTGGCGTTGATGCTCGACCTTGGATTCGATTCGCACGTAACCGGCCCGGATGACGCCGAGCCTATCCGTTGGGCGGCCTTCCAGGGTAATGCCGACCTGGTGCGCCTGCTTCTGCAACACGACCCACCAATCGGCGTCCCTGATGCCCGCTACGGTGGCACGCCGCTCGGCTGGTGCCTCTACGGCTCCGTGTGCGGATGGCGCTGTGACACGGGTGATTTCGTATCGACGGTCCGCCTGCTCCTCGACGCGGGCGAACGCCCCGATCCTACAGACCTGCCGACCGGCCGCGACGATGTGGACGAAGTGCTGCGGGAGTACCTCGCCGCGTCCCGTGACCGCGTGTAGCGACCACCGTACGGCGCGCGGAGGCGCTCTTGGTCACTCGCTGCGAAGCGCGACTACGGGGTCGAGACGTGCGGCACGCCGAGCGGGCAGATAACACGCCATCGTCGCCGTCAGGAGCAGGAGCCCGGATACCGCCACGAGTGCGGCGGGGTCGAGCAGGCCAATGCCGAACAGGAAGCTTCGAATCGCCATCGCCGAGGCGGCCGCGGCGACCAGGCCCAGCACGAGGCCGGCAAGGACCGGGCGCAGTCCTTGCGCGAGCACAGACCTCAAGACGTCGGATCGCTGCGCCCCCAATGCGAGACGGACACCAATCTCTTGGGTTTGACGGGCGACGGCATAGCTTGTGACACCGTACACGCCGACCAACGCGAGGCCGAGCGCGAGTGCAGCGAATAGCAGCACCATGGCCGTCTGGAACCGGCGCGGCGCGACCGACGCGGACACGACTTCGCGCATGGTCCTCATCGTCTCGACAGGGACGCTGTTGTCGCGTTTCCGCACCTCGCCACGCACTGCCGCCGCGAGCGTCTCTGATTGTTGGGCTGTACGAATCATGACAGTCATCGCTCGCGAACGAGAGCGTGTATGCGGTACGTAGAGTGTCGGCATCGGCTCGCGATCGAGGGCGGCCGCTCGAACGTC
>WHTZ01000044.1:51990-52448 GCA_009377495.1 Luteitalea sp.
TCACCAACAACCCCGACGATGGTAGCGGGACTATCGGTGACCTCGCCTATCCGGACACGCCGGCCGACGACGCTCGACGGCGGGGCGTCCGGCCAGAGGTGCCGTGCCAGTCCCTCGCTGACGAGAACCAGAGACCTCGGCTCCTCCGCCTCGAAGAATCGGCCGGCCGCGAGTGGAATATTCATGGCCGTGAAGTATCCCGGCGTCACGGCGCGATAGTGGGCGGAAGGTCGATCGAGCCGGACTTCGGTGTCACCTTCCAGATAGATTTGCTCAGCGATACCTTCGGACTCCGAAGTCAATGGCAGAATACTGATGGCTCCCGCCGAGGTGACGCCAGGCAGCGCCCGCACGCGCTCGAGCAGCTCTCGATAGAACGCGAGGCTCTGGCTCCCACTGTATCGATCTCCCGGCAACGCGAGATCGACTGACAGCACGCGTTCGACCGCGAATCCCTT
>WHTZ01000045.1 GCA_009377495.1 Luteitalea sp.
TGCTCGTTGTGCTGGCGCATGAGGATCTCGAAATCGAGCGCGCCGGCCTGCGCCGCCTCCCACAGCGGCGGCACGAAGTTCCACTCGTCCATGTACGGGACATCGACGGCATACTGCCGGAGGAACAACAGTCCGAGCAGCGCGGCGCTCAACACTGCGAGCACCGCAGGGGCGCGAACATAGTGGCGCTCGAAGCGATGCAGCACGTGGCTATCCTCGCACGGACCGCTCGCGATCGCGTTGCCCGCACGAACGCCCACGGATCGCGTTATGCTCGATGTCCGATGGGTCTACTGCGCGAGACTCGCCACGCAAGAGAGCTCGCGATTGTCCTGGTATTGTATGGTCTGCTGGCTGCGGGCTCGAGCTGGCCGCTGCTGCGCGATTTCTCGACCCGGCTGGTCGGTGATGTCCCGTATGATCAGCGTCACACCATCTGGATCCTCTGGCATATCAAGGAGGCACTCCTTGGTCGCCAGCCATGGCTCACGGCAGACCTCCTCTTCTATCCCCATGGCGTCTCGACGCTGATCGATGGGGTCGGTCCGATCTCGGGGCTCTTTGCGCTGCCATTCTGGCCACAGGGGCCCGTCGCTGCTTACAACGGCGCCACGCTGGTGGCGCTCGCCCTCAGCGGCTGGTGTATGTACGTGCTGGCGCGGTACGGCCGTGGCTTGCTCTCGATCGTTGCTGGCGCACCAGCGCCGCCGTCCGACCCGCCTGCGCTTCGCTCCGGCCGCCGAGCCGGATCGAGTCGGAGCGGGCTGCATCCGACCGCCGCGTTCTTCGCGGGCGCGGTCTTCATGGTGTGGCCGATCCATCTTGTGGCGCTGTACGGTCATCTCGAAAAAGTGTTCGTCGGCTTGTTGCCGCTGAACGTGCTCGCCGGACTCCTGGCCTACGATCCCGCGCGATCGCCGCGCTGGCTGTGCGCACCAGCCGTGGCGTTGCTGCTGATCCTGCTCCACAACGGCAACCAGTTCACGTTCGCATTGTTGGCGCTGGCCGCGCTAGCCGCGCTCGGTCTCGTGCTTCGCCGAGGGGAGACGCGGCGCCCGTTCCTGGTCCGCGTGCTGGCGTCCGGCGCTATCGCGCTGGCGGTGACCGCGCCGCTGTTGATGAAGCTGGCGCACGTCGCGCGCGATCCGGCGATGAGTGTGACGCTCGGCGACCAATCTTCGCACTACGCGCCAGACCTCCTGCAGTTCTTCGTGCCCAGCATTCATCAGACGACCACGGGCCGTCTCTTCTACCCCCACTACGATACCGTGCTCCTCGACTTCACACGACAGTCTGTCATTCCTGTGCTCTCGCCGCGAGCAGACTGGTACGGCAGCGGCATCGAAACGGCGGTCACGATTCCTATCACGATGCTCGTGCTCGCCTCGCTGGCGTGGTTCGGCAGTCGGCGCGCCACGGTCGCATGGCTGCTGTTCGGCGGAGCCTTCGTGGTGCTGGCAATGGGTCCCTCACTGCGGGTGGCGGGCTGGGACACGATCCCGCTGCCCTACGCCTGGCTATCGCGCGTCCCCGGCTTCGACGTGATGCGTACGCCTGGCCGCTTCATGATGATGGCATCGGTCGGCCTCGCGATCGTGGCGGCGCTCGGCCTCGCCAGGCTGATGGATCGCACGCCACGACGCGCGCACCTCGTGGCCCCGCTGCTGACGGTTCTCGTCCTCCTCGAGTGCTGGCCGCGACCCTGGCCGCAACAGGTATTGCCGCCCGTGCCCACGTTCTACACACGCCTCGCGCAGGATCCGGGGAGGTACGCGGTGCTGGACCTGCCATCTGGCTTCGGGAGTCCCAACCATGCCTCCGCGTATCAGTACTACCAATTGACACACCGGAAGCCGATCGCCTGGGGATATCTTTCGCGACCGTTCGTACGGTATCCGATCGACGGTCTCCGTGGGATTCTCGACGAGCACGCCCCCGATGCGATCGATACCCGCGAGCATCTGGCGCGCCTCGGCTATCGATTCGTCGTCTGGCACAAGCGTCACGCTGAGCTGTTCGGCAGCCGTCGGCCCGAGCAGGTGGGTGACGGACGATTTCGGGAGCCGCCAGCCGCCGCGCTGTCGAACGCGTTTCTGCGGCAAGCCTTCAAGGGCGAATCGCCGATCGTCGATGATGACCTGGTGACCGTGTATCGTATCGCCCACGGATTCTAAGGTAGTGTCTGCTGGGCGCTCCGCGTGCCTAGGGCCGCGCGGCGCGTTCGGCGAACGCGCCCTACCATGGTTGAAGGTAGGGACGCCTCGCCGAGGCGTCCGCTCGCACTCGCGGGCTGTTGTTCGTTTCGTGCTCCCCGTGTCAGAGTGGAGGCCGTGTCAGGGCCGAGTCATGGTGTCGACCTGTCGGTCGTCATTCCCGCGTTCCATGAGGGTCACAGCCTCACCGCATTGCTTCCCGAGCTGAGCCGGACGCTCGCGGGGCTCGGCGTCACCTACGAGCTGCTGGTCGTCACCCGCGATCTCGATCGTTCGACAACAACCGCGGTGGAGCGGGCCGGAGCCCGGCACATCGTCCCCGAGCAGGACGGCTACGGCGTCGCGCTGATGGCCGGCTGTGCCGAGGCCCGCGGCGAGTACATCCTGACGATGGACGCGGATCTGGCGCCGGAGACGACGTTCGTACGCACGCTGTGGGCGGCGCGGATCGGGGCCAAGGTCACGATTGCCTCGCGATACGTCCAAGGCGGCGAGGCGCGGGTGCCGTGGCGACGGTGGCTGCTGAGCCGAGCGCTGAACCTCTTCTTCCGGCGTGGCCTCAGCGTGCCGATTCGCGATCTGTCGAGCAGCGTTCGTCTCTACGACGCGGCGATACTGCGGGACCTCCAGCACGACGCTCGCGACCTCGATATCTTGCCGGAGGTGATCGTGCGGGCCTTTGCCGAGGGTTGGGTCGTGCGAGAGGTGCCGTTCACCTACGCGCCGCGCCTCGACGGCAGCTCGCGGCGAGGTCGCTGGAGGCTCGCAGGCGCCTACTTGCAGACGTTCTGGTCTCTCTGGAAGCACCACAACTCGATTGTCGCCGCCGATTATGACGATCGCGCGCACGACAGCATCATCTGGCTACAACGCTACTGGCAGCGCAGCCGGTACCGCCACGTCACCGATCTCATCGCCGCGCAGGGGGCCGTGCTCGACGTTGGCTGCGGCTCGAGCCGCATCATTGTCACGTTGCCGCCGGGCAGCGTGGCGATCGACATCCTTCGCCGCAAGCTGCGCTACGCCCGCAGATTCGGCCGCCCGGTCGTGCAGGCGTCCGGCTTTGCACTACCCGTCCGCGACGGCGCGTTCCCCTGCGTGCTCTGTTCGCAGGTCATCGAGCACGTGCCCAAAGAGTCGCCGATCCTGGATGAGCTGTGCCGGGCACTCGCGCCGGGGGGACGCTTGGTGATCGGCACGCCCGACTACGCGAACTGGCAATGGGTCTGGATGGAAAAAGCCTATGGGCTGGCCGCGCCCGGCGGGTATGCTGACGAGCACATTGCGCACTACACATACGATGAGTTGATGGAGATCTTCACGACGCGCGGGTTTCGCTTCGAGGAGGCACGTTACATTCTGCGGGGTGAGCTGATCATGGCCTTCAGGAAAGGAGGCGCCATGATGGTGCACGGTCGAAGAGTACGGCAAGATTGCACTCTGCACGATGAATAGGCGAGCTCTCCTGACGCTACTCGGTGCACCGGTGGGGACGGCGCTCGCGTGTGCCAGGCGGCCTCGGTGGCGCGCCGGCGTGGCGGCCGTAGACATCACGCCCACCACCGAGATCTGGATGGCCGGGTACGCCGCGCGAACGCGGCCATCGCAGGGCGCTCAGATGCCGCTTCATGCCAAGGCGCTCGCGCTCGAAGATGAACAGGGAGCGCGCGCAGTGCTGGTCGCGGCGGACCTCCTCGGGTTTGCGGGCCGGATGACCGAGCGTGTGGCGACCGCGGCCGAGCGGCGCTATGGGCTTCCGCGGGCGCGCCTGCTGTTGAACGCCAGCCATACCCACTGCGGACCGGTCGTGGACGACATGCTGTCCGTGGCATACGACCTCACGGCTGAGCAGCGCGATACAATCCACGTGTACTCGCGTGAGCTCGAGACGAAGGTCGTCGCCGTGATTGGTGAGGCGCTCGAGCGGCTGCGACCTGCCAGCTTGAGCGTCGGTGAGGGAATGGCACGGTTTGCGGCCAACCGGCGTGTGGACTTCACGCCCGACGGCCCCGTGGACCACTCTGTGCCCGTGCTTCGCGTCGACGGATCGCGCGATGTGCCGCTGGCCATCGTCTTCGGTTATGCCTGCCACAACACGACGCTCCCGGCCGACTTCGTACAGTTTCACGGAGACTACGCGGGAGTCGCACAGGCGGTGCTCGAGCGACGGTATCCGGGAGCCCGCGCACTGTTCGTGACGGGTTGTGGCGGCGATGCGAACCCGAAGCCGCGGGGCACGCTGGATCTGGCCGAGCGGCACGGCCAGGCCCTCGCGGGCGTCGTCGTCAGCACAATGGCATCGACGACACCGGTGGCAGGCCCGCTCAGCGCCGCCTACGACACCGTCGCGCTGCCGTACGCGGACACGCCCGGACGAGAGGTCTGGCAATCGAAGCTCGAGGATCAGGACCAGTATGTGCGGCGTCACGCCGGCCTGATGCTGGAGCAGCTCGAGCGCGGACGCGCGCTGCCCGCGGCGCATCCCGCGCCGGTCCAGATATGGCGCTTCGGCCGCGACCTCACGCTGGTGGCGCTCGGCGGTGAAGTAGTGGTCGACTACGCGCTGCGGCTGAAGAAGACGTACGCGCCTCGGCGGTTGTGGGTCGCCGGATACAGCAACGACGTCTTCGCCTACGTCCCTTCCCGGCGCGTGCTCGAGGAGGGCGGGTACGAGGGCGGCGGTGCAATGATCTATTACGGCAAGCCAAGCGCCTTCGCCCCATCGGTCGAAGAGCGCATCCACGACAAGATCAACGATCTGATGCAGACCGTGACCGACGCGGTCGAGTGAGAACGGAGGTCACCGGTGAAGGATCATCTGTCTATCTTGCCACGGCATAGCAAGTGAGCCGAGAACCACGTTCATGCAGCATGACACCGCCACGACATACCGTCCGCCGCGACGTACCCGTGCTCCTGGTCGTCGCGAGCGCCGTGCTCGTGGCCTGGGCCTTCATCGTGCCTATCTTCGAGGCACCCGACGAATTCCTCCACTGGCAGTACGCGCGCCACCTGCACGACCACTGGCGCCTGCCGATCTACGGACCCACGTTCGCGGAAGCCAACTCACCACCTCTCTACTATGCGGCTGTCGCGCCAGCCGCCACACAGACGACCACGCCGCCGCTGGCGATCTGGGTGGACGCCACAGGTGCGCACAGCATGCCGCTGGCACCGCATCTCTATCTCTCGTCCGAGCACGATCTACGGCATTACTGGCCGATCCGCCGGACGCGTCTGCTCAGCGCGCTCATGTCGCTCGGCACGATCGCGCTCTGCGGCCTCGCCGCTTTCGAGGTCACGGGCCGCGTCAGCACGGCGCTGCTCGCGGCCGGCTTCGCGGCATTCCTGCCACAGTTCAGCTTCCGCGGCACCCACGTCAGCAACGACGCGCTGGTGACGACCATGGCCGCGTGGACGCTCATCCTCATGCTGCGTATCGTCTGCCGCGGGTTCACGTGGCGCCGCGGCGTGCTGGCGGCCATTGCGCTGGCGGCGGCGTATCTCTCGAAGATCAACGCGATTGCTCTTGCGCCGGCGCTGGCCCTTGTCATCGTGACGGAGCCAGGGTTGTGGCGCCAGCGTGTGACGCGCCTGAGCGTGTTGGGCGTGGCACTGGCGATCGTCGCACCATGGTCCATGCGCAACGTGATGCTCTATGGCGATCCGTTCGCGAGCGGGGCGATGCACACCGCGGTTGCGGGTATGGTCTCCGAGCGCTCGCTGTGGGACCCCCACTTCATCACGACCTTCCCGCGGGAGCTCTTCAAATCGTTCATCGGGTCCTTTGGCCACTTGAACCTGTGGCTGCCAAAGTGGATCCACGCTCTCTACATGGCGTTCATGCTGGTGGCGACTACGGGCTTTTTGCGCCGCACGCTGCGGGATCCGGCGTTCCGCCGACTGGCCGCGGTTCTCGTCACCACCATCCTTTGCAGTTACGCGGTCGCTCTGCACATCAACCTGACGTTCGATCAGCCGCAAGGGCGCTATCTGTTCCCGGCCCTGCCCGCGATCATGGTGCTGCTCGCGGTAGGCTTGGAGGACTGGCGTCCCTGGGCGAGCGGCCAGCGCTGGCCCGCGCGCGCGACCGTCGGCGTCTGGGCCGCGGCCAACCTGGCGATCCTCGGGTTCATTGTCTATCCCGCGTACTATCCGCCGACCGTCTCAACCATCTCCAGAGCCATGCTCGTCGTCAGGCCAAGACCGGCGCAGCATCTGGCCAACGGGCCAAACGCCGACGAGTACACGATCACCGGGCCCCGGCCTGAGCTCCAAGCCGACGTGCGCGTGCCGACCGTAGATGCGGGCTTCACGTTCTTCGATCTCGAAGGGCAACTACCGTCGCGCGATCAGCGCGGCTCGATCCTTTACACGCTGGAGGACCGGGACGATCGTGGCGTCGTGACGCACGAGATCGCGACGCGCTTCGAGTGGCGCGCGGACGGGCAGCGGCGCACTGTGTTCGTAGCGTTGCTGAAGGACCCGCGCTGGACCGGCACTGTCACGCGCGTACGACTACGGCTAGTCGACAAGGCCGGTGATGCCGACCGCGGTCGATCCCTCAGGCTGCGAAACGTGCGGCTAGCGGGAAGTCTCCCTGGCCACGACTTCTAACGCCTCGTCTGTCACCTTTACAGCGCGACTATTCAGGTAGGAACGTGAGAAGGCTCTGCAGAAGGTGGAGGGCCGCTGACCAGGGGGTGGACATACAGTCCGATGTTCCCTACTATACAGTTTGAGCGAGAAGGCGATGTCGATCAGTACGGGAGCCCCCAAGAAACGAATGCCTGCCGAAGGGACAGCGAGCCGACGCCGTTGGGTCCGCAAGAACATTCGCGTTGATCAGCGCAAGCTAGATGCGGCACGACGAGCGCTAGGGGTTCGAACGGAAACGGAAACAGTGGATGCGGCGCTCGACGCCGTCACGTTGAGGCGCGAGCTGATGTACGGCGTGCGCCGGATTCGTGACGCCGGCGGGATCATCGATATCTATGCGGGCCGCTAATTCTGGTCTGGGGGCCCGTCTGACACGATGCCTCGCTACACGCTGGATACCAACGTCTACATCGATGCGTTCAACCATCCCCAAGAGGAAGCCGCGCTCGATTCTTTTCTTGCGCGTACGGCTCCACATGTGCACTTGAGCGCCGTCGTCATGCAGGAGCTCGGAGCAGGCGCACGAACGACGGCGCAAGCCCACGTCCTGCAATCGGACATCTTCGCCCCCTTCGCGCGTCGGCGCCGGACGTTTGGACCGTCCGTCGACGCCTTCAAAACCTGCGGCGAAATCCTCGCTCACCTTTGGCGTCGCGACGGCGTACCCTATGCCAAACGCCGACGTTCTCTCGTGAACGACATTTTGCTCGCCCTCTCCTGTCGAGAACATGGCATCGTCCTCGTGACGAAGGATGGTGACTTCGACACGCTTCGGCCGTTCATCCGAGGGTTCTCGCATCTGCGCCCCTGGCCACCCCTCGCGACACGCCTCGAGAGGGGTCTCAGAGCTCAGCGAAGCCGCCGACAACGTCGCTGATCGCGTGCGTCGCGGACCGATCGATCATTCGGAAGGGGCTGACTCGTGAGAGATCGAGGAAGGTGTAGGCTCCGCGGTGATCACGGCACCGAACTCTCGATCGGCGAGCTCAGAGACGGCGCGCACGGACGTTCATTTCGGCTCGGACGCGCCATGCGGCGTCAAACCGCACTGCCAATCGTATCCGAGGACGCCTCCAGCCTGCTCATACGGTCACCGTCGGCTATTTGCCACAGGTTATGCAAATTGCAACGCTCCACTGGGCCGTCAACATCACGGTGACGGGCTTTTCTGCTAACGGCGGTCTCACGGCATGGGGCAACGGTTGGGTAAAGCCCCACACCAGTGTCATCAACTACTCGGCCGGCCACTCACCGTCGGTGTCTAATAGCCTGAACCTGCAGGGCTGTTTGCTCACAGACAACCCCAACATCCCACCTGAGTGCGTTGGCGACGGCGCCGACATCGTGGTGGAGGCCTTCGGCAGCTCAACGCACGTGATCATCGACGTCATCGGCTATTTCTATTTTTAGCCGCCGCAGTGAGCGGGCACGCCACCGGTGCGGCACACACGCGGCGCGCTCGCCTGCGCGGACTTGTCAGCAGCCAGCGTGGGGTCACCGCGTGTGTATGTGGGCGTCAGCGAACCGCGGGATTCTGCTTGTCGCTGCTCTGAGAGGCTACGGCAGCGGTGCAGCGATGGCGTTCGTGCCGGCCGCCCAGGTGACACCGTTCGCGTCCGAATACAGGGCGCGCTCGACCACGAGCGGCTCGTCCGAGCTGATCACGGCGCCGAATTCCTGATCGGCCAGCTCGGGCACGTCACTCGCTACCGAGACGGTAAACCGCGAGGCCGGGGCGACCGTGTACGTTCGCTCGATCGGCGCATCGCCCGTGGGCAAGAAGGTGACCGTGACCTGCGCAGCCGTCTCGCCTGGATTGGCGAGCAGGATGAAGGTCTGGTAATTCTCCGGTCCGCCAATGCGGCCTTCCGCGAGGCCCCACCTCGTCCAGGCGCCCTCGACGCCTGCACTGGCATGTGCTTCATACCAGGTCGCAGCACCACCTGGCCAGTACATCGCACGTTCCGACACGACTGGGACATTCGACGCGACCTCGGTCGCCACCACTGTGCTCGCCAACGAGACATCCTCGGCACCGACGTCGACCGTCAGTCGGCCGTGAGGAGGAATGGTCTTCGCCCGAATGACCGGCTCACCCGACGCGGGCAGAAACCGCAGCGTCACGCTAGCTTCCTGATCGTTCGGGTTGGCCACGAGCAGGAATGTGTTGAAGAACGGAGCCGTGGCGCCCTCCGCGTGGAACCACGTCTGGGCTGGCGCGCGCACGCCGGCGCTGATGTGACCGCCCTCAAAGACCGGCGTGCCGAAATACATGGCCCGCTCCGCCACGCCAGAGTCCTCGAACGTGACGTTCATGCCAAAGATCTGATCCACGAGCTCAGGAATGTGGCCAGCGTAAATCGTCGTGCGGCTCATCGGCGCCATCGTGTACGTGCTCGTAATCGGCGGTGCGCCTTCGCGCAGGAACTGCACGGTGGCCTCGTTCGTCGATGCCGAGGAGTTCGCAAGCAAGAGAAACGTGTCGAAGAGCTCAAATCCTTGCGCACCCTCAGCGAAGTACCACTGTAGACTCGTGCCTTGCGCCTGTTCGGTGTGGGCTCCATAGCCCGTCGCGTCCCAGCGCATGGTCCGTTCCACGACCAGCGGGAGCACGTCTAAAGAATCGACCGTGATCGAGAACTCGGCTGTCTCCAGACCGGGAATCTCATTGACGACAATCGTCTCGCGCGATGTCTCGGGCAGTGTCAGCGTCTGCGTAATCGTCGAGCCGTCTGTCTTCAAGAACGTGATCTCGACTGGCGCAGGCGCCGAATTGGGATTCGCAAGCAGGAGATCGGTCGTAAAAAAGGAGCTCGTCGCACCTTCGGCGAGCGCGTAGCCGAGCGAGTCGAGCGTGACCAAAACGCTGGTCGTGGTCCGGTGACCATCGGCATCAACGGCGGCCACGGTAATGACCGTGTCGCCGGCTTGCAACGGGATGAACGGAATCGTCCAATCGGTTGTGCCGTTGGCGACGCCCGCGTCGCCGCGGGTGGTTTCCCACGTGACCTCCGCGACGTCGACATCGTCGGCGGCGGTGCCAGCAAGCGAGATGATGCTCCTGCTCCAGAACGACGCCACTGGTGACTCGGGCGTCGTGATGCTGATCTCCGGTGATCCGGGCACACGGTCGTCGTCGAGGATCGTCAGGGGAATGCTCAACAGGTTCTCGTGGACACCGGGAGCCGAAACCCTGAGCCGAAACGTCTCCTCTGCTTCGGCGTCCGTATCGTCCAGGATTGGCACGGGGAACGTCTTGGAGGTCTCACCATCCACGAACAGGAGCCAGTCGGAGACGGGCGTGAAGTCGGTGCCGGGGTGTGCTGTGCTGGTGGCGATCCCGGAGAAGGCTTCGAACCTCACGGCCAGAAAGCCGGCAGAGCCGCCCCGACGGTGGACCGTGATCAACGCGTCCCCCACGTCTTCGGTAACGGGTGACAGCTCGGCGTCCAGCTCGGGACGTCCTGGCTGCTCGACCGCTACGCCACGGATCGGCAGGTCGGTGCCGATCTCGCCGAGGAGCGACATCCCAGGCTCGCGGCTGAGGGACAGCGTGTAGAGGCGTGCGGTGCCTTCGTCGTCCGAGAAGGCCAGATACGCATCAGGGGTCCGCGGCGATGCATCGAAGCCAACGGCGTTGGGAGCGTCATCGGGAAAGAGCCCCACGATGCCGCTGGCACAGGCGATCGGGAGCTCACCCGTCAACGGCACAGGCACAGGGCACACCGTGTCAAATCGCGATTGTGGGGCAGGGCGCAGCGACGAGAGCGCAAACAGTTGCACTTGCGGAGCGGGACGGGGGCGGTCGCGCGGGAGCCTTGACGTATACGCTAGGCCCGGGACGTTCGTGGGCACACCGTACTGGAAGTCCCCGTCCGGCTGGATACCATCGGTCTGGCCATCGCCGTCGATCACGTCCCCCGTGTTCGAGTCAACGCGCATGTTTTGCCCGAGGTCGCTGGAGAGTCGTACCTCAGAGTCCGCCAACTCCGCTGCGAAATCCATGCCGAATTCGGTTCCGTTCAGCGGCACGGCGAACGTCTCCTCGCCGACCGGTGTCGCGGCGCCGCTCGCCGTGTCGATGACGTACAATCGGCTGCTGCTCCCTAAGCCGTACAGCTCACCGTTCGAGCGGCGAAAATCAATCGCCAGCAACTCTTCGTCCGGCTCCACGCCGGTCACGGTGACGGTCGAGAGAACCGTTGCCGGATCGCTCGTCGAGAATCTCACGAGCGTGTTGTCGGCTGTCAGGGCCCACAACAGCTCGGGCCGCGTCAAGACGACGAACGGGCTGCCGCCCACCGCCAATCGTGACGTCACGACGCTACGGGTGGCGAGGTCGATCTCATACAAGAATGAAACGGCGCCCGCGCCCTCAAATCCCATGACATAGGCCACATCCCGCGTGGGGCTCGTGTCGAGCCCCCTCGCGGCACCTTCCCAGGGGGCGAATATGTCGCTCGACGCAATCGTACCGGAGCTCGGTGGATCGATCGTTCCGAACCAGTGGTGGATGCTCCCGTCCAGGTCGTGCGCCGCGTACAATGTCGTGTCGACGGCATCAGGCGTCCCATGCGAATAGGCAAGCCCTGACACGAGAACCTCTGGATGGGGAGGCGTGCCTGTCTCCGTCACGTCGGCGGTATCGGGATCGAGCAGCACATTGACGCTGCTGCTGAGGACACGGAGACGATCGGTTACAGGGTCGAAGCTGATGAGCGTCCGCTGAATCACGTCAATCGCTAACAGCTCCGTTCCAACGGCGGTGGCAACGCCTGTGCTCGGCTCGATGACATACAAGCGCCCACGATCGCCGCTGCTCGTGCGAGAGATCCCGTACACCTGACCCGTCAGCGGACGCACCGCGAGGTCGACAAGTGCCTCATCATCTTCCAGCCCGGTAACGGCGACCTGCCCGAACGGGAACGCTGGATTACCGGTGTCGAGCAACGCGAGCTGGTCTCCGCCCCCCAGCAGGAGGAGGGTTTCGGCACGCGCCCACGGAGCTACGACCAGCGAAAAGAGAGACGTCGTAACAACCGCTTCGAAAACCCGCCGCGATCGAACCCACCGCCCCCGTCGCGCGACTCGGCTACCCATAACGCCTCCCTCCAGGCGCCTGCCTCAGTGCCTCTGGAAGTAATCGATCACCTGGGCGAGAATCTCGTCCAGGCCGACCTGCGGCTCGTAGCCAACGAGCTCGCGAATCTTCGTGATGTCCGGCACTCGACGCTGCATGTCTTCGAAGCCTGCCTCGTATGCCTTCTCGTACGGGATGGTCACAATCTCAGAGGTGCTCCGAGTCAAGGTCTTCACCTTCCGGGCGAGATCGAGGATTGAGATCTCCTGGCCGTTGCCGATGTTGAACACCCCGCCGACGGCGCCCGGGTGTTCGACGAGCGCCAGGATGGCACGCACCACGTCTCCCACATAGGTGAAGCTCCGACTTTGGCGGCCATCGCCGAAGACCGTGATCGGCCTGTTGGCCAAGGCCTGGCGCACGAAGCTCGGAATCACCATGCCGTACTGGCCGGTCTGGCGGGGGCCAACAGTGTTGAACAGTCGAATGATGATAACGGGCAGCTTCTTTTCTTTCCAGTATGCGAGCGCGAGAAACTCGTCGAGCGCCTTGCTGCACGCGTACGCCCAGCGATGCTTGAGCGTCGCGCCCATCACGAGATCGGCGTCTTCCCGGAACGGGACGGCGTCGTTCTTGCCGTAGACCTCCGAGGTGGATGCCAACACGACCAGTTTCTTCTTCTTGTTCGCATGCTGCAGCACCACCTCGGTGCCGTGGACGTTGTTCTCAATCGTCTGGACCGGCTCTTCCACGATCTTCCTGACCCCAACGGTCGCGGCCAGATGGAACACCACGTCGGCACGATCGATGAGCTCGGCGAGCACCGGCTCGTTCTTGACCGTGTCGATCGTGTAGTGAAAGCTCCGACGCGTCTTCAGGTGCTCGATGTTCGTGATCGATCCCGTCGACAGATCGTCGAGGACGAACACCTCGTGCCCCGCATCGAGCAGGGCTTCTGAAAGATGGGACCCGATGAAGCCGGCTCCCCCCGTGATTAATGCGCGCATGATGATTACGAGTACTTGGCGTGCTCGAGACGTAGGAGCGCCCCCGGGCCGGCAGCTCGAGGCGTGCCCGGCGTAGATTGCAGTATAGTCGCCCTGTCGCTTCAGGAACACCCACAAGGGAATGACTGCAGGGAACAACCAGATGTACCGGACTGGAATCATCGTCGGATTGGCGATGGCAGTGGCGGCGTCTTGGGGGAACGGCGCCGCGCATGCCGACAACGCCGATCGCATCCAGCCCTATTCCGAGAATCCGACCTACTGGCAGTACAAGGGCAAGCCCGTGATGCTGCTGGGCGGCAGCAAGACGGACCATGTCTTCCTGCTCGACGACCTCGAGGAGCATCTGGACGAGATCCACGCGGTCGGGGCCAACTACGTGCGCAACACGATGAGTCAGCGCGAGGGAATTGAGCTCAAGCCGCACAAGCTGCTGCCGGACGGGAAGTTCGACATGGACCAGTGGAACGAGGAGTACTGGCAGCGCTTCCAGAACATGCTGAAGTGGACCGACGAGCGGGACATTTTCGTGCAGATCGAGGTATGGGACCGCTTCGATTTTTCCGGGCAGAACTGGGAAACGAGTCCCTGGAATCCCCGCAACAACGTGAGCTACACCTACGGGCAGACGGGCCTGGCCGCCGAGTACCCCGCGCATCCCAGCCAGGACCAGCAACCGTTCTTCCACTCGATCAAGGGCATGCCGCGCTACAACGGAAAGCTCGACCTCGTCCGGAGCTACCAGGAAGCGTTCGTCGACAAGATGCTGTCCTACAGCCTGAAGTACGGCCACGTCCTCTACTGCATGAACAACGAAACGTCCACACCGGCGGCATGGGGACAGCATTGGATCAACTTCATCAAGGCCAAGGCCGCTGAAAAGGGGGTAGGCGTCTGGGCAACCGACATGTTTGACGATGCCTACCAGGGCGCCCAGGCAAAACATGCTTCGATCGTCTTCGACGACCCCGAGCACTACATGTTTGCGGACATCTCGCAGGTGAACAGCCGGAACTTCGACGACACGCACTGGGACAGGCTCCACTGGCTGTTGCAGCAGGTCAACAAGCATCCGCGTCCGAGCAACCACACCAAGATCTACGGCAGCGGCTACCATACTTTCGGGACGGGGGGCCCCGAGGATGGCGTCGAGCGGTTCTGGCGAAACATCCTCGGCGGTTCGGCGAGCGCCCGGTTCCACCGGCCAGACGCCGGCAATGGACTGAACGATTGGGCCAAGGCGAGCATCCGGGCGGCGCGCCTACTGGAAGGCCAGATCAAGCTCTGGGAGATCGCGCCGCACATGGAGCTGCTTTCCGACCGCGCGCCGAACGAAGCCTACCTGGCAGCGAAGCCGGGAGAGCAGTACGCGCTCTATTTCACCAATGGCGGGTCCGTGTCGCTCGATTTGTCCAATGCCCCAGGCACGCTCAACATCACGTGGATTAGTATCTCGATGGGCCGCACGGTTGAGTCATCAGCCAAGGGTGGCTACCGCCTGATGGACAAAACGATCGACGGGGGCAGCGTCGTGACGCTCTCAGCTCCGTACAAAGGTGGCTGGGTCGCCGCCGTCGTGAAGAAATGAACACGCTAGTGCTTGGCGTGCTCGAGACGTAGGAGCGCCCGCCGGACCGGCACCTCGAGCGGTTCGCACAAGTCCAGCACGGCCTGCACCCGCTTGGGCGGCAGACGCGAGGTCGAGATGATCACCTCGGAGATGTCGAGGGTCAAGAGCGCATCCTCCAAGCGCTCCATGCCGCCCAGCACCGGCACATCGAGCACACGCGTGCCCTGCTTCTGCCGGTCATCGTCCAAGAACGCGACCGCGCTGCGGTTCAGCTCGCGGTTGCTGCGGATTTCTCGGAGCACCATGACCCCGCCATCGCCGGCACCGTAGATCAGCACCCGCGGGTTCCCACCGACGCCTTGGCGGAGGATCTCATCGAGCGCGCGGAAGAAAATGCGGGTGCCGCCGATGAATCCGAGCACCAGCACCCAGTCGATCACGAAGACGGCACGCGAGTAGCCCTCGAAGCGCATGGCGAAGAGCAGCACCAAAATCGCACCCACCGAACCGAGGGTCGTGGCCTGGGCAATCCGGATGAGATCGCGCAGGCTCGTGTAACGCCAGAGCCCTTGATAGACGCGAAAGGCGGCCAGCGCGAAGAGCTGGCAACCAAGGACGACCGGAAGCGAGTCGATGAACCTCGCCTGCTCAGCGGCCAACTCGTTTTCGAAGCGCAGGACGTACGCCGTGTAGTAGGCGACGACAATCAAGACGACGTCAATCGCGACGGTCGCCACCTGCCGCTTGTACGGGAAGTCGACGACCAGTCGGACGACCCGCGCGCGCTCGCCCACCTCGACCTGGTCCGCTGGATACACCTCGAGGCGACCCAGGTAAATGCCGAACAGACCGAGGCCGATCGCCAGCAGACAAATGAGGATGACGCTATACGAAAAGCCGTAGCGGTACGACAGAAACGCGACGGCGCCCGACAGCGTCGCGACGACGTACAGCACCATCACGGCGCCACGCTCGGAGATGCCAAGGGCGACGAGGCGATGCGAGGAATGGTCGCGGCCGCCCCTGGAGACCGAGCGCCCAGCCAGCATGCGCGCCACGGTCACGAGCGTCGTGTCGAAGATCGGCACGAGCAGGATGAGCACCGGAAACAGCAATACCGACGCGACGTTCCGCGAGTAAGCCCAGTCACCGACCAGGCTCAGGCCGCTCACCGTCACGCCGAGAAACAGGCTCCCAGCATCACCCATGAAGATCGAGGCGGGGTTGAAGTTATGGACGAGGAAGCCGAGGCACGCGCCCACCAACAATGCGGCGAGTCGAGCGCCTTCGATGTTGCCATCCCACGAGAAGAACACCAGCCAAAAGCCGGCAGTAATGGCCGCGACGCCGGCCGCGAGGCCGTCCATGTTATCGAGGAGGTTGAAGGCATTGGTCACGCCCACGATCCAGAAGATGGTGATGAGGATGTTGACGAGCGGCCAATCCGTGAGGGAGAGCCGCAGGCCAAGCGCCGCCAATGCGCTCGCCACGAGGATCTGTGCAATGAACTTGGTCTGCGGTTTGAGTGGTCGAAGATCGTCGACGGCACCCACGAGACCAATGACCAGCGCCGCGGCCAGGAGGATCAGAATCTTCGGGCTGGTGGGGGGGACGATGCTGCTCCCGATGAGCACGGCGGCAGCAATGGCCAGCCCCCCGAGCAGCGGTACGACGTCGCGGTGCCAGCGATCCGCCTTGGGGTGTGCGACCGCGCCCAGCCGCGCCGCCAGCGGCTTGAGCGCGCCCGCCAGGATGAGGCTGACGACGAACCCGACGGCTCCGACGATCAACAGCGGCTGCAGGGCGGGTGCAAGCATCACGTCATGGCCGGCCACCCGGCGACCGCTTGCAGTATAGTCCGCCTGTCGCCTCAGGCACACTCACCACCCCACACCCCGCTGCGATCCTGAGGTACGATGCGTGGAGAAGACCAACCATGACGCCGACGATCCAACCTCCAACGCCAACCGCGCTGGCGCGTGTCCGCGGGCTCGCCGAGCGGCGCCTCACGCTGGCGGAGGTCCGCGCTGCGCTTGCCGTGCCGGTCAGCGAGTCTGAACGGGCCTCAATTCTATCGCTCGCCCGCTGGTTCCGTCGCCGCTACCCAACGCCGATCGAGCGCCTCGCCTACGTCCGGCGGACGTATCGGCGATGGGCTTCGGCGTTTGCGGGGTACGCCTTGGAGACAGAGCGACCGACCGAGTAGATCACAGGCGACCATCGACCGCGAAGATACTGGAACCGTCACGCATGGAACCGCCACGCCCGGGCGGACTCAGGGGAGGTAGCCCATGACGTCGATGATCACGTGCGTGGGGCTGCCCAGCGCCTTCACGTAAATGTCGCGGCCGAAACAAGCAGTGCATCCGGGCACGCATAGGTCGACACAGCCCTTCAGGATCAGACCATTCGCCACCGATGGCTCGTGGCCGGCCGAGTAGTTGATGACGCTCGTGTTTGGCTGTGAGAATCCGTGGCTCCAGACCGTGAGAGCGCCGTTGGCCGAAAAGCCGGTCACCGTGATGTTCACGAGCCAGTTGGTATTCCCTCCGCCGGTAGGTAACCCAGTGCACTCCGTGTCGCCACCTTGCCCCGCAGTCAGGCCCTCCTCACTGAGGGAGAAGAAACGGTCAGAATCGGGCTCCAGGATTCCGGTCCGTTCACCAGTGCCACGCGTGTCCACCAGGCGGCAAGGCGTGCCGAGGACGACCACGCCTGATTGAGCGGTGATCGGCCCTGGCACCAGCGCGAGGGACCCAACCATCAGCCATTGCAGTTTCTTCCGTTGCATGAAAAGACTCATCTCTACCTCCGTTTGTGGTTACGGGTTGAACGCTGACCGTGTAACGGCTGATCACTAGCCGGTCCACGATCTCGTGGCTCGCATTTGGTCCCTTCGGACGACCGGACGTGAGGGCACCAGACGCCTCGCGTCAGATCCGGCTTCGGTCAAGGATTCGCTACGTTGCGGCCGGCGTCACTACGAAGGCACGTAGGAATCGTACGCACCCCATCAAAGAACTGCTCCGACACCAGCCTCGTGAGGTGGTCAGGCCTTCGCCAGTTCCGGCGCCGTAGCGCGGCCGGCGACGAGCTCGCGCATGACCTTGGCGCCTTCGTGGATCACAGGCTGGCCATGGCCGACGCACACGATCTCCGCATCCACCATGTCGGCGAGCTTGCCCACGGAGTCGCGGTTCTGCTTGTTGTCGAGCGTGATCTGCGGCCAGCCGAGGGCGACTTCTGGCCAGGTGGTGACGATGTCGCCGGCGATGAGGGCGCGGCGTGCGGGCCAGTAGAAGGCGAGGCTGCCGGGCGTGTGTCCGGGCGCGTGCATCACCGTGAGCGGGCCCACGTGATCGCCATCCTTCAGATTTCGATCCACCTCGCACGGAGGAGGCACACCGAGTCCCAGCACGAACGCCGTCTGCAGGTGGTAGATCTTAAGCGGCTTCTGTGGGACCAGGGTAGTGGTCTTGGGAACCTCGATCTTGCGATTGCCGGCGATGATGTCCGCTTCCCAGTCGTGAGAGTAAACGGTGGCGCCGGTCGCCGCTTTCAAGGCCGCCAGCCCGCCCAGATGCGACTGGTGGGCGTGAGTCAGGATGATGCGCTCGAGGTCACCAGGCTGTTTGCCGAGACGCCTCAGGTAGTCAAGAACCAGCCGCCCACCTTTGTCGCGAAGGGTGTCAATGAGGGTGAGGCTGTCGCCGTCCTCCACCAGATAGGCACGCACATAGCCGCCGGTCTTGTCGCCCAGGCAGTAGAGACCCGCTGCAATCTGCATAAGCCCCTCCAGGTATGGGAACCAGTTCCGGCGCTATTCGGATCGTTGGTGCACCAGCCTAACAGAGATTGGACGGATACGCGCCTACGCCTGCAAGGAGAAGGCGCGCCGCGAAACGACTATTCGGTGGTCTTGACCTGAGCGGGTACGACCTTGCCAAACCCGCCGATTTCGAGCTCCATGGAGGTGACCTCGATTGGGGGAGCGGGATACAGTCCCCAGAAGACGACGTCGGCGCCGCCGGGTACAACGCTGGAGTCTGACGGCTCGTAGACGCCGACGAAGTTCCCCAGGTAGTGCAGGTACATCCCGGCTTCCGGCGCGTGGCAGATGCTGTGTCGGCGCTGGGTCGTCTTGTCGGCCAGGGTCAACCCTTCTGGTGTCGTGCTTATGGAGGGGATAAGTCCACTGCCATGGGTGAGCTCCAACGGAGCGGAGGTCGGGTTGGTTACCGTTATCCGGGCAAGGACGTAGCCCGCGAGCCGCTCGAGGCTCTCGGCACTGACCTGGAAGCCGGCCTCGACCAGGTCGTTCTGGAGCTCGGCAGGTTCCAACGTCGGGGGACCTGCCGAGGTCAGCGTGCCGAGACGCACCTCGACCCGCCGGTTTTGGGCCCGTCCGTCGGGGTTGTCGCTGCCGTCGGGATTCTGGTTCGCGGCGACCGGCCGCGTCTCGCCGAAGCCAGCGGTTTGGTAACTGAACCCGTCGCCGAGCTCGGCACGCAGCCCGTCTCGCACCGACACTGCGCGCTGCTCAGACAGGGTCTGGTTGGACGCATCGTCGCCCACGCTGTCGGTGTGCCCCTCGATGGTGATCGTGCCGCTGCGACCACTGACCTCCTTGCCGGCCGTGCTGATCGTCGACTGCGCCCCTGCGGACAGCTTTGCACTGCCGAACTCGAACAGGACGTCGCTGGGCAGTCTGAGCTCGACCACCGACTGATCCGACTCCCCGTCTCCACCTTCGGTGCGGCACACGAGGGGGCCGAGCATGCGCCTCTCGGGCTGCGGGCCTCTCAACACCGGGTCGTCCTGCAGCGCGCTCGCGCCCTGCGGTTGCACGGGTACCAGTACCGGGAGCAGACCGGCGACCATGACGAGCATCCTGCTGGTTTCCGCAGGGGGAGCGGTGAACATTGCGGTCACGGTGAGCGATTCCCCTGGCGGTGCCGGCTCGTGCGAGCTCTCGCTGATCCGCGAATCGTTCCCCGATTCCGGCAGGACACCGTAGGACGTCCCGCGGGGCAGATCAGCGAGCAGCACCTTGGGGCCCAGCACGTAGATGTCCACGTCACTCGGACGGAGCGTATCCTTCGTGCCGTTGAAGAACTCGAACTGCAGGGCGAGCTCGTCCTCACCCACCCGCGCCAAACGTATGTCCCGGCCTTCAATCGCGAGTGCGCTCGCGACCGGTTTGGCATCCACGCCCTTGACGCGGTTCTTCTGCTCGGCCTCGGCCTCGGTCGCTGTCGACGGCTTGGCGCGCTCGACCGCGGGCTCCTCCGCCTGCTTTGCCACGGGCTCGCTCGGTGCCTGCCCGCTGGGCGAGCAAGCGGCCAGCGCCAGCACCAAGGTGACGCCGACTGCGGGCCGCACACGACGGACCTCGCGCACACGGTGGAGCGATGACACTTCCTGGCTTTTCATGGGTCTTCCAATCCGGCAGCCCGCAGCGCTGTCAGGCGCTTCACGAGGTTGTGGCGCCAAATGACGCGGAACATGCCAAAGAGATGTATATCGTTCGTCGCCCCGCGGGTCACTACGCAGGTACGTAGGAATCCTAAGCTCGGCGGTACAGATGTTACATCAAAGGGATCTGACGCATCGATCTCAGGAACCGCGTGACCAACGTCCGCTCTTCGGGCTCCAAGACGATTCGCCAAGCCAGATATCCAGCGGCGCAAACCCCCAAGAACAGCGCCCCACCGGTCACCCACCATGCGCCGAGATCGAGGCGGCGGGTGGCCGCTAACGCCAGCAAGGGCAGCAGGGGCGTGAGGATCAGTGCCGGCCGGAGCATCCCGCCGAGCAGGAGCTGCCGCGGCGAGACGCGGAGGGCGTTCGTGCGTGGCAGGTTGTACGCGAGATGCATGCCCGTCTCGACGATGCCCCCGCTCAGCGTTCCGAGCGCCGCGCCAATGGCGCCGTAGGCCATCGTCGCGGCGACGCTCACGGCGGCGTTAATCACGCCACCGACAATCGGCGAGAGCCATACGCGTCCGTGCTCGCCGACGCCCACGAGCATCGTGGCGTACGGGAGGCTCACGAGCCGGATCGTGTTCGCCACGAGCAGCACCCGAAGCAGGGTCGAGGCGTGGTCCGCGAAGTCCGCGCCGACCCACAACGTCAGCAACAGCTCGGCACCCAGGAAGAGCGGGAGGCCGGCCGCGAGCAAGACGAGCGTGCCGTAACGCGTGAAGCGGATCAGCATCCGGCCGAGCGCCTCCTGCGCGCGACGCGCGTGCAGCGCCGCGGCTTCGGGCATGAGGACCGCGACCACGCTGCCTTGCAGCTGACCGACGAAGCTCACGGCGACCGCGGCAATGGCAAAGTACGCCACCGCCTGGAAGTCCCAAATCCCGACAATCGTCAGATCTAGGCCGCTCACGAGAATCGTTCCGAGTGTCCAAATCTGGAGCGACGCGCAGTGCACGAGGACGGCCCGCACGGAAGGCCACGAGATCCAGGATCGGCCGAGCGGGACGCGGAAACGGCTTCGCTCGTACACCATCCAGAGCGCCGCGTGGGTCGCGAGATTGGCCACCGTCATCGACACGGCCATCAGCCGCATGCTTGCCGTGACCAGCGCGGCGGCCGCGACGAGCGCAGCGCCAATCAGCTTGCCGACAATGAGAATGGCCGCGGGCACCTCGTAGCGCCGCAGACCCATATACGCACCGGACAACACGGCAGCGGGTAACCCGGTCGCCACCGACACGCCAACCAGGAAGACGGCGACACGCGTGTCACCGTGCAGATCCGGGGGGATGTCAGCGAAGAGATGAGGCATTGCGCCAGCCAACCCGAGCGAGGCAAACATGCCAACGACGGCGACCGCCGTCATGAGGAACAGCGCGCTACTGATCGCGCGGCTCTGATCCTCGATGCGATCGAGCTCGGCCCCGTGCGCGATGAAGCGGCTCATCGCGCTCTGCACGCCCAGCTCGAGGTACCCTACATAGGCGGCAAGCTGCAGGACCAGCAACCAGGTGTTATAGCTAGATCGCGGCAAGGCCCCGATCAAGATAGGCGGCAGCAACAGCGCGACGAGCGTCGAGGCGACCACGCGCGCGACGTTCGCCCCCGCGTTGCGCACGTACCGTCGTACTAGCACCACCCTGACCCCTGACCTCTGGCCCCTGACACCTCGACTGGTCCGACGGCGTCGACGAGCGGATTGCGGTCGGTCCGGGCGCGGATCGCGTCCAACACGCCGGCAGCGATATAGCCAAGCTTGCGCCGGCGCTCGGGCTCGAGGAGCAACGTGAGTCCCATGATGCGCACGCGGTTGCAGAGCGAGACCAGGGCCCATCGCGGTTGAGCCCAGAGCTGCTGGCGAAAGACGAGCAGGTGGTTTCTGGTGATGAAGTAGTGCCGCACGGCAGCGTGATTGGACGTTCTGACTGGCACCCGCCACAACCAGCGCGTGCGATACGCGCCCAGGGTGTGCGTCATGAGCACGTCGCGGCTGATCGCCACGCCGTACCCGTGCCTCCTCAAGCGAAAACAGTACTCGAGATCCACGTAGTCGATGAAGAAGTCTTCGCGGAACGGACCGACCAGCCGATACGCCTCTGTGGAAAGCAAGGTGCCCGACGTGATCACGCTCTCCACGCGGCGCAGCGGCTCCGAGCCCGCGAGCGCAGCCGGATCCTGCACCTCACCCTTGCCCGGATCGAAGAAGTTGGCGCCCACCAGCGCGGGCCGATCGCTCTCGGGCGCACTCGCGCGCGCGCCCAACAACCGTTCGACAAGATCGGTCACGGGGCGTGAGTCCTGATCGAACAATAGGACCCACGCGAAGCCCTCGTCGGCTAGCCGGCAGACACCTTGGTTGAGGGCCGCGGCGATGCCGCGGTTGGTGGCGTTCGCGATGACCTGGGCCCCGTATCGTGCGGCGGTCGCGCGCAGCCACGCCTGCTCGGTGGGATCGGATCCATTATCAACCACGACCAGGCGCTCCACCTGGGAGGAGACGGCTTCGATCGTCGCCTCGGACGCAGGAGGCGCATGATAGGTCACAACGACGGCACCAATGCGCTCTGTCATAAGGTTAGCCGTGGCTCTATGCGAAGGCGCAAGCCGCGCCCTACTTGGTGGCCCGCAGCACGCATTCCTCGCCCGACTGCGGATCGCGGCCGTGAGCCCGAAGCGCTTCGTGTTGAAAGCGAACGCTCTCGAGCTCACGCACGAGGCGGTCGGTCCAACCGAGGACGCGGCGTGCGCGATGGTCTGCGATGTGGCGGCTCATGCGAGCCATCGACTGCGCTCGTGCCGGTGTCGTCCGGACGTCGACGTGCGAAAAGGCCGCGGCTCGCGCGAGCGCCCCGAGGGAAGCGGGCGAGAACACGTGCAGATGGCGTGGCGGCTCCAGGCCGCGCCAGTGCTCGCCGTAGCGGACGTGGCCGAGGCTCATGACGTTGGGCGTGACCGCGACAAACCGACCGCCGCGCTTGAGCAGGCCGCGTATCTGACGGAGGACGGCAAGCGGCTCGTGGACGTGCTCGATGACGTGGCTGCTCATAATGGCGTCGAAGCTGTCCGTCTCGTATGGCGCGGTCTCGAGGGGGCCGAGATGGACGTCCAACCCGTGTCGCTCCCGCGCCACCCGCACCGACACCGGATCCACATCGAGGCCGTGAACCTCCCACCCGTATTGCCGGAGACGCGCGAGGCCGCGTCCATCGCCACATCCCACATCGAGCAACCGCCCCTTCCCACCGCCCAGGTCCAGCAGCTCGAGCCGACGACGCTCGCGACGCGCACCCGTGAGCGTGGCGACCAGAGGCGTGAAGACGAGTTGATAACCCAGGCGAAACGCGCGCCTGGCGATCGAGGCATCCGGCTCGCCGTTGCGATCGCCGTGTGTGTAGTAGCGTGCATACGCTTGCCCAATGTCGCGGGGCGTCGGCATGGGATCGAGCCACATCATGCCGCAGTCAGGGTTGGGGCAACGCCGCAAGCTCCAGCGTCCATCTGCGCCAAACAGCGCATCGTCCAGATTCGCGTACGCGAGCACGCCCGGTGTGCCGCAGACACAGCACGCCGGTGTGGGCTGAGTTTCCATAGGCCCGAGACCTGCCACGATTCTAGCTCGGGCAACCAACAACCGCGTGCGGTATAGTCTGCCCGGTGCCTCAACCGAACGTCGCCCCATGTCTCGTCATCCAATCCCCGCCTTCATGATCTTGGCGCTGTTGCACGGCGTCACCATGGCGTTGATTCGCCCGATGTTCCAGGTCTCGGACGAGCTGGTCTACTTTAGTGGGGTGCAGAGCCAAGCGGCCAGGCTGGTGGCCAGACAGCCAGGAGATCCTGCACGGGCGCGATTGCTGCACGCGGATGCCTTGGTCTACGACACGCCCACGGGAAAGGCGCTGTTCCGCTACAGCGGGGCGGTGGCGTTCATCGCGATCAGTCACATCGTGCCGTTGCCGGCCAGCGCCACCGTGCTGCGCCTCTTCTTCGCGTTGTCACTGCCAGCCGCGGTGCTGGCCACCTGGCTCTTGGCCCGGCAGCTCACGCCGCGGAACCGCACGGTGCTGCTCTGCGCGCCGCTCTTCGTGGCTCTCCATCCCGTGTTCGTGAAGTACGCGTCCGGTGTCACGCCCGATGCCTGGGCAAACGCCGCCGCGATGGTCGCCGTGTGGCTCGCAATTCGCATCGCCGACGGCACCGCGCACGGGATGGAACCCGCGTATGCCGTGCTGACAGCGGCCGTCGCGATCGCGCTCAAGGACACCGCCTTCTTCCTGGCGGCATTGCTCCCGCTGGCCTTGGTGCTCCGACTGATCGTGCGCGTGAAGACCAAGGCAAGCGATCCGCTCACGACGATACGGTCCGATCCCTGGCTCGTGGCGCTCCCGGCATGCTTCGCAGCGGGCGTGGTGGCGCTGCTCATCGTTCCTCACGCGGCTTCAGCAATTGCCTCGCCGTACCAGGTGATTCAGGGGGACACGCTTTCCGTATCCCGGGTGCCAGCGGCGAGCTTCGCGGTTGTGACGACAGCATGGCGGCAGGTCCCAAGCCTCTTTCATTCGTTCTGGGGCAACCTGGGCAACTTTGGCGCCACGGTTGTCCTCATGCCACAGGGCATCATGCGCGTGATCCTCGTGCTTACCCTGGTCGCGGGCGCCATGCTCTTCGTTGCGGGCTGGTCGCACGCCTCATCGGCCGAAGAGGCCGCCAAATCACGTGCGCGCTTGGCTTTGCTTCTGGTCGGGTGTGCGGTGCTGCTCCTGCAGCCAGCCGTGCGCCAGGTCGTGCGTGACACCGACGACCTCTTCCAAGGGCGGTGGCTGTTCCCCATGATGAGCGTGTTTGCCGTGGGATTGACGGCCGGGTGGTCCACGCTCTCGCGGGAACCGGGACGCCTCAGCCTGCTCATCGGCTGGCTTCTTGCCACGTATGCCGTGACGGCGATGCTGGTCGTCGTGGTTCCTTACTATTACGAGCAGTTCCCAGACAGCTACCGCATGTCAGGAATCTTCGTGCAGGGCACGTCGGGCACCGGAGCCGACCCAGCGCGGGTTCTGCCGTTCATCGCTCGCCCGGCTCTACTGCGTAACAGCGCGTTCATGTTGGGACTGCTTGGCCTGTGGCTGGCATGGCTGGCCGTGTGTCTCGCTCGTCTTCCACGCTGGGCAGACCAGCCTCTGGCGAGAACCGGCCCTTCACCATGCCCACGGCCATGACGATGAAGCAAGCCTTACTCCCACGTTTAGTCAGTCATGCGGCCATCATTGCCATGCTCCTTCTGGCCATGGCTCTGTGTCTCTGGCTAGGAGCGAAGCAATCCGACAGACCGTTCGAGCGTGATGACTATGACAACTTCAAGATGGGTTATAACCTCTACAGACGCGGCGTTATATCTCTCGCAGATGAGAGAATACCCTATCCGAGGCCGACGGACCGCCGTGAGCCCTTACCGGCTATTGCACTCGCCTTCTATCTGAAATCCGCACCTGGCTTTACCGAATACCCATCGCCGGCAGAGGCTCTCTCTCCGAACAACCTGAAGATCGTCAAACGCTTCAATCTCATCTGGATTTTTACCACTCTCGTCACCACATGGCTGCTGTGCCGACGGCTAACAGGCTCGGTCACCATGGCATTCATGGCCCTGTTTTCCGTCTTTTACTTTCTTTGCTTTAGTAGGTTCTATTACAACTCTCTAAGTCCTGAGCTTCTGGCCGCCACCCTCTTGATGACTACATCGCTCGCGTTGGTGTCTGCCGTCGATCGACCACGCTGGCGTTCCTTTGCGATGGCTGGTTTGTTGCTGGGGCTCCTGTGCCTGACCAAAGCGTCCTTTGTCTATATTTCTGCAGGCATTGTGCTCACCGTGGGAGTCATGGTGCTCTCTCGCGGAGGCCTGCGATCGCTGGGATTGCTGGGTACCTTTGTGCTCGTGGCTGGCGTCGTCGTATTACCTTGGATGATTAGAAATTATAGGCATTTTGGCGACTTCGAGATAACTCAACGAGCTGGTGAGGTGCTGCTCGTTCGGGCGTACAAAGACCAGATGACCCGTGACGAGTTCGTAGGTGCTTTCTACGTGTACTCACCGTCGCCCGTGCGGGCGTGGCTCGGGCCTCTCATGGGGTTCTCCCCCCGGGATCTCCAGCCTGGCGGTCGACTGCAGAGGCTCGTTCGCTTTCAGCCTGGCGATCAGGAAGCGGTTAACAGGGGCGATCCGACGGCTGCTGTCAGCTACTACGCGAGAATGGTCGCGAATATCAATGTACTACGATGGCAGTGTCGAGATGCAGGCGACCCAGACCCGTACCGATGTGCAGGACTTGGGCTCAAGAAGAAGGCGCTCGCCCTCATTCGCGCCGATCTGCCTCGGCACGTGGTCATGAGCATCCCCTTCATGTGGCGAGGGATATGGTGCTTCAACCACTTGAATTCATCATTCGCCGCCATCGCCAACTTGCTCGGCTTCGCCATGACGCTGGCCATGCCGATTGTGGCGCTGGCCAAGCGGCGAGCGAATCTCCTGATCTTTGTCTTGCCAACGCTTGGCAGTATAGCTTTCCACGCTCTGATGACCCATTACATCTGGCGATATGCCATTCCGACGGTGCCCATTCTCATCGTCAGCTTGGTCGTGGGTCTCCAGTTCGGCGCGTACGGCTCGAAGAAGCTCCTACGATCCCTCGTCCCTTGAGACCTTGTCCCTAGGACCTGAGACAGCCCTTAGACCTCGCACCTTGCCCCTCGCACCTGTCGTTCACTCTGGCAACCGCGTTGCCGGAAGGGCACTTCCGCCGTCCCACGCCGCCGAGGCCGACCAGTACATCGCGCGCTCGACGAAAATAGGCACGCCGTTCACGCTCTCGATCGTCGCGCCGAACGCTTTCCCCTCGAGCTCTGGCACGAAGGTCCCTACGGGGATGCTGAAGCGCGTTTTCGGGGGCACGTCGTACGTGCGCTGAACCGTCTCACCATCGCCCGTGAGAAACGAGACCGCCACCTCGGACACCCGCTGCTCGTCTGGGTTGGCCACGAGAATGAAGGTCTCGTAGTCCACGTCGGTGCCGACGCGTCCGTCGGCCAGTCCCCATCGGAGGCCAGACGCCGATACACCGAGCGAATCGTGGCCTTCTCGCCAGTCACTGCCCCAGTACATGGCACGCTCAGCAATGATGGGCTGATCCGATTCGACGATCGCCGAGACCGCGGTATCCGCCAACGCAGGATCCTCGAGCTCGAGGTTGAGGGTGAGGCGGCCCCGCGCGGCGACCTGATGATCCTTCCCAATCTGCTGACCCGAGGGCAGGAGATACGTCACGTGAATGTTCGCTGCGCTGGCGCTAGGGTTGCCCACGAGAAGGAACGTGTTGAAGAACGACCCTGTCGCGCCTTCCGCAAAGAACCAACGGCGCTCGGGCGCGCTGGTCCCAAGACTCGCGTGGCCGCCGTCCCAGAACCGATCACCACCGAAGTACATCGCACGCTCCGCCACAATGGGCGCGTCCGATGCCACCTCGATGGAGAACGACCGGCCGATCAGCTCAGGGATGTCCCCGGCGTAGATGGTGCGCCGCGCCAATGGCGCGAGCCTGACCTCATGTGTCACGACCTCCCCACTGTCGGTGAGGAACGAGAGCGTCACGGACGCCGCGCTGCTGTTGCCGTTGACCAGCAAGAGAAAGCAGTCGAACACCCCCTGAAACCCCTCTGCGAACCACCATCGCGTCTCGGCGCTATTTACCGCCTCCGTGCTGTGTCCACCGTACCGTTCCCCATCCCAGAACATCGTGCGCTCGACGACAAGTGGCAACGCCTCGGTGGAGGTCACGATGGTCGAGACCGCCGTCGATTCGAGGCCAGGTATATCGTCGACTCGAACCGTGCGCTGCGACATAGGCGCAAGCACGTCGGTCTGAGTAACGGTTTCCCCATCCTCTCTCAGAAACTCGAACGTCACTGGCGCTGGTTCGCCGTTTGGATTCGCCACGGCAACATCCAGGTCGAAGAAGGTCCCGGTCGAGCCCTCTGCCAAGATGTAGTCGATACGGGGCAACGTGAAGACGATGTCTTCGCTCGATGACTGCCCGCCTACGTCCGTAGCCGTGACTGTGATCACGTTCCGTCCAGCGCGAAGCGGCACGTTCGCGACGGACCAGCTCGCAATGCCTTCAGCGGTTCCGCTCGCGCCACTATCCGTTCGCCACGCGACGGATGCGACCGCCGCGGCTCCCGGATCTGCTTGCCCGGAGAGGTCCACAAACGGCGACGTCACCTCTATCGGGCTTCCCGTCGATATTCCCGAGAGCGTGATCGTCGGCCCGGGCGTGCCCGGCGGAACGGGCCCAACCTCGAACGGCCACGGTTCGCTCCACGGACTCGATTGAAGCAACCGATCCCTGGCGCGCACGCGCCAATAGTATGTTTCGCCCGGAATGAGCCATTCACCAAATGGCATCGTCCACGCCGGTTCGGCGTCAATCACGGGCCCATCGTCCGCGGTTCCAAGCCTCCCGTCCGCACCGACGTCGGTGCTGTGAACGTAGAGGTCGAAGATACTGCTCAGCGGTGAGATGCAGCTTGCACGGTCGCAAATCTGGACGTCGTAGAGGAAGATCGGCTCATCATCTGGATCCACGGAGCGCTGCCACCGAAAAGTCATCTCGTCGCCCCACACCAGCGAGCCCCCCTGACCGGGCGAGACCGGCGCGGCGGGGGCGGGTGGCGGCCGAGGACCATTCCGTTCCTCCCAGCGGTGGGTGACTTCGACCTGATGCGGCCCCTCGGTCTGATCCGAGTAGGTGACCTCGATTGGGTCCAGGGTCACGCCTGGCAAGGACAGTGGGTTGACTTGAACGGTCGTGATGGCCTCGAAGTCATCCAGGCCAACATTCATGAACCCAGTGAGCGAGTACAGTCGAATCTTGATCAAGTACTGATAAACAGGCGGATGCCCCTGCGGCACGATCGCATCCGTGAAGTCCAGTGATGTCGAGAAATGGCCCGTTGTGTCCGCGGCGTCCGCACCTTCTGTCGACCAGATGACTTGGTACTCGTACGGCTCGATACCTTCCAGCGTCAGCGCTTCCAAGCCAGTGTTCCAACTCTCCCCGCTGGATCGGAAGCGAAACTGCACGAAAAAGTTGTCGAAGAGACGAATCCGGTTAGTGATATCGACTTGATGTGTGAACAAGCCGACCTGGTCGCTCGTCGCTTGCCAGACAACCGTCCAGAACGTTCCATCCGTCGATACCGCGAGCTCGAGGACGTCCTCGGGACCCTGGCGAACGAAGTCCCCACCGATGAGCGTCGGCTCGTCCCCCTCACTGCGTCGCATCCTATAGGTCAACGTGGACGTCGTGCCGGCGGCGGCGGGATGAAGCGCTGGTCTATTGCCGTCGTCCCACATCGAGACCAAACCGTCGGCTTCAGTGTTGAGGCCCGCGATGTCATACCAACCGGACGCGAGATCGAGCCAGTCCAAATGAACCGACTGCACGTCCGGGATGGCCGACACCTCGATGAGATCGTTCTCGCCGGCGCGGTAGAAATCGCCCTCGAAGCGCGTACCAACAATTGGATATGGGCTCGAGACTCGATAGACCAACTCTCCGGTCACACCAATGAGCGATGGGCTCAGAGCCAAGTCACGGCCATCGTCGCCACTCATCCGAATCCACGAATCGCGCACCAACCACTGACGAGCGTTGGGCTGTGAAGGTAACAACGGGCTCGTCAGTTGTCCGTCGCCAAGGACTGGTGGCGGTGCTCTGTTGAAGGTTGTGTCGTCGTGATAGCGGCCTGAAGAGGATTTCCAGTTGAGCGTCAATTCCTCGCCAGGCCGAAGCGTCAGGTCCATCGTGTGGCCTGCCGCGCCATATGTGGACCAGCCACCGGGCCGTGCCCGCCCGTAAATGTCTACCAGATCGGCGTGCGCAGGTCCTGCACGGGCAACGAGCGCAGGATCGGCAATGAGATCATCGACCCCTGCGATCGTCCGGTTGTCCCACTGCAGGTACAGACCGTCGCGGTCAGCGTCCAAGACGTGCCACAAATCGTCGTAATACACCTCGACGACGCTATGCTCAGCGGCGCCAAGGTGGCGTTGCCGGAACGGAAGGCCAGCCCGCTCGTAGAGGACCGCCTGTGCACCCATGACGTTGTTGCACAGCCCATATCCGTACGCGTTGAACAGCTTGACCGGATCGTCGCCATCGTACCCCTGCGTTGGCGGCGCATAGTGGTAGCGGTTGCTCCGTGCAAACTGCCAAATGGCTCGTGCCTTCTGCTCGGGCGACATCTCCGGTGTCAGGATGCTCGCCAGGATGTGGTCCGCGCTCGACCAATCCTTTCCTCCAATGACGATCTTCGGATTGACAACGGCGGTCGTGCCGGCATTGCGGATGCTGACGGAGGTATTGATCGGTTCTCCCGTGCCTCCCGGGCTAACGGTATAGGTCTTCCCGCTGGCTGAGATGTCTTCTGTATGCGCCTGGGCGAAGAGCGCCCGCGGGCTCACGGCAAGGATGATGCCTGCCAGAATCAATGTCCAATGCCCAATGCTCAATGCACAATGGGGGGTGATGCGAGCGGCGGTGGTTGCGTCGACTGTACGAGGCAAGGCTGTTCCCTCTTGGATACGAGTCCGACCGGCGATGTTTCCCTTGCGCATTCGCTACTCGATTCAACGCAGTACTAAGCGCGTGTATAGCATCTCACATGCCGGCGATCTTCGCAGCCCCAGCATGATACCCGTGGCCGCGGCACCGGCAACCTGAGGTGAAGACCCCTCATGCCTCTGATGGCAACCCTGCGGCGCTTTTGAGTATTCGCGCCAAGCGGGGAGACAGGGCACGGACGCTGAATTCCTCTTCAACCACGCGCCGACCCTTCCGGCCCATTTCTGCAGCGGCGGTGCGATCGGTCAGCAGTGTCTCCAGCGCATCTTCCCAGTCGGCAACGGAGGTTGCGCCGAAACCCACGTCACCGCGGCTGAGGACGTCGCTGTTCATCCCAACCGGTGAGACCACGACCGGCACACCGCAAGACATGTACAAGAGCATCTTGAAACTACACTTCCCGCGTGTCCACGGCGAATCGTGCAAAGGCATGATGCCAACAGTGAGCGACTGGAGAACTTCACGCTCCACCTCGGGCGACCACGGCACGAATCTGAGCGGCACGCGCCGGAGGCTCGTCGACGTAGGTGGCCGGTCACAGACGACCCAGAGCTCCGCGCCGGGATGGCGGCGAAGCACGGCTTCCAGCGCCGGAGCGCAGAGGTCGAGGTGCGCGAGATTCGCGCTCTGGCCAACCCATCCGACGCGCATGGGATGTGTCGGCCCCGGCGCCCCTGGCGTGAACACGTCCGTGTCAACGGCGGTCGGGAGAATCTCGACGTGAGCGTTCCATTGGCCGAAGTGCTCGGCTAGATAATCGTTTCCACAGACGACGCGTTCGGACATGGCCGCGAGTCGGCGGGCGCACCGCCCACCGCGGTGGAGCCAAATCGCATCATCGACGTCGAGCACACGCGGCCGCTTCGTCAACGGCTCCAACGTGACGAAGGTGGACAGCAGTTCCCGCTGAAGCAGCGTCACGTCACTCGCGCGGGAAGCCGCCAGCCCTGGAACGCGGCTGACCATCGAGCCCACCGCCCACAGTGGACGCGGCCAGCGACGCACGGGAGGATAGCGGCCGAATCGTGTGAATCGCTCGGCCACGTCGACCCCATGGAGACGTAACGTTTCGATGTACTGGCGCACTCGAAACCGTGCCGACGGGACGTTCCGTCCACCCGTGAATGCCGTCACCCTAAGCATGGTCATGCGGCCGAGATGCCGCCGCTCGAACCGTCGCAAGATCGTTGAGGTAGACGATCATGAATGGGAGAAAGGACGTGAACCTGAAGCGGAACAACGGGACGTACCCAACTTCGAACGCGAGAATCACCAAGTAGAGCCAGCGAACATCACTCTGGCTCCGAAGATTGGCTCTCAGAAAGCCGTAAAGTCCACCGTATACCAACAGCACGAGTGGAAGAGACCCTCTCAGCATCAACTGGATCAATCCTGAATCGCCGTAAAACAGGTCCTGATCCAAGCCATAGTTGAAGCCAAGCGGAGAGAACGGCGAATCGCGGAGATACCGGAGATTCCCGCCCAGCATTCCCCGTTCCGAATAACGGGCCAACAAGCCACTCACCTCCGTCCCAATGAGGACCTCGCGGACAGGCTCGATAGACGCAGCGAGCCTCTCCATCTCGAGCACGACCACGCCCACCATCAGCGCCGGCGCCAGCAACGGCACCCAGGCAAGCTGGCGACCATGACGCCGCCAGAGGGCCACGGCCAGTTGCGCGGCTGCCAACGTCATCAGGATCCATCCGGTTGTGGACCGAAGAGCGAGGCCCAGCGCAATGTGGCCGATCGCCGCGGCAAGGCCCGCACGGCTGCCCGTCACGACATAGGCTCTGAAGTTCAGATAGAAGAAGAGATAGTAGAAAAATCCCGCCACCGAGTGCGTGGCGAAGGTCAGGACCGGTTTGTCGTACCAGTCGAGCATCGATACGAGGAGTCCCGGGTAGAACGCCGAGTAGTACGTCCTGATGAGCTGATCGGCCCACTGCACGTTGAAGAATAGGGCCGTTCCTACCGTAAATGCGAAGACATTGATGCACGCCAGCGTTCGTTTCGTGCCCTGCGGATACGTCACGCCTCTCGCGTTGGTCGCCAGCATGAGCGCGAGGCCAATGAACGTCGCGACGAGGCCAGGAGCCAACCGGGTCTGCGGAGACAACAACGTCAACGCCGACAGCCACGCGATCACGGCCAGGCCCACGATGGCTTGCAGTCGGCTTCCGTAACACCTCCCGAGGAGAAGCAGAGCCGCGAATGCCACGACGTTGAGGATGATCGCGGCGCGCTCCAACGGCAGTGAGATTACGCCTGCGATAGACGAAGGGAAAAACAGCGCAAAGAGCGCGGCGAGAATGACGGTTACGCGGGCGGCACGCGAGGGATCCATGAGTTAAGACAGGTGCGAGGGGCAAGGGGCGAGGTCCAAGGGCTGTCTCAGGCTTCAGGGATCAGCTCCTCAGGGATCAGCGCTGGTAGAAGCTTCGTCGAACAGTACGCGCCGCCGAGCGCGCACCCCTGTAAGGCAGCCCTGATCCCTGCGTCCCTGATTCCTGCTGGCCCCTCGCACCTTGCCCCTCGCCCCTACTCTTGGCGAAGCGCAGTAATGGCTTGGGACATCAAGACGTAGACCATCGCGAGCAGCAGGCCCGCCACGGCGCCAAGCACGAGATTGCGGAGCAAATGTCTGGACACCGGGATGCTCGGGGGCGTGGCCTCGTCGACGACGAGCAGCTGGGCGCTCCGGCTGGCTACCTGCACGCGCGCCTGCTCGTAACGCGTCGCCACGTCGACGTAGACTTGGCGCGCAATCTCGAGGTCGGTCTCGAGACGGGCTATCCGACGCTGTGACTCGTACAACCTGGACAGGAGAGGTAAGCTCGACTCGTCGAGATTCTGCGACTTGGCCAGTTGTGCCTGTTGCTGTTCGAGACCTGTCAGACGAGCCCGCGAGAGCGCCACTTCCTCATCCAGTATCTCGTAGGTCGGATTCACTTCTTCGTCCTTGAGCGTCAATCCAAGGATGTTGGCGACGCCGGCGCTTCTCGACGCCTCGGCAAGCGTGGGATCAGCGTCAATCGATCGGTTCAAGGTCTGAACGCGATCACGCTTTGTCAATTCTTCCTCCGCCCGCCCAAGGCCCGCGCGCTCACCAGCGATTTCCACAATGATGTCGCGGAGATCGGACCGCTGGTCGAGCATGGTCTCGATGTCCTTCTCCAGGAGCTCGACCTGCGCCTTCTTCTTCGCCTCCTCCAACTGCTGCGCAATCTCGTCGAGGTTCTGACGCGACTCGTCGACCTGAGCCGCAATGCCGTCACGAACCTGGACGGCCTCTTCCACCGTCAACCCTTTCGAGAGCTCGACGGAGCGTGCGGCCATGCCGTTTGCGACCTTCGCTGCGAGATCCGGATCGGCGAGGTGGACACGCAGATCGAGAAGTGTCGTCGTTGGAATGTTCTCAACGGTGACCGCTCGCAGAAGAAACTGCGCCGCGGTCAACCCATACGGTGGCTGGTCGAGGCGGAAATCCGTCACGATCGACCGGGCGATTGCTTGGCTCGTGAGGATCGACCTGAAGTTGCCGAGCAGCACCTCGGCCGGCTGATCCTGCCCCTCCTGATCGAGCTTGGATTGGATCACACCGAGGATGAGCTGCGCTTCGTAAGTGCGCGTTGCGAGCAGGCCAACCGCGAGCCCCGCCGCTCCACCCACGAGTGTCAGGAGGGCAAGAAGCAGGCGCCGACCCCACAGGAGCCGCATGTACTCGAAGAGTTGATGCTCGTCCTCCGCGGAAGCGGGCCGGTGAGTCGCTTGGGTGCGGGCGTCGTCAGGAGGGTGCGAGGGCGACTCGGAGTCAGAGCCGACTCCCGGTTGTGGTCTCAACATCTTGCGCGAACCAATCAGCGACGTCGGTCGTATTGTAGCCTCAGTTGGCTGATTCCGCGACCAAGCGCGTGTACAACGCTTCATACTGCAGAATCACCTTATCCAGAGTAAAGCGCTCGAGGACTCGCGCTCTGGCGGCCTGCCCAAGCGCCCGTCGTCCCATCTGCCCGAGCTCGATCACCTGGCGCCACGCATCGGCCAAGCGTTCGGGGGAGCCCGCCGGCACGACCATCCCCGCCGGTCCCACAATCGCCGCCGCATCCCCGACGTCGGAGACAACGCTCGGTACCCCACATGCCATGTACTCGAGCACGACGTTGGGAAAGCCCTCGCTGACCGATGAACAGGTGGCGACGTCCACACCCGACAGGAGCCGGTTGACGTCCTTTCGAGGGCCAAGGCAGGTCAAGCGAACACCTGGCGCTTCTCGCGTGACGAGCTGGGCAAATGGCGGGTTGTCGGGCGTCGCGCCTTCACCAATACACACAAAGTGCACATCCTCGTGCGTCTGTGCCAGGCGTGCCGCGGCACGCAGAAATGTGTCATGGCCCTTCATGGGATCGAAGCGCGCGACCAAGCCGATGACGATCGTCGTCTCGGCACAACCCAGCTCTTCCCTGACGGCGGCGCCATCTGCGAGCCACGGTCGAAACTCTTCCGGATCGATGCCGTTGGGAATCAGGACCCACTCTCGGGGGTGGAAGCCGAGCGTCTGATGAGCCCGACGACCGGCCTGTGAGTTCACCACGATGGCCGCCGGAGATGCGGACATCCACCCACAGAGTCGGCGAGTCAGCGACGACAGCCGCCGATAACGCGTGAGGTCCATATCGGCCGCCCGAATGTTCCACACGATCCGCGGCACCCGCGCGACCGTTCCGGCAACGAGTCCCAGCAGATCGGCGTGATACATCCAGGTTTGCAGCACGTCTGGCTCGAGCGTCCGCAATTCCTGAATGCAGCGCCACAAGGCGGAGGGCGTCGCGTATCCGGGCTGCATGTCGAGGCTGACGACCGGAATACCGGCGCTCGCCAACTCCTCGGCCATGGGGCCGCCGCCAAGCATCGAGATCACGTGCGACTCGAACCGACCGCTCATGCGTGGAACGATTCGACAGAGCGCCCTTTGGGCGCCACCCACGTCGAGCGCAGTAATCAGGTGAACGACCTTCATGCCTTCGACGCCACGCCAGACCACAACGACTCGTAGAGGCCGAGCGTATCCCGAAGCACCTGCGCCTCCGAGAATTCCATCTCCACGAGCGCACGCCCGGCCCGGCCCAGGCGCGCGCGCAACTCCGGTTCTTGGAGCAGGCGAGCGATGGCTTCCGCCGTCGCGTCGGCGTCATACGGGTGGACCAGCAGCCCGGTTTCTCCGTCGCGGCAGATCTCACGACAGCCGGCCACGTCGGTGGCCACCAGCGGGCACCCCGTCGCCGCCGCCTCCAGCAGGATTTTTGGCACGCCCTCACGGTACGTGGTGGGCAAGACGACGACCGTGGCACGGCGGAGGACGTCTGGCATATCCTCGCGCCGTCCCCACCACTCGACGACGCCCTCGTCTTCCCATGAACGAAGCTGGGAGACGGGAATCGCTGTGGGGTTGCCACCATCAGGCGCGCCGACGAGAACGAACCTCGCGGCCAGGCCCCTCGCGCGAACCAAGCGAGCGGCATCGACGAAGACTCTTACACCTTTGTCTCCTATCAGGCGCGAAGCCATGACGACTATTGGAGGAGAATTCCGAGAGCCGCCGGGACGAAACCGCTCGACGTCCACGCCGGAGCCGCGAATGAGATGCGTCTGGCGACGCTCCACAACCCCGGTGGCGACCAGCTCATCGAGATCTTCGGGGTTTTGCAAGAGGGCCACCGCGCGCGATGCGCGAAATGCTCGGCGCAAGCCGAATCGGACCATCGAAGCTCGCAGAGACGCACCCAAACCGGGCCGACCCGAAAACACCGTTCCAAGGCCGGTCAGCGCATTGATCACGCGCGGGCACCCAACCGACGCCGCCGCCAGCGATCCGAACAAGACCGGCTTGAGCGTAATGTGATGCACGATGTCAGGCTTCGCCGCTCGGTACAAACGCCGGAGTTGGAACAGCAAGCGGATATCTGCACCCGGACTGAACGTGCCGCGTCCCACGACGAGGGGCACGAACCGCAGCCCCTCGGCCTCGATGCGAGAGGCAAGCCCTGCTTCGACGCCCGTTGCCACCGTGACGTCGTACCCTCGTTCCATCGCAGCCTTCGCCAAGACTAGCCGATGCGACCAGAAGAACCAGTCGACATTGACCACGATGAGGAGGCGCCGCCGCGTTCCGTGAGCGGCCGCGGCATCTGCCGTCGCGTGTTCCTCATCGGCGCTGGTTGCGGGTCTCCTCACGTCAGTGCGCCTCAACCTCGTCCCGGCACGCCTGCCGAATAGCGCTCCTGGTTCTCCAGGAACAAGCTGATGCCGTTCGCGTACTTGAGCACGGCTGTGCTGAACCGCTGCCAGGGGGCCGCCGCTCGATGGTACCGCCACTTGGGAGGCCGGCCGAGGAGATCTCGCACCTTGCGTCCGTAGAAGTCGGGTGTGTATCGGAAAGACGCACGAAGGCCGTGCATCTTCGCTAGGTGCATAACCTCTCGAGTGCTCAGGTAATTCGTGAAGTGGTGCATGTAGTCGGCGTGCCGCTCCGAAAAGTCGTCGAGGCTCACGTCGCGCTCGCGCCGGTGCTGTCGATAGTTGCCAAAGCCGAGCCGACTCAGCCACTTGATGTACCAGCGCAGCAGATCGTGCTCCTTGACGCGGTGGACGTACGGAATGAAGAGGTGGCCCTCGTAGACATAGTGCTTCAACGGGAAGAGATGTGCAGAGAACGCTCCGGCACGCAGCACGCGCGCGAGCTGCCCGAAGAAGTGATGGTGATCGAAGACGTGCTCGAGCACCTGGTTCGACACGACCACGTCGAAGCTCTGGTCAGGGTAGGGCCACGGATCGCACTGCCGAATCGCCGAGATCCTCACCGTCCAATCCACACGTGGGTCGGCGGCCGACAACAACGCGGCTGACTCGCTGTGAAACCCGTGCCCCTCAGCGCCGCGGTCCGTAATGTCGAACCCGTACAGCTCGTAGTCGCGGTCGCGGTCTATCTGCTGGAGCGCACGAGCCATGTACGCGAGCATGGCCCCACTGCCGCATCCGGCGTCGAGCACTCGCACCGTTGCGCCCAACCCGCGCATGGCCGCTTCCGTGGCAACCACCGTCGCCAAATGCTCGTGGGTCAGGCTCGATGCGCGCGGCACCGAGTGCCCCAGCGACCAGTCTCGACCGCCCGCATTCATGGAGGTGTCGCGCCCGCGTCGAGCCATGCTTGAAACATCAAGATGACCCACAGGCGGCGCTCCTCGTTTCGCTGGCCGGAGAGATGCATCTGCCACACACGCCGCACCCCGGTCGGATCGAAGTAGCCCTCGCGACCGAGCCGCCGCTCATCCAGTAGCGCCTCCGCCCACTCGCGTAGCTCCTGCCGCAACCACGCGCCCACCGGGACGCCAAAGCCCATCTTGGGCCGGTCGATGAGGTCCGGTTGCACGTATCGCTGAAGAACTTGGCGAAGCAACCACTTGCTCTGGCCGCTCCGGATCTTGAAGCCGAGCGGCAGGCGCCACACCCACTCGACCACCCGATGGTCGAGCAGCGGGGCCCTCGCCTCGAGACTTGTTCCCATGCTGGCACGGTCCACTTTGACCAGGATGTCGTCTGGCAGATAGGTGACGAGATCGAGCCACATCATGCGCTCGATGAAGTTCGGGACGAGTTGCACCGCCTCCGCGCTCGCGAGAAGCCCATCGTCTTGTGGGGCCCCGAGCACCACGGCGTCGGGGTGCTCCCATTGGGACACGAGTCGCAAATAAATCTGATCCGGACTGGCGCAATCGGCCACGCTTGCGAGCTTGTACATCTTCTCGGACGCGTGGCTCTGGCGGAGGTGCGTCGGCAGCCACGGTTCGATCGCGCCATACCACACGTCCCACTGCCTGGGACTCGCCCGGGTCACGAGGTCGGCAGCGGCACGGCGTGACCACCGGGGCGCCCACCCGACGGCGCGCCAGACTCGCTGGGCCCACTGGTACCGTGTGTATCCGCCAAACAGCTCGTCACCGCCATCACCCGAGAGGGCGACCGTGACGTGCTGTCTGGCCAAGGCGGCAATGAGACACGTGGGCATCTGCGACGGGTCTGCGAACGGCTCGTCGTAGATGTGCGGGAGCCGCGGGATCACCTCCCTCACCTCTCGAGGCGATACGTAGAGCTCGGTGTGGTCGGTACCGAGATGGTTCGCCACCGCTTTCGCGTGCTCCGCCTCGTTGTAGCCCTCGACCGCAAACCCGACCGTGAATGTCTTCACGGGCCGACTGCTCTCCGCCTGCATCGCCGCGACCACCGTGGTCGAGTCGAGGCCGCCGGAGAGAAAGGCGCCAAGCGGGACATCGGCAATCATCCGCCGTCGGACGGCATCGCGAAGCAACGCGTCCAATTCGCCGACAGCGTCGCTGTCGGCGAGCTGCCGCCGCGCGTCACGGCCAGCCACGACGACCTGGCGTGCATCCCAATACCGCTCCACGTGCGCCTCGGCGCGCGGGGCGTCGAATCGCAGGCTGGCGCCGGGAGGCACTTTGGAAATGCCCTGGTAGATGGATCGCGGCGTCGGCACGTACGCAAAGCGGAGATACGCCGCCAGCGCGGCTCGATCGACGCGCGCATCGAATGCCCGGTGAGCGCGCAGCGCCTTCAGCTCCGACGCGAACAGCAACACGCCACCGGCGTGCCCGTAGTACAGCGGCTTCTTACCCAGGCGATCCCTGACGAGATACAGAGAGCGCTCACGGCGGTCCCAGAGCGCCGCAGCGAACATCCCCCACAGCCGCCCCCACAGTGAGTCGACGCCCCACACGCGTGCGCCTTCGAGCATCACCTCGGTATCGGAGGTCCCACGGAACTGGACGCCCTCCGCTTCGAGCTCCGCGCGAAGGTCCCGAAAGTTGTAGATCTCACCATTGAAGACGATGACGTAGCGCCCGTCGCTGGAGACCATCGGCTGGTGTCCCGTCGGCGTCAAATCGAGAATGGCGAGACGTCGGAACCCGAGCGCGACGCCCCGAGTCTCGTCAACCCAGACACCATCGTCATCGGGACCGCGATGCGCGAGGGTGCGCGCCATGGCACACACCGTGCCCTCGAGTTGGTCGGCCGGAGCGTCGGCGGGCTGCCAGAAGCCTACGAGACCACACATGGTCAGCCGTTCAGTATATTACGCAGAGTCTCCGGAGGCCTTCGAGGTACTGCCCCTGTGTCACGCGCACTCCGCTCTCGGCCGCAACCTCACTGCCCGCTCTGCGGAGAGCGCGGAGCTCCACTCTACGATGGGCTTCGGGACCGACTCTTGGGACGCCCCGAAGCGTGGTCCCTCGTTCGCTGCAGGGAGACGACCTGCGGGTTGTTGTGGCTCGATCCCCAACCGATCGAAGAGGAAATCGCCTTGGCCTATGCCGGCGCGTACCCGACGCACCTCGTCCATGATCCACCGCAAGGGCTCGTCCGTCGCCTCTACCTCGCCGTCGAGCGAGGGTACTTCGCCCACGCGTTCGGGTACGACAGCCCGACGGTCCGAGCATGGCAGCGACTGACTGGGCGCGCGCTGGCGTGGCTTCCGTTACGGCGCGCGGGGTGTGACTTTCGCGTCATGCATCTCACCGCCCGGCCAGGCGGCCGCCTACTCGATGTGGGGTGCGGCAGTGGGGCTCACCTCATGTTGTTGCGGCAGCTCGGCTGGAGGGTCGAGGGCGTGGACTTCGATCCCTCGGCGGTGGCCGCGGCACGGGCGCGCGGGTTGGAGGTGCGATGCGGAACCATCGATGATCAGGGATACGCCGCCGGGGTGTTCGATGCCGTCGTCGCGAGCCACGTGCTCGAACACCTTTTCGATCCCGTGCGCTTCATCCGGGAATGCTCACGAATTCTCGCACCAGGCGGACGACTCGTCCTGGTGACGCCGAACACGGCCAGCGCGTCTCACAAACGCTTTGGTTCGAGCTGGTTTCCCCTGGAGCCGCCCCGGCACATTATGATGTTTCACTCCGGTCTGCTTCGTCGCCTGGTCGAGCAAACGGAGTTGACCGTCGAGCGGCTGACCACCAGCGTTCGCGGCGCCGGGCCGAACTGGATGCTAAGCCGCCGCATTCAGACAGACGGCGTCGCCGACCTGTATCGACCACCGTCCCGTCCCGAACGGGTAGGAGTGTATCTATCCGCGCTAGCGGCGTGGGCGTTCTGCCTTGTGTCACGTGAATCTGGAGAAGAGCTCGTGCTCGTCGCGCGGAGGGGAAGCCCACCGCAGCGGGATGGGTAACGCCGGGTGCGGGCTGCCGGGTGCTGGTGCTTCCTTCGGTGCAGAGCTTGTAGGCTCGGTCTCGTTCGGCGTCATAGGCCCAGACCTCGAGGTGGTCCACCTTCAGCGCACGCGGCACGCGCACCTGCCACCAACCTCCGTGAGCTGACGCCGTATCCTCGCTCCGCGGCGTCACAGCCAGGATGGGACGCGGTGGACGGTCGTGCGCCGTGGTGACGACGACGGCATCCGCTGCGCGCTGTTGCTTCGGGAGATACGCCCAGCCTTCCATCGAGATGGCGGCGGGGAGCGGCCGTGACCGTGTCACCGCGCCCGCCTCGCATCGTTCAGCAGCGAGCCACGTCACCCTCGACAGTGACTCACGAACGATACCGGCGCGTTGCCAGTCGCCGACATTTCCGCGCACACGCTCCCAGCTTGGATACACCAGGTCGTTGCCTGGGTCCTCCGCGGCCGATACCTCCGCGAACACCAGGGCAGCTTTTGCTTGGAGCAGGCGAATCCGATACGACGTCGCGGCGGTCCAGATGCCTGGCAACGCCAAGCCGTACATCACGACGAAGCCTCCGGCAAGCGCCGACGCGCCCCAGCGCACGTTCGTCGCCGCCGGACGCCGTTGCTCTGTCCAGAGCCACACGAGCATGATGCAAGCGACTATGGCCCATGACGAAAATGCGATGTAACGGGAGGCCAACATCCAGGGCGCGCCAAAGCCAATCCGACCGATGAGGATGAGCCATCCGGCACCAAGACCGTAGAGACCCAGAACTATCCATGGCGCCGAACGGTCCATTAGCTCCCGGTCGCGACGGTTTCGAAAGAACCAGGCTGCCATCGCCACCGAGAGCGCGCACAGTACAATCCCGCTCCATCGAGCGGTCACGATGCGCGCGTCAACGCCGACGGCAAACGAGCTACCGAGGTAGAGCAGGAATCCGTCCAGTGTCGCGAGGGGCGTACGAAGGGCGGCAAGCACGCTGGGGTGGTAGCTTGGCTTGACGTAATCGGCGAAGTATATCCAGAAGGTCGCCGCGCCCGCCGTCAGCCACAGTCCCCATGGCCAGTACCTCCCAAGGTTATGGCGGCGCGATCGAGCCCAAGCCCAGGGCATCAGGAACCAACAAAGCAACCCCGTCACCACGCTGAAGCTCGCGATGATGGCGAGCAGTACCGAGCCGATCACGACCCATGCCGGCTTCAAGCGGGTCTCGGCGAGCCACAGCGCGACCAGCAGGCAGAAGCCGGGCACGTACATCATGAACTGCAGGCCCCAGAGGGTGTTCTCCCGTTGCGCGGGGCTGTAGAGCGCCAGAAACGCCAGCGTCAGCGGCACCACTGAGCGGAGCCCACTGCGCAGTGTCGTTTCACGTGCCAGTGCCAGGTAACCGACGCCGGACAGCAGCAGCAGCACCTGCGTCGCCGCCATGGCCGCTCGTGTGTCCCAGTTCGTGAGCGACGCGAGGGCCGTGTAGAACAGGCGGGGAGCCGCGGGCCGGTGCTCGTTGTGCTGAGCGAAGAGCGCAGGCAGGTCGAGCAGGCCGCTCTTCAGCCATGACCAGGTCGGAGGAACGATGTCCCATTCGTCGCCCAAGGGCACGTTTACCCAGAAGTGTGCGACGAACAGGGCGGATGCCAGCGCGACGAGACCCAATACGCCCCGACTGATCCAGACTGACGACGACATCGCCGCTACTCCACCGTGGCGCGCCCCGGGTCGTCGATGATGCTGACGGTGGCACTATCCGGCGTACCGATGTTGTAGTAATTGAAGTCCTGGGCTCGGCTCATGAACATGGCAGTCGCCGTTGACAGTCGGTAGTGGATATTCTATCTCTCGTCGCCGGACGCATCGGCTGCGAAGCCCCCTGCGCCGGATTCGCTGCCTTGGCAAGTCAAGGCGGCCTCTTGGAACCACGTTCCCATGCAGACTGCCCCATGACCCGACGCAATCCCTCCCGGCGCTCATTCCTGAAGACATCAACCGCACTGGCGGGGACCCCCCTGCTGTCGCCTTTCTTGCCCGGGACGGAACCGGGCGAAGTCGCCGCGCCCCTCACCGCCTATGTCGGGACCTTCAGCTCTCCCCTTCGCGACACATTGCCGACCCAGGTGGATCTCCCTCCCGGGAATGGCCGCGGCATCCATCTCTTCCGGGTCGATCGCACCACCGGGGCAATGACGTCGATCGGCATCGTCGAAATGGGCACGAGCCCGAGTTGCCTCGCCCTCAATGCCACCGGAACCCGCCTCTATTCCGCCAATGAGACCGATCGGGTCGGCGACGACAAGCAGGGCACCGTCAGCGCCTTCGCCGTCAATCGGGCCGATGGAAGCCTCGAGCTTCTTGACACGGTGGGCTCCGGCGGCGCCGGCCCCACCTACGTCAGCGTGCATCCGGGCGGACGTCACCTGCTGGTGGCCAACTACTTTGGCGGTTCGGTGGCGGTGCTCCCGATCCTTCCCGACGGCCGGCTGGGCGACGCTTCGGACGTCAAGGTCGATGCCGGCACCGTCGGCCCCACCCGGGCGACCCACGCCCCGCCGGGCAGCTTCGCCATCAGCGGTCACGATCGGACCCACGCCCACATGATCCAGGCCGATCCCTCCGGGCGCTTCGTGCTTCACGTGGACCTGGGCCTGGACAAGATCTTCATCTGGAGGTTCAACGACCAGCACGGCGTGCTGGCCCCGAACGACCCACGCTCGGTCTCCCTTCCTCCCGGAGACGGACCCCGGCATTTCCATTTCCACCCCAATGGCCGCTGGTTCTATTCGATCCAGGAGGAAGGCAGCACGGTCGTGCTCTTCGACTACGACTCCGCGTCGGGACGCCTGTCGGCGCGGCAGACGATCTCCACCCTGCCGCCCGGCTTTGCCGGCACCAATTTCTGCTCCGAGATCCTGGTGTCCGCCGACGGGCGGTACGTCTACGCGGGCAACCGCCTGCACGACAGCATCGCGATCCTCTCCGTCGGCTCCGACGGCCGCCTGACGTTCGTTGGCGAAGAATGGACGCGCGGAGACTATCCTCGCAGCTTCGCCTTCGACCCGACGGGCCGGTTCCTCTACTGCTGCAACCAGCGCGCCGACGCCATGACCGTCTTCCGCGTGGATCGCGCGACCGGCGCCCTCTCTTTCACCGGCCACTACGCCCCCGTCGGCAACCCTTCGGTCATCGTCTTCCTCGACCTCGCGTAGACGGCTTTTCACGGCGGACTGAGTCTCCCCGGTACAGCGGTAAGGCACCGGCTTTACGTCGTTAGCGCTGGGGCCGGGCGCTGAGACCAAAGTCTGCACCGCGCAGCTCGAGTGCGCACTCGATGGGCAAGGGAGAGCCTGGCGGACGTAGAAATGCCATAGTGATCTCCCCGCCGCAGGACGAGAATCCCGCGCCGTGCGTGCCGCCGCGCAGCTCCACGTACACCGCGTTCGGCATTGTCTCGAGCAGCTGACGTCCCCAGTCCGGCGGCGTGTCGGGGTCGAACTCGCCCGCGAAGATGAGCGCTGGCACGTCAGACTTCACGGGTTCGTTCTCGATCGCAGGCGCAGGCGCGACGTTCCAGGCGGTACACTCGCCTGGGGATGCGGTTCCCTCGTCGATGCCGCCGAGCCCCAGGTCCGGGGAGACCTGCCCGGCAATCCGATCCGCGCGCTCGAAGGAGGCTTCGTCCGCGCACCACACGGAGTAGCGCAGGCCCCACGCCATGGACGAGCCCCCCTGATTGTTGCTCACGAGCGGCGTCAGCTCTTTATAGTGTCCATCTGCCGCGGAACTGATGATGCGCGGAATGTGCGGAATCATCTGCCGACTATGCAGCGCCACGTATATGGCGCTCACGACTTCCGCACCCCGGATCTCCGTTGGACGGCCCGCCGCGTGCAGCCCCAGCGGGAGCGGGTCGTTGTCGGCGCGCGCAATCAGATCCGCGAAACGCCGGCGCAGATCAGGGTAGGCCGCACTGCAGTCGCGATCGATGACGCATCCATCGAACACCATGTTCAGCGCACGCTGGAGATTGGCGGTCGCAACCTCATCGAAGTTCACATCCGGCGGCAGGACCGAATCGAGCACAACGCTCCGAACCCCAGACGGGTGTCTCCGCAGTACCGTCAACACCACGCGCGTGCCGTACGACAGGCCAAGAAGATTCCATTTGTCATAGCCGAGCGCCTTCCGCAGATCTTCGATGTCATCGGCGAGCGCCTCGGTCCTGTAGCCATCGAGGTCGACACCCGAAGCGGTCAGGTTCGCACGGCACTCCGCAGCTGCCCTCGCGAGCGCGGCGCGCCCGCGCAATCGCCCTGCCGCTATTTCACCCTTGAGCGCGTTCGTCGCCGGGCACTCGAGGGCGGGCTGCGCATGGCGAGCGCCTCGCGGCTCCAAAACGATAAAATCGCGATCTTCCAGGAGAATGTTGCCCTGCGCCGATTTCCTCCCGGCGACCGCGCTGACGCCGGGGCCCCCTGGAACGAAGAGGACAGGATCTGGAGCTGGCGCCGCCGCGCGGGTGCGAAAGATCATCACCGGGAGCCGAATCGCGCGGCTGTCCGCCTTGCGGCGGTTCTCGCGTACCGTGAGCACACCGCAGTCGATCGCCTCGTCTGGAACGACGTCGACGGGGCACGCGGAGCGTTCGAAGCGCGGCACCGAGGTTGACGGCTGTGGTGGCGCACCCGGTAATGGACCGGTACGTGCGATCGGCAACAGAATCGAGAGCCACAAGGCCGCAGCCATCATTGCGACCGTTATAGGAGACCGAAATGCCCGTGTCCAATACCAATTTGCAGTCTGTGATAACCACACGATCTCACCCGTGCTGGACGCCAGCATCAGCCGTAGCTAGTCATCGCTCGCCATCCGTCTCACGCACCTTCGCCTGGCCGAGGTCCCGTAGCAGCGCAATCCATTTTGGGGCGTTGGCCTCCACCGAATAGAGCGCCGCGACGCGGTCACGTGCACGCCTGCCGAGCTGCTCGCGCAGCGTCTGGTCTTCGATGAGCTGTCCGAGCGCTCGGTCCCAGTCGGCGGCGGAGCGACAGAAGAGCGCACCCAGGTCACGTCCCAGGATCTGCTCGTTGGTCTCGGTCCACGACGCAACGGTGGGAGCCCCGGACGCACCGTACTGTAACGCCTTCAACGCGGCCTTGCCGCGTGTCCACGCGGTGTCCGGCATGGGCATCAACCCGATATCGAAGGCCGCGATCTCATCGACCTCCGTCTCGAGACGCCACGGGCGGACCGTGACGCGCAGATCGCCGAGCGGGCTCCGGTCAACCCCAACCAGCCGGAGCTCGACATCGTATCGGCGCAAAATCCGCCGCAACGGCTCCTCGATGAGCGCCAGGTACCCGGCTGTAGACGGTGTGCCAATCCAGCCCAGCACCAACCGGCCAGTGGTCTGGCGTCGCGGTGTGAACGCGTATCGGTCCACGTCGACCGACGTGGGGATGACCACGGCTTCGCCGCCCGCCGCCGCGACCGCGGCCGCATTGCGGTGGTTCGACGTGACGATCACCCGACAGCACGCGATGGCCCGTGCGAGGCTGTGCCGCCATAGCCGTCCACGCAAGCGGTCCATGATGCGCGTCTCGCCTGCCTCGTGCGCATCGAGCGCATCGTCGAAGTCGTACATGAGCCGATTGCGGTACGGTCGCAACCACGTCGTCGTCCAAGCCGGCAGCGGAATTCGATAGAACACGCACCGGTCGAACCGCGGCAACAGGGATATCAAACGAGCCAGGCTGGCGTGGGTCTCGCTCCAACTGCGAGCCCAATGGAGCGTGCGCACGTGACGCGCGCCCGAGAGGTGGCCGAGCGCCGCATCGGTGGAGCCTTCACTTTGCGCGACACGGACCGTGCAGAGCAGTCCCGCCGCCTCCAGGGCTGGCAGGTATTGCAGAACCCGGTAACGCGTCCCCGGGGAGACTTCGGTGTGCTGAACCAGGAATAACACCTTCATAGGTGCAACACGTGCGACAGATGAATTGGTCCCAACACGTAACCTATCTGTGTCCACTTTCATCTGTGTTCATCTGCGGATCAGCCCATCTGTGTCCATCCGTGGCGCGCCCGAGCGCCTATCGACGACCATCGCCAGAGATCGCCGATCACGCGCCCCCACAACCACGCGACGCCCCGTACGACGTTGGTCACTTCGCGCGCGTCGAGTCGGCTGATGGCGTTCGTGACACGGATCAGCGGCTCGACACAGAGCGTTCCGAGCGCGAGCCCAGTGGCGCTCCACCACGGAAAATGCTTGTAGCCGTAGAGAATACGGCTGTGCAGCGCGTAACTGAGCCGGCGTGCCTTCACGGCCCGCGACGTGCCACCGCCCTGGTGATAGGCGGCCGCATCGGCGACGAACATGGTCCGCCACCCGCAGAGCGCCGCCCGACGCGAGAAATCGAGATCTTCAAGATACATGAAGAATCGCTCGTCGAAGCCGCGCAACGTGAGAAAGAGCGGGCGACGCACGACGTAGAACGCGCCCATCACGTGGTCGACCGCTCGTGTATCCTGATGGTCCCATTCGCTCATGACGTGCGACGGCCAACGCCGGGGTGCGAGCCGATTGAGCCCGAGCATCAGGCTCACGAACATGCGTGGGGTCGGAAAGCGCGCGCACGTGCGACCCGTCAATCCCTCGTCATCCACGAGGCGAATGCCGGCTATGCCGACGTCTTGCGCTGATGGAGAGGTGAGGAATTGGATGGGCCTCGCCAGCGCGTCCGGCGTGACGCGCGTGTCGGGGTTCAAGAAGAGGAGGAAGTCTGCGGTCGATCCGGCGGCACCTCGATTACACGCGACGGCAAAGCCAAGATTGCGGCCGTGGCGAATTATCTCGACCACCGGGCCGCATGATTCGAGACCCTCCGCCGAGCCGTCACAGGATCCGTTGTCGACGACGACGACCTGGCGCAGCTCGAAGCGGTGATCCCGTACGGCGCACACTGACGCGACGCAGTCGCGTAGGCGAGGTCCGCCGTTCCAGTTGACCACCACGACGTCGAGCGAGGGCATTAGCCGCGAGTGTCCAGGACACCAGCCGTCGAGGTGCTGGAAACAGGCTGGCGGGGGCCGAGGCGATCCAGATCCGCGTCCACCATCATCTTCACGAGCGCCTCGAAGTCCACCTCAGGGGCCCACCCGAGCTCGCGGTGCGCCTTCGTCGCGTCACCGACGAGCAGATCGACTTCGGCCGGCCGGTGGAACTTGGGATCGACCACCACGTGCTCCTGCCAATTGAGCCCGGCATGGCTGAACGCCACCTCGACGAGGTCGCGCACCGAGTGTGTGACACCGCTCGCGATCACGTAGTCGTCTGGTCGATCCTGCTGGAGCATGAGCCAGATGGCCCGAATATAGTCGCCGGCAAACCCCCAGTCTCGCTTCGCGTCGAGCGTGCCGAGCGCGAGCTTGTTCGACAGACCACGCTTGATACGTGCGACCCCGTTGCTCACCTTGCGTGTCACGAACTCGAGGCCGCGCCGGGGCGACTCGTGGTTGAAAAGGATTCCGGAGCAACCGAAAATGCCGAAGCTCTCGCGGTAATTCACCGTCATGTAATGGCCGAACACCTTCGACACACCATATGGGCTACGCGGGTAGAAGGGGGTGACCTCCGTCTGCGGCACTTCACGCACTTTCCCGAACATCTCGCTCGAGCTCGCCTGGTAGAAACGGACCTTGGGATTGACCTGTCGGATCGCCTCCAGGACCCGGGTGACACCCTGTGAGTTGATGTCGCCCGTGAGCACCGGCTGCTCCCACGAGGTAGGCACGAACGACATCGCGGCGAGGTTGTAGACCTCGTCCGGCTTCACCTCGTCCAGGAGGCGCACGATGGAGAGTTGGTCGAGCAGGTCGGCGGGCCGGAGATCGATCTGATCCTGCAGGTGCTCGATCCGGGACAGGTTCGGCCCGCTCGCCCGGCGGATCACCCCGACGACGCGATAACCCCTCTTCACCAGGAACTCGGCCAGATACGAGCCGTCTTGCCCCGTGACGCCCGTAATAACTGCACACTTCGGCATGACGTGAATAGCTTACCAGGGAAACGGGGACTGCCCGCGTTTTCGTCCCATGGCGGCCCTACTACAGGTCCCATGGCGGCCCTAAAGGGCCGCCCTACTACAGCCGGTAGGGCGCGGCTTCCGCCTTCGCATAAAGCTTCGGCGGACGAGTCCGCCGTA
>WHTZ01000046.1 GCA_009377495.1 Luteitalea sp.
GCGAGTATTGGGCCAGCGGAATGTAGATCGTCGGACGCACGGAGCTATCCCGCCCGTCGTGTCTGACGTCGTTCACGATACCGACGACGCTCCGCAACTGCTGATCGTCGATGCTGAGTCGTTTTCCAATCGGGTCCTCCTCGGGCCAATATGCGGTCGCCAGGCGCTCCGACACGATGGCGACCGGCTGGGACGTGCTCGTGTCCGCCCAGGTAAACTCGCGGCCTCGCATGAGCCGAATGCCCATCGTGCGAAAGTAGCTCGGTGTGACCTTCGGCTGCTCGGCGTAAACGATAGTCTTATCAGGGTCGGAGCCATCTCGCCCTTCCACTCGAAACGGACTGCTCTCGTTCGACACCAGCGGAACCGCACTGGCACCGGCCACATCTCGGACTCCTGGAACGGCCCGCACGCGCTCGATGACGTCCTGGAAGAAGCCCACGGTACGATCGTGGTCCGTTGCTGCTTCAGGTGGCACACTGAGAAAGGCGTTCAGCACCTTCTTGTCATCGAAGCCCATGTCGATGCTTCGAAGGTGAACGAAGCTGCGAATCAGGAGCCCAGCGCCAACGAGGAGCATGAGCGCGAGAGCCACCTCGCCGACGATCAGCAGGCTGCGGATGCGCGAGCGACGACCACTCCCGGCGTGCCTCCCCCCTGATTCCTTGAGCGCCTCGTTCACGTCGACCCTGAGCGCCTGAAAGGCCGGCACCATGCCGAAGACGACACCGGTCGTCAGAGCCGTGAGTAGTGTGAAGACGAGCACTCGAGGGTCGATCGTCGTGTCTGCCAGCAAAGGCAGCGTCGGACCGAGACGGATGAGGAAGCGAACGCCCACAAAAGCAACGAGCAGGCCTGCGGCACCTCCCAGGAGCGCAAGCAGCACGCTCTCCGTTAGCCACTGCTTGAGTATCCGTGCCCGACCGGCACCCAGCGCCTGACGGAGGGCCGCCTCCTTCTGTCGTACGGCGCCGCGCGCCAGCAGCAGATTCGCGACATTGGCACAAGCGATGAGCAACACGAAAAGAATCGCTCCGAGCAGAATGAGGAGCGCTGGTCGGATCTCGCTGACGCTACGCTCCTGAAGTCCCGCCACGGCAAGGCCCCGTTCCCGATGGCCCGGATCGAGTCGCGCAACGATCTGGGCGAGTCGCTCCATCTCCGGGCCGGTCTCCTGGATGGTCCGATCTGATTTCAGTCGCGCGATGACCGTGTAGTTGTGGCTGCCGCGATCGGTATCGTCGCCTACGGGAATCCAAATATCCGGGGGCTCGGGCATTCCCCGAATGTCGGCTGGGAAGCCGAACCCGGGCGGCATGATGCCCACGACCATGTGAGGCTGCTCATCGATCAGGATCGTCTTGCCAACGAGCCCAGGGTCGGATCCGAACTGGCGTTGCCACAGGCCGTAGCCCAGGATGGCCACCTGATTCTGTCCTGGGCGATCCTCTTCAGGCAGGAACGAGCGACCCAGCATCGGCGTGACACGCAGCACGGGAAACAGGCTCTGCGAAACACGCATCCCGCGCAGCATCTCGGGGTACTGGCCGCTCGTCAGCCGAAAGCTCCAGCCCCGGAACGCCGCCACGTCCTCGAACACGCGGCTCTCACGCCGCCAGTCGGCAAAGTCTGGATACGATGCCCAGTCGCCCCACCTATTCGCACGCGGGTTCGTCTCCCAGACCTTGACGAGCTGATGCGCGTCCGGATAGCGGAGCGGCCGCAGGAGCACGGCGTTCACGGCGCTGAAGATCGCGCTGTTCCCTCCGATCGCAAGCGCGAGCGTGAGCACGCAGACCGCAGCAACGCCGCGCTCCTTCCCAAGCGCGCGCAGCCCGAAGCGCACGTCACGCGCGATCGTCTCCAGCAGCGGCAAGCCCCGTTGATCGCGATACAGCTCCTTGGTCGATTCGACACCACCGAGCTTCAGTGCCGCCGCGCGTCGAGCAGCTCCCGGAGACATGCCGAGGCGCAGGTTGTCCTCGGTCTGCATTCGGAGATGTGACTCGATCTCTTCCGCAAGCTCCGCATCGCGGAGCCTACCGGTGAACGTTCCTCGCAGGCGATTCCAGAATCGACGCAACAGTCTCACGTGGCTTCTCCCTGTTGGATCACAACAAGAGAGTGTCACATTTAATGTGGGATAGCAATAGGGATGCTCTTGGATGTCGAATCGGACGCGTCGATCACTCGTGTCGGAGCGCGATGAGCGGGTCCACACGTGCCGCGCGTCTGGCCGGCAGCCAGGCTGACGCGACCGCCACCGTCAGCAGCATCGTCACGGCCATGGTCAGGCTCTTCCAGTCTGCCGGCTCGACACCGTACAACACACTGTTTATCGTTCCCCCGAGGATATAGGCGAGCGGGACGCCAACGACGATGCCGACGGCCACGAGCAGAACAGCTTCCCTGAGCACCATCTGGACGATGCGCCGCTGCCCGGCGCCGAGTGCCAGCCGAATCCCAAGCTCTTTGGTCCGCCGACTCACGGCATATGCGATGACGCCGTAGAGACCGACAGCGGAGAGGAGGAGCGCCAGCACGCCAAAGGTCGATGAGAGCGTCGCGAACGTGCGTTCCGTACCCATGATGCGGTCGAGCTGCTGGTCAATGGTTTGCACATTGACCACCGGCACGTCGGCGTCTACTCGACGGGCGACTGCTTCGACGGTTGCAGCAACGGTCGCCGGTGGCACGGCTGCTCGTACGTGCAGGATGGTGCCGAAGCCCGGTAGGTACATCATCGGACGCACCGGTTCCCTGAGCCCGCCGAATGCGCTGTCCTTCACGACGCCAATGACCTCGTACCCCATGTCGTTGCGACCTTGTCCCACTCGCGCGCCGATGGGATCCTCACCTACCAGATAGCGCTTCACGAACGTCTCGTTCACGATCGCCACAGGCGGGGCGTTCGCATAATCGCGCAGAGCGACATCGCGCCCCCGCACGAACGCGATACCCATCGTCTTGAAGTAGTCAGGAGAAATGAATCTGATGGGTATCGAGACCGGTTCCCTCAGCTCGGCGCGGCCTCCTCCAACGATCATGTTCCACGCCATTTGGTTTTCGAGCGGCTCCTCATTGGCAAGTGCCACGGAGACGACGCCCGGGACCGCCCGCACCCCGTACAGGAGTCGCGTGTAAAAAGCCTTCGACTGTTCCGGTGCGTAGCCACTTGCGGCGACCGACGCGAGCAGGACGCGCGTTCGCTCGAACCCAGGATCGACCAGGCGTAAGTTACTGAGCGTTTGGCCGAAGAGGGCTGCCGCCATGAGCACGGCCACAGACAACGCCAACTGGCCGACGATGAGGCCTTTGCGCAGCCACAACCGCGCGGCCACATCGTCGCCCTTGAGCGCCCGGATCACCGGGCGCTTCGTGCGCTGCCACCCGGTGACCAGTCCCAGAAAGAGCGCTGTGACGATCCCCAGCAGCGCCGAGACCCCGAGCACGTCTGCATCCATGGACAGATCCAGTTCCTGGCTCGCAGGGATGAGTTGCACGAGCAGGCCACGCATCCAGTGCGCGAGAACCAAGCCGAGCGCAACGCCGACCCCTCCGAGCACGAGGCTCTCCACCATGTTCTGTGACCAGAGTCGGATACCAGAAGCCCCGAGCGCGACGTGAATCGCCGTATCCCGACGATGTCGTTCCGCCCGAGCTACCAGTAGATTCGCCACGTTCACGCAGGCAATCAGCCACACGAGCGTGACGAGCCCCATCAAGATAAAGAGAGGTCGGTCCAGACCGAGCTCGGTTCGCATTTCGGCGAGGCCCGCTCGTGCAGTCTGCAGCGTGATCCCCCGCGCACGCAGGTGGTGGCGAGTCCCCACAGGCGTTGTTGCGGACCGGATGATCTGTTGCTTGAATTGGCCGAACGTCACGGCTACCTCGGCCTCGGCTTGCTCGACGCCGACATCGGGTCTCAGCCGCCCCATGATCCGCAGCCAGTTGTTGCCTGGAGCCTCCAACCAGGTCGGATTATCGAAGAGCCGTGGTGCGAACATCATCGGAACGAACACATCGGCAAGCGAGCCGACGCGCGTGCCGCGAAAGGCTGGCGGGGTCACACCGATCACCGTGAACGCATCGCGGTCAAGCCGAATGGTTCGGCCCACGACCTCGGGATCACCGTTGAATCGCCGTTGCCAGAATTCATGGCTGACGACCGCGACCGGTCCTCGCGCTCCCCCACTCCCAGGCGTCTCGTCGTCTTCCGCCAGAATGGGCGCGCCCACCACCATCTCAATGCCGAGCACTGTGAAATAGTTACCCGACACCAACATCCCGGTGATGCGCTCCGTCGTCGTTCCCACGTTCACGTTAACGGGCATGCTGCGAAACGCGATCACGCCATCGAGCGACGTGGCGTGGTCACGCAGATATTGATAGGCGGGATAGGAGAAGCTGTACTGGTAGAACGTTTGGTCATCGAACGTAGCCCGAGACGTCATGCCTACGAGCGCCGCCGGATCCTTGACAGGAAGCGCCCGGAGCATCACCGCGTACACCACACTGAAGGCCGCCACATTCGCCCCAATGCCAAGCGCCAACGATAGCGAGGCGACAATCGTGAAGGCGGGGTTCCGGCCAAGTCTTCGCAAGGCGTATCTGAGGTCTCGGACGACCATCTCCACAGACGCCAGGCGGCGCATCTCGTACACCATCTCCTTGATGCGCGTCGTATTGCCGAGGTCGCGTTGCGCCCCGTATCGAGCCTCGTCTGGCCTCAGCCCCAATTGCCGGAGCTCGTCAGCTTCGAGCTCGAGGTGCGCGCGCAACTCGCGGTCCAAGTCGGCGTCACGGCTGCTGGCGCGATGGCGCCACTGCTGCAATCGGGTCCACCATGCAGACATCTCAGGCCTCCTCGGCTGGCGGCACCACATGACAAGTCCACATTGCGAGTGGCGCGCCTCCCACCGCAGTGCAGCTGCCCCGCTGGGAACGCCGGTCAAGCCGCCGCCTAGCCTCGGCGCCCACCCGCTTGCCTTATAACGTGCCGGTTATTGTAGAGGCTCTACTGTAGAGTGTCAATTATCGCGTCATTTCCCACGACTTCACTCGGCACACTTTCGGTGCCCGAGGGTTCGGTACTGATTTTGCGCCTTGCGAGGCTCTTCCACTTGCCGACAACGTTCAGATCTTGGATGATCCTGTTGCCCGACAAAGGGGGGGACGATCCATGAGTCAGATGTCACGCCGCTCCTTTCTCGCCACCGGCGCGGCCGCGGCGACGGTAACGTCCGTGCCTGGCAAGCTGGCCGCTCTCGAATCGATCCAGCGGACAGTGCAGCCACAGGTGGGCGTCAGCCGATTCCAGCAACGCGAAAAGCTGGCGATTCAGCGACTGGATCTGCTCACAACGAAGCCGACGAGCTGGAAGCGTGTGGACATCCGGATCGCCCTGACCGGCACGTACCGTAGCCCCTTCGATCCCGACGAAATTGCTGTTGACGCGCTCATCCGCACGCCTTCCGGTGAGGCGATCACGTTGCCGGCGTTCTTCTATCAGCAGTACGAACGACAGGTCCGAGCCAAGATTCAGTGGCCCACCAGCGAATGGGACGGAACCGCACGGGAGATCCTCGAACCGGTCGACCGACCAGACTGGCGGATCCGGCTGATGCCCACCGAGCGCGGCACGTACAGCGTACGCGTTCGGGCACGCGACAGGTCGGGCGAGGTCACCTCAGAGCCCATGACGTTCACTGCAGAGTCAGCGCGAGGCCACGGCTTCATCCGGGTGTCGCAGAAGGATCCGCGCTATTTCGAGTTCGACGATGGCACGCCGTACTTCGCAATCGGCCAGAACGTGGTGGAAGGTCCACTGTCGGAGTACTACCGCTGGCTCCCGGAGATGGCCAGGTTCGGCGCGAACTACTCGCGACTGTGGATCGGCTTTCCGTACTTTGCCCTCGAGCTCGGCACGCTTGGCGAGTACCGCCTCGACAACGCCTGGCGCACCGACCAGGTCATCGAGCTCTCCGAGAACATCGGCATCTATCAGAAGATCTGCATCGACTGGGTCTGGTTCATCGTCCCCAGTGGGGTCGAGCACGAGGGCGGTTTCTATCTCGATGACTATCCCTATAGCGTGAGCAATGGCGGGCCCTGCCAGAACATGCGAGACTTCTTCGCCCGTCCCGAAGCGCGCCGGTGGTTCCGGAACCGCCTCCGCTACATCGTCGCGCGATGGGCGTACAGCTCGCATGTGATGGCCTGGGAGCTGTGGAACGAGATCGATCTGGTCGAGCCAGCGAGGCGCGGCGACAAAACGTTGATCCCCGAATGGAATCGCGAAATGGCCCGCTATCTCAAATCCATTGATCCGTACCAACACCTGACCACGAACAGCGTCGCCCACCGCTGGCCCGAGCTTTGGAAGCTCCCGGAGAACGAATTCGCGCAGAAGCACGGTTACTATTTCGATACCAAGGAGCAGGAAGAGCTCGGCAAGGACATGGCGAATTACACGATGCGCTGGTTGGATGACGTGGCCGACTACGGGAAGCCGTACTACTTCGCGGAGTATGGAATCAAGGACAGTGAAGTACGCAATCAGGATCGGGACGGCGTCCACGTCCACAACCCAAACTGGGCGTCGCTCGCGTATGGTGCAGCCGGCACGGCCAATGTGTGGTGGTGGTACTCCTATATGGAGCCGAAGAACCTATACTGGCAGTTCCGCGGCGTCGCGCGCTTCGTCGAGGACATTCCCTTTACGACGGCGGGTTTCGTGCGAGCCGAGATCGAAACCAACCAGGAGAACCTTCGAGCGATCGGCCTGCGTGGGAAGCCCTTGAGCATCGTCTGGATCCAGAACAAGCTGCACACCTGGTACAACGTCATCAACCAGCGGCCGATCCCTGCTGTGGAGAACGGTGAAGTCACGCTCTCGGGATTCCAGTCTGGATCCTATCGGATCGAGTATTGGGACACCTACGAGGGACGGATCACGAAGACGATCACCGGGCGCGCCGTGCAGAGCGCCCTTCGGATCGCTGTTCCCGCGCTCGATCGCGATATCGCGATGAAGATTTTCCCGCGCTAGCTTGGATCTCGCGATCGCCGCCTGCGCCATCGAGCATGGCGCCAGCCTCTGGACGCTCAATCATGCCGCCTTCGATGACATCCCAGGACTCACGCTCTACACAAAGGCCCACGCATGAAGACACGCGCCCAGACATAGACGTGTGGGCTCGCCTTGTCATACCCCGCCGTTCAGTGATATAGAACAACTATATTTAGTGTCGACATCCCTGTCAGTGAGCCCGATCTTTAGGTCGGGGCCCACACCAACGACTCGGCGGTTCACCCCAGGAGATGCTACATGCGTCGCAGTCGCAAGATCGGGAGCTTCTTCCGAACGTTTCTGCGTCGATCTCGTCTGGAACGCGAGCTTGCCGAGGAGCTGCAAGGCGCGCTCGCAGAGCTGATCGCGCGAAAGATGCGGAGTGGCTTGCCACCGGACGAGGCACGAAGGTGCGCCCTCATCGAGCTGGGCGGTGTTGAACAGGTCAAGGAAGATGTGCGCCACGCGCGCATCGGATACGGCGTCGAGACGACGCTGCGAGACATCCGATACGGCTGGCACGGCCTGTGGCGTTCGCCCGGCTTCACCGCAGCCGTCATGATCACGATTGCGCTGGGTGTCGGCGCCAACACGGCTGTCTTCAGCGCCGTGTACGGCGTCCTCTGGCGGCCGCTGCCGTTTCCGGAATCCGACCGCCTCATTCGATTGTTTCAGGCGAAACAGCGGGAGAACCAAAATCCGGTCTCTCCGTTGAACTATCTGGATTGGCGGGCGCGGGCGACGTCGCTCGAGCACCTTGCAGCGTATCGCCACTGGAGCTACGAGCTCGTGGGGCGGGATGGCAAGGAGATGGTGCCAGGTGCGCGAGTGTCGGCGTCGCTGTTCCACGTCCTCGGCGTGCGCCCGATCCTCGGGCGTCCATTTGGGCGCCGCTACGCCTGGGCGATGAGCCGGGTCGTATGCAGCGCACGGAGAACTATCTCAACGTGATCGGCCGCGCGAAGGAGGGACTGGGGCTCCAGAGGGTCAGGCAGGATCTGGACCAGCTCGCAGAACGGTTGGCCGTCGAGTATCCAGCGTCGAACGCGGGCGTCGGGATTGCCGCGGTGCCGTACGACGAGCTCATGACCGGCGATGCGCGCAAGCCCCTGCTCTTGCTACTTGGTGCTGTGTGCGGCGTTCTGCTCATGGCGGCCTCAAACGTCGCGCATTTACTTCTTGCGCGGTCGGCCGCACGCCGCCAGGAGCTCACGGTGAGGGCCGCATTGGGAGCGAATCGCTGGCGGCTGCTGCGTCAGAGCTTCGCGGAAACGTTACTCTTGGTATTCGGTGGCGGGCTCCTGGGCGTGTTGATCGCCATCTGGATGCTCCGCCTTCTCGAACCGATGTTCCCGGACGCGCTGCCCCGGCGTGAGGAGATTGCGGTTGATGGTGTTGTGCTCGGCTTTGCCTTCGTGGCCACGCTCGTCGTCGGTGTCTTTTGTGGCCTGGCACCTGCCATGGTTGCGTGGCGGACGAACCTCGACGCCACCCTCAAAGGTACTCGCCACGCCATCGCCGGATCGCTCGCCACACGAAGCCGTGTCGTCATCCTCGTGCAGGTCACACTGTCCGTCGTGCTGCTGGTCAGCGCCGTACTCCTCGTGCAGAGCTTTCGCAACGTGCTCGCAGTCGACGCTGGGTTCGCGGCCGCAGACGTGAAGGTGCTGTCGGTTTCGCTGCCGGGGCAGTTCTTCGTGCAAGACGGGGAGTTCCAGGCTGGCCGAGTCGTCGAGCACTTCGAGCAGGCGTCCGAACGTGTGGGCGCGCTCCCGGGCGTTGATGCCGTCGGTCTGGTGAATCACGTGCCGCTGGGAGGGGATATCTCAGGCACGCGCTTCACGATCGAGAAGCGGCCGCCCCTGGGTCCGGAGGATGTTCCTACTGCCGGTTATCGTGTCGTGTCGCCGACCTACCTCTCCGTCATGCGCGCTCGCTTGGTCAAAGGACGGTTCTTCAGGAGGTCCGATCGCCCCGATACGGCTCCGGTCCTTGTCATCAACGAGAGCATGGCGAAGCGCTTCTGGGCGAGCCAGGACCCTGTTGGCGCGCGAATCCGCCGCGGCGGCACCGATTCCACGGCTCCCTTCGCCACGATCGTGGGCGTCGTCGCCGACATGAAGCAGGACGGACTCGATCAGGGTGTCGAGCCCGAGATCTACATCCCGCACACGCAGTTCCCCTGGCCGGAAATGAAACTCGTCGTACGTACATCCCGCTCCCTCAGCGACGTCGCGCCGGAGATCCGACGCGCGCTTTTCGCCTTGAGCCCGGCGCCATCCATCCAGGCAATCCGAACACTGGATGACGTGATCTGGACAACGGTAAAGGCACGGGCGTTTACCTCGACGTTGCTCACGGCGTTCTCGGTGCTCGCCCTTCTCCTGGCCACGCTCGGCGTGTACGCGGTCACGGCGTACGCGACGTCTCGACGAACCAAAGAAATTGCCGTCCGTGTTGCGCTCGGCGCACATCCTTCATCGATCCTGCGCGCCGTGATGGGAGAGACGATGCGGCTGGTGGGGTTCGGACTCGCGTTGGGAGCCGTGGGCGCCTATGGCGTGGCTCGTATCATGTCCAGTGCCCTCTTCGGTATCTCGGTGTTCGATGGCTCCACGTATGCGGCCGGCGCCCTGGTGGTCGCGGCCGTCGCGGCGCTCGCGACGTGGGGACCGGCACGACAGGTGCTTCGCGTCGATCCAGTGGTCGCGCTCCGCGTCGAGTAACGATCACTCGTACCGCAGCGCGACAGCGTTACGGGACACTAGGCCCTGGCTGTGGTGCTCGGCGGATACGCCAGACCATGTAGGCGGGCGCACCGAGGAGAACCACACCGGCCCCCATAGCCACCCGGCCGGGCTCGCTGGCGATCGTGCTCAGCACCACGGCGGCGGATGCGACCACGAAGAGCAGCGGCGTGATGGGATAGCCGGGGACGCGGAACGACGCGGACCCCGAAAGCTGCCGGCGTCGGTACACGAAGATGCTCGCGGCCGCCAACCCGTAGAACAACCAGCCGGCGAAGACGTTCACGGTCAGGAGCTGCTCGAACGTACCGGTCGCTGCCAGCATGGCGGACCAGGCGGATCCTGCAATCACCGCGACGGCCGGTGTGCCGAAGCGCGGATGCACGTGGGCGAGTTGCTTGAAGAAGAGACCATCGCGCGCCATCGCGTAGTACACGCGCGGCGCCGTCAACACGGTCGCGTTGGCTGCACTCGCCATTGAAACGAGAATCATCACGGTGACGAGCCTGGCAACGGCGGGACCGGCCGTCGTCTCCACTGCTGCGGCGGCGATGCTGTCCGAGGCCGCTGCGCGATCGACGCCCAAGGTGGCGACGTAGCCGATATTCGCCACGACGTACACCACGATGAGCCCAACCGACCCAAGCAGAAACGCACGTGGCAGCGCACGCTGGGGATTGATGGTCTCGCCGGCGCTGAAGGTGCAGTACTGCCAGCCCTCGTACGCCCAGAGCACGCCGATAATCGATCCCCCCACGCCCGCCAGCAGACCGGTCGCGTGTGTCGGCCAAAGCTGGAGCCCGATCTCAGCGCGCTCGGGACCGTACGCGATCAGCGCGGCGCCCATGACGAGGACGCCACACCACTTCGCGGCCGTGGTCCAGTTTTGCAAGGTGGCGCTCTGCCGCGTCCCCCAGACGTTCACGGCGGTCACCGCCGCGATCATGCCGATGCTGACGGACGTAGCGGCCACCGCGGAAAGCGGCACGATGGTTCCGACGTATGCGGCGAACGCGACCGCCAAGGTTGCCGTGCTCGAGGCGCTGATCACGAAGAACAGCGTCCAGCCGTAGAGAAACGCGGGGAACGCACCGAACGCGTCTCGAATGTACACGTAGAGACCGCCGGCATCGGGCCGCTGCGCCCCGAGCTCGGCATAGGTGAGCGCGCCGAGGAGCGACAGCACGCCGCCGGCCACCCAGACCAGGAGCGCCAGCCCAAACGCCTGATCAACCTGGCGCAGCACCGTCGCGGGCACTATGAAGATGCCCGATCCGATGACCGCGCCGATGAAAAGTAAGGTGACGTCCCATTCTCGCAGGACGCGGGTCAGCGTCATCGGAGCGTCCTTCAAGAACGACAACACGGCATGATGAGCGTGCCGCGCGCAAAATCATCAGATTGACGATCAACTGTTCTCAAAACTTCTCAGGGCACGCGTCGAGCACTCGAAGGAGGCTGCCAAGCCGTGGCCGCGTGCGATCGGCGTGGATCGGCGCCACCCGCAACCACACGACGCTGCCAGTCGATGAGCGCGGCGGACGCGTAGCCGTAGCGCACCTCGCCCTTTCGACCAATCTTGCGAAACCGATGACCGCGTGCTACGAGGTCGGCGAGTACATCCGCCGGAAAACGGTCCTCGATCTGCACCCGCGCGGCCGTGCGCTGCGCATCCGATGGGTCGCGCTCCACGAGAAACCGCGGCGCCTCGACCGCTTGCTGCGCAGAGAGACCGCCGTCGATGACACCTGCGATCGTCTGCAGCACCGACGGCACGATCCACTGGTTGCCGGCGGCAGCCACGCCGAGCAGTGGACGCGTCGCCTGGCCGCGCTCGAACACGAGAGACACCGCATTGGTCGTCGACGATCGCGTCAGCGGCAGCAACTGGCCGTATGTTCCACGCGTCGTGCGGTGCGACTTGAGGTGGTTGTTGTAGAGGAAGCCGAGCCCCTTGGACACATAGAAGCTCCCGCCCCACGTGCTGAGGGTTTGCGTCACGACGATCATATTGCCCGCGGTGTCCGCAACCACGAAGGCCGTCGTCCCGCGGCCGAGACTGCTGACCTCTTCGGCCGCGGACTCATCCTCTTGGTCGTCCTCGGCGCCGCTGTCCACGAAGCGCGACGCGCGATCGCGCCGAATCGTGCGGAACAGCGATTGGGCATGCTCGTCGGTCAGATGCGGGTCGACCTCGACAGTCCACCGCGCGGGATCAGCGACATGACGCATCGGATCGCGTGCCTTCGTCGCTTCAATCGCATAGTGGAAATAGTCGGCGTCACTCCGAAACGTCGCGTCCAGGGGCGGCTCATGGTGGCCGAGGATCTGCAGCGTTTCGATGAGCGCCGCGCCAGAAGAGACCGGCGGGGGCGCTGTCCACACGACATGGCCGCGATACCGTCCCTGCAGAGGCACACGCTCAATCGCACGATACTGCGCGAGGTCTTCGGCGCCAATGATGCCACCGTTCTGCGCCATGTCCGCCGCGATACGCTTGGCGATGCTGCCCTCATAGAACGCCTTCGCGCCTTCCGCGGCAAGCGTGCGCAGCGTTGCCCCGTAGTCGCGGTTCACGAAGCGCTCACCCTCACGCGGCACCCGGCCGTTCGGCAGGAAGATACGCGTCGTCTCGTCGTATTTCTCGACGAGCGCCCGGGCGGTCGCCATCGTCGTCGGCAACGTCCCGTCGAGCACCACGCCGGTTTCCGCGTAGCCGATGGCGGGCGCGAGTAACCGTTCCCACGTCACGTCGTTGGATGCGTACTTCTTGAACAGGTAGTCCATCCCTGCCACAACCCCAGGGATGTTCACCGCCGCCGGGCCATCAGCCACGATCCGACCATCACGACGGATCGCGGGGTTGTCCAGCGTCGCGTGACTCGGCGATTGATCCTTGAAGTCGATGAGCGTCGGACGGGCCATGCCGTTCAAGTACAGGAGCGCCATGCCATCGCCGCCAATACCGGACGCGTCCGGTTCGACGACACCGAGGGCGAAGGAGACGGCAATGGCGGCATCGACGACGTTGCCACCATCCTCGAGCACGCGGACGCCAGCTTGCGATGCAAGGGGGTGGGCCGAGACGACGATGGCGCTGGGTGACGTCACCTCCTGCTTGACGAGCGGCTGCTCAGCAATCATCGCGTCGACGATGGCTTCGAGCTCTTGCTCGGAGCGCGCACGCGCAGCCCGTGGTCGATACGTCGCGCCTAGGGCCTGCCAGGTAGTGGCGGTCGGTGGCTCTGCATAATACAGCGATCGCAGCGTTTCCCAGACACGATCGAACGCCAGAAGCCAGCGCGCGCGGTCGGGTCGTGCGGTCGTGGCAACTGAAACGACGCCCTCATCGGGTGCGCGCGGTGCGGGTAGCGTACGCAGCCGGAAGGCGCGGCCCATCGCAAAGAGTGGTGGCGGCTCCTCGCGCGTGCGGAGCGGATCGCCGTTGTACGTGGCCGCTTCATCGGGCAAGTTCGCTACCATGATCGTCCGCCCATCGGGCGACCACGCCGGCTGGCCACCGTAGCGCGACAACAACACGGGCGGCGCCTGCGGGCGCTCGCGCGAGCGCCCGCCTTCCTCGGCGCCATCTCCTGGACGCGGGTCGAGGCTCGCAATCCACACGGAGCCCACGCCCTGCCGCATCGCATAGAAGGCGAGGCGCCGACCGTCTGGCGCCCAGGAAGGATGCGCGTCGGCACCGTGTGCGCGTACCACGCGACGCGACCCTTCAAGCGCGCGGTCGCGAGATCGGTCGCCTCGCGCGGCCAAGGGCATTACCCAGATGTCGACATCGCGCGGGATCGCGTCGCGTGTCGCCGCAAACGCCACGCGCGTGCCATCCGGCGACACGCGCGGCTGCATCTCATCGTCCGGCGTCTCGGCCAGCGCCACCGGTGTCGCCGGTGCGCCCGGCGCGGCGCCCGCGGCGTCGACGACGTACAGGTCCCATTGATCGGTGGCACGATAGGCAAACAGCACACGTCCATCCGGGGTCCAGGAGGGCCAGCGTTCGTCGCCCGGCAGGAATGTCAGGCGCTCTGGCCCGCCGCCGCCAGAGTCGACGGTGAAGAGATCGAAGCCATCGCCGCGGTCTGCGGCAAAGACGACCCGACGGCCATCGGTCGACCAGGCGGGATCGCGTTCAACGATCGGTTGTTCCGTCGGCCATCTGCTGAGTGCAGTGGACGCCTCGCCGTCTGGTGTGAGCGTCCAGATCTGGTCGAGGAACGAGACCGCCAAAAGCTGCCCATCGGGCGACCAGGCGGGATCTCGCACGCCGCCGCCCGGTCCGTCGGCCAACGCGGCGAGTGCCACGAGCGCCGGTGCGAGGCGAAGCGGGAAAGAGCGCATCAGGTGTCAGGGAACAGTTCAGGGACAGGTAGGGCGCCCTTTCAGGGGCGCCATCTGTGCAGCAAATTTTCACGGCGCGGCTAAAGCCGCGCCCTACCTGCGCCTGCGATCGTTTCGACGATGTGGCGCGCGGAGATGCCATAGCGATCGAGCAACTCCTCGGCCTTGCCGCTTCGCGGGATTTCGCGCACGGCAAGCCGATGCACGGGGATCGCGTGCGGTGCGACCGCTTCGGCGACAGCGTCACCCAGGCCACCAGCCGCGTAGTGATCTTCGACGGTGATGATCACGCCAGTTTCCTTACCAGCAGCCACTAGTGTGTCGACATCGACGGGTTGCACCGAGTAGAGATCGATCACCCGAATCGACATACCCTTCTTCGCGAGCTCGTCGCATGCGGCAAGGGCTTCGTAGACGGTGATGCCGGCCGCAACCACGGTCGCCTGGTCTCGCGCACTGCCTCGGAGCACCTTGCATCCGCCAACGACGAACGTCTCATCCGCGCCGTAGAGGACGGCCGTTTTCGGCCGGGTCGTTCGTAAGTACACGAGACCGGGCTGATGCGCGGCGAGGAAAGTGAGCCGCTCGGTGCTGACACCGTCGCAAGGATAGAGTACTGTCGCGTCGGGCACGGCCCGCATGAGCGCGAGGTCCTCGAGGGCCATCTGGGAGGGCCCATCCTCGCCAATGGACACGCCGCAATGCGACCCGGAAAGCTTCAGGTTGACGGCACTGATGCCAGCCATACGAATGAGGTCCGCCGCGCGCGTGAGGAAGCATCCAAACGTCGAGGCGAACGGGATGGCGCCCAGGCTCGCGAGCCCCATGGCCATGCCGACCATCGATTGCTCGGCAATGAACGCCTCGTAGAAGCGGTCGGGGAAGTGCTCCTTGAACCTCTCGCTGAAGGTCGAGTTCTTGACATCGCCGTCCAGCGCGACCACGCGCGCGTCGGCTGTGCCCAGCTTGACGAGCGCGGTGCCGTACGCTTCACGTGTGGCCACCTTGTCGCCCTGGCCGTAGGCAGGTGCCGGCACGTCGGGACGCGCGTCGAGCGCGGGATCACGTGTTTGTCGACCCGATGGGGCGGGAATAGCGGGAGGGGCTGCACCATGCTCATCGACGAATTGCTGCTCGAGCTCAGCAATGGCGCGCTCCATCTCGCCGTCCTTCTTGAGCGGCTTGCCGTGCCAGCCACCTTTACCTTCAGTGAACGAGATACCCTTGCCCTTGATAGTCCGTGCGAGCACCACCGTTGGCCGGCCCTTCGTCGCGCGCGCAGACGCGAACGCGTCGACGAGCGCGTGCAGATCATGACCATCCACAACGAGCGCGTGCCAGCCAAAGCCGCGCCATCGGGCGGCGATCGACTCGAGGTCGTGACCGAGCTGCGTCGGGCCACTCTGCCCGTAGCCGTTCACGTCGACAATTGCGCAGAGATTGTCGAGGGCATAGAATTGCGCGCTCTGAGCGGCCTCCCACACGGATCCCTCGGCGGACTCACCATCGCCCAGCAAGGCGTACGTGCGGTAGTCGGAGCCAATACGGCGTGCGTTGAGCGCCATCCCCACGGCCGCACAGATGCCCTGGCCCAGGGAGCCGGTGGCCACGTCGACAAACGGCAGCCGCGGCGTGGGATGTCCTTCGAGGTCGGAGTCGATTTGACGAAGCTTCAACAGCTCGGATCGATCGACGAGCCCCAGCTCGGCCCAAATGGCGTAAAGCAGCGGCGCTGCATGCCCCTTCGACAGCACGAAGCGGTCGTTATCCAGCCGCCGCGGCTCTTTCGGGTCGAACTGCATGTCCGCGAAAAACAGCGCGGCCACGATATCAGCCGCCGAGCAGCACGTCGTCGGGTGGCCACTCCCCGCCTCGCTGGTCGCGCGAACGGAATCCATGCGGAGTCGCGTGGCGATGTTGTGCAAAACGTCGAGCGAAATGGCGGTAGTCCCAGTCAAGATTGCCTCCTGTGGAATTATAAGGGGCGAGGGGCAAGGGGCGAGGGGCAAGGAGGGATCAGGCCCTGGTCCCTGCCTTACCCTGCTCGCACCTCGCCCCTCGCCCCTACTTTTATGCACCAGATCACCCTCATCCCTGGCGATGGTATCGGTCCGGAGGTCACCGACGCGGTGGTGCGCATCATCGGCGCTGCTGGTGTCGACGTAGCCTGGGAGCGCTTCGACGCCGGTGAGTCGGCGTTGGCCCAGGAGGGCACGACGCTACCCGAGGCGCTCATCGCATCGATTCGGCGCCACAAGATCGCCCTCAAGGGTCCCGTCACGACACCGGTTGGCACAGGGTTCACGAGCGTGAACGTCGCGCTGCGCCAAGCGCTCGACCTGTTCGCGAACCTTCGCCCCGTGACGAACCTGCCAGGCGTGCCGTCACGCTTTGCCGATGTCGATCTCGTGGTGGTGCGTGAAAACACCGAGGACCTCTACTCTGGCCTCGAGCACCGTGTCGTGCCGGGCGTTGTCGAGAGCCTGAAGGTGATCACGGCGCGGGCGTCCGAGCGCATCGCGCGGTTTGCGTTTGCGTACGCGCGCGCCCACGGCCGACAGAAAGTCACGTCTGTGCACAAGGCGAACATCATGAAGATGAGCGACGGCCTCTTCCTGGATTGCGTTCGCGCCGTGGCCAAGGAGTGTACCGACGTCGCGTACGAGGAGCGCATCGTCGACGCCGCGTGCATGCAGCTCGTCATGTACCCCGAGCGGTTCGACGTGCTGCTCATGCCAAACCTGTATGGCGACATCGTGTCGGATCTCTGCGCAGGGCTCGTGGGTGGACTGGGCGTGGTGCCCGGCGCCAACCTCGGCGAAGACACGGCAGTCTTCGAGGCGGTGCACGGCAGCGCGCCGGACATCGCGGGCCAGGGCGTCGCGAACCCTACCGCGCTCCTGCTTTCCGCGCTGATGTTGTTGCGCCACATTGGCGAGGAGCACGCGGCGCACCGCATACAGGCGGCGTTGCACCGCACGCTCGACGATGGCTGCCGCACGCCGGACCTCGGCGGATCGGCGACAACCAGGCAGTTCACGGAACGGATCTGTACGGTACTTGGTGAGTAGCGAAGCTCCGCCTCAAACTGCCGAGCCAAGCCGAACCGCCGCGGGGCGGATCTTCGCTACTAGAGCGCGGCCGCCGGCGGCGGCCGCGCCTAAGACAGATCCGAAGGCCGGACGCACAGAAAACTTGTTTCATCTCTCACGAGTCCGGCCTGAGGAGATGTCTAGGGGTCGGGGACCTCTCCCTGGTGATCTCTGTGAAAGGGGTTCCCGCCTCCCCTTCCCAATGCTATATTCGCCGCTGATGCTGGACGAGGTCACGCAGGCGGTCCTTTCACGCGAGCAGGTCGCGCGCTACCTCCGGGGCGGCGAGGGGCTCTCGCCCGTGGAGGCACGCGAGCGGATCTACGCCTACCTCGACGAGCTGCGCACGACGCAGCGCTATCACATCTACCGCGCGCTGAAACATCCTCTCTATCCTATCCTCCGAAAGCTCACGCGGATTGGGGAGGGCATGGAGCACGTGGAGCGAACCGTTGCCGCAGGACGTGCGGTCTATGTCTCGAATCACCGGAGCCACCTGGATTACCTTATCGGCCCACTCATCCTCGAGGACTATGCCGTGCGGCCACCGATCATCGCCGCTGGCATCAATGTGTTCGGTGGCGCATTCGGCCTCATTCAGCGACATGTCACGGGTGCGATCCCGATTCGCCGGAACTCGCGTGACCCGGCGTATCTCGCAACCCTCAAGGTATACGTGGCCGAGATGCTCGACCAGCACGATCTGTTGTTCTACCCGGAAGGCGGGCGTAGCTACACCGGCGACCTGAAATCGTTCAAGACCGGCCTCTTCAACGCCACGTTGCTCGCTCAAGACCTTGCGCACACGCACATCGTGCCCTGCGCCCTCACCTACGACCTCGTGCTCGAAGACCGCACGCTCGCTCGACAAGGCGTTAAACGTCGCCAGCGGCCGTTCACGCGCGAGATTGCCGAGATGGTCGGCTCCGCCGTCGGGTACGAGACGCGGGTCTTCGTCACGTTCGGCCCTCCGATCCCGCTGGCCACCTATCGCCCCGACTCGCGGCGTGACGTGCTGCAGCTCGCACACCTCACACGAGAGCGCGTCGGTCGCCTCTACAAAGTGCTGCCGACCGCGCTCGTCGCCACAGCCATGGGGCCGTCGATTGCCGAAGCTGACCTGACCGGTCGCGTCGCGGACCTCATCGCGACGCTCGCCGCGCGGGGCGCGAACCTCGATATCACTGATCCGACGATGGCCACCGAACGCGGAGTGGGCCTCCTCGCCCTACGCGGCGTGATCGTGCGCGACGGCAAACGGCTGCGCGTGCGCGAGCGCGCCGTGCTGCGCTACTACGCGCGAGCGCTCGATCACCTGCTCACACAGACGTGACAGGGTCAGCTAGATCCGAGAATTCCAATCGCCGATCCGGTACATCAAATTTGCCCACCCCGAGGAAGAGATTTCCCGGCGGTCCATAGCTCGGCTGTTGGACGACCGGTACCTGTAACACCCTACCAGTAGTAGAGTTGTCGGGCATGCTGGCCCGGGCGCCGACTCAGGCACGGCGTTTGCTCTAACGTTTCCGGGATGGTCTCTTCGTCTCCGACACGTAACGGACTGCGCCGGGGGCGCGGCGGCAGGAGGAGGATGTCTATGACGACCAACGTCGCTCGGTTGAGGCTGCAAGCTGAGGCATTGACGGTCGGGACACCGCCGTCGCGTGAGGGCTGGCTACAGCGAGGCGTGACGCGTCTCGGTCAGTGGCTGTGCGGGATGCAGGGACACGATACGCTATTGCACTTCGAGCCGAATCGGGTGACCCTTCGTTGCACCGCATGCGGGCATACCTCCCCAGGCTGGACGACGGAGCCACGTGCGCCTGTCCTTCGCTTCGAAGGAGATGCGGCGCGGCATCGGCTTGTGAAGAAAGAAGGGATAAAGGGGTAGAGGGGTAGAGGGGTAAAGGGATAAAGGGTCTTCGTCAGCAGAACCGCTCTGCCAGCCGCACGAGCGCATCGCGACACGCGAGGACGTCCGACATCACGACGTGCTCGCTGACGCTATGAAGGCCTGCGCCGCCGGGGCCAAACACCACAGACGGGATGCCTGCCGTGCCTAAGATCGCGGCATCCGTCCAGAAGCTGACGCCCTTCGGTGTCACGTCGAGACCCTGGCCCCGTGCGACAGCGATAAACGCCTGCACGATCTCCGCGCGCACGTCGATCTCGTAGGGCGATCGCGCGAAGGCCACCTGTGCGTGACCGTCGAACTCGGCGTCTGCCTCGCGCAACGCATGCAGGACCGACGTTACCTCACCAAGTGCGGTCTCAGGCGTCTCCCCGCTCACGGTGCGACGCTCGAGTCGCAACCGGCAGGCATCCGGATAACTGCTCCATTCGCGCCCACCGTCGATCATCGACGCGTGTAACGACGCCGTTCCGACGAGCGGGTGTGGTGGCCGCCCGCGCAGCTCACGATTCACGTGCTCCAGTGCTGCGAGCACGCGGCCCATGCGCACGATCGCGTCACGTCCGTCCTCGGGCCGGCTCCCGTGCGCTGCCCGCCCCACTGTCCCAACCTCGATCCACACAAAGCCCTTGTGCGCCACCGCGAGCTGCAACCCGGTCGGCTCGGTCACCACCGCCGCGTCTGCCCTCCAATCACGCACGAGCGCATCCGCGCCGAGGCTTGCGTACTCTTCGTCAATCACGCCCGCCACCACGAGCCGGCCGCGGGTAAGACCACCAGACGAGGCCAGGACGCGCGCCGCGCCCGCGATCGCGGCGAGGCCACCCTTCATGTCCTGCGCGCCGCGTCCATAGAGCCGACCCTCTCGCTCGACCGGTGTGAACGGCGCGTCCATGCCGTCCACGCCAACCGTGTCGAGGTGACCGCACAGTAGCAGTGTGCGGCCGGGCGCGCGTCCCTCCAGCACGGCCACGACGTTGGGGCGGCCGGCGGCGACCTCGATGAGCTGGACGTCCAAGCCTGCGTCTCGCAGGTCGGTGGCATACGCGTCCGCAACGTGTCGCTCTCCTGCCGCACCGGGCACGAGCGAGGGATTCACCGAATCAATGGCGACCAGATCGCGAAGGAGATGAAGAGTCGAATCCATGGCTCTAGCGACCCGATCACAGTAACCGATTCGGACGGGGATCGGTGGGTGATAGGGTGAGGGGGTCACCGTGTCACCCCCTCACCGTGTCACCTTATGATCTCCACATGCAACGCAAGCTCGCCGGTCAGACTGTCGCCATCACGGGTGCCTCGGCTGGCATCGGCGCCGCGTGCGCGCGTGCGTGCGCCGAACGTGGCATGCACGTGGTGCTGGCCGCGCGGCGCGGCGATCGGTTGACCGCCCTTGCCGAAGAGCTGCGTACGGTGAGCCGCATGGCTGTTCCGGTTGTCGCCGACGTGACGTCCGAGGCGGACATGGAGCGTGTCGTGGACGAAGCGGTGCGTGCAACCGGCCGACTCGACGTGATGATCTGCAACGCCGGCATCGGCTACCACGCCGCGCTGGAGGACACGCCCAGCGACGCCGTGCGCCGGCTCATGGACGTCAACTTTCTCGGCTCGTTCCACGCGGCGCGCGCGGCGCTGCGCGTGTTCCGCTCCAGAGGCCGGGGACACGTGGTCTTCGTCTCGTCAATCGTCGGCCGCCGCGGCCTGCCGCGCAGCAGCGCGTACTCCGCGACGAAGTTTGCGCAGGTGGGACTCGCCGAAGCGCTCCGTGCCGAGCTCGCAGGCTCTGGCATCGATGTCAGCATCGTGTTCCCTGTCAGCACGGTCTCGGAGCTGCGTGAGGTCATGGCCCAGGAGCTCGGTCAGCGAGTGGGTGGCGTGGGCCCGCGCCAACCCGCCGAGGCCGTGGCACACGCCATCGTGCGCTGTCTCACACGACCTCGCGCCGAGGTGTACCCGTATCGGTGGTCGCGCCTACTGCCCGTGCTGAGTGTCATGGCACCGACACTGGGTGACCGTGTCATCCGCCGCTTCACCCGCACTCGTCGCCCATGAATGTTCCTGCGCACGACAGCCTCACCGTTGCCCTCGAGATCGCGCGTGTGGTCCGCGCGCGCGGCGGACGTGCCATCGTCGTGGGTGGCTTCGTGCGCGACCGCCTGCTTGGTCGGCCATCCAAGGACGTCGACCTCGAAGTCTACGGCTTGGCCGCACCAGCGCTCAGCGCGTTACTCGAGTCGGTCGGTCGTGTCGACACGGTAGGTGAAAGCTTCACCGTGTACAAGGTGAAGGGGATCGACGTCGCGCTACCACGCCGCGAGTCCAAGGTGCGCCGAGGTCACCGCGGGTTCGAGGTGGCCGGTGATCCGTTCCTGGCCTTCGAGGAAGCGTCGCGCCGCCGCGATTTCACCATCAACGCGATGGGCTGGGACCCACTCACCGACGAGTTGCTGGACCCACACGCTGGGCGTCGGGACCTTGCGGCACGACGTCTGCGCGCCACTGACCTCGCCACCTTTGGAGACGACTCGCTGCGCGTGCTGCGCGCCCTGCAGTTTGCTGCACGATTCGAGTGCACATTGGACGAGGCCACGGCAGCGCGATGCCGACAGATCCCGCTCGATGATCTTCCCGCAGAGCGCATCTGGGGCGAGTTGGAAAAGCTCCTGCTGCAGGCGCCACGGCCTTCCGTCGGCTTCGCTCTCGCACGCGACCTCGACATCGTCCAGCGCCTGTGGCCAGAGATGCAGGCCCTCATCGGCTGCCCACAGGAGCCGGAGTGGCATCCCGAAGGCGACGTGTGGGTCCATACGTTGATGGTGATTGACGAGGCGCGGTCGCGACTCGATGGTCTATCGCGTCCCGAGCAGGTGGCCCTCATGCTCGGCGCCATCGCGCACGACTTCGGCAAGCCGATGACCACTGCGGAGATCGATGGGCGAGTTCGATCGCCAAATCACGAGGCGAGGGGTGTCGAGCCGGCTGGACGCTTCCTCGACCGGCTCAATGTGCACACGATGGACGGGTACGACGTGCGACGACACGTGTTGGGGCTCGTGCAGCACCACCTCGCACCCAACGCGTGGTTCAAGTCGCCCACACCGGTCAGTGATGGCGCGTTCCGGCGGTTGGCACGGAAGCTCGACCTCGAGCTGCTCAGCCGCCTTGCGCACGCCGATTGCCACGGCCGAGCCGGTCATTTCGATTGCTCCGCGATCGGCTGGTTCATCGAGCGCGCGCGCATGCTTGGTGTGGAACACGCGCCACCGAAGCCGTTGCTCATGGGACGACACTTGCTCGATCTCGGCGTCGCCCCGGGACCATCAATGGGCCAGATCTTGCGCGCTGTCTATGAGCGACAACTCGACGGGGAGGTGACAACGCTAGACGAGGCGTTGGCTGCCGTCCGGGAGCTACTACAGGGGTCAGGGGTCAGGGGTCAGGGGTCAGTCAGGGATCAGGAATCAGGTCCCTGATTTCCGCAGCTTCGCGAGCGCCTCGAGGCTAATGTTGCCACCGCTCACGATGGCAACGACCGCAGACTGTAGGGGACGGCCCTCACGCGCACGGCGCCGGACGGCAGCAGCCGCCACCGCGCCGCTCGGCTCGACGATCAGCTTGCAACGCTCGGCGAGCCAAACGGTCGTCTCCGCAATCTCCGACTCGTTCACGGTCATCACCTCGTCAACCAGGGCACGGACGTGCTCGAAGGTGAGGGTGCCGGGCCTGACAGCCAGGAGGCCATCAGCCATGCTAGCGGTACGGTCGAGCGTCACAGGGTGGCCGGCCGCCAGCGACACGGTCATCTTGGCCGCACCCTCCGGCTCGACGGCGATGAGTCGCACGTCAGGGCGCAACGACTTGACGGCCGCCGCGATACCTGAGACGAGACCACCGCCGCCGGCGGGCACGACCACCGTCGCAACCCCTGGGCACTGCTGGAGAATCTCGAGGCCAACCGTCCCTTGCCCCGCGATGATGTGCGGATGGTCGAATGGTGGGACGATGGTCAGGCTGCGCGTCGCGGCCAGCTCTTCGGCGCGCGCTTGTCGATCGAGCAGCGTCGTACCCGCAAAGACCACCTCTGCACCAAATGATCGCGCACCTGCTACCTTCACGGCGGGTGCGGACTCCGGCATGACGATCACAGACGATGCACCAAGAGAGCGCGCCGCAGACGCAACGGCCTGACCGTGATTCCCTGACGAGTATGTGACGACACTCCGCCGCAACACGTCCTCAGCGAGCTGTGCCATGAAATTGTAGGCGCCGCGAATCTTGAACGCGCCGACCGGCTGCATGTTCTCGCACTTGAGCCACAGCGGGCAAGCAGCTTCCGACACGTCGATGACCGGCGTCAGTCGGGCGACGTCGCGCAGGCGCCGCGCGGCGTCCTGAATGGCCTCATGTGTCACGAGCATCAGGTTGTTCATTCTCGTAGAGCGCCCTACTGTCCTCCGTGACCCGTCCTCCGTGACGCGGCGGGCGCGAGCAGCAAGAATGTCGTGTCCGTCGGCGACGCCGGAGGCGGCGTCTCCCAGCCTGGCTGCGTCATGATGGCGTCGAAGAACGCTTGCGCGATGACGTTGTAACCCTGCATGGTCGGGTGAAGGCCGTCCGGGCCGACCAGCGTGGGATCCGCAACGCCGCCAAACGCCGCGAACACGTCCACGAGGATGCCCCCTTCTCCGCGCGCGATGTCGCGCACGCCTTGATTGAACTGCTCGACAAACGGGGCGCCCGCTGTCGAGCCGTCCGGACGCTGCGGTGGCAACGTCGCAAACATGAGCACCACGAACCCCGCGCCATCCGCGCGCAGCGTCAGGCGCGCTTGTCGTGCAAGGTCGTTGAGACTGCTGATCGCTGCGTCCAGACACGGTTGCTGATCGCTCGAAAGGGCGTGCGCGCAGTCGCTCAGATCATTGGCGCCCTCCATCAACAGCAGCACGTCGGGTCGAGCAGAGGGGAGGAGATTGGTGAGCCGAACCACACCGGCGCGCAGCCGCTCACCGCCACTTCCCTCGTTCGACACGCCAATGGTTTGGTCGGCGTAGCGCTGCTGCAACAGTCCGTGGAGCACCGACGGGTACGAGAAGGCGGGCCCCAGCGCGTACAAGCGGCCGCTCGCATCAGGCGCCACGACGCCGTAGGTCATACTGTCGCCGAAGGCCAGAAACCTCGTGAATTGCAGTTGCGGTGCCGCGGGCGGCGGGGGTTCCGGCGGTGGCGGCGGCGGCGGCGCGGGTGTGGTCGGCCCGCCTTTCTCGACATCCGAGCAAGCGTTGCCGCTCACCACCAAGCCCACCATCATCAGGCACGAAAGCCACGTTCGGCAGCGCATGCAAAAGGAGCGACTCTGTTCCCTAGCGCGTGCGGGGACCGGCAAAGGGGTCGTCGGCCCGGTATGTCGGCATCGTGGGAAGCGACGCGAGACGCCACCCCAGATCAGCGAGGAAGCTCACATCTTGTACCATCCCGCTGAGGTCCCAGTCTGATGTCACCTCGTCCGACGGCTGATGATAATCGGTCTCGTTGTAGCGCTCCGCGCGACCCTGCGCGGCGGCTGATTCGAAATCCGAGCCGTCCTCGTACGAGAGGGCAGGAACGCCAGCCTTCGCGAGTGGGAAGTGATCCGATCGGAAGAAGTACCCACGCTCAGGGTGCGCGTCCTCGCCCAGCACCCGATCCCAATCCCGCGCGACATCCGCGGCAACGTCCCCCAGCGTCGATCGTTCCGCGCCCAACAAGACGAGATCCCGCGTCGGACCGTAGACATTCATCGCGTCCAAGTTGATGTTCGCGGCGAACCGCTCGAGCGGAATGGGCGGCTTGGCGGCAAAGTATTCAGAGCCTAACAAGCCTGACTCCTCCGCGGCCGTTGCCACGAAGTACACGGACCGGCCCGGCCGCGCGTCCGCGTGCGCGAACACGTCCGCCACCTCCAGCAGCGCAGCCACACCTGACGCGTTGTCGACCGCGCCGTTGTAAATGGTGTCCTCTCCGGCCGCCTCATCTCGCCGACCGAGATGATCATAGTGGGACGTGTAGACGATGGCTTCGGTCTCGCGCTCGCCGGCCAACACCCCAATCACGTTCGGCGACTGCTTTCGCGTGACCTTCTGCGTGATCGAGCCGTCGACGCGTACGCCGAGCGGCGTCGGCTTGGCGCCACGCTCGGTCGAGGCAGTACGCAACGCATCGAGATCCTGGCCACCGAGCTCGGCGAGCTTGCGCGCCGCACCGTCCGTCACCCAGGCCTGCAAGGCGAGCGTCGGCGTCTCGGGCGCTGGCTCGATCGCGTATTGGGTGCCCGTCCACGAGGATTCCACGACCTGCCACGGATACGTGGCGGACTCGTCAGTGTGGATCAACACAGCGCCCGCGGCGCCCTGCCGGGCCGCTTCCTCGTACTTGTAATTCCAGCGTCCGTAATAGGTGAGCGCCTTGCCGCCGAAAAGATCCGGCTCGTCTGCGGTCGCCGGCGGGTCATTCACCATGACGAGGACGACCTTACCCTTCACGTCCACGCCGGCGTAATCGTTCCACTGGTACTCGGGTGCGACAATGCCAAAGCCGACGAAGACCACTTCTCCATCGACGTCGATGGTGGGCTCGGTCCGGCCGGAGAACGCCACCACCTCGCTGCCGTACGCGAAGCGTGCTTCGTCGGCGGCCGCGCCACCAGCAAGCGAACGAGCCCGAAGCGTGAAATCTGGCTGTATGGTCGACTCGACGATCGGCACGTCCTGAAACCAGGATCCCTTGTCCCCACCCGGCTCCAGCCCGAGCAGCGCAAGCTGGGTCGCAATGTAGCGCGCGGCGAGGTCGCCACCGCGTGTGGCGGGTGCGCGTCCTTCGAGCGCGTCATCGGCAAGAAACGTCGTGTGCGCAAGCAGGTCGTCTTCGCGAATCATGTCGTACGGCAACGGCGCCCGACCGGATGACCCGGGAGCGGCTGGCGTCTGGCCTGGATTCGATGATTGGCCCATCAAGGCCAAGCTACTGAGGAGAAAGAAGACGACAAACACGCTTCCGATTGTATTCGATATTAGCGAGGGTGCTTAACGGACATGGGGGTCGTGACGATCGCCAGAACGATGGAGAAAAAGGGGACAGGCCCCTTTTTCGTCGGCGTTGGTTCTCGAAAAAGGGGCCTGTCCCCTTTTTCCTCATTTCCGTTAAGCACCCCGCTACGCACTCAGCGCCATCGCTATGATAGCTGGTGATGCTGCGAACGACGCTGCTCGACTTCTTTGGCGATCTCGCGGCCCGAGACGGCGAGTTCCTCGTCTACGATGACGGGTATCGGCGCCGAGCGTATCGATATGACGAGGTTGGCAAAGGCGCGCGACGGTTCGCCGCACGCCTTGCGGCAGCCGGCCTCCAGAAGGACGACAAGGTTGTCTTTTGGGGTGAGAACCGGCCGGAGTGGATCGCCGCGTTCTGGGGATGTCTGCTCCGCGGCATCGTGGTCGTGCCCATCGACTATCGGGCGTCCGCTGACTTCCTCGAGCGCGTGCGCGGCGTGGTCGACGCCAGGCTCGTGGTCGTTGGCGACGAGGTCGACCGCACGGCGATCGGTCAGGAGTTGACGATCTGGCGATTTGGCGAGCTGCTCGGTGGCATCGAGACGGAGAGTGCCACGCCGCCGCCCGTCGAGATCACGCGTGACGATGTCGCGGAGATCATCTTTACCTCTGGGGCGACAGCGGAGCCCAAGGGCGTCATCATTACCCACCGCAACATCCTCGCCAATATCGTCCCCATCGAGCGCGAGATGGGAAAGTACCTGAAGTACGCGCGGCCATTCTCGCCGATTCGCTTCCTCAACCTGCTGCCACTCAGCCACATGTTCGGTCAAGCCATGGCGACCTTCGTCCCGCCCATGCTGACCGGCACCGTGATCTTCATGCGGGGCTACAGCCCGCACGAGATCGAGCGACAGATCAAAACGCGTCGAGTCTCGGTGCTCGTGTCGGTGCCGAAGATTCTCGATGTGTTGCGTGAGCACGTGCTGCGGCGCGCACCAGAAGCCCAGGAGGCCCTTGAAAAACGGGGACAGCCCTCGTTTTCCCAGAGAACAAGTGGAAAACGAGGACTGTCCCGGTTTTTCGAACACTGGCTACTCCGCTGGTGGCACTATCGCAAGATCCACCGAGCGTTTGGCTGGAAGTTCTGGAGCTTTGTCGTGGGTGCCGCGCCGCTCGAGTCGGAGCTCGAAGAGTTCTGGTCGCGTCTAGGTTTTCTCGTCGTGCAAGGCTACGGCCTCACGGAAACCGCCCCTATCGTCACGCTCAATCACCCACTTGCCGCGCAAAAGGGCTCCGTGGGTAAGCCTATCGCCGGTGTCGACGTGAAGATCGCCGATGACGGCGAGATCCTCGTGCGCGGCGAGAACGTCACGCGGGGGTACGTGGGGGGTGGCGCGGACGCCACCAGCGCCTTCGAAGACGGCTGGCTGCACACCGGCGACATCGGTGGTATCGACGAGCAGGGGCGGCTGTTCATCCGTGGGCGCAAAAAGGAGATGATCGTCACGCCCGAAGGACTCAATGTCTTCCCGGAAGACGTCGAGCGCGCACTGATCGCGCTGCCCGGCGTGCGGGACGCGGCCGTGGTCGGCCGGAGCATTGGCGGTGAGGAGCGTGCGCACGCGGTGCTGCTCCTCGATCCAGGCGTCGACGCGGACGAGAGCGTCCGCCGGGCGAATGCGACGCTTGACGATCACCAGAAAATCCGGAGCGCGTCCGTCTGGCCAGACGCCGAGCTGCCGCGCACCGAGGGCACCCGTAAGCTTCGGCGGCGCGAAATCAAGCAGTGGGTGGAGTCTGGCGAGGCAGGTGGTCGGCCACCGCGGCCGGCTGCGGGTGCGCCGCTCGAGGCCATCGTCGGGCGGTTTGCGTCAGGGCGTCCAGCGATCTCGGATGAGACGACGCTCGACGAGCTTGGCCTCAGCTCGCTCGAGCGGGTCGAGCTCATGATGGCGCTCGAAGAGCGGTTTCAGACGACGGTCGACGAAGCGGCATACACGGCTGCGCAGACCGTCGGCGACCTTAGAGCGCTCGTCGCCGCGCCAGAGCTCCCCCCCGGAGCGGCGGTCCGCGAGACGAGGGCGGGGGGAGCGCCACGCCCGGCGGCCGAGCGCGAGCCGATTGTGTTTCCCGCCTGGAACCGACGACTGTGGGCGCGGTCGCTGCGTCGCCTGAGCTTGCCGACGTGGATTCTCCCGCCTGGGCGCGTGTTCGCGCACCTGAACGTCGCGGGGCGCGAGCACCTGGACGCGCTCGGCGGTGAGCCCGTGGTCTTCGCCGCCAACCACCAAAGCCACTTCGACACGCCGGTCATCTTCATGGCGCTGCCCCGGCGTTACCGATACCGAACCGCGGTGGCCATGGCCAAGGAGTTCTTCAAGGCGCACTTCTTTCCGGAGCAACACGGGCGGCGCGCGTGGTTCACCAACAGCCTCAACTACTATCTCTCGTCGCTCTTCTTCAATGCGTTCCCACTGCCCCAGCGTGAGGCGGGAACCCGACACACGCTCCGTTACATCGGCGAGCTCATCGAGGATGGACACTCCGTCCTCATTTTTCCGGAGGGGAAGCGCACGGAACGTGGCGAGATCAATACCTTCCGGCCGGGGGTCGGCATGATCGCCGCGCGACTCCGAGCGACAGTCGTCCCGGTGCGCATCAAGGATGTCGACAAGGTCCTACATCAATCCTGGACATGGCCGGCGATGCATCCGGTGACCGTACGATTCGGCGCGCCGATGCGCCTCGAGGGCGACGACTACGCAGCGCTGGCCAAGCAGGTGGAAGAGGCCGTCCGGGCCCTCGACTAGAACCCTTGAGAACCCGAAACTTGACTCATCGTGTCAAGTTTCAGGGTTCTCACGTGAGCGTCGGGGAGCGCGGCCCTGGCCGCGGTCCGCGAGAAAAGATGACAGCATCTCTTCTTGTCTTCGTTTTCATCTTGACTTTTGAGTCCACTGGGAGGATGATTTTGATGGGTCAAAAATGATATGGGGCAGGTGACACGACGATCTTGGCTTCGATCCGCGGGCTTGGGCTCTCTCGCCGGTGGTGCCGGGGTGCTGGCCGCACGTCAAGCGGACGCACTCCAACCGGGCTCCTCCAGCACGTCAGCGGTGCAACACTCCACGGCCGCCCACCAGGCACACGTCATGGGCCCGGTGGGCCGCGTGGGCACCGATCGGTTCAATCCCACAACGTTTTTGCGCGCGTGGAATTTCTCCCATTTGCCTGGCGAGGAGCGCGCCAAGTACTACCGTGAAACGCCGCAGCCGGACGGCACTCTGCTTCGCGAGTACACGCTCTTTGCCGTTGATCGCGAGATCGAGATCGCGCCCGGTGTTTTCTTCCCAGCCTGGACCTACAACGGTCAGGTTCCCGGCCCGACGATTCGCGCCACCGAAGGAGACCGGGTCCGCGTCACGTTCATCAACCAGGGCGCGCATCCGCACACGATTCATTTCCATGGGTGGCACCCGCCGGAGATGGACGGCTCGCTGCCGGAGCACGAAGTACCGCCGGGAGGGCAGTTCATCTATGACTTCACGGCGGAGCCCTTTGGCCTGCATCTGTATCACTGCCATGCCGTGCCGTTGAAGCGGCACATCCACAAGGGGCTCTACGGCGTGTTCATCATCGACCCACGCGAAGGCTCGTGGGGGTCACGCGAAGAGACGCCTGACGAGCTGGTCATGGTGATGAACGGGTTCGACACGAACTTCGACGTCGAGAACGAGGTGTACGCGGTCAACACGGTGGCCAATTTCTATGCACAAGAGCCGATTCGCGTCACCGTTGGCCAGCCCGTTCGCATCTTTCTCGTGAACGTCACCGAGTTCGATCTGCTGAACAGTTTGCACCTCCATGGCATGTTCTTCGACGTGTACCGCACCGGCACGCGTCTTACGACAACCGAGCACACGGATACCGTGATGCTGTGCCAGGCAGAGCGGTGCATCCTCGAAACGACGTTTCGCTACCCAGGCAACTTCATGTTCCACGCACACCAGACCGAGTTCGCCGAGCTCGGGTGGATGGGCCTGTTCCGCGCAGAACGGGGGCGTCATGAAACCTGATGTCCTCCCGCAAGCGCCCACGCTCGCGCCAGCCGTGGCGGGTCGGCCGCGCGTTGCGCTCTGGCTCGTCGCGGTCTTGCCCTTGGTGCTACTCGCCCTGCTGCTCGCCCTGCTCATGTGGCGGGGACCAGCGGATCTCGTGCGAGGCACCAACGTGCCGCCCGTCGAACGCCTGTCGTTCCAAGCCGTGGAGTTAACGCCCGAAGGCATGGTGGCGGAAGTGCTCAACGACGGCCCAGACCCTGTGACCATTGCACAAGTGCAGGTAGACGATGCGTATTGGGCGTTCTCGGCGGAGCCAGGAACGACCCTCAGGCACCTCGGACGGGCGCGGTTGACGATTCCGTATCCGTGGGTCTGGGGCGAAGCGCACGCCTTGCGCCTCGTGACGGCGACCGGTGTGACCTTCGATCACGAGATTGCGGTGGCCGTCGAGACGCCGCGGCCGGGCGTCCGCACATTGCTGGCCTTTGCCTTGATTGGTGTGTATGTGGGTGTCATCCCTGTGGCGATCGGTCTCCTCTGGCACTCGATGGTCTCGCGGCTCCGCCAGCGCGGTCTGGATTTCGTCCTGGCCCTGACGATCGGCCTTCTCTTGTTCCTGTTGGTCGATGCGACGGGTGACGGACTGGAGATTGCTGGGGCGCTGCCGGATTCGTTCCAGGGCGCCGCCCTTTTCGTGTTCAGCGCGGCCGCAGCGTATCTCGCGTTGGAGATGCTGGGCGCGTGGTTGCGGGGACGTCATCAGGCGGAGCGGGCGGGCGCGCCGACCGGCTGGGTGTTGGCGCTGCTGGTGGCCAGCGGCATTGGACTCCACAACTTCGGCGAAGGGTTGGCAATTGGCGCCGCGTTTGCGCTGGGCGAGGTCGCGCTCGGCACGTTGCTCATCGTTGGCTTTACCTTGCACAACACAACCGAGGGTCTCGCGATCGTGGCGCCGCTCGCGCGCGAGCGCGTTCGCCTGTGGGATCTTGTCAAGCTGGGGCTCGTGGGTGGGGCGCCGACCATTGCGGGCGCCTGGCTCGGCGGATTCGTCTACTCGCCCGTCTGGTCGGTGGTCTTCCTGGCCATTGGCGCCGGCGCGATCGCGCAGGTGGTCGTCCAGATCGCGCGGCAGATGGCCGGGAGTCAGCCCCTCACCGGCTATTTCACGAGAACGGCGACGGTGGCTGGGCTACTGAGCGGCATTGTGGTCATGTACCTGACCGGCATGCTCGTAGGCTGATAGCGATGAGAGAATTCTGGCAACGCAAGGTGGGTCGCGCAGGTGTGGCCCTGCTGTCGCTCACGTTCCTGCTTGCGACCATGGCGCTCGTGGCGCTGGCTGCGAACGTTAGAGGAGGCTCGGCGCGCGACCTCACGCTGGTGGCGCGCGGCATCGCCTTCTACGCTGACGGCCGGCCGGAGGCGAATCCCACGTTGCGGGTCAAGGCGGGTGAGCAGGTGCGCTTCCTATTTCGTAATCAGGACCGCGGTATGGCACACGACTTCGCGGTCAGCGCGTGGCGGCTTACCCAGGCGTTTCCCCGCGAGCCGGGCGAGACCTCGTCGGTCGTCGTCCGCGTCCCAGACCGGCCGGGGTCATATCCGTATGTGTGCACCCCACACGCCGCCGTGATGCGTGGCACCATCGAAGTCGTCCCTTAGCGAAAACGGGGGCAGTCCCGTTTTCGCTCATTGCAGGTGCGTGTCGAATCATGGCAGACTGCACAAGGCTGAGGTCATGGAGACGCTTTGAGCAAAGATGATTTAATCGACGTTCAGGGAACCGTGCTCGCCGTGCACAGCGGCGGCATCTATCGTGTGCAAACCGACTCGGGCCAGGAGGTGCTCGCGCAACTCAGCGGCCGGATGCGGCGTTTCCGCATCAAGGTCGTGCCGGGCGACCGAGTCACCGTCGGCATCTCGCCTTACGATCCGGTGCGCGGCATTATCACGTTCCGGGCGAAATAACGGAAAAGGGGACAGGCCCCTTTTTCGGCTGCGCAGATTCCCGAAAAAGGGGCCTGTCCCCTTTTCCGCCCGCCTACTCCGAGAATTCCTTCGCGAGCTCAACCCACTCACCATCAGGGGCGAGGTCTTGGTACGTCTTCCAGTGAGGCCGCGCCTCGGAAGACCGTCCCATCTTCTCGAGCGTCACGGCGAGGTAGAAGTACGCGTCGGCGTAATTGGGATCGATCGTCAGCGCCTGCTCGTAGTACTGCGCGGCCTCCGTGTAGTGGCCGCCGTCATGGTGCACGTTGCCGAGATTGAAGAGCGCCTCGAACGAGGAGGGATCGAGGCGCACGGCGCGCTCATAGAGTGCCTGCGCTTCCGGAATCTCGTTGCGAGCATAGCGAATGTTGCCAAGATTCACGATGGCCGGCACGAGCTCCGGATCGAGCGCCAGCGCCTTGCGGTACGTGGCCATGGCCTCTTCCTGCGTCTCCGGGCCGCCTTCGTCGAGCGAGGTACCCTCCAGGAAGTAGCGCTCGGCGAGCGCCTGATCCTCCGGGGTGATCACGAGGTGCAGGTCGACGGGCACGGTGCGGCGTGGCCGCGGCAGCAGCGTGACGATGCGCGCTTGCGATGTCTCCTGGCGCGCGGGACGAAAGTCGAGCGCGAGCTGACCCTCGCGCTCGGCCACCAGAGTTCGGACCACGCCCCGGAAGCGGGCGCCGCGCTCGAGCTCGGCGGCAGCCTGTCGAATCACCACCAGATCAGCAAAGCCGTAGGTGATCTCGCCGCCTGCGCGCGCCGGCTGGATGAGCCCCCACTTGGCAAGGTAGCGCAGGTGGTCATCGCGCAGGAGTGGATACATCTGCCGAATCAAGCGCGCCGTGTACCGTTCCTGGGTCATACGTGCGAGCGCCCCGAAGGAGCCGCCCTGGCGCCCCTAAAGGGGCGCCCTACTGTAGATCACTCACAGATCGTGCCGAAGCGGAAGCCACGTTCCGCGAGGGCAGGTACGAGCTGCCGCACGGTCTCCACGGCGTATCGGCGGTCTGCGCGCCGCTGCTTGTCGTCGCCATCGTGAAGGACGACGATCTCCCCGCTGTCGATGTTCTCGAGCAGCCGCGACACGATGGTCTCGGCGCGGGGACGACGAAACCAGTTCCAGTCCCACAAGTTCCAGCTCCATCCCACGAGGCGGTAGCCCAACCGCCCGAGCCCGCGGAACATGCTTCCACCGCGCAAGCCGCCGTGCGGCCGAAACGCCGCGCACGGCGGTTGGCCGGTGATCTGCTCGATGTGCTGGGCCGCCTGGCCGAGCTGCTCCGCGAGCGCCTCGGGCGTCCGGAACATCAGCGATCGTTCATTGGAATGCAACGCGACGTCGTGCCCTTCGGCGACCATGCGCGCCACGATGGGAGCGGTTTGCTCGGTGATGTGGCTATCGATGACGAAAAATGTCGCGCGTGCGTCATTGTCACGCAGCGCATCGAGCAGCGCAGGCGTCGCGGCCGGGTTCGGCCCGTCGTCGAACGTGAGATACACAACCTTGTCGCCCGGCTGCGTCGGCATTTTCCACACGGCACGGGAGCGGAAGCCGTAGTCGAGCACGAAGGGAAACGGCGCCGTATGGGCAAGCACGGTCGCGCCGAGGCCAATGAGGAGCAACCACAGCATGGCGGGTTCCTGATTCCTGAAGACTCGAGCCTACTCGTCTGATGCTATCTTCTTACAACTATGCTGTTGGCGAGTGATCTGGGTGGCACCAAGACGGCAGTCGGGTTGTTCAAACGGACGAGCGGGCGACCCGAGCTGCTCGACACGCGGGAGTTCCCGACACTCGACTTCCCCGGCCTCTCGGCCATCCTCGTCAGCTTCTTGCAGACGACCGGCACGCGGCCGAGCGAGATCGAGGCCGCATGTCTCGGCGTCGCCGGTCCCATCATCAAACAGGTCGTGCGCCTGAGCAACGTGCCGTGGCAGGTGGACAGCCGCGAGGTGATCGCGACGACGGGCATTCGACGACTCTGGCTGCTGAACGACGTCGAAGCCATGGCCTACGCTGTATCGGCGCTCAAGCCGGAGGAGCTGCACACGCTCCAAACCGGCAGCTACAACCCAGACGGTAACATGTGCCTACTGACCGCGGGCACGGGGCTCGGACAAGCGATTCTCGTGCGTCATGAGGGGCGGCTGCTGCCGTGTCCCTCCGAGGGCGGCCATGCGGACTTCGCGGCCCGCACCCCGCGTGAGATCGAGCTACTTCAGAACCTGACCCGCCGGCATGGCCGCACCCACACCGAGCACATCGTCTCGGGTCCCGGTCTCGTGAACCTACTCCGGTTTACGAGCCAGGGGCACTCGTCATTGCTGAAGGGTCATGAAGGCGACAACGACGACCGCGAGCTGCCTGCAGCCATTACCAAACGCGGTCTGGAGGTATCCGACCCGCAGTGCGTTGAGGCGCTCCACCTCTTTCTGGGGATATTCGGAGCCGCGGCCGGCAACTTCGCGCTGCAGTCGACAGCCACCGGCGGAGTCTTCCTCGGCGGTGGCATCCCACCCAAGATTCTCGACGCCTTCGAGCTGCCGCTGTTCCTCGAAGCGTTCCTACACAAGTCACCCATGGAGCACATGCTCGAGCAGATCCCGATTCACGTGATCCTCAATCGCCGCGCCGGCCTGCTCGGGGCGGCCGTCTATGCCGCGGCCATGACGCGGTAGGTTGAGCGCGAACCCCCACCCCCCTTCTCTCGTCCAACGGACCAATGACTTCCTCGATGACCGATCTTCGCCTTGCGGTGCGCGGGTTTGGCCGCAGCCCCCTCTTCTCGACAGTGGCGATTCTATCCCTGGCGCTGGGCATTGGCGCGAACACCGCGATCTTCACCCTCCTGGACCAAATCCTGTTGCGCAAGCTGCCCGTGAAGGCGCCAGAGGAGCTGGTCATGCTGTATCAGCAGGGGTCTCACAACGGCAACAACATGGGAGCGCGGATGCACTCCTACCCCATCTATGAGGACTTCCAGAAGCGTGGCGAACCGTTGGCCGACCTGGCATGCCGCCGGCTGGTGCCCGCCTCGGTGAGCATCGACAACCGGACGGAGCGCGTGGAGGCCGAGATTGTCTCCGGAAACTTCTTCTCGATGCTGGGCGTCGGAGCGGCCGTGGGACGGGTCTTCAACGCCGAGGAGGACCATCAAGTGCGCGAGGGACACCCGGTCGTCGTCCTCGGCTACGACTATTGGGTGAGCCGCTTCGCCCGCGATCCAAGGGTCGTCGGTCAGAAGATCCTGGTCAACGACTCTCCGATGACGATCGTGGGCGTGTCGGCGGCGGGATTCGCCGGGATCGATCCGGCGCGGTCGCCGCAGATTCGCGTGCCCGTGCTCATGCAGCCTGTCATGACGCCGGAGTGGACCTGGTTCGACATGGAGGACCGCCGGACGCGTTGGGTCCAGGTCTTCGCGAGACTGAAGCCCGGCTACACCGCCAAATCGGCCCAACCGTCGCTGCAGGGACTGTTCACGCAGATTCGCGCGCACGAGATGACGCTGCCGGAAGCCAAGGACTGGTCGTCCTACATGCGCGCGCAGTTCATGAAGGGCACGCTGCAAATCGAGCCGGCGGCGACCGGATACTCGAGCCTCCGAAACGACTTCTCGACGGCGCTCGTCGTGTTGACGTGCATGGTAGGCCTGGTGCTGTTGATTGCGTGCGCGAACGTTGCGAACCTGCTGATTGCCAGATCCTTCATGCGACAGAAGGAGATTGCGGTGCGCCTGTCGCTCGGCGCGTCGCGAGGCCGGTTGGTTCGTCAGTTGCTCGTTGAAAGCCTGACGCTGTCGTTGGCGGGCGGCTTGGTGGGCCTCGCGCTCGCTGTCGGGCTGACGCGCGGTCTGCTCGCACTCATGCCGTCTGAGAACAATTCGCTCCTGATCGGGGCACAGCCAGATCTGCGCATTCTCGGCTTCACCTTCGGTCTGACGTGCCTGACCGGTGTGATCTTCGGCCTCCTGCCTGCGCTACGCGCGAGCCGTCCAGACCTGTGGGCCACCCTGAAGGACACGGTCGGGTCCATCGCCGGATCGGGTGGATCGCTCTTCCTGCGGAAGGGCCTCGTGGCCGCACAGGTTGCCCTCAGCTTCCTCCTGCTCTTCGGCGCCGGCTTGTTCGTGCGAAGCCTGCAGAATCTCGAGACGACCGATACGGGGGTGGGCCTGGACAATCTCGTGATGTTCCAGCTCGCGCCGGCCCTCAACGGGTATGACGGGCTGCGGACGGGTCGATTCTACGAGTCACTGCTCGATCGCCTGCGGTCCGCTCCCGGCGTCCAGTCGGCGGCGCTGGCGAGCGTGCCGATCCTGAGCGGGACAGAGTGGGACAGCACCATGTCCGTGGAGGGACATCAGGCCAAGGATGGCGAAGACATGCAGGCGTTCATGAACGCACTCTCGCCCGCCTACTTCGAGACGATGCAGATCCCCATCTTGGCGGGTCGCGACTTCAACCGGTTGGACGTGCCTGCGGTGAAAGAGATCACGGAGGAAACGGTGAGGAACCAGCCCATGGTCGCCGTCGTGAACCGCCGCTTCGCCGAGCATTTCTTTCCCGGCAAGAGCGCGGTGGGGCGGCGTCTCGGGTGGGGCCAGGGTCCGGACACGAAGCTCACGATCGAGATCATCGGCGTGGTGGCCGACTCGCTTTATGAAGGTCCGCGTGAGGGTGTGCGACGGCAGGTGTTCATTCCGTTCTTTGGCCCGGGCAACGCGGCGGGTTACGTGCGGACGAGGACGGCGTCTGCCGCGGCGTATAGCCTCGTGCGCAACGAGGTAAAGCGCCTGGATCCGTCAATGCCCGTGTACGAGATGAAGACGCTGCAAGCACGGCTGGACGAGACACTCCTCACCGACCGGCTGATCGCGCTGCTGTCGGCGGCGTTCGGTCTGCTCGCCACGGTGCTGGCGTCGGTCGGGCTCTACGGGGTGATGGCCTTCGTCGTGGCGCGACGCAGGAAGGAACTGGGCATCCGGCTCGCGCTCGGCGCACAGCGAGCGCTGGTGATCTGGCTCGTGATGAAAGAGGTGCTGGTCTTGTTGGCGATCGGCTTGGGCGTGGGAATTCCAACCGCCATCGCGGCGGGGCGGTTCATCTCGACGCAGCTCTATGGCATTCAGCCCTACGACCCTCAGATAGCTGTTGCGACCTTGCTGTTGCTGACAGCGGTCTCGGCGGCCGCCGGCTTGATCCCTGCGCACCGGGCCAGCCGCATCGATCCAATCCAGGCGCTGCGCTACGAATAATAGCTCCTGTAAACACGGCGGTCAACACGGCTTGACGACGCTGATATTCTGATATATCTTGCGCGGCAGCCTACTGGATTGGATACGGAAGACGTACGGCCGGAATCGATCGCCGATAAGGTTTATCGGCTCCTGAGGCGCGACATCGCCGCCGGGCGGTTTCGTCCTGGCGAGCGAATTGTCGAGAAGCTGCTGATCGCGCGGTTGCGGATCAGCCGCACGCCGATTCGCGAAGCGCTGCTGCGGCTCGAGAGCGAAGGCGTCGTCATCTGCAACAGCCGGCGCAGCTACAACGTCCGGCTGCTCACCGCCCACGACGTCAGGGAGGTCTACGAAACCCTCGGCATCCTCGAAGGCGCGGCCGTGAGTCAGATCGCCTCTCTGATCGATGACGAGGATCTGAGCGAGCTGAGGCGCCTCAATGCGAAGATGCGGGCCGCCGCCAAGGAGGGCGACCTGCAGGCGTTCGGCGTGTGGAACCGCGAGTTTCATGACGTCCTGCTCTCGAAGCTGGAGAACCGCACACTGCGCGAAGTCTGCGATATCGTCCGGGGGCGTCTCTACACCTTTCCGGTTCGGCGCCATTCGATTCCAGAATGTCTGAAGAAGTCCGTCACGGAGCATCGCGAGATCATCCGCTTGGCGATCGCGAAGGACGGCGAGGCGCTCGGTGCCTACTTCCGTGACGTCCACTGGAGCTACGAGCGCAATCGGCGCTACATTGACGATGCATTCGATGCGGCCGGCGAGGCGGCACTGCATCTTTGATTTGTTTTGGGGGGGGAGGATCACCAGTCATGACCAAGCGATCCCTTATCGTTCTCTGTGCGGTGACGACGTGTGCAGTGCTGCTGGGTCCGGCAGTGCGCGCGTGGGCGCAGGGCACCACCTCGCGCGTCAGCGGTTCTGTGAGCGACAGCAGCGGTGGGTCCATTCCGGGCGCCACCGTCACGCTCACCAACGAGTCCACCGCTGTTGCCTTCACGACCGTGACGTCCAACACGGGTGTCTATGTGTTCGAAGCTGTCGGCGTGGGCACGTACACCGTGAAGGTTGAGCTCGACGGCTTCAAGACGTTCGTCGCCACGGAGAACGTCGTCAGCCTCGGTCAGACGACAACGGTGAACGCTGTACTCGAAGCGGGCGATCTCGTAGAGACCGTCGAGGTCACGGCAACCGCGCCAGCGGTTCAGGTGAGCGATTCGGGCAACTACGGCTCGGTCATCGACCAACGGTCGGTCGAGTCGCTGCCGATCATTGCTGGCCGCGGCCGCAATCCCCTCGCACTCGTCCTCACGCAGCCTGGCGTGGTGTCCGGCGCGAACACGGGCGGCGGCACCCACGTACATGGTGCACGCGACCGCGCCTGGAACTTTACGCTCGACGGCATCGACACGAACGAGTCGAGCGCCGGTGGCAGCAACTTCTCGCCGCTGCGCACGAATCCGGACGCGATTACCGAGTTCAAGGTCCTGACCGGCAACTTCACGGCGGAGTACGGGCGCAACAGCGGCGGCCAGGTGGCCATGACCTCCCGATCGGGAACCAACGAGTTCCACGGCACCGGCTTTTATTTCGCGCGACGGCCGCAGTTCAACGCCAACGAGTGGGAGAACAACTTCAACGAGCTGCCCAAGGCGGAAGAACGGCTCGACATCAGCGGGTTCAGCATTGGCGGGCCCATCCGCCGCAGCAAGACGTTTTTCTTCGGCAACTTGCAGATCCTCCGCGGTCAACAGCAGCACACGCTGACGCGCACGGTGTACACGGAGGACGCCCGCCAAGGAATCTGGCGGTATGCGCCAGGGGACAGGAACCGACCTGCCGGGGTCGACGGGGCCTCGGTCGATGCGCAAGGCAATCCCATCGTGCCTGTCAACAGCTATAACATTGCGGCGAACGATCCAGGCGGCATTGGTCTCGACCCGGAGATTCAAGCGCTGATCGGCGAAACGCCCTTACCGAACGACTTCTCGACCACCGGCGATGGGCTGAATCGGGCTGGGTACACGTGGAACCCGATCGAAAGCGAGGAACAGCACGACGTGCTGCTGCGCGTCGACCAGGTGCTCGGCGCGAAGCACTACGCGTTTGGCCGCGTGGCCTGGGGTCAACAGAACACGCTTTGCGATCAGGTCAATGGCGGCACGGCGCCGTTCCCTGGTGTCTCGTGTCTGGTCGATACAGAGCGTATGCCATTGAACGTTGCCACGAGCTGGCGCTGGAACCCGGTCGGGAGCGTCGTCAACGAGCTCGTGGTCGGCGGCAATCACTTCACATTCGACTTCGTCACACCGGAAGCGCAGCCCGGGCTGACCGAGCTGTCGTTCGGTGACCTCACGCTCCCGCACAGCTTCGCGATCGGGAATTTGCGGACCATCAATACCTATCAGATCGTCAACAACACGACGTATGTCCGCGGCGCGCACACGTTCAAGGGTGGCCTGAACTTCCGGTACCAGCAGCACAAGGACATCCGCGGTTCCGTCGGTACGACGAACGTCAACGCGATTGTGAATTTCGATGATGACGTCAATACGGTTGATCCCGCGGTGTTCGGCCTACCATCCGACATCGAGGTGGAGAACGACCTGCCAGACCTTCAAGATTCCGTCAACTTCCTGCTCGGCCGTGTGGGCACGGTCTCGCAGGGTTTCGTCCAACAGGGGGACGGCTACGCCCCAGGCGGCACACCCTTCGAGTTCGATGCACGTTTCCCGGAGCTCGATTTCTACATCCAAGACAACTGGAAGCTTCGGCCCAACATCACTATCGACGCCGGTTTGCGTTGGGAGCTCAAGATGGCACCCAGCAACCCCGAGAATCTGATCCTCCGGCCGAACCAACGCGTCGCCGTGGGCGAAGCTCCCAGCAACACCCTGACCTGGGTTCAGGAACCGCTGTACGACGATGACATCAACAACATCGCGCCGTCGGTTGGCGTTGCGTGGGATCCACAGAGTGACGGCAAGAGCGTCGTCCGTGGAAACTACCGCATGGCCTACGATCGGATCAACACGTTCCTCCTCTCCTCGGTGATCTTCCAGAGCATTCCTGGCATCACGCGGACGGAGACGAACACGGTGTTCGGTCAGAACGGTGGGCGGCTGCCGAATGTTCCGACCCTGCAGCCGAGCGGAAACCCTGAGGACTTCGTGACACCGCCACCGGTCAGCAACAGCAGCATCCACGTCATGGATACGGCGTTCGAGTCGCCGTTGACCCACGGCTGGGCCGTCAGCTACCAGCGCGAGCTGTGGAGCAAGTCGGTGCTCGAGGTCGCGTACATTGGCCGCCGCGGACAGAACCTGTTTGGCGCGTACAACGTCAACCAGGCGAACATTCAGGAGAACGGCTTCCTCGACGCGTTCAACACGGTTCAAGCAGGCGGTCAGAGCGCGTTGATCAATCAGTTGATGGGCGTCGACTCGCGTCTCGAGCCTGGTCAGACTGGCTCGGATCTCATGCGAGAGCTGTTCCCGTCCGAGCTCGCTCAAAGCTCCGTGGCCGCCGTTGCTGATTCGCTGGCGGAGCGGGTACAGGATGATCAGACGCTGTCCGAGCTGGCTGGCCTCGGGTCATCTTTCTTCTACCCATATCCGCAGTTTCTCGGCGGCATGAACGTGATTGACTCGAACGATCGCTCCACGTACCACGCACTCGAGGTTACCTGGCAGCGGCGGTTTGGCAGCGGCTTCGGGTATCTCCTCGGCTACACGTTGTCACAGTCGAAGGACACGCGCTCGTTCGACCCGGCCTTCACACGAGTGTCGACGGGGAGCAACCAGTCGGCTTCCAGCACGCCGTTCGACATCAACGACAGAGAGCTGAACTTCGCGCCCTCCGACTTCGACCGTAGGCACGTCTTTCAAGGCAGCTTCGTCACAGAGCTCCCGTTCGGCCGCGGCAAGCCCTTCGGGGGCGATGCCGGCCCGACTCTCGACGCGATCATCGGCGGCTGGCAGCTCGCGGGCGTCCTCCGCTACTACACCGGCCGGCCATTCACGGTCTACAGCGGCGCGAACACACTCTCCAACGTGGTGCAAACACCCGCCAGTTGCGCTGGTTGCAGTGGCAGCGCAGGTAGCGTGTTCCCGGAGGAGGATGACATCCTTTGGTACTTCAACGACGACGAACGCGCAGCGTTCAGCCGTCCGGACGCCGGCGCCTTCAGTGACGTTGGCCGGAACTTCTTCCGCTCACCGGGCTCGTTCAACGCAGACCTGTCGGTGACGAAGCGGTTCTCGCTATTCGGCACGCACGCGGTCGAGTACCGGCTGGACATCACGAACTTGACGAACACACCGACGTTCTCTCTCCCGACGAGCGCAGCAGTTACGACAAATTCGAACTTTGGCCGAATCTTCGACAACGTGATCAGCTCGTCGCGGAAGATCCAGATGGGCCTCAAGTACACTTTCTAGGGGCCAGGGGCGAGGTCCCAGGGCTGTCTCAGGCTCCAGGTACGAGTTGCCCAGGGGTCAGGGCGGGTGCTTGGACCTCAATTGAGCAATGCTGTTCATTCAGCGCCCCTAGCGCCCGACCTTTTTTAGGTCGGGCGGCTCGGTAAGCGGTCACGGTGAACCGCGAGGCGCCGCTCATAGAAACGCCGCTCTGCCGCGTTCTGCGCGAGCGACCGCGCAGTCTGATATGCCTCGATTGCCTCCGCTTTTCGGCCGAGGTGTGCCAACAGCGCCCCACGAGAGGCGGGCAGCAGGTGATAACCCTTGAGCACGCCCCGGGATTCCAGACCATCGAGAATGCGGAGGCCATGCTCGGCGCCCTCTGCCATGGCAATTGCGACAGCCCGATTGAGCTCAATGACCGGTGACGGCTCGACCCGCAGCAGCAGACCGTACAGCGCTGCGATCTGACGCCAGTCCGTGGCTTCCCAGCACTGCGCCTCCGCATGTATTGCGGCGATCGCAGCTTGCAGCGCGTATGTGCCCGGCAAGGGACCCTTGCGCTGCCTGATCGCAGCCTCGACCAGCTCCACACCGTCACGAATCTGTGCACGATCCCAGGAGGCGCGATCCTGCTCTTCCAGCAGCACCGGCTCTCCATCAGGGTTCACGCGTGCGTCGCGCCGCGCATCGTGCAGGAGCATCAACGCCAGCAAACCGAGTGCCTCGCCCTCGTTGGGCAAAAGCTCGACGAGCAGTCGCCCGAGACGAATCGCCTCGACACACAGCTCTGGCCGGACGAGGGCCTCGCCGCGCGTTGGTGCATACCCTTCGTTGAACACGAGGTAGACAACCCGAAGCACGGCGCCAAGACGTCGGCTCAGCTCCGACTCTGGCGGCACCTCGTATGGAATGCGCGCGTCGCGGATCTTCCGTTGCGCTCGCACCAGCCGCTGCGCCATGGTCCGCACAGGGACGAGGAAGCCACGGGCGATCTCCTCCGTCGTCAGGTCACAAAGCGTCCGGAGCGTCAGCGCGATGCGAGCGTCTTCGGCTATCGCCGGGTGGCAACACGTGAAGATGAGGCGCAGGCGATCGTCGGGGAACGGCGCGTCTCGGTCCGGCGGCTCGTCCTGAGGCGGCGCCGGGTCGGCTAAATTCTCGAAATCGGCCGGCGGCTCGATAAAGCGCGCGTGACGCCTGAGCGCATCGATAGCCTTGTGCCGGGCGGTCGAGACCAGCCAAGCCTGCGGGTTGGCCGGAACGCCGTCGCGCGGCCAACGCACCAACGCGACGGCGCACGCCTCCTGAAGGGCTTCTTGCGCCAACTCGAAATCGCCCACGAGACGAATCAGCGTCGCGAGCATCCGTCCGGCATCGTCGGAGAACAGCCGCTCGAGCTGCGCGCGGACCATGCAGGCATCGTAGGGGGAAAGGGGGAAAGGGGAAAGGGGCAAAGGGAAGGGCCTTTACCCCTCGGTCTTAGCTTGCGGCTTGTTGCTCTCCTTCGAACTCGAGGACCGGCCGAACCTCGATCGACCCCGTCCGCGATTCCGGAATGCGCGCCGCGATGGCGACGGCTTCATCGAGGTCTTTGGCCTCAACGAGATAGTACCCGCCCAGTTGCTCGCGGGTCTCCGCGAATGGGCCGTCGGTGGTCACACGTTGCCCATCGCGTACGCGCACTGTTGTAGCCGTGGCCGTCGGCTGCAACGGAGCGGAGGCTAGATGTTTGCCGCTCTTCTGAATCTCCTCGGTAAACTGCATGTGCTCGCGAAAAACCTTGCCTTGCTCTGCCTCGGTCATGTTCACCCATTCGGCTTCACGTTCGTAGATCAACAGCATATAGCGCACGTTTTATCTCCTTTGCCGGGCTTGTTCGGTCCCCGCGGTACTCCATAGTCGAACGGCCCCTGCCGTTTTCGACATCGAAGAAAAACGGAACCGGGTACCTTTTCGCTCCCGAAAGGTACCCGGTTCCTTTTAGCGCTGGGGTGCGGTTGGCAGATACTTCTTCGGGAACTTGGCCACGACCGTGTAAATGGGGTCGACCACCTGCGCGACGCGGACGACTCCCACCTGCGACGCAAGCTGATAGGCGTCCTCCTTGCCGAACCCGTGCTCGTCGACGAGCCAGTTGATGAGCTCGACATATGCAATGCGCAGCGCGTCGGTCAGCGGCCGCGCGCTGCCCGCCACCATGAGGAACTCTTCGTCTTCCAGCCTCGGCCAGCCGATATGCGTTTGCTTGAGGAGATTGAACCGAAACGCCACCTCCATCGCCGTCTCGAGACCGGAGCCGCAGACCTCACCGTCGCCCTGAAGCGCGTGCCCATCGCCGAAATAAAACAGCGCACCCTCGTGAAAGACCGGTAGGTAGACGGTCGTTCCCTCACGCACGTCGGCGATATCCATGTTCCCGCCAAACCGGCCCGGCCACAGGCCATCGAATGATTCCTCACCAGCCGGCGCGACCGCCACACGCCCTAGCATCGGTCTGAGCGGCACGGTGATTGATTTCATGCGGCTGCCAGGCAGCTCGAGCGTGCCGGTCATCTCCTGGCGATCCAGGTGCCAGATGTATCGGCCGCGCGGGAACGGCTCGTTCAGAAAGGCGGTGCCGCTATCGGGCACCAGCGCGCCAAACGTGCCCCCCTGCGTCGACACCGCGCGGTCCCGGATTGGCTGAACTTTGAGGATCTCGACCACCAGCGTGTCGCCGGGCTCGGCACCTTCGATGGCAATGGGTCCGACCTCGCCCGGCCACTTGCCGCCCGCCTTCTCATACCAGTCGCCCCACAACGTCTCGCTCTCCACGACGTCGCCAGGCTTCACCGTGAGCACGGCCGGCCGGGCAGCAAACGTGGGGTGGCCGACGGTCGGCTTCAAGCGATGTGTCTCCGCGTACGCCACGCCTGCAACCAATACCACGGCCGCGGGCAAACAGGCCAGCCTTCTCATTGACAGCTCCTTTCAGATGCCATCACGCTTGGAGGGTGCGGCTTCAGCCGCGCCATCAGACATCGAACGCCAACGTTTGGCGCCCCTAAAGGGGCGCCTTACCGACTACACCCAGAATCGGGAGCCGAGACCGAGCCGCTGATACGATATCGCTATGCACGCGCCTTGTCTCCGACTGTCGCTCCTGCTGACCGCATGCCTCATGACCATGGCCTCCGACCTCGCTGGGCAAGCCGCCACGCCTGAACCCATTCGCTACACCGTTCGCTTCGCTGCCCCTCAGACGCACTACGTGGACGTCGAGGCGACCTATCCGACCGATAGCCGACCAGACATCGAGCTGATGATGGCGGTCTGGACGCCCGGATCGTACCTCGTGCGCGAGTACTCGCGGCACGTCGAAGATCTGACGGCACGTGCGCCAACCGGCACTCTTGCCGTCGAGAAGACCCGCAAGAACCGCTGGCGCGTGGCGACCGATGGTGCCGCTTCCATCACCGTCCACTATCGCGTCTACGCTCGCGAGATGTCGGTGCGGACCAATTGGGTGGAAGCGGGCTTCGCGCTGCTCAACGGCGCCCCCACCTTCATCACCCTCGTGGAAACGGACGTCCGGCGACCGCACGATGTCGCGCTCAGCCTGCCGGCGGGATGGCGCACCACCATGACCGGTCTGGCCTCGGCTCCGGACGGCGCGCCGCATCACTACGTGGCCCCGGACTTCGACACGCTCGTGGATTCACCCATTGTCGCGGGGAACCCTGCCGTGTATGAGTTCGAGGTCGGCGGCAAGCAGCACTTCCTCGTAAACGACGGCGAGGGCGGTGTGTGGGACGGGCCCCGCTCAGCGCGCGATGTCGAGCAGATCGTGCGGGCCACCGAGCGGCTCTGGGGCATGCTGCCATACGAGAAATATGTCTTCCTCAATTTGCTCACCGAAGCCGGCGGTGGGCTCGAGCACAAGAATTCGACGACGCTCATGGCGAGCCGTTGGGCGACGCGCACGCGTGAGCGGTATCGTAGCTGGCTCGGCCTCGTCAGCCACGAGCTGTTCCATACGTGGAACATCAAGCGGCTGCGCCCGCGCGAGCTCGGTCCGTTCGACTACGAAAACGAGGTGCACACCACCGGACTGTGGATGGGTGAAGGCTTCACGAGCTACTATGGTGACCTGCTCGTGTGCCGCGCCGGCTTGACGACCGACGATGAGTACCTGCGTGACCTCAGTGCCGCGATCAAGGGACTGCAGACGACGCCCGGGCGCGCTGTTCAGCCGGTCAGCAGCGCTTCATACGATGCCTGGATCAAGTATTACCGACGCGACGAGAACACAGACAACACCACCATCAGCTACTACACGAAAGGCGCCATCGTCGCCTTCCTCCTCGACGCGAAGATTCGGCAGGCGACCAACGGACGTCAGTCGCTGGACGATGCGATGCGGCTCGCGTACGAGCGCTTCTCAGGGTCGCGTGGATACACACAGGCAGAGCTCCGGCGGACGTTCACCGAGGTGGCGGGGGTTGACCTCGCGTCTTGGCTGCGCGATGCGCTTGATACGACCAAGGAGCTCGATTACAGTGCGGCACTCGAGTGGTACGGCCTCCGCTTCAAGCCGACCGATCCCAACCGTCAACCCAAGGCGTGGATTGGCGCGGATACGAGCGTGGATGGTGGTCGTCTCCTCGTGGCGGAAGTACCGCGGGGCACGCCAGCGCACGATGGCGGACTGAACGTGGACGACGAGATCATGGCGATTGACGAGTTCCGCGTGCGGCCGGAGCGCGCGCAACTCGACCGCCGCCTCGAGAGCTATCAGCCCGGCGACAAGGTGTCCGTGCTCGTCGCGCGACGCGACGCCCTCATGCATCTAAACCTCACGCTCGGAGAAGAGCCGGCCCCGGATCGCTGGACGCTGGAAGTGGACCCGGATGCGACCGACGCCGAGCGCGCGAATCTCCGCGCGTGGCTCAACGGCAGCGAACCGGACGCCCGTACCGCAGGACGTGGAGCCTTGTAGCATGGCGGGGGACGTACGAGCGCATCGCCGGTGCGGCTAACCGCCTCCGCCAAGGCTACGGCGGTCCGCCGAAGCTTTATGCGAAGGCGGAAGCCGCGCCCTACGTTTTCTAGTAGGGCTCTTTCTAGTAGGGCGCCCCTTTAGGGGCGCCGCGGTCGCTTTCTCGACGAGTGTGCAACACGATCGACAGCGCGACGTAGTAGACCGGGAACGCCAGCGAGCTCCAGAGCAGGATGCGACCGACGTCTGGCAGCTCCCAGATGATCGCCAGCGTTTGAACGCCCCATAGCGAGCACCACGTCACCGTCAGCCAGCGGAGAACCGGGGTCTTCGACGGGTAGACATAACCCATCGGCAGGAAGACGAGCACGACGAACAGCAACACGACAACCGCGTTGGTGACCGGCGACCACCCAAACGCCACCAGGTACAACGCGACGATGTTCCAATAGGACGGGAACCCTGTGAAGAAGTGATCCGCCGACTTGGCATCGCGCCGCGCGAAGCCAAACCCGCTGGCAAGAAGGATGGCGGCCGCGACCGGAGCACCCCAATTGGGCGGGAAGACACCCGCGTCGAGGAGCAGGACGGCCGGGACGAAGACGAATGTGAGGTAGTCGACGATATCGTCGAGGCGAGCACCGTCGATCAGAGGCGCGTATTCTCGAACGCGGACCAAGCGCGCGAGCGCACCGTCGCTGGAGTCGATGACGGACGCGAGGAGCAACCAAAGAAACGCGGTTCTCAGATCGTGACGCCCCGCGGCTACCAGCGCCGCCAGGGCGCAGAGCGCGCCACACGCCGTGTAGATGTGGACCGCGTACGCGGCTGCGCAGCGTGCCGCCCGCATAAGAGCAGGTGCGAGGGACGAGGGGCGAGTAGGAATCAGGGAATCAGGGAATCAGACGTCAGGGACAGATCCCTGATCCCTGAGACAGCCCTGGCACCTAGCACCTCGCCCCTGTCTTCATTCAGCCAGGCGTCGGTCGAGCTCGGCGATCGCTAGGGCAAGCTGCTCGCGTCGCACCGGGTGCTGGGTGCTCTCGAGCTGGCGCAACTTCTCTGCCCGAGCGAGACGCCACGATTCGACCTGCCGCACCCGCTCCGGGTCCAGACCCGCTGCCAATCCTCGGCGCCGCCGCTCGTGCTCGCGCGCGTCCCGTTGCTCTTGCAACCGTCCTTCCGCGTCAACTAAACCTTCACCCGCGTCACTCATACTTCGTCTACCTCTCCCTGCCAGACACAAGCCGGCGAATCCCTACAGTGTACCTCATCTGGGGATACGCATCCATCCGTCGGCCATTACTCGAGTGCTTCCTCCGGTGTCTGACAGGTCGCGACCGCGGACCCGCGCGTGACCTGTTCGCTGTCGCGTGAGACCAGCGTGGTTCCGTATCGGCGAGCGACGGCCAGATACACCGCGTCGGCGCCTCGTAGCCGATGCGTCGCCGCCAGTTCGGCCGCCTGGCGTGCCATCGCGGCCGTCAACGTCACGAGCGTGAGGTGCGGAAGTGCCGCGGCCGCGTTGGCGTATTGCAGCGCGCCGGCGCTATCGTCGCTCGCCCGAGCCACAGCCGACGCAATTTCCGGAGCAAGAAGCGCGGGCACAACCACGGGGTCGCCGCGTTCCTGAATCGCGGCGAGGATCTGCAGGCTCTCTGCGTGACCTGCTTCGTGTGGATTGAACGCGTTGACAAAGACACTCGCGTCGATCGTGTACCGGCGACTCTCCAGTTTTCTCGTGCGCCTGGGCCGGCGAGGGACACGCTTGGCGGCGCTCATGTCTATCGACGCGACGTCGACAGCAGACGGACGCCGCTCGCTCCTGGCCGGAACCGTCGCTCGAGTCGGCGACCCGCATGCATGAACGTGTTCCACGCGACGGCGGCGTCAGCCTCGTCATAAGGCTGCACCGTGCCGTCTACCAAGTCGAGGGGCAGAATCACCCCGACGGCTTGCCCTCGGTGCGTCAGAACATAGGACTCGTGCGTCTCTCTCACCTGACGCACGATACGCGCCGCATGCGTTTTGAGCTCTCGAACGCCAACGCTTTTCTTGGACCGTGTCGCACGCGGAGAGCGATACATGTGGTCCCTCATGTGGTCACATTACATCCTGAGAGCCTGAACGTCAAGTCAAGGACTCAGTCAGGGTGCTTAACGGAAATGGGGGTCGCGAGATCTGGAGGGTCGGAAAAAGGG
>WHTZ01000047.1 GCA_009377495.1 Luteitalea sp.
CCGAGAATGACTGCGCCGGCGTAACGAGCCACCAGAGGGTGATCCTTGCTTGCTTTCGCGTCCCGCAGTTGCACCATGTGGACAACGCCGAGCAAAGCAAGCAAGATGACGCTCAGCGCGACCCCCACCCGTGCATTCGCGTTGGTCGGGAGGAATCCGCGCGCCGATATAGCTGGCGCTGGCTCTGCGTACCGGTCCACTACCTGCGTTCCACGGATCGCGCCGCCGACTGTCACCATGGGTCTCACGTTGCCTCCCTCGTGCTCCTTACCATCTCTCTCGATGTCTACAATAGAAGCTCCCTCGACGCAGGTCACCACCTATACAGATAGGAATCAGCCCGATCCTCTTGTGCCGAGGAAACCGTCCTCTTTCTTCATAACGCGCATGCTTCGCATTCCGCACACCTCACCGTCTCGAGCTGTTCGTCGGAGCACTTGATCGAACCCGCCATAGCTGAGCCTTTGTCAGTGCCTGTCCTTCTCGCTGGCTGTGCAGGCCCGCGGGTCCAGGCGCGTCACGCCGCTCGACCATAAGCGCGTCGGCCACGTGCGTCACCACCTGTGTAGGTAGGAATCTCGTGTAGGCTGGGAGAGTACCGGCGCGGCTAAAGCCGCGCCCTACCCTTCAAGGCAATATTGAGGTACGTAGGGAAAATGTAGAAGCCGTAGGAGCTTCAAGCGTTCCGGCGTGACAACGGCACCGTGAGGGTCACCCGCGTGCCTGCACCATTCTGAGATGTGATGTGGAGTTGACCGCGCAGGCGTGTAGCGCGCTCGCGCATGCTGCGCAGACCGATGCCGCGCGACGGGTTGCTGCCGTCCAGGCCCTGCCCGTTGCCGTTCACCGTGAGTGTCAGCGTGTGGCGCCACACGTGGACGTCAATCTGCAACAGAAGAGCCCATAGTCCTAGCTCATCAGCAGTTGCGATAGCCCAGCCGCTTCACACTCTGGAGCCGACCCTCGCGGTTGTCAAGTTATATTGGGGCTATAGAACGAATCGCTCAGTCGAACGCCCAGCGTTGCAAAAGCGAGCCTGACAGAGCGTGAGAAGTAAGTCCCGTAACGCACGTCTCTAATCAGATCAAGTGGCTCCAAGCTCAGCCGGCTTGGTTGTCTTTCGTCACAGCACGAGCGTACACTCTAGCTCCAACTGTGGCACTGCCCGTGCAGGTAGGAGGTTCGAGGGGAGATTCGAGGCTGAAGGTTTGACGTTCGAGTTCGTCTTACATGAACAGCATTGGAGCTAGGCCCGGTCTCGAGAGACCTGCTTACATAGATAGGAAGCATCGTGCTGTATCCGGTCGCTGATCCTGCCTGCGTCGGTGGTGCACACGCAGCGACTTGTTGTTTGTGATCAACGCGGCGCGGCCGCGATTTGCGGTCCGCCGAAGTACCCCACGTGGTCTCGCCGGCCGAAGCGAAGCAAAGGCGGGCTGCCCGCGAGGGACAGCGAGGAGGGATCGGATGCGAGCACACTCACCAAGGAATTGGTCTTTCATGCCGCCGCTGGCCGTCGTCGCCAGTGCGGCTTTGGCGATCACACTGGGCGCGGGCAGTGCGTCAGCCCAACCCGCCAGCGTCCTCATCCCCGAGCGTCCCGTCCCAGACCGTTACATCGTCGTCCTCCGCGACGATGAGTCCGTTCGGGCGGTGGGCGGCGTGTCTCTGCTCGCGCGCGGTCTGGCTGCCGAGCACGGTGCGAGCCTGACGTTTATCTACGAACACGCGCTTACAGGATTTGCGGCCGTGATCCCTGCGGACGCGGTGCAGGCCCTGACACGCGATCCACGCGTGCGATACATCGCGCAAGTCGGCATCGTTCACGCGGTCGATACCCAACCCAATCCTCCATCCTGGGGCCTCGACCGGATCGACCAGCGCGACCTCCCGCTCGACGACAGCTATACCTACGACGTCACGGCCGCGAGCGTACACGCTTACGTCATCGACACGGGCGTGCGCGTCACCCATAGCGACTTCGAGGGCCGAGCGGTTCACGGCTACGACGCGGGCGACGGTGACAACGACGCCACCGATTGCAATGGGCACGGCACCCACGTAGCTGGCACGATGGGCGGGAGCGCCCATGGCGTTGCCAAGAGTGTCACTATTCACGCGGTCCGCGTGCTCAATTGCGAGGGCACTGGAACCACCGACCAGGTCGTGGCGGGCATCGACTGGGTCACCGCCAACCACCAGAGTCCGGCGGTCGCGAACCTGAGCCTCGGCGGTGGGGCTGACCAGGCGCTCGACGAGGCGGTTCGTAATTCCATCAACGCCGGCGTCACCTACGCTCTCGCCGCCGGTAACGGCGACATCAACGGCAACCCGCTCGATGCGTGCACGCAGTCGCCGGCACGGGTCGAGGAGGGAATTACGGTCGGTGCCACGCAAAGCAGCGACGCGGTGGCGTCATTTTCGAACAACGGGACCTGCCTCGACATCTACGCTCCGGGCGTCGCCATCACCTCGGCGTGGATCGGGAACGACAACGCCACAGCCACGATCAGCGGCACGTCCATGGCCACGCCGCATGTGGCCGGGGTCGCGGCGCTGTACCTGGAGCAGAACCCATCGGCGACGCCACAGGAAGTTCGTGACACGCTCGTCAACACCGCCACGCCAGGCGCCATCTCCGGCGTCCCCAGCGACACCCCCAACGTCCTGCTGTACTCGCGGCTCGAGGACGGTGACCCGCCGCCGCCACCTCCACCTCCTCCGCCGCCACCTGCAGGCTGCACGGACCTCACCGAGCAATACACGGGGACGCTCGATGGTACTCGCGACAACGACATCCATCCTGACGGTCGGTCCTTCCAAGTTGGTGCAGGCACGCACGTCGGGTGCCTCGACGGTCCCGAGGGCACCGACTTCGACTTGTATCTGTACCGGTGGAATGGTTCCTGGTGGGCCGAGGTCGCCCGTGGCATCAGTGACTCTTCCCACGAAGAGGTGACCTACGATGGCGGGGCCGGCTTCTACGTGTGGGAAGTGTACTCCTACAGCGGCGCTGGCAATTACAACTTCGGGATGTCGAGGCCGTAGCCAAAGTGTAGTAGGGGTCAGGTCTCAGGGGACCCCTTGACACCTGACCCCTGTCTTAGACGAGCCGATGGCGAAGGGCCTTGGCGACAGCCTCGGACTTGGAGTGGACCTCTAGCTTCTCGTAGATGCTCCGCATGTGGAAAGAAATCGTGTTCACGCTGACACCAAGCTCGGCGGCGGCCGTCTTGTAGTTGTGGGTCGCGGATGAGTGTCGACCACGGCGGAAGCGCCCGCCATGGAGAGGAGCTGAAGGAACGTTCGTCTCGTAACCTCATTGAACATGCCCTCATAAATACCCAAGAAGGAACGCTGCGCGCACCACCTACATAGGTGGGTACAGAACTCGGATCAGCCACCGCGGTGGGTCTGGGACTACCTACGCAGGTGGGAATGCGACTGGGAACGTGACGAACCCAGGGGTGCGCCGCTTCGTGTAAGCTCATCGCCCAAGGAGGTCGGACATGACCGCGCTGCTGGAAGTGGCACTCGGCGTCATCTTTGCCTTCTTGCTCGTCTCGCTGCTCGTCACCGCGTTCACGGAGCTCGTGGCCGCCTTCACGCGCTGGCGTGCGCGGAATCTGTGGAACGCCGTCAAAGCGATGCTCGGCGAGCAGTCGGCCAGGAGCCTGCGGAACCATTCGGTGGTCGCGTCGCTGGGCTCGCCGTCCTGGCTCGGCAATTTGGCGGGTCGCTTGCGGCCGGAATCGGCGCAGGGACCCTCGTACATTCCCGCGCCGACGCTCGCGATGGTGGTCGTCGATCTCGTGCTGCAGCCCCACGCATCCCGCCAGGCCGCAGTACTGGAGATTCGACGCGCCGCGGCATCCGTGCAAGCAATGTCGGATCCGGCGTTGATTGCCAATGTCCTGACGCGTCTCGCCGCAGCACTGCCAGCCACACCGTCATTTGAAGACATCAAGACGCAGATCACGCACTGGGTTGCAGATGTCGACAACGGCAAGCTTACCGTCCCCGACCTCGTCGCCAACCTCCGGACGCTAGCCGCGGCAGCTCCGGCGCTCGGCCTATCCGACTGGGCCGTCCACATCAGCGAGCTCACCACGATCGACGAGCGCCTCAAGGAGGCACTGCAGACGCTGGCGCGCAAGGCGGGCGACGATATCGAGCGGTTTCGCAGTGAGATCGAGACGTGGTTCGATGCGATGATGAAGCGCGTTTCGGGTTGGTACAAGCGCAAGATGCAGGCGGTGTCGTTCGCGGCGGCGCTCGGCCTCGCTTGTTGGCTCGACATCGACACCATCCGCATCGCCCAGGTGCTGTGGCTCGACTCGACCTTGCGCCAGGTCGTCGTCGCCCAAGCGGAAGCCTTTGCGAACCAACCGCCGGAGGAGCTCGCACCACCCAAGGCCGTCGAGCGCTTCGAGTATTGGACCTCCCAGCTCCTCCGCACACAGTTACCGATCGGCAGATGCCCTGCGCAGACGGACCCGGAAGCGGACGCGGTCGGGACGACTGACCGGAACGGCGTTTTGGAAGCGCGTGCGACGCAAGGGGTCACCCCCTGGTGGTGTGACGACGAGCGGTTCAAGCAACGCCCCTGGTTCCTAGGTTGGCTGCTGACCGCGCTGGCGGCCTCGCTAGGCGCGCCGTTCTGGTTCGACCTGCTCCAGAAGGTGGTGCACATCCGGTCGTCGGGCGCGCCGCCCGCCAAGGCGCCGAACCGTGAGGCCGAGACGCCGTGACCAGAGTAGCGAAGCTCCGCCTCAAACCGCCGAGCCTAGGCGAACCACGGTGGGGCGGATCTTCGCTACTAGATGCGCGGCCGCCGACGGCGGCCGCGCCTAAGACAGCTTCTAAGGCCGCTCCTTCAGAAAACTTGCTTCATCTCTCACGGCTTCGGCCTTAGAAGATGTCTAGTCAGTCGAACAACACGCCGCGTGCGAGCTTGCCCTGCGGATCGAGGGTACGCTTGACGCGGCGCATCTCCTCGATACCACGATCGCCGTAGAGCTGACGAAGCAGTGCCTGCTTGATGGCGCTCCGCCCAACCCCATGCTCGGCGAGCGGACAGCCGCCAAGGCGCGCGACCGCACGCCCGAAGTCGAGGATGGCTTCCTTTCCCTGCTGCACATCTTCGTACGACCGCGGGATCACATTCGGGTGGACATTACCATCTGAGATGTGGCCCCAGATGGCATAGTCGAGGCCGCGGCTCGCGAAGCCCTCGTGGTAGATCTGCATCATCTCGCGAAAGCGATCGAACGGCACGATCATGTCGGCAGCGGTCTTCTCGATTCGCCCGTCCACGTTGTGCTTCGCGCGTGCTACGCGCTGGTTCACGCCGGCCGGCACCGCTTCGCGTACGGCCAGAAGCTGCTCAGCCCGGTGCCGATCGCCTGGCAACGCGAGAGACGCGTCATCGAAGGCACCGTGCTCGCCGAGCAACTGGCAAAAGCGGATGAGCGGCGTGTCGGCCGCCCGGGCCGTCAGCGCATCGGCGATCTCTTCGTACGCCTGCTCGAGCGCGACCGCGGTAGGCAGCTCGAGCTGAACGAGCAAGAGCAGGGTCGTCCCTGTCGGCCACGTGACGTTGTTCCGTCGATCGGCGCCATCCTTGCGCAGAATGTCCAGCGACCCGCGATCCATGTGCTCGATGGCCGCCACGTCAATCCCGCGCGGATCGCGTGCCACCCAGGTCTCGTGTGATAGGTGGCGCAGCGCGTCGACGAGCATCAGGCCGCGAGCCTCGTCCGTAAAGGGCACCAGCGCAAAGCACACGCCCGCCTGCCGCGGCACGACGCGCAGCGTGACCTCGGTGATGACGCCCAGCGTGCCTTCGGAGCCGACGAACAGATCCACGACGTCCATGCCGGGGCGCGCGTAGTATCCGGCCGAGCACTTCGGGACGTCCGGCATGCGATAGGTCGGTACTTTCACGCGGAGCGACCCACGCCCTGTCTCGATCTCGAAGACGCCTTGATCATCCGCCATGACCTGGTTCCGTTCGAGCTCCAGGACGTCACCGCTCGCGAGGACGACTCTGAGGCCCCGCACCCAGTCGCGCGTGCTGCCGTACTTGAATGTCGCCGCACCGGCCGCGTTGGTCGCCACCGTGCCGCCCACGGTGGCCCCGCTGAAGGTAGGCACGGGGGGATACACGAGCCCGTGCGCATCGAGCGCGTCCTGTAGCGTCGCGAGCGACACGCCCGCCTGGACGCGCACACGGTCCTGTTCAATCTTCACGATCTGGTGGAGTCGCGCTGTGCTGGCCACGAGATCGTCGACTGGCGTCGCGCCGCCGGTGAGCGACGACTGCGCGCCAACGACGAGCACCCGAGGGTACCCATCGAGCAGCGCTGCCAGCTCGGCCTCGCTTCGCGGAAGGGCCACCCCGACCGCCCGTCCGCCGGGATAGTGCGCCGCATCTTCCGAATATGCACGGAGATCATCGTCAGACGTCGCGACAGATGGAAGAGCGGCAGGCCCCAGCGGTCGGCACGCCTTCACACGATTGGCTGGCATTGGGGATCTCGAGGCTAAATGGGTTGCGAGCAGAGAGTACGCGGGTCGTTTTCTTCTCGAAGTCTTATCTGACGGTGACTTTCTGCCGTCGAACGCCCGGAAAATGTCTTCCTCGGGGAAGACGTGTGACCGATTACCCACGTTCTGTTCGGTCGTCGCAGAACCACCGTTGTTGACACTGAGGCATGAGAAGCCCTCGGGGCACGCTGGCCTTGTCGGCCGGTGGCTCGGTGACCAGGGCGTGGCTGGCGGGAGGGGAGAGGGGAGGCTCTACTCCCGATTCGGACACGGCCTGGTTGCCGCGCCTCGGCCGAGGTAACTCCAGGCGCACCAAAGTACCGTCTCCCCAACCTCAACAGAATGATACGGCTCCGAATCCCTTGTACTCAGCGGACCGCAGCGAGCACGTGGCCAAGGAAGGAATCCAGGGCATCGCCCTGAATCCACCTGACGACCACGACGAGGTCGTGCGTCCAGTCGATGTAGACGACGTTGTTGCCCGCGCCTCGAAATGTGACGGCGCTCGCCGGCGCGCTCGGCAATGGTTTGCGGTCGGTGTTGAGAAACCAGTTCATGAAACCGTAGGTCCGATTCGCTGGGCCCGGCGTTCGCGCCATCTGAATCCACTCGTCGGACACGATCTCTTGGTCAACCCACCGGCCGTTGCGCAGGAACAGATAACCGAAGCGCATCATGTCGCGAGCACTGATGAACATCCCACCACCCCAATGTCCGCCGCCGCTCACGGATTGCATCCGCTGACCATCGAGCTCGACCCACGAGCTCCGGTAACCATGCCAACGCCACGTGCTCGACGCGCCAATGGGGTCCATGACTTCTTCGCGGAGCACTCGCGGCAACGGCTTGCGCCAAACGTGAAGCGCCGCTAACGCGAGCACATTTACGCGCGTGTCGTTGTATTTGTAATGGGTGCCGGGTTCGTGAAGCGGACGGTTTGGATAGTCTGACGGCTCGTTACCCTCTGGGCGATCCGCCCAATCGGGTTTGTCCCACAACGTGCCCCGCCAGTCGCTCGTCTGTCGCAGCAGGTGCTCCCACGTGATCTTCGCGTTGTGGGGAGTGTCGAACAGCTCTGTCGTGGGCATATAGTCGACGACACGATCCTTCACGTCATGGATGAAACCCCGCTGCCACGCTAGACCAACGACGGTCGACAGGAAGCTCTTGGTCACGCTGAAGGTCATGTCCGCGCGTGCCGTGTCACCCCATTCGGCGACAACATAGCCGTGACGCACGATGAGACCGTTGAGCGCAGCCCGCTCGCGCATCGGTCCGATCGCATCATCGAACGGCTCTTGACCGAAGATGGCCGCTCTCTCGAGCGCTAGGTCTTTTGTGGCTGGATTCTCGTGAGCAACGGCGTACGCGATCGCTCGGTCGAGCGCTGCTTTGTCCATCCCAACGGCGTCGGGTGACTGCTGCTGCCACGAGCCCCGCGGTGGAAAGTACGACGCCTCGGCCGAACGCGCGTGGCTCGCCGCGTGCGTCGCGCTTCCCACCGCCGACTGGTCGCGCGCTCGCGTCGGCACTGCGACGTCGGCGATCCCCTTCGCCGCAAGGACGCCGGACCCAAATGCTGCAACGACCACCCCCAGCCAGACGATGGGAGTCACGGGCTGCCTCGTCGGTCGCACCTCCGGTTTGCGCGTCATCTCGTCCTCCTTGCGCCGGGTCCCTTCAAGGCGCGCCCCGGTCTGGCGTCCGTGTGTTCCCCTTCCTTCAGCACCTGAACGCCGTTGACCCAAACGTGTTCCACGCCGGAAGCGAGCTGGTGCGGCTTCTCGTAGGTCGCGTGGTCGGCAATCTTCTCCGGATCGAACACCACCACATCGGCGAACATGCCGGTCTCGAGCAGGCCGCGCCCTTCGAGTCCAAGGTTGCGTGCAGGCAGGGCGGACAGGCGATGGATGGCCGCCTCGAGCGGGATCAGCTTCTCGTCGCGCACATAGCGGCCTAGCAGCCGCGCTACGTTTCCGTACGCGCGCGGGTGCACCGATGATTCCAGAAACACCCCTTCCGGCGCGAGCGATCCAGCATCCGAGCCAAACGTCACCCAAGGTAATCGAAGCTGCTTGCGCACGTTCTCCTCGGACATCAGGAAGTACACCGCACCCACGCGCGTGCCGTCCTCTGCTATCAGATCGAGGATCGTGTCGATATCGCTCGTGCCGCGCTGACGTGCCACCTTGCCGAGTGTCTTGCCCGTGAGTGGCTTCAGCGCATCCGAGCGAAACTGCACGAGCAGCACGCGGTCCGACGACCCGGCGGCCTGGTACAAGCTCTCCCAGTCGGTCGCCGGCTGCCGCATCGCTTCGGCGACCTGACGTCGCCACGTGGGATCACGCAGCCGCTTGATGAACTCCTCGAGGCCGCCCTCGAGTGCCGACGGGGGCACGGCGGCCGTGAGACCAGTCGCACCAGCCGTATAGGTGTACATGTCGGCAGTGATCTTCAACCCCGCCGCGCGAGCCTCTTCAATCTTGGCAATGGCCGCATCGAGCGTGGGCCAGGTTGCCTCGCCAGCGGCCTTGAGGTGATAGATCTCCGCGGGAATCTTCGCCTCGCGAGCGATGCGCAGGAGCTCGTCGATCGCCTCGAGTAAGCGCGTGCCCTCGCTACGCAGGTGTGAGATGTATTTGCCGTCGTACTTCGCGGCCACCTTGCAGAGCTCGATGAGCTCCTCGGTGGACGCGTACACGCCGGGTGCGTAGATGAGCGAGGAGCCGATACCCAACGCGCCCGCCTCCATCTCCTGCCGCACGAGGCCACGCATGCGCTCGAGCTCGGCGGCGGTAGGCGGCCGGTCTTCGAGGCCAATCACGTGCTCCCGAATCGTCGCGGCGCCGATGAACGATGCGACGTTCGGCGAGACGCCTCGCTGCTCCAACGTCTCCAAGTACTCCCACAGCGTCGTCCACGTCACCTCGTACTGGAGATCGCCCTGCGTGCGTTCAGCGCGCGCCTTCATTTCCGGCGACAACGGGCCCATGGATGATCCTTCGCCGAAGATCTCCAAAGTCACGCCCTGCTTGATGTCACTGAGGGAGCGGCCGTCGACCAGCAGGGATTCGGTCGCCCACGAGAGCATGTTGATGAAGCCGGGTGCGACGGCCAGGCCCTCAGCGTCGACCACCTCGTCACCACTCGCGTTCCCGAGGTCGCCCACCGCGGCAATCCGATCGCCGGTCATCGCCACGTCGGCACGACGCGGCGGTCGGCCGGTCCCGTCGTACAGGGTGCCATTGCGAATCACCACGTCGTAGCGCCGGCAGGCCGTGCCTAGCGCCGTGAGGGAAACGATCAGGAATAGCATGACGAACCAGAGACGCGGAGCCGAGAGAATGGGTGACCGAGACATGCGGGCTATTATGGTCGAATCGGCTGGTGGCAGACTGGCATCGGCCTTGCTGAAGTACCCAGCGGCGGCTCGACGACGTCACCCGCAAGGGACAGCGTCGCGCGGGCCTATGGACGGTCGCCGGGACCGAGGAGTCACGCACATGCGAAAACTGATCGTTCTTATGCTGATGGTGTCGGTTCCCGTGGTCGTGACCCACGCCCAGAAGAGTGCTCAGAAGCTCTTTGAAGCGGGGAAGTATGCAGACGCCATCGCGGCCCTTCCGTCGAACAGTGCGCGTTCAGCACGGCAAGCGTATCTGGCAGGACAGGCTCACGCGAAGTTACAGCAAAACAGCCAGGCACGCGCGGCATACAAGAAGGTCGCCTCGGGAGACGAGGCCAGCGCCTGGACGTTCGTCGGGCGATCGGCGCTCGCGCAACTGGACGGCAATCGGGACGAAGCGCTCTCCGCCGCGAAGAAGGCCACGGCGCTCAACGCCAAGCTGGCGGAGGCTCAGTATCAGCTTGGCCTCGTCCAGAATGCGCGCCGTCAGTTCAAAGAGGCTGGCAGCGCCTTCGCGCAGGCTGCCAAGCTCAAGCCGGATATGGCCTATGCGCACTACTACGCCGGTATGGCGTACAACAAGGCCAAGCGGGTCGACTTGATGGCGACGCACTTCGAAAGGTTCCTGCAGCTCGCACCCACCGCACCCGAGCGCCCCGTCGTCGAGTCGGTCATGCGCACCGTCCGCGGCAAGCGATGAGCGTTGGAGTTTGCGAGCGGTAGGGCGCCCCTTTAGGGGCGCCAATGCCGCCAATCAAAGCAGGGATTAAAACGCCTGCCCGAGCGAAAAATAGAAGCGCGGTCGCCGGCGGCCGTCCTCGTCACGCGACAGGGGGACGCCCATATCGACACGCAGCAGCGCGAACGGCGTGTCAATCCGCAAGCCACCGCCGACACCGACCTCCAGGTCAAACGAGACGTCGGAGAGCGTGTCGAACACGTTCCCGGCATCCACGAAGCCCACACCGCGAACCCAGCGGTAGATCGGGAACCGTACTTCCTGATTGAGCAGCAGCAATGCGTTCTCGGGGAGGAAGTCCTCACCAACGATCGAATCTTGGGCGTAGCCGCGTAGCGTCTGACTGCCACCCATCCGGAACATCTCACTGGGAATGAGCACCTCGTCGCCAATCGCCCGCGCGGCGCCGAGTCGCAGCGCAGAGGCCGAGACAATGGCGTCGCCGAGGGGACGGAAGTAGTACTGCTGCGCCAGGTATCGCACAAAGCGAAGATCGGATGCCAGCCACGTGTCGGAGTACTCGAAGGTGGACGAGTGCAGCCAGCCGTGCGTCGTGTCAGACGCATCGTCACGCCGGTCGAGGACGGCCGAGGCGGTCAGGCGAGGCACCGTCACGACGATTTCGGGAAAGATAGGGTCATCTGAGAACGTACGACTCCACGCATACGTGTAGCCGTACTCAACCGACAACCCTTCGGTTCGGCGGAGGCGCAGCCGCTGGAAGAGCGCCACCGAGGTCCGATCCTCGCCTTCCGTTTCAACGTCGAAGAGCTGATGGGAACGCTCCACGAACAGAGTGGTGGCGAGCGGCGCCCCTAGGAGGTTCGGCAACGTGAGGAAGACGCGGCCCGCTTGACGCCGCCGCTGATACCGGCCCGCAATGCCGCCGGTTGCTGTCGTTCCAAACAGGTTACGATTTTCGAGATCGGCAGCGAGGCCCGGTGTCACCGTGCGGCCAGACCCGGTGGACGAGGGCTCGTCGTTGACGCCCACGCCATAGCGCAGGTGGTACCGTGGCCGCTCCTGTAGCTCCACGACCGCACGAACGGCCTGGTCGGTGATGACCGCTCCGCCTTCACCCGGCTTCGGCGAGACGAGTGGCTCAGGTGCGGGCTGCGCGGCGGCGTCGAGCGGCTCCAGCCGAATGTCGACGCGTTGAAACACGCCAGTTTCATACAGACGCCGTCTGGCCTCGAACAGCGTCCGAAGATCGATAGGAGCACCGCGCTGGAGGCCAAGCGTGCGCGTGATCACGGGCTCGTCCACATCGGGTGCGCCGCGAATTACCACGTCTTCGAGCACCTGCCGAGGCCCTTCGGTCACGGCGAGTGTGAGCAACACGCGGCCCGCCTTCGCTTCGCTTCGGCGAGGCTCCAACCCGACATCGAGGCTCACCCTGGCCTCGGCGAAACCGGCATTCCGGTACGCGGCTTCCACGTTCCGCCGCCCGATCTCTGCGTCCAGCGGCAAATAGACGCTGCTGTCAGCCACGCGAAACCACTCGCGCACGCCGCTCGCAAGCTCTGCGTGCGCCCCCGTCACGTGCACCGCCGTGACGGTGTACAGCGGACCTTCGCGGATCTCGACCGGAAGGCTGACTTCTCCACGAGACGCGCCGCCTCCGCGCGTTGCGCTCCGGCGAGCCTCGCCGAAGCGAAGCGAAGGCGGGCCGTTCGACTCGGTCGCCGCACCCACGCGCGCGAACGCGGCCAGGAATCCTCGCGCCCGATACCAGTCCCCAAGACGGCGCTCGAACGTCTGCGGGTCGAGCCACGCGGTGACCGCGAGGTCTTCCGCACTCACGAAGGCCTCCAATTCTGCTGCCGATACCTGGGTGTTGCCCGTGTATTCGATGCGCCAAGGAGACGCCGAGCCAGGCTCGATGGCGACGACCGCCCGCTTGATGTTGGCTTCAGTGGCAACCTTGACCTGCACGCGCACGCGCGGATGGCCCGTCTCGATAAGATGTCGGCGCGCGATGGTGGTGAGATCGTCCGACAGAAACGCGTCGAAGACTGCGGCGGACCACGCGTCGCGCATGCGTCTGCGTGTGCCGGCGGGCAGGTCAACGCCGCGAACGATGAGCTCGCATCGCGGTCCCGTGTCAATCGTGTAGTCGAGCCTGAGGCCCACGGCTTCAGCGCGCCCCTTCGCCGCACCGGACGCTTCCGGCGCGGCCTCGCCACGTGCCGCGCCAGCCGCTCGTCGCGATGCACGAATGCGGTGCTCGAAGTAGCCCTGTTCCGTCAAATACGCGGCGACACGGTCACGGTCCTCTTGCCAGCGGTAGAAATCAAAGCGATCCCCGGCCCCGAGCCTGAGGCGCCGCGCGAGCGCGCGCTCCTCCGCGTCGCTCACACCACGAATGACGACAGCCGCCACACGCTCGGCTGTGGCACGCCGCGGACTCGGTGTGGCAGGCGTCCTCTCTCCACCAAATGCCACGCTGTGCCGAAACTCGTACGATCGCGACTCATCGTCTCGAGAGACACCTCGGAGCTCGACGTCGCGGAGAGGCCGGTACGACGCGATCCAGGTGAGCGCGCCGGTCTCACGCAAGCTCTGCGAAAGGATGATTTCGACGTCACGTGGAAACCGCTTGGTGACCGTCAGGCGAGCTGCGGGATTCTCCTCGGTCGCAAGCTGCACTTGCTCGGACCCGATATCCTCGACGGCGACACCGCGCTCGAGGCGGAGGGCGTCCACTCCTATCGTGCGACCCGCAAGCGCAAAAAGGTCTCCGGAGATGGCGCTCAGAAGCTGCGTCCGGACCATCTCGCTGCTCGACGCACCCCCGCCACCGCCAGCGACCAGCGCGTAAAGATCGGCTTCCGACATCTGGGGCTGGTCTGGCGACTCGACGGTGACGTCGAGCGTATCCGGTGTACCGCTCGCCTGTAGCGTGACGCCGGTCGCCCCGACGTGTGTTTCCGCGACGAGGTCGAGCATGGGATCGAGGCGCGCCGGGTCCGTGAAGTCGGCCGACCCGCGGTCGATACGGTAGACAAGACCACCGAGATACAGCTCGCCGCCTTCGCGCAGCTCAACGCGGCCTGCAATACCGGGCTGGTCGAGCGTGCCGAGCAACGTCACGTCCAAGCCGACGCCGAAGCGGCCGTAGTTGTTGTCGACGAGCAGGTCCTCTTGGCTGACGAGGGCGATGTCGAGGCGAATCGACGATGTTGCGGTGGTGGATGGCGCTCCGGCCGGCGCGGTGGTTCCCGGAAGCCCGCCGCCACCGAACAGCTCATGCCCTAGCGTGCCGGTGAGTATGATCGGCTCGCGGTACGCGCCACGCAGAAGAGTCACGTCGCCAGCGATGAGCGTCTCCCGCGGAGCAAGATCGACCCGCAGGTCCGCATCGAGCTCCGCACGCAACCCGTCCGGGTACTCGAAGGCAACGTTGCGTCCGGTGACGGTCGCGATACCGGTCACGTTTGGCAACTCACTCACGTCCACTGTGGCATCGAGCCGGATCGGTCCACCGTTGGCCGTCCCCGTGATATCAGTTGCACTGATGCGTTGCTCGTCGAGTACGATGGCGCCCTCGACGTCTGATACGAACACACGCGGATCGCGGAGCACGAGCTCACCGTCGACCACTTCGATTCGACCATCGAGCTGCGGACTGGTCGCCGCTCCGCGGGCACGCACGCTGAATGTCGCGGATCCAGCCGTACCGACGTCGCGCGCGAAGGCTCCGAGCAACCGCAGATCCACATTCCCGAACGCGTCGAGATCGATGACGCGCGGCTCGTCTCGCAAGCTGACGCCGCCGGTCATGCGCAGATTCGTGCCAGGTCCACGCCATGCAAACGTGTCGACGCGAGCGCGCCCGCTGGCCAGACTTACGCGCGTGGGCTCGACCTGCTCGACGCGCACGCCTGCCAGCGCAAGGGTTCCACGATCGAGCGTGAGCGTCGCGGTCACCGCCGCGAGATCCAACGATGCGGCCCGTGCGTCGAGCGACACCGCTAGCTCGCCGTCGACTCGCTCGGATGTGAGGTCATCAACGAATGGCTCGAGCGCCGCGGCCGTCAGCGGCGCCGCCGTGAGTTGCACGCGGGCCTCAGCATCGGTCGCAGGCAAGGCAGCGAGCAGCGATTCTGGCAACCAGCGCGCAAAGAGCCGCATCGGTGCCGAGGCCGTGCCAGCGATCGTGGCGGTCTGCCACGTCCCAGTGAGCCGATCGATCGTGAGCACGCCAGCGGCTAATCGCGCGTCGAGATCAAGGCCGGTCACGGCCGGCAAATCTTGGTAACCCACGCTCAGGCCCCCAAGCGAGACGGTTGCGGTGAGGCGTGGTGCGCGCGGCGTGCCGGCAGCGGTGGCATCGAGCCTCAGCGATCCGTCGAGCGTGAGTGGTACTGGCGAGAACGCCTCCACGATCGGCATGAGATCCGCGGCGCGCGCATCGACCTCGACGTGAAGGCCCTCACCGGGAACGGAAGCGTCCGGTTCCTTCGCATCACTCAAGCCGAACGCTCCCCGGCCTGTCAGGCGGCTGCTACCACTCACGAGCTCGAGCCCCTCTATCGCGACGCCGCGTGGCGAGTAGCGCACGGTCGCCGGGCGCGCCAGGGCAATCTGTTGATCACCAACCGTGACGCTCGTGTTCGTCAGTGTGACGGTCCCCTCGGTATCTGCGAGCCGGTCGAGGTAGCCGTTGGCGCGTCCGTCCAACGACACACGCCCAGTGACCGGTAGCTTGGCGCCTGGCAGAAACGGGGAGAGGCGTGCGACGTCGAGGTCGGTCACGCGTGCCGTCATCTCGAACGGTCGCGCGCCGCCGAAATCTTGGGTTGCACGAAGCTCCGTCGCAAGAGACGAGGCCCGGGCATCGATCACAGCACGCCGTCCATCTGCCGTAACCGTCGCGTCGATGGGACCGAGCGCCGTGCCACGCCATGCGAGCTCCGAGAGCGTGAGGCGTGCGGTGCCGGACGGCCGTGCCACCGTGCCTTGGCCGCGCGCTTCGAAGCTCACTCGGCCGGCTACGGGCAGCAAGCCGTCCACGTGTGACGCATCCGGCGGCGGATCGAAGTGGAGGTTACGGCCGCGCGCGTCGAGCTCGTAGCGATTGGACGACAACCCGTAGCGACCACTGGCCTCGAGCAAGCCACTCGTCCCTTGTGCGGCTGTCAGTCGCTCGATGCGAACCGCGCTCGGCGTGAGATGTAGTTGCGCGTTCAACGAGTCCAACCTTTGGCCGTTCGCCTGGAGATTGCTCGACGCGATTGCAACATCGAGGGCGGGACGTGTCGTCGTTCCAGCAAGCCTGCCAGTCATCTTCAGCGTGCCGGTAGGACGCCACCGAGCGGGCATCGCCCGAGCGAGCGTGGCGATCTCCGGCACGTCAGCTCGGAAGGAGCCGTCGACACGACGTGTCGCGAACGAGACCGCGGCGCGGCCGACGAGCGTGTTCTCGGCTACCGCGAGCCGAATATCGTCGACTGTGGCGCCGCGCGTCGCGGCGGTGCCGCGGGCGTCGAGTTGAGCTGCACCAAGGCTGGAAGAAACGAGGTCACGGGAGGTGAACGTCCAGCCCACGCGCGGCTTTTGTAAGGAGCCGCCAAGATCGACGCGGGCATCGAGGCTGCCATCGATGCGCTCTTCTCCCGGAAGCACGACGTTCGTCTCATCGAGCAGCCGTGCGATGTCCACGGCGTGCAGCGTGAGGCGACCCGACAGCGACCCGTCGGCTGATGCAGCCGTGGAACGTGCGTCGTCTTCCGATCTCGCGCTCCACAACTCGCCCCCAGCCTGGCCGCGCACGCTCAGCCCTTCCGCCGACAGATCGGGCACGACCGACCACCGCCGCTTCGCAATGTCCACCGCGAGCGTGCCGCCAAGGGGCAGTCTGGCCGCGGTGGCCTGCGGGCGCGACTGTCCTGGTTGGGCCGACGTCGTCGGAGTCAAGGTCGCGTGAACGGACACCCGCCAATCCGTCCAGTCGAGGGCCGGACCGTCGATCCGTGCCGTGCCGCGCGCCTCTGTGACGAGCTGCACCGGCAACCGACCTGCGAACGATGAGACCAGCGCACCGACATCGAGCCCTCGCCAAGTCGAGTCGAGCTGCGATCTCACGTTCCGGTCCAAGCCCACCGTACCGCGAGCGTCGAGCCGACCATTGCCGACGGCCGCTTGCAAGTGCTTGATGGTTACACGAGCGGGCTCGATTGACGCGCGGCTCTGTAGTCGAATGTCTTCGAGGCCGTCGTAGGCAAGCGAGTCGCTCGAGAGATCGACCTCGATGCGCGGTGCAGCCAGCGCACCAGCCACCGTGCCCGAAGCACGCAGGGCGCCGCGAATTGGCAATGTTCCGACACTTGACGTACGAGGCGATGTCTCTACGTTTGAAGTCTCTACATTCGAAGTACGTAGCGAGGGGTCTTTAGACCCCTCGCCCTCCTGTCTCGGAATCAGCGACGCCAGCTCACTCAGGTCTATATCCATGCGGTATCGCAAGTCGTAGGTCGGTTCGCTTGCAAACAGCCGTACCAGACCCGTGCTCTCGATGTGGCTCTGCGTGGTGGTGAGCGCCAGCGGCTCCAAACTGAGGCCTTCTCCCGTAAGCCGCAACGTGCCTTTCATGTCAGCCTCGAGTGGTCCGCTGCCAGTCCGGACGCGCAGGGTTCCGGCCAGGTCGGCTGGAAGCCACGGCCTCGTTGGGGACGTGGTTCGCGACGTCAGCGAGAGGCTGCTCAGCTCGACGTCTGCGTTGAGTGCCGGGTCAGTGAAGCGAAACAGGATGTCGCGCAGGTCGAGTCGGCCCAGATCGATGGCGGACGCGGCGCCGGCCGGTTCGCGTGTCGGCACTTCGGGGAGGTTCCAGCGCCCGTCTTTCCCGTGCTCGATGGCGATCGTGGCCTGCTCGATGGAGAGGGACTCCAGACGTGTCGTGCCGAGGATAGCGGTCCACGGCAGATCGACCCGGACACGCCGTGCCGTGACCAACGGCGTGGCTTGTCGGTCAGCGGCGGCAAGCCGAACGTTCTCGATCTCGATGTTGAGGGTGAGTAGGTTGTAGTCGAGACGCCCGATGCGCGCGTCGATCCCGTAGTCACGCTGGAGCATGGCCGCTGCCCAGGCGGCCACGCGAGCACGCACGGGCGGCGTGTGGAGCACTGCCAACAAGACGACCACCACGAGCAAGAGGCTCGCAGCAACCACGAGTCCTACGCGCAGCAATCGGGTGAAGAACCGCATAGCCGTGCTGGTGCCATGTTAGCCCAGCACGGTTCGAGGCCGGTTGTCGGCCGCGTGAAGTGTTCTCATATAGACTGTAGCCTCAGCACCGGGAGGCCTTATGCGAAAGACTGCTGTAGCTGGTGCCGTGCTCGCGATGTTGCTCTCGAACGTGTCAGCCCAGGAACCAAAGCTCCTTCCCTACCCAGACACGAAAAGCGTCGACGTCAACGACGACTATTTTGGGACGAAGGTACCCGACCCTTACCGGTGGCTCGAAGACGACAACAGTGCCGAGACCAAGGCATGGGTTGAGGCGCAGAACAAGGTCACCTTCGCTTACCTCGAGGGAATTCCGGAGCGCGAAGGCATTCGCAAGCGCCTGACCGAGCTCTGGGACTATGAGCGCTACGGCGCTCCAGCAAAGCACGGGCCTTGGTACATCTTCTCGCACAATACGGGCTTGCAGAATCAGTCGGTCATCTTCCGCACGCAAAGACTTTCGGCCGAGCCAGAAGTGCTCATCGACCCGAACGCGCTCTCGCCCGACGGCACGGTCGCGCTTGGCGATCTCTCGTTCACCGATGATGGTCGCTTGGTCGTCTACGCTTTGCAGTCGAGCGGATCCGATTGGCGAGAGTGGCACGTCCGCGACGTCGCCGCAGGCAAAGACCTCCCGGACGTCATCAAGTGGTCCAAGTTCGTCGGCGCGGCGTGGCTCAAGGACAGTTCTGGGTTCTTCTACGGTGGCTACACCGAGCCAACGGCTGGTGAGACGTTGACCGCCGTCAACAAGAATCAGAAGCTGTACTTCCACAAGCTTGGCACCTCGCAGGATCAGGACCAGCTGATCTACGAGCGACCTGACCAGCCAGACTGGATGTTCTCTGCAGACGTGACAGAAGACGGTCGCTGGCTGCTCATCTATCAAAGCGAGGGCACCGATCCGCGGAATCGCATCTTCGTTCGAGACTTGAGCCAGTCAGATTCGAAGATTGAACCCTTGCTCGATAAGTTCGATGCGTCATACACGGTTGTCGGGAACGACGGGGAGCGCTTTTACGTGCTGACCGACAATGGCGCACCACGCCGTCGACTCGTCGCGATCGAGAAGACAGCTCCGGATGCGTCTTCTTGGGAGACGCTCATCCCGGAAGCATCGAATCGAGACGTGTTGGACGGCGTCACCATGGTGAACGACCAGTTCGTCGCCATCTGGATGACCGACGCGTACAACACGCTGCGAATCTACGGGCGTGATGGTCGAGCGGAGGCTGAAGTGCCGCTGCCCGCCATGGGCTCGGTGAGCACGTTCACGGGGAAGCGCAAGGACCGTGAAGGGTTCTTTGCCTTCGAGTCGTTCACGCATCCAACCACCACCTTCCGTTACGACTTCGCCACGAAGCGAAGCGAGGTCTTCAAGGAGCCCGAGGTCGCGTTCAACCCAGCCGACTACGAAACGACGCAGGTCTTCTACCCGTCGAAGGACGGGACGAAGATCCCCATGTTCATCACGTCGCGGAAGGGCACGCCGCGACATGGGCAGACCCCGACGCTGATGCACGGGTACGGCGGGTTCGAGGTCTCGCTGACACCATCGTTTGCGGTGGCGAGCCTTGCCTGGCTCGAGAGGGGTGGGATTCTCGCGGTTCCGAATCTGCGGGGTGGTGGCGAATACGGTAAGGAGTGGCACGACGCAGGCCGGCTGGAGAACAAACAAAACGTGTTCGACGACTTCATCGCCGCAGCCGAGTACCTCATTCGCGAAAAATACACGTCGTCATCAAAGCTGGCGATCTCGGGCGGCAGCAACGGTGGGCTGCTCGTGGGGGCGTGTATGACGCAACGGCCCGATCTCTTTGGCGCGGCCTTACCGGCGGTTGGTGTGATGGATATGTTGCGCTTCGACAAGTTCACGGTTGGATGGGCCTGGAGGTCAGATTACGGGAGCTCGGAGACGAAGGAGGGATTCGACACGCTCGTCAAGTACTCGCCGCTGCACAACATCGAGCCCGGCACGGCATATCCAGCGACACTCATCACGACCGCCGATCACGATGATCGCGTCGTGCCGGCCCACAGCTTCAAGTTTGCGGCGACGTTGCAAGCGGCACAAGCTGGTAAAGCGCCGGTGCTGATTCGCATAGAAACAGAAGCGGGCCACGGTGCCGGCAAGCCGACCAGCAAGCTCATTGACGAAGCCACCGACCGCTTCGCCTTCCTCGCGCAGGTGCTGCGGGACGGAGCACAAAGTAGCTCTCAGTGAACCGAGTGCCTGAACAGGCGACCGGTTAGGGAAAAAGGGGTCAGGCCCCTTTTTCCCTGGTGCTGGCATCCCTCTTGATTAGGAGATCGCGAAAAGGGGGAGACTTCGATGCCCAGGAATCACCGGAAAGCCGCCGGAGGCTACGTCTACCACGTTCTCAATCGAGGCAATCGTCGCAGGTCCATCTTCCACGAACCTACTGATTACGAACAGTTTCTCAAGCTGCTGTCCAGCGCAGGACTTCGCTGGAAAGTGCAGCTGCTCGCGTACTGCTTGATACCGAACCACTGGCATCTCGTCCTCTGGCCGGGCGATGATGGATCATTATCGAAGTACATGCACTGGGTCACAAGTGTTCATGTTCTGCAATACAAGCAGCGGTACTGTACAGATGGAGACGGGCATCTGTACCAAGGACGGTTCAGATCCTTCCTCGTGCAAGACTCGAGCTACCTTTGGAATGTTCTGAGGTACGTTGAAGCGAATGCGCTCAGAGCGCACCTTGTCGACCGCGCCGAAGGCTGGCCATGGTCTAGCTGCTCGGAGTGCCCTGTCGCAGACAGGCCGGTTTTGGGCGCTTGGCCAGAAGGTCGCCCCGCAAATTGGCTCGAATGGATCAACGCAACACCGTCCGATGAGGAGCTGCGAAATCTGCGAACAGCCGCTTCGCGCGGAAAGCCCTACGGTGAGTCAGATTGGATTGACAGGGTCGCGCGATCGGAAAACCTCGAATCGACCCTACGACCGAGGGGACGTCCGCCAAAAGAAAAAGGGGCCAGGCCCCTTTTCCCGGTGGGCACGAATTGAGGAAAAGGGGCCTGGCCCCTTTTCCTCAGTTCTTTTCTTTCAGTGCCTGGCGGGCGAGCGCCTGCACGGCAAGCACCATGGACCGCAAGCCGAGCCCCTTCCCCATCGAAATGTTCTCGCGGAAGATGGCTTCGACAATCTCTGGGGAGACCTCGACCACCTGCTCTGGTGGAAGGCCGGAGAGCGCCTGATCGAGAATGGTCGCGAGAGCTTTAGCAGAGACCCCACTTGGGTTCTCCACCGCAAAGTAGAACTTCAGCGTGTCATTTGGCTGGACCCTCGCCCAGACGTACGCGTCAGACTCACATTGTGGCACCTGATGCGCCTGCGAAAACGGCCTGGTGGCAATCTCCGGCGGAACCTCGGTGAACTTGTCGGCAAAGCTGAGGAGAATCTGGGCGCGCTCGCTCGGGTCCGGAAACATCGCGAGCGTTTCAAGCACCTCCGCCAGCTTGCCAGTCTGAGTAGTCATCGTCTCTTCCACTTTAGCACCTCTGCACCCAGTCCCCCGGCACTGCGGCACTTCCTCCTACGGCTTTTGGATGGGCACCCCCACCAGGTTCCCCCACTCGGTCCAACTGCCATCGTAATTGCGAACGTTCTGAAAGCCGAGGAGGAACTTCAACGCGAACCAGGTGTGGCTGCTACGCTCGCCAATGCGGCAGTAGGCGATTGTGTCGACGTCCGGCTTCAGCCCTTGATCGTCCAGATAAATCTTTCGGAGCTCTTCCGCGGTCTTGAACGTGCCGTCCTCGGGGTTGACGGCGCGCGCCCACGGTACGCTTTTGGCGCCCGGGATGTGGCCACCACGCAGCGCGCCCTCATTCGGATACTCGGGCATATGGAGCCGCTCGCCGCGGTACTCCTCGGGACTCCGCACGTCGACGAGCTGACCACGACCGCCTTCGACGAACTTCCGGACGTCATCGCGGAATACTCGGTGCGGCGCGTCGTTGCGCGCGCTCACCTTGTACGTCGCTGCCGGATAGTTGGAAACGTCCCGCGTGAGCGGTCGGCTCTCTTTCTCCCACTTGAGCCGGCCCCCGTCCATGACGCGGGCCCTCGTGTGGCCGAAAAGCTGGAAGACCCAAAACGCATAGCAGGCCCACCAGTTGTTCCGATCACCGTAAAAGACGGCCGTGGTGTCCGGCGTGACGCCAATGCGCGACATCAACTGTTCGAAATCCTGGGCCGTGATGTAGTCGCGCCGGATCTGGTCGTTGAGGTCCTTGGTCCAGTCGACGTGCACCGCCCCAGGGACGTGTCCCGAGGCGTACAGGAGGGTGTCCTCGTTCGACTCGACCAGCCGGATCTTTGGATCGTTGAGGTGCTCGGCGACCCACGCGGTCGACACGAGAACGTCCGGATGCTTGTATCCTCTATCTTCAATCTTCATGGATGTCACTCCGACAAGAAGCGCAGCACAGACAGGGAAAGGGACCAGTTCCCTTTCCGGAATCAGGGGAGGACCGAAGAGCATCTTATCAAGGTGTCGTGAAAGACGTGAAACTTCTATGTCAAACTGAACAGCGCGACCGGAGGATCAGCGATGCAACACGACCGGAGATCGCCATGACCGGACTAGAGATCCGCACCGACGGTGCGCTCGACTTCGTCGCGCTGGGCGCGCTCGTGCATCGCCTCGACCCGGGCATCGTCCCGTTCCGCAAGGCGACCCAGTGTCAGATCCACGTGAGCGGCGGCGAGTTCAACTGCGCCGCGAATCTCGCCGACTGCTTCAGGCTGAGGAGCGGCATCGTCACGGCCACGGTGGACTATCCCATCGGCGACCTGATCGCCGAACGCGTGAAGGCGATGGGGGTGAGGGCGTTCTACAAGCATTTCGTGCACGATGGTGTGACCGGCCCCAACATGGCGACCGTGTACAGCGACCGCGGCTTGGGCGTCCGCGGGCCGGTGGTCTTCTACAACCGATCCAACGAAGCGGCGGCACGCCTCAAACCCGGCGACTTCGAGTGGCACACGATCTTCACCGGCGGCGTCCGGTGGTTCCACAGCGGCGGCATCTTCGCGTCCCTCTCGGCGACGACTCCGGAGCTCATCATCGAAGGCATGAGGGCGGCGAAGGCCGCCGGCGCGGTGACCTCCTTCGATCTCAACTTCCGTGAGAAGCTCTGGAAGATCTCCGGCGGCACCGATCGGGCCGTCGATGTGCTCCGGCGCATCGTGCAGCACGTCGATGTCCTCGTCGGCAATGAAGAGGACCTGCAGCACGGCCTCGGCATTCCGGGCCCGGCGGTCGCCGCAACGTCGAAGCTCGACCCGACCGCCTTCGTCGAGATGATCGATCGCGTCGTTGCACAGCATCCACAGGTGAAGGCTGTGGCGACGACCCTTCGTGAGGTCCACTCAACGAACCGGCACTCGTGGAGCGCGGTCGCGTGGGTGAACGGCCAGATTGCGATCGCACCGACCACCACCCTCGATGTCTACGATCGCGTGGGCGGCGGCGATGGGTTTGCGTCCGGCTTATTCTATGGTCTGCTCAATGGCGAGTCCCCCGAGGAGGCCGTCAGCCTCGGCTGGGCTCACGGCGCGCTGCTCACCACGTATCCGGGAGACACCACCATGGCGACCGTGGAGCAGGTGCGTGCGTTCGCCAAGGGCGGCTCCGCGAGGATCCAGCGATAGACTGGCGGCAACGGAGCCCTTCACAAGCGCGCGTGTCGGAGGCGCAGGGCGTTCACGATCACAGAAAGCGAGCTGAGGGTCATGGCCACGCTGGCCCAAATGGGGCCAATCAGCGTCCCCGTGAACGGATAGAGCACACCCGCAGCGATGGGCACACCAATGGCGTTGTAGACGAACGCGAGGAAGAGATTCTGCTTGATCGTCCGGAGCGTCGCATGGCTGAGCAGGCGTGCCCGCGCCACACCGCGGAGGTCTCCCTTGACAAGCGTGATACCTGCGCTTTCAATCGCGACGTCAGTACCCGAGCCCATGGCTATACCAACGTTGGCCGCCGCGAGCGCGGGCGCATCATTGATACCGTCGCCGGCCATCGCAACGCGACGTCCCTGCGCCTGCAGAGCACGCACCACCTCCTGCTTCCCCGCCGGAAGCACGTCGGCGTGCAGCTCGCTGATCTTCAGCGCGCGCGCGACACGTTCCGCCGTCGTCCGGTTGTCGCCCGTCACGAGGACGATGGCGACGCCCTCGTCACGCAGCGCCTGCAGCGCCTCTGGGGTTGTCTCTTTCAAGGGATCGGTCACGCCGAGCAGACCCGCCAGTTGACCATCCACCGCGACGAAGACAATGGTCTGCCCCTCCGCGCGCAGCGCCTCTGCATGGGTCGTTTCAGCCGACGTGCTCACGCCCTGGCTTTCCAGAAAGCGGCTGTTGCCCACGGAGACGTCGCGAGCGTCCACTGTGGCGCGCACGCCACCACCAGTGGTCGATGTGAACGCGCGCGCGGTGATCGATGCCACGCCCCGCTGCTGCGCAGCGGCGAGGATGGCCTGGCCGATCGGGTGTTCGCTCCCCTGCTCGACTGCCGCCGCTAGGCGCAGGAGCGCCGTCTCGTCAAACGGTGGTCGCGCGCGCAGCTCGACCAGCGTTGGCTTCCCCTCGGTGAGCGTGCCCGTCTTATCGACGACGAGCGTGTCTACGCGTGCGAGCGTTTCGAGCGTTTCGGCGTCGCGCACGAGCACGCCCGCTGTTGCCCCGCGTCCCGTTCCCACCATGACCGCCATCGGTGTTGCCAGGCCAAGCGCACAGGGGCAGGCAATGATGAGCACCGCGACGGCGCTCGTCAATGCGTACGTCAGCCGCGGATCCGGCCCCCAAAAAGCCCACACCACGAAGCTCAGCACCGCGACAGCCACCACGGCGGGCACGAAGATGGCCGCTACGCGATCAGCGAGTCGCTGAATGGGTGCGCGGCTGCGCTGTGCATCACCGACGAGACGGACAATCTGCGCGAGGAGCGTCGCCTCGCCGACGCGCTCCGCGCGCATCAGAAAGCTGCCCGTGCCATTGATCGTCCCACCAATCACGCGCGCCCCATGATCCTTGTCGACCGGCATCGGCTCACCGGTCACCATCGACTCGTCGATGTAGCTCCGGCCCTCGATGAGCTCACCGTCCACAGGCACCTTCTCGCCAGGTCGCACGCGCAACACGTCGCCGACCCGCACGTCTGCAAGCAACACGTCCTCATCCGAATCGCCTCGGACCCGGCGCGCGGTCTTCGGGGCGAGGCCGAGCAAGGCGCGAAGCGCCGCGCTCGTCCGTCCGCGCGCCTGAAGCTCCATGACTTGCCCCAGGATGACCAGCACCGTGATGACCGCCGCCGTGTCGAAGTACGGCTCAACGAAGCCCCCGTGCGTGAAGCCCTGCGCAAACCAGTCCGGCACGATCGTCGCCGCCAGGCTGTAGACATAGGCCGCGCCAACGCCGAGCGCAATCAGCGTGAACATGTTCGGGCTGCGCCGCACGATCGAGCGCCAGCCGCGCTCGAAGAACGGCTGCCCTGCCCAAAGCACGACGGGTGTGGCCAACGCGAGCTGGATCCAGTTCGCGAGACGGCCACCAATCGCGCGCGTCACGGCGCCGCCAGCGATCATGTCGCCCATGGCAATGATCACAATGGGTACGGTCAGCAGCCCGCCGATGACGAGCCGCCGCTTCATGTCCACGAGCTCGGGATTCGGCGGCTCCTCCAGTTGGATCACGCGTGGCTCGAGCGCCATGCCACACTTGGGACACGCGCCGGGACCATCACTCTGCACCTCCGGATGCATGGGGCAGGTGTAGACCGTTCGCACGGCGGGTGCCGCAGGCCGCTCCGGCTCGAGCGACATGCCGCAACGTGGGCATGGACCGGGCTGTGCCTCACGTACGTCGGAGCACATGGGGCAAACCCACGCGCTCGCGTCCCTGGTCGCCTCTGTCGTTGGGGCCTGCGACTGACCTTGACGTTCGCTGGCCGCCAGAAAGAGTTGAGGATCTGCGACAAACTTCGCGTGACAGGCGCTGCAGCAAAAGTAATACGTGTCGCCGTCGTGCTCGGCGTGGAACGTCGCGCGGGCGGGGTCCACTCGCATGCCGCATACCGGGTCGATGGCCCCGCCGCCTGACGCGGGCGTCTGGTGATGATGCTGATGAGTCATTGTTGCTACTCCGATGCGGCATCAACGCGAATGTTTGTAAATGAGCTCGAGCAGCTCGTCGTACGTCGCCTCAACGCGCGCCTCGGATCCTTCTGTCAACGCCTCGGTCACACAGTGGCGCAGGTGATTGGCCATGAGCGCGCGCCCGACGTGGCGCAGCGCCTCCTGCGCGGCCGACAGTTGAATGAGGATGTCGGGACAGTAGCGGTCTTCCTCGACCATCCGATGCAAGCCGCGGACCTGGCCTTCAATGCGCCGCAGCCGCTTCAGATTGGCTGCTTTCGTGTCTGGATCGACGGCCCTCGCCTGGCGATGGCCGCGATCCCCAGCGCGCGCGCGCGACGGCGTCGACCGGCGGCTTTCTGCTCTGGTTATTCTTCGCGTCATGAGATCCAATACCCACTGGGGTATCCTCTCACATACCCTATGGGGTATGTCAAGAGCGAGGACCATCGGCGCCAAGCCCGATTGGGCGATCCAGAACGAACTGGGCGGTAAGATTCCAGCACGTTGCCGCACTGATCCGCTTAGGGGTTAGAATGACGTTTCTGTCTAGGAAAACGCTTTCGACAGGCGGCCGCGGGCAACTGTCACGCTGGCGTGAGGCTGGTCGGCACAGAGGCCGACCCAGGAGCGTAGAGAATGAAACACCACCAACTGTTTTTGGTGCTGATCTGTCTGTTGGCGGTCCCGAGACCTCTCCTGGCACAGGTGGAAACAGCCAGAATCACTGGCACCATCCAGGATTCGAGTGGCGCTATTCTGCCCGGCGTGGGGATCACGATCATTCACGTCGAGACGAGCCGCCAGGTTACCGCTGTCACGAATGACGAAGGCCGCTATCTGTCCATTCCGCTCCCGGTGGGCGAATACCGAGTACAGGCCGAGCTCTCGGGGTTCAAGCGAGCCTCGCGAGAAGGCATTCGACTCGAGGTCGCCCAATCCGCGGTGATCGATTTCGTGATGGAGGTCGGAGACCTCGAAGAGGCGATCGCCGTTACAGCGGATGCTCCGCTGGGCAACACCGTCGATGCGACTCAAGGTCAGGTGATCGACAACCGGAGGGTCGTCGACTTGCCCCTGAATGGACGCGACTACGCCCAATTGTCACTCCTTTCCGCGGGTGCCATCCAGCCAATCGGTGGTCGCTTCGGCGGATTCAGTGCCGGGGGGCAGAGAACGACTCAGAACAACTACCTGCTCGATGGCGTCGACAACAACAATGTGCAGATTGCGGCCCAGGGCCTGCAGGCGGAAGTGGTCAAGCCCTCAGTGGACGCGCTTCAGGAATTCAAGGTCGTCACGAACACGTACTCGGCGGAGTATGGCAGGGCTGCAGGTGGCGTCGTCAATGTCGTGTTGAAATCCGGCAGTAATGATTTCCACGGGACCACGTTCGCATTTTTGCGCAACGAGGCGTTCGACGCAAAGAACTTCTTCGATCCACCGGACGAAGACAAACCGCCCTTCAAGCGCAACCAGTTCGGGTTCTCGCTTGGCGGTCCGATTGTCAGAGGCAAAACGTTCTTCTTTGGCGATTACGAAGGCACCCGCATTCGTGAGTCGCGCACGGTCAACAATACGATCCCCACACGCAACATGAGAGAAGGAGATTTTTCGGAGTTGGGCGAAACCCTCTACGATCCGGCAACCTTCGATCCCGCGACAGGTACTCGTCAGCCCTTCCCGAACAACATCATCCCCGGCGACCGTATCGACCCGATCGCCAGGAGGGCGGCGGCCTGGTATCCGGACCCACAGAACAGCAACGCGACGAACAACTTCCTTTTCAATCCGCCGAACAATCAAGATGGTGACAAATGGGACATCCGTGCCGACCATGTCTTCAGCGAGGCTGACAATGTTTACTTCCGCTTCAGCTACCATCGCCGCTTCACGGCCGCGTCCCCCAATCTTCCCGAGCCCGCCTTCGGCGGCAACACGCAGAGCTTCACGCACCTTGGTCTGAATACCGCACTGGTTTGGAATCGCGTCTTCTCCCCCAACCTGGTCACGTCCACTCGTGTGGCTTGGAATCGCCTCAACACAACCACTCAGGCCCCGATCGGCGCGAACGTGAACGCCGAGCTTGGCCTGAGCGGCCTGAACCAGGCACTCGAAGGTGGACCACAGTTCCAGATAGACTCCTTCGCCAACCTGGGCTTCCAGATGTTCACGCCAAATTTCGCCGACGCCCAGACTCGTCAGGTCGTGAACGACACCACCTGGACGCGAGGGAATCACACAATCAAGTTCGGGATCAACATTCTGTGGCTCCAAAGCCACCTGGCCAATCCACAACAGGAGCTCGGAAATTTCGTGTTCAACGGAAACTTCACGCGGGATCCCGTTACCCAAGCCGGTGGCAGCGCCTTCGCGGACTTCTTGCTCGGGATCCCCTTTCGAACGGATCTTTCCAACTCCGTCTTTATGAACCTGCGCGCGCCCTTTTACCATTTCTATGTCCAGAACGAATGGAGGGCCTCTCGGAAGCTCACCTTCAATCTCGGCCTGCGCTACGAAGTGAATCTGCCGTGGGTCGAGACTCGAAACGGCATCTCGAACTTTGACATCGATACTGATCCGGACAACCCCGTCTTTGTCGTCGCAACCGACGGCAGTCGTTTGGATCGGGCAACCATGACGACCGACAAGAACAACGTCGCACCGCGTCTTGGATTTGCCTATAGCCTGCTGTCGAACACCGTTATCCGGGGAGGGTACGGGATCTTCGTGGGCAATTACGAGGGCACTGGCGGCGGCGAATTTCTGGAGACCAACCCGCCTTTCCATATCAAGAGCCAGATTTCCACCGACAGCATCAATCCGAGTGTGCTGCTCAGAGAAGGCGTCCCGACGGGCATCCTCACGCCAGAGCGCGCTGTCGAGCTGCGATTTTCATCGTTTGAACGGGATCCGGAGCTTCCTTACAGTCAGCAGTGGAACCTGAATATCCAGCGTACGTTTGCGCAGCATTGGCTATGGGAAATCGGCTACTACGGGGCCAAAGCCAGCCATCTGCCCCAGCGAGTCAACCGCAACTTTGCTCCGCCAGGACCGGGCGACATCAACGAGCGCAGGCGTTACACGAGCGCGATCTGGCCGGGGACGGATATCGTGGTGGGTCCCTTGGCTGCTTTTTATCGCCACGAATTCAACGGCAGCTCCAACTTCCATTCCTTGCAGACCAAGGTTGAACGCCGCTTCTCCGCCGGATTCAGCCTTCTCGGGTCTTACATCTGGTCGAAGACCATCGGCGACTCGTGCGGATTCGCGGGATCGGGTAACGCCGCGGGTTGCGGGATTCAGGACCCGAACAACCTTCGGGCAGAGAGGTCGCTGGATAATCAGCATATGGCGCACCGGCTGGTTGTCAGCTCCATTTGGGAACTGCCGTTTGGGCAGGGGCGTCGGTGGGGCTCGAGTTGGGGGGCAGTGCCGAATGCGGTTCTCGGGGGTTGGAGCGTCGGAGGCATTTTCACAGCAACGTCCGGACAACCGCGGTCTGTGACCGTGCAGGGAAATCCCGCAAATACCGGCGACCTCAACCGTCCCAATCTGATAGATGATCCTCTTCTGCCTCGAGGCGAACGCTCGATCGACCGGTGGTTCAACACGGATGCGTTCGTGAGAAACGACCCGTTTACCTTCGGAGATGCGGGTCGCAACATTATCCTCGACCCTGGAATGGTCAACCTCGATTTCGCAGCCTACAAACAGTTCCAGATCACGGAAGCTCTCCGAATACAGTTACGAGTCGAGGCGTTCAATGCCACCAACACGCCGCATTTCGACGGCCCGAACACTGCACTTGGAAGCCCAACCTTCGGGACCATCACGAGTGCCGGCCGCCCCAGAAATCTGCAGTTCGGCCTGAAGCTTATCTTCTAGCGGGCCGCAGCCTTATGGGCCGCGCCCCCCGACGCTCACTTGCGAGCCCCAAAACTTGACACAATGGGTCAAGTTTTGGGGTCTCAAGGGTTCTAAACATGTTCGAGCAAACGCGCATCGACGCTCCCGACAAGGTTACCGCCTATCAGCAACTGGACCGACAGCTCGAAGCGCTGGTGGCGGGTGAGCCCGATCTCGTTGCCAACGCCGCGAACATGTCATCGCTGCTGTTCCATGCCCTGCCCGACGTCAACTGGGTGGGCTTTTATTTCCTCAGTGTCTAGAGGTGTCTGGGTGCAGTACGTAGCGCGCGCCTCGGTATCTTGTGCTATAAGTGCGGATGATGTTGCGGGCGATCGCGCTTGCCTTATTGGCGTTGACCCTCACGCAGACGGCAATCCTACCGCCGCTGGCCCAAGAAACGTGTGCGTATTCCAATCCCAACGCAGACGATTGCGCGCCCGACTGCGCCGCCTGTCTTTGTTGCGCCGTGACGCGCGTTGTCGCGCCCGAGATCGCGGCCGTGCTCGGTGATGCCGCCGTGAGCAGCTCGGCTCCCCCCTCATGTGATCGCGGCACACCGCTCGTCGATCCTCGAGAAATCCCGCACATCCCCAAAGCTTAGGCACTTCCTCAATACGAGAGCTTCGTCCGTGCGGGCCGCAGTTCGCGCGCCACGTACGAAATACCAGTCTCTTTGTGTGGGAGTTGGCCATGCAGACACGGCGGCGTGTGTGTACGCTCGTGGTGTTGTTGCCGTTGATGGCGACGCACACGGTTGCGCAGGAGTCCCGAGCCTTATCGCTGCAGGAAGTGCTGGCGCGCGCCCGGGAACGCGCGCCGACCGCCGTGGCGGCGCGCGCACGCATTGCCGAGGCGGAGGCGCGGCTCATCGGCGCGAGCCGCCGATTTCGGAGCAACCCGGTCATCGAGGCGGCGCTCGGTCCACGCGCAAACGAAGCCGCTCGCTCGAGTGATGTCGAGATCGGCGTCTCCCAAGCCTTCGAGCCCGGCAGCCGGCGCACGGCGCGCGTGGCTGCGGCACGAGCCGGCATCGAGCAGAGCGCTTCCGCTGCGGACGAAGCGCTCCGCCTCGTCCTCCGAGACGCGGCGCTGGCCTTCTACGATGCGCTCAGCGGTCAGGAGCGCTTGCGGCTGCTCGGGGACGCCACGCGAGTGGCCGATGAAGTCTTGCGGACCGCCGAACGACGGTACGAGGCGGGTGACATCGCAATCTTGGAGGTGAACGTCGCTCGCGCCGCAGCAGCCAGGGCACGGGCTGCAGAGGCTGCCGCACGGGCCGCGCTGACGCGCCCGCTCGCCGATCTACGCGTCCTGCTGGGCATGTCGTCCCGCGACACCCTGGGAGTGAAAGGGTCGTTGAGCGAGTTGGATCGGCGCCTTGCGGAGCCGTTCACGCCCAGACTCGTCGACCTGCCCGCACTGCGAACCCTGGATGGTCAAATCCGTGAGGCGGAAGCCGATCAGGCGCTTGCTCGGGCACAAGCCAAGCCGGATGTCGGTGTGTCGGCCCGATATGCCAAGGAGGAAACGAGTCACATTCTCCTGGGCGGGATCACCATCACGCTTCCAACATTCGACAGAGGGCAGGACCTGAGCGCGACGGCGGCTGCGCGACTCACGCGGCTCCGGCTCGAACGCGACGCGTTGAGGCGCGAGGCAGAAGTCCGGTTGCAGGCGGGATTCGAACGATACACGGAGGAGCGTCGTGGTCTGGAGAGTCTCGTGCGCGATGCGCTACCGGGCCTCGAGGAAAACGAGACGCTGGCGCGGCGCAGCTACGAGGTCGGGGAGCTGAGCTTGCCCGAGTGGCTGGTTCTCCGCCGCGAGCTCTTGGAAACCCGCCTCGAATACGTCGACCGTCTCTTCAGCGTGGCTGCATCTGCGCTGGATGTGGACTTTGCATCAGGAGCGTTGCGATGACCCGCCTCACGTGTCGCTTGGTCGCCGTTCTCGCTCTCATCCTCGTCTCCGTTCCGGGCTGCGGCCGCCAGTCGCCGAAGAGCGAAGAGTCAGGGCAGCTCGAGCCATCGGCCGCGGAGGACGAGACGCCGCACGCGGCCGAGGGGGCCGCTGGAACGATGTTGCGACTGGGCGCCGACACGCTGCGCGACCTGCGTCTGACGACCACCGCGGTCGAATCGCGGTCCGGCCGGCAGCGTGTGGACGCGCTCGGCGAGCTGCACGCGAATCAGGAAGCCTACGCGGAAGTCCACCCTCCGTTGTCCGGTCGCGTCGTCAAGTTGCTCGCGGCGCCTGGCGCCCGCGTCCGCGCTGGCGCGGGCCTCGCCGTCATCCAGAGCTCGGAGCTTGGACGGGCACGTGCGGCGTACTTGTCGTCCAGCGCGCGGCTCCTGCTGGCGCAACAGAATCAAAAGCGCAAGCGCGGCCTTGCGGCGGAGCGCATCGTGCCAGTCCGTGACGTTCAGGAAGCGGAGGCTGAGACCGCCTCGGCCCAAGCTGACGTACGGGCGTCGCGAGCGACGTTGAGCGCGCTCGGCGTGTCAGAAGAGGAGGAGAACGATGACGCTTCTCACTTCACGCTCCGAGCCCTCGTCAGCGGCGTCGTCCTGTCGCGCGGCTTGGTCCTTGGCCAGATGGCCGACGTGTCCTCAGCCGCCTTCACCATCGCGGATCTCTCCACGCTGTGGTTGACCGTGCACGTGTTCGAGCGCGATGCACTGCGCGTGGAGGCACGTGCGCCCGCACGGGTTACCTTCCCTGCCCTGCCGGGGCGCACCTTCGAGGGGCGTGTGACGTTCGTCGGTCGCGAGGTCGACGCGAGCTCTGGCACGATTCCCATACGCATCGTTATCGAGAACAAAGCTGGTTCGACTGCGCTCACCGCAGACGAGTTGCTGCGGCCCGGCATGTCGGCATCGGCGGAGCTGCAGCTCGGTGATGCCACACTCACGATCCTGAGCGTGCCCACGGCTGCCGTGCAACGGCTTGGCGACGCGTGGGTGGCGTTCGTCCCGCGTGACGACGGCCGATTCGAGATGCGGGACGTGGGGCGGGGACGAGATCTGGGCGGTGAGGTTGAAATTCTGAGCGGCTTGCGCACAGGTGAGCGCGTGGTCGTCCAGGGCGCGTTCGTTCTCAAGGCTGAAGCCGAGAAGATGCGCGGTGGCGGCGATCCCCACGATCACTGAGGAGTCAGCCATGATTGCCGCCATTGTTCGCTGGTGTTTCTCGCGACCCGCCGTAGCAGTTCTCTTGGCGGCCGCAGGGACGATTGTCGGGGCGCTGTCGTTCCAGGATCTCCGTCGCGACGTCTTTCCAGATCTTGCCACGCCGGTCTTCAACGTCATCGTCCAGAATCCGGCCATGGGCGCGGAGGAATTGGAGACTGGCATCGCCGTGCCGATGGAAGTTGCGCTGGCTGGCTTGCCGGACGTGCGACGCATCCGATCGGTCTCACAGCTCGGCGTTGCACAGATAACCGTCGAGTTCCAGCCGGAGGCAGACTACTACCGCTCTCGCCAATTCGTGGCAGAACGGCTCGCGCAGCTTGCTGGACAGCTCCCACCTGGCACGGATGCTCCGCTCCTCTCGAGCCTGACCGGACGACTGAACGAGATCTTCGAGCTCACGCTCGAAGCAGACGAGGGCGCGGCAGACTTGATGACGCTCCGGGATCTGGCGGAGTTCGAGATCAAGAACCGTCTGCTCGCCGTGCCCGGCGTCTCAGCCGTGGAACGCCTCGGAGGGTATCTCCGACAATTCCAAGTCCAGCTCGATCCCGACAGGATGATCGCGCGGAGCGTCACGCTGGAAGAGGTGCTCCATGCGGTCGATGAGAGCAACGTGAACGCGTCTGGCGGGTTCGTCGCGCAGGGTGCTTTGGAGTGGACGATTCGTGCGGTCGGCCGCGCCGAGGGGGCGGCCGATCTGCAGAACACGGTGGTGGCCGTACGAGGCTCGGTACCCGTACTCCTCGCGGACGTCGCCGATGTCCGCGAGGCGCCAGCGACGCGCCGTGGGTTGGCACACCGGCTCCGGGGCGAGGTTGTGAGCTGTCGCGTCGTCAAGCAGTTCGGCGCAGACACGATGGCGGTCGCAGCGGGTATTCGACGAGCCATCGATGAGCTCCGCGCCGGTCTGCCACGCGGTGTCCAGCTACGCGTCGTCTACGACCAATCTCGACTGGTCGAGAGCGCACTGGGGGGCGTGGGTCGGGCGGTGCTCCTAGGGGCGGTCTTCGTCGTGCTGGTCCTCTTGGCGTTTCTCGGTAACGTACGCGCGGCACTGATCGTGACCCTCACCATTCCGTGCTCGATCGCCCTTGCAGGCCTGCTGCTCGACCGCTTCGACGTCGGTCTGAATACGATGACCCTCGGCGGGCTCGCCATAGCCGTCGGGCTGCTCGTCGACGCGTCGATCATTGTCGTCGAAAACGTGCTGCATCGTCTGCGCGAGCCAGACAGCGAGGGTTCCTCCCATCCGCCGCTGGACCGTGCGCGCCGCGCGGCCGTGGAAGTCGGACGACCGATCGCGTTCACCACGCTCATTGTCGTGGCGGTGTTCGTGCCCTTGTTTGCGATGACCGGAATCGAAGGGCGCATGTATCGCCCACTGGCGGCTGCCGTCATCGCCACGCTGCTCGCGTCACTTGGCCTCGCGCTCACGGTGACACCTGTGGCGGCAGGTTACCTGTTGCACCGCGCTCTACCGAGCCCGTCTCGGGATACGTGGATCATGCGACGCGTCAAAGGGGCCTACGGGCCGCTGCTCGACGTCTGCTTGCGTCGGTCGGGCACGGTTGCCGTCGCGTCGACGCTCATCGCGCTGGCGATAGCGGCGCTCGGCCTACGAATCGGCACTGACTTCATGCCGGCACTCGACGAGGGCGCGTTCCTCCTTCAAACGGTTCTTCCGCCGGAGGCGTCGCTCGAGGAGGTGGATCGGCTCAACCATCGCGTCGAGGACGCGCTCCGTAAATTTCCCGAAGTCGAGGATGTTGTCCGACGGACAGGACGTGCAGAACGCACAGAGGATCCGATGCCACACACGCTGTCGGACGTGCTCGTGTCGCTCAAGCCGGATCGCTCGCGCACGCTCGAAGACCTCGAGGCCGCCATGCGCGAGGCCGTCTCCACGTCTCCCGGCGTCTCGGTGCTCTTCACGACGCCGCTCGGTATGCGGATCGACGAAGGCCTGGGAGGGACGCCAGCAGATCTCTCGGTGCGCATCTTCGGTCCAGACCTCGACACGCTCCGCACCCTCGCGGCCGAAGCGCGCGATGCGATCGAAGGGGTGCAAGGCATCGCCGACCTCCGCGTGGAGCCCCTCACGCGGTTGCCCCAACTTCGCATTCGCGTCAACCGCCGGGCCGCCGCGCGCGTCGGATTGGCGCCAGGCGATGTGGTTCGTGCGGTGCGCGTTGGTCTGGTGGGGGAGGAGGCGTCTGAAGTCTGGGTCGGGCAGCGTCGCTTCGATCTGCTGGTTCGATTGCAGGACGCGTGGCGGAGCGACCCGAGCCGGATCGGGCGGCTGCTGGTGAACACGCATGCCGGCGTGCCCGTGCCGCTCAGCACGGTCGCAAATGTCGAAGAAGCCTTTGGACCTGGCGCCATTCGAAGAGAGGCGGGCGCGCGACGGATTGCCATTGATGCCAGCGTGGCCGGGCGAGATCTCGGCAGTACCGCGGCCGACGTTCGGAGACACCTCGCCAATCGACTCGAGCTTCCAGCAGGCTATTTCGTCGATGTTGGAGGACGCGTGGAGAGTCAGGCGCAAGCGGCGCGATCACTCGCGGTGGCGACGGCCGTCGCGGTCTTCGCGGTCGTGGTCTTGCTCTACCTGGCGCTGGGCTCGTTTGGCGAGACATTCATGATCCTCGCGACGCTACCCACCGCATTCGTTGGTGCCGTTGTGGCGCTCTCTCTGAGCGGAGAGACGTGGAACGTGTCGTCGCTCGTGGGACTCATCGGCCTCTTCGGCATCGCGGTACAGAACGGGCTCGTCCTGGCGACGCAGACACACGGCCTCGTGGCGGAAGGCGTGCCCTTTGCGGACGCGGTGCGCGAAGCCAGCCTCGGCCGGTTGCGACCAAAGCTGATGACCGCGGGCACCGCCATCCTCGGCTTGCTGCCGATTCTCGTCCTGCGCTTCGACGGGACCGAAATCGAGCGACCGCTTGCCGTCGTGATGGTCGGCGGGCTCATCACGTCGACGCTCTTCACATTACTCGTTCTCCCGGCCTTCTACACGCTGCTCGATCGGAGAGGTGCGAGGGGCCAGGGGCCAGGGCTGTCTCAGGCTCTAGGAATCCCTGAAACCTGAGACAGCCCTCGCACCTCGCCCCTCCGGCAGCGCCGTTCACCGGGCAGTCGCCGCGGCCCACCGAAACGCGGAACCGCCGGCTCTTTACCTCCGTAACCTTTGACAGGACAGCGACGAGAATCGCCTACCAATTCATGACAGAAGATGTCATATTCATCTGTTTCAGAATTATGGTGATACCTTGACGGGTCGCTTCGGCACGTAGACAGACATGACGGACCTGAAAACAAATCTCGCATCGCTTCGCCTGGATCGGAGCTCCAAGAGCGGTGGCCCGGCATGGCGCGGATGGATGGCGGGTGTCGTCCTCGTCCTCGTCCTTGCGGGCGTTGGCTGGTGGTGGGTGACCCGCACGCAGGCCGCCACCGTCCGCACGGCCGATGTCGTCGCGCGCGGCGGCGCGGGCAGCGCCGAGGGCCAGACGGTGCTCAACGCCTCCGGTTATGTCAGCGCACGCCGGCGGGCCACGGTCTCGGCCAAGATCACGGGGAAGGTGGTCGAGGTGCTGGTTGACGAGGGCATGGCCGTTCGCGCCGGCCAGGTGTTGGCTCGCCTGGACGACTCCATGGCCCGCGCGGCGCTCGCGCTCGCAGAGGCCCAGTTCGGCTCCGCAGAGAAACTGCTCGCCGAGAGCGAAGTGCGCCTTCGCGAGGCCGGGCTCCAGCTCGGTCGGCAGCAGCGGCTCACGAAAGAGGGCGTCGTGCCGCAGGCGGACCTGGATACCGCACAAGCGGAAGTGGACGCGCTCCGTGCGCGCATCGCGGCAGGCCAGCAGGAGGTGGCGGTCGCTCGGAGCCAGGTCGACGTGCGCCGCACCGAGCTCGCCGACACGGTCATCGCGGCGCCTTTCAGCGGCGTGGCGATCACGAAAGATGCGCAGCCGGGTGAGATGATCTCACCGGTCTCAGCAGGGGGCGGTTTCACGCGGACGGGCATCTGCACGATCGTCGACATGTCGTCGCTCGAGATCGAGGTGGACGTCAACGAAGCGTATATTCACCGCGTGTCGCCCGAACAGCGGGTGACGGCTGTGCTCGATGCGTATCCCGACTGGGAGATTCCGGGCCATGTGATCACCACCGTACCCGCCGCCGACCGCCAGAAGGCGACGGTGCTGGTACGCATTCGCTTCGACGAGCTCGATCCGCGCATCTTGCCTGACATGGGCATCAAGGTCGCGTTCTTGCAAGATCCAACTGAGTCGAAGACGACCGAGATACGACCACGCACACTCGTCCCGAAAGGCGCCCTTCGCTCGGTCGACGGCCGCGACGTTGTCTTCGTCGTGCGCGAGGGCCGCGCTGAGCGTCGTGCCGTGCGTGTCGGCACCGCAGATGGGGATCAAGTTGAAGTGCTGTCAGGGCTCAACGCCGGCGAGCGGGTGGTGATTGATGGGCCAGCCGATCTGGTCGACGGCACGACGGTTGAGGAGGTTTCTGGGTCATGAGTGCGGATACAGCTCTCGTCAAGGTTCACGAGGTCCACAAGGTGTACCATCGCGGCAGCGAGCGGATCGACGTGCTGCAGGGGGTGAATCTTGACATCGCCAGTGGCGATTTCCTCGCCCTCATGGGGCCGTCGGGCTCCGGCAAAACGACGCTGCTCAATTTGTTGGGCGGGCTCGATCGACCGACGGAGGGGGACATCGCGGTGGCGGGCGAGCGCATCGATCAGATGTCCGGTGGACGACTGGCGCGCTGGCGATCGGCGAACGTCGGCTTCGTCTTCCAGCTCTACAATCTCCTTCCGGTGCTGACCGCCGAACGGAATGTCGAGCTTCCGTTGTTGCTCACGAGCCTGTCTCGCGCGGAGCGGAAGCGGCGGGCGCAGGTGGCGCTGTCGGTGGTTGGTCTCTCGGACCGCGCGAATCACTATCCGCGACAGCTTTCCGGTGGCCAGGAGCAGCGCGTCGGCATCGCCCGTGCTATCGTCCACGATCCGACGCTGCTGCTCTGCGACGAGCCGACCGGCGATCTCGACCGCAAGTCCGGCGATGAGATCCTCGAGCTGCTGCGCGTGCTCAACCAGGAACACGGCAAGACGATCTTGATGGTGACGCACGATCCACACGCGGCTGCGTGCGCCCGTCGCGTGATTCATCTCGACAAGGGCAGACTCAACTCGGAGGTGCCGGCATGAAGTTCCTGCCGCTCGTCTGGCGCAATCTGATGCGACGCAAGGTCCGAACGATCTTCACGGCGCTATCGATCCTTGTGGCGTTCGTGCTCTTCGGTGTGTTGATGGGCCTTCGCGGTGCCTTCACGCTTGGCATCGAGCTCGCGGGCGCCGACCGGTTGGTGATGATCCATAAGGTCTCGTTCATCCAGCCGCTGCCCGTCGCATATCAGGCGCGCATTGCGGCAACGCCTGGTGTGACCGACGTGACCCACGCGAGCTGGTTCGGCGGTATTTACCAAGACGAGCGCAACTCTTTCGCTCAGATGGCGGTCGAGCCGGAGACGTTTCTGGAGATATACACAGAGTACGTCCTCCCGGCGGACCAGAAGAAAGCATGGCTGGCGGATCGGACTGGCGCCATCGTTGGCCGCGGTCTGATCGAAAAATTCGGGTGGAAGATTGGTGACCGCATTCCCCTGCAGGCCACCATCTGGCGGAAGCCGGACAACTCAGCCTGGGAGTTCACCATCGACGGCATCTACGACTCAGGAAAGCAGGGAACGGACGTCAATTCGATGTTCTTTCATTACGATTACCTGAACGAGGCACGCAACGAAGAGGTTCGCGACATCGTAGGTTGGTACACCATGCGCGTCGGCGACCCGAGCCGCGCCGCCGACCTTGCCAACCGAATCGACGCGCAGTTCGCCAACTCCGCTGCTGAAACGAAGACGTCCACCGAGAAGGCGTTCGTGCAGGCGTTCGCCAACCAGATTGGCGACATTGGCGCGATCATGATCGCTATTCTCGCGACGGTGCTCTTCACGATTCTGCTCGTCTCCGGGAACACGATGGCGCAATCGATTCGTGAGCGGACCAACGAGCTCGCCGTGTTGAAGACCCTTGGCTTCACCGACGGGCACGTGTTGGGGCTCGTGCTGCTGGAGTCGGTCTTGCTGGCCGTTGTTGGTGGAGCGCTCGGCCTCGGAATTGCCTGGCTGATTATTCTGGGCGGCGACCCGACCGGTGGGCTCTTGCCCGCCTTCTACCTGCCGGCGCGCGATGTGGTGATCGGCGTCGTCCTCATCGTGGCGCTGGGCCTCGTTGCCGGCGCACTGCCGGCCTGGCGGGCGGGTCAGCTCAAGATCGTGGATGCGTTGAGACGGCAGGGGTAGTTGGAAATCGAGGTAGGGCGCCTTTGAGGTAGGGCGCCCCTTTAGCAGGATGTAGGGCGCCCCTTTAGGGGCGCCATCATCACCTCGGTCATTCCTCTCGGCGCGGTGAAGGCCGCGCCCTACCGGAGATTGCGAATCATGCTGAACTGGTTGTCCCAACTCGCGGCCGTGACCGCGGTCAACATCCGCAGCATCCCCCAGCGCTTCGGGTCATCGGCGGTGGCGGTCGTCGGCATTGCCGGCGTGGTCATCGTGTTCGTCGCGGTGCTCTCGATCGGCCGGGGCTTCCGGGCCGCCATGACGACCGCAGGCGATCCGCAGACGGCCCTTGTCATGCGCGCAGGGAGCGACTCGGAGATGTCGAGCACCATCGAGCGCGAGCATGTCCAGATTATCAAGGATGCTGCGGGCATCCTGCGCGGGCCGGACGGTCCCGTCGCGTCCGCCGAGCTCTTCGTCATCGTCAACCACCCGAAGGCCTCGACGGGCACGGATGCGAACGTGCCGCTGCGCGGCATCGAGCCCTCGGCGTTTGCCGTGCGCGACGAGGTGCGCATCGTGGACGGACGACGGTTCGAGACGGGCCGGAACGAAATCATCGTGGGGCGGGCGGCAACGGGGCAGTTCGAAGGGCTCGAGGTGGGCCGAACCGTGCGGTGGGGACAGAACACGTGGACGGTCGTCGGCATCTTCGAGGCCGGAGGCGGTATCTCGGAGTCGGAGATCTGGTGCGACGCCGGCGTGCTGCAGCCTGCCTATCGACGCGGCAACACGTATCAGGCCGTGTATGCCAAGCTCGAGTCGCCAGAAGCGTTCCAGACCTTCAAGGACGCGCTCACGACCGACCCGCGGCTCGACGTGGACGTGGAGCGCGAAACCGACTATTACGCCGAGCAGTCGACCGTCCTCACCCAGCTCATTACAACGCTCGGCTTTGCAATTGCTGGCCTCATGGGCATTGGCGCGATTTTCGGTGCGGTGAACACGATGTACACGGCCGTGGCAACACGGACGCGCGAGATTGCGACCTTGCGCGCGCTTGGCTTTGGTGGTGGTCCCGTGGTCTTCTCCGTCCTCGCCGAGTCTGCAGTGCTCGCGCTCATCGGCGGCGTGCTCGGCGGCCTTGCGGCGTGGGCCGTTTTCGACGGTGTTCAGACGTCGACCATCAACTGGCAGTCGTTCAGCCAAGTGGCATTTGCCTTCAGGGTGACACCGGAGCTGCTCTTGCAGGGACTGTTCTATGCGCTGGTGATGGGTCTGCTCGGCGGCCTACTGCCCGCCATCCGCGCCGCACGCCTCCCCGTGGTGGTGGCGCTCCGCGAGCTGTAGTCAAGCTAATCACAAGGAGTTAGGTCATGGCATACGTCGATGGATTTGTGTTGCCGGTACCAAAGAAGAATCTTCAGACCTACCGCCGCATGGCGCAGAAGATGGGCAAGATCATGCGGGAGTATGGGGCGGTCCAGTTCCGCGAATGCGTCGCCGACGACCTCACCGTGAAGATGGGGGCGCCGTTTACGCAATTCGTGAAACTAAAGCGCGGCGAGACGTTGCTCTTCTCTTGGATCGCCTTCAAGTCGCGCGCGCATCGGGATCGCGTCAATGCGAAAGTGATGAAGGACCCGCGTCTTACCAACATGGACATGAAGATGCCATTTGACATAAAGCGCATGATGTATGGTGGGTTCAAGGTTATTGTCGATGCCTGACGATTTTGGGACAGAGCACAGAAAGACCGTGAAGCCGGTCGCCCGCAGCCGTCAAGGGCGCACCCTGCGGGGCGAAGCGAACCCTTGACGGCGAGGACGACCGGCCATGCGTTGCGCCTCCTAACGGCGCGGCTAAAGCCGCGCCCTACTGTCCGAAGCGTTACGCGAAGGCGGAAGCCGCGCCCTACAGTCAGCGTGCATTACCGGATCAAAAATAAAACTTGAACACGAGCTCGACGGTGCGCGAGCTGCCGACGGTGCTCGTGATCGTGCCGAAGTTGTCCGGGTCTGAAATGTCGCGCGCAGGTGGTCCGAAGCTCGGGTGGTTGAACAGGTTGAATCCCTCGACCTTCACCTCGCCGTAGCGCTCGGCCATGATGGGGAATCGCTTCGCCAGCACGAAGTCGACGTTCCAATAACCAGGCGCACGGAGGATGCCCACGCCGGAGTCGCCAAACGTGCCCTGCGGCGCCCGCTCGAACGCGCCGATGTCGACCCAGCGGTCGATCGTCGGGTCGTCCACCTCGCCGCTACCGACGCGGTTCGGACGCTCACCGCCTCGCACCGCCTGCAGGGACTCGCCGCTTCCGTCGTTCACCGTAATCGGGAATCCGCTACGGATCTGCAGGATGCCGCTCACGACCCAGCCGCCCAGAATCGCGTCAGTGAGCGCCGACCAGTCATTCCCCCGAGCTCGGTCTCGACCAAACGGCAACTCGTAGTTGGCCGAGTAGACGAAGTTGTGCGTGGCGTCGAAGAAAGCCGGCGCGTAGTCCTTCTCTGGATCGTAAGCGTTGTACCAGTACGCGCCTGACGCCGCCACCACAGCGCCGCCTCCGTAGTACCCGAGGTTGTTGGTCATGGTCTTGCTCCACGTGTAGGAGACCAAGAACTCGAGACCGTTGGTGAGGCGCTGGCGCGCGCTCCCCTGAAGCGCGTGGTAGTTGCTACGGCCGCGAGCGGCGGTGGTTGAGATGTTGGTGATCTCGGGGGCAAACTCAAAGAGCGGTCGACGCTCCTGCAGCGGCGCCCACGTGCTCGGATCACCGTCGCCAGCCAACGGCTGGTTCCCTTCGACCGGCGTCACGAGATGGTCCGCCTTGTGACCCACATAGCCGACGTTCAGCGAGGTATTCCTGGCGAGCAGGTACTCACCGAAAATATTCCACTGCTGCGTGAATTGCGGGCGCAGGTTCGGATCGAACGCGCGAACCTGACCGGCTGGCTGATCTTGAGGTTCGAGCCCCTCGAACCCGGTGGCAATCTCGCCCGGACCGGACGTCGCGTCGTACTGCACGTCGGATTCGAAGAAGAATGGTGGGTTCAGCGGCAGGCGCAGATTGGCGCCGGTGCCTTCCATGTACTGCGTGATGCCGTAGGCGCCTCGCACGACCCACCGGTCGGTCGCAGTCCACGCAAACCCCAGCCGCGGCTCCCATCCTCCGTAGTACGGCTCGTAGAGCGCGCGGCTGTTGCCGTCGACGCCAGCGAGGAGGTGCTCGCCGGTCTCGAGGTCGAAGTTCGCCTGGCGATCATCCTTTTCGACGAGCGGGGAGGTGTTGGCCCACCGCAGGCCAAGGTTGAGCGTCAGGTTTGGTCTGATCTTGAAATTGTCTTGCGCGAAGATCGCCACCCGGTGATGCAGGTGGGTCCAAGGCGGCTCGACGCTCCCGCGCCCCTTTCGGCTGAGCTGATCGAGCAGGAAGTCGCCGAACGCGAAGCCCGTGAAGCTGCCGTCGTACTCGAACAGGCCCTGCGCGCCGTTATTGCCCGCGTAGTAGCGCTGCTGACGCAGATACAGCCACTGACCACCAAGCTTGAACGCGTGACGACCTATCAGCCAGGTGAGCTTCTCGTTGATCTGGTAGGTCTTGTTCTGTGTATCCCAATTGGCGGCGGCAGCACCAAAATTGTCCAGACCGCTCCCGGGCCGGATCGAGCTCAACCCTGGAATCGGCTGGTCGCCAGGAATCCCGAACGCTTGGTTGCCGTTACCAAGACCGGCCCAGTCATGGGCAAACCGCTGCTGGCCTACCTGGTTGTAGCCCACCAAGAGCTCGTTGACGAGGGTTGCGCTGAAGATCCGGTTCCAATTGAAGCCGAAGTTGCGCGTTGGCGCTTCGATGAGATTCTCCATGAAGAGCGGCGTCGCCCTGCGCTCGGGTAGCTCCTCGTAGTCGGCGTACGAGAAGCGGCCCCACACCTTGTCCGCATTCGACAGGCTCGCGTCAATCTTCACGTCCCACTGGTGAGCCCGCGTGGTCGTGAGCGACTCGCCGACGTAGTTGCCCTGCCCTACGTCAATCTCGCGGTTGGGCAGCGGATAGAGCGCGGTGTCATCGAGGATGGCTCGCGCCACCGGGCTGATCCGGCTCTCCGGGATTCGATTCCCAGGAAATGGCTGACCCGTCAGCGGATCGACGACCGGTGTGCTGACGTTGGAGAGATCACCGCGACGCCACGATTCCGGTGCGAGGTCTTGAATCGACGAGCTGGGCTCGTCGAGCCGTGTGCCTTGGTAATCGCCGAAGAAGAAGAGACGATCGCGGACGATGGGCCCGCCAATCGTGCCGCCGAAGATGTGCTGCGTGCGCTCCGGTTTGTCGGCATCCGACCGGTTGTTCTGCCAGGAGTTCGCGTCGAAGTCGCTGTTTCGGTAGAACTCGAAGACGTTCCCCCTGATCTCATTGCTGCCCGACTTGATCACGTTGGCCAAGACAGCGCCGGCCACGTTGCCCAGCTCCGCCGCGTAGTTGTTGGTCTCGACGCCGATTTCTGCCAGCGCATCCGGGTTCGGCTGATACGGCACCAGGTTGTCGATGGACTCGTTCATGTCGACGCCATCGAGCGTGTAGTTGTTCGTCTGCTCGCGGTTGCCGTTGACGAACGGGCGCCCGCTGCCGAAGTTGCGCACCTCCGTGAACGCCGCCGGATTCGGCGTGACGGTGCCCGTGAGGAGCAGCGAGAGCTGGCCGGTGTTCCGGCCGTTGAGCGGCAGCGCGGTTGCCGTGCGTGCCGAGATCACCTCACCGACCGATGTAGACTCGGTCTGCAGCACGGGATTGGCACCCACGACCTCGACGGTTTCCTGCAGCGCACCGACCTCCAGGGTGAAGTCCATGCGGGCCGTCTGGTTCGCTTCGAGCGTGATGGGCGCCGTGACAGAAAGCTTGAAGCCCGTTAGCTCTGCTTGTACCACATAGACACCAACCGGCACCGAGGTCATCGTGTAGTTACCCGACTCGTTGCTGACGGCCGTGTACGGAACGTTGGTCGCTTCGTTCGTCGCTGTGACGGTGACGCCCGGCAACGACGCCCCGCTTTCATCGGTCACGATGCCGGTGATGGACGCAGCGCCGGTCTGCGCGTGGCCCGCGGACGGCCAGGCCATGGCCGCCACGAGCACGAGCAAGAACAGCCTCGTCCGCAGATGGACGTTAGAAATGCACATAACCCTTCTCCCTTCTCCAGCCAACCGCGGCTGCGCGAAGCCCAGCAACTCGGGGCAGTAAATCAAGGAAGCGTATCAACGTTTGATGCGGACCGCGAGTGATAGTCTGAAGCCATGCTCCGCAAGGATAGCCCGATTCCGCTCTACTACCAGCTCAAGACTGCCATCGAAGCCCGCATTGACGAGGGGGTTTGGCCGCCAGATACCCAGTTGCCGTCGGAGCGTCAACTCTGTGATCAGTTCGGCATCAGCCGTATCACGGTTCGGCAGGCGCTCGCCGAGCTCGTGCGTGAAGGCCGGTTGGTCCGGAGTCACGGTCGCGGGACGTACGTCGCTCACGCACACCTCAAGAAGCCACTGTTCCCGCTGGTCAGCTTTACGGAAGACCTTCGGGAACATGGCCTCGAAGCCGGCGCCCGCGTTCTGCGCTTCGAACGGACGACACCACCGCCGCACGTTGCGCTCGCGCTGCGCCTGGCGAGCGGCGAGAAGACGATCGTCTTACAGCGGCTCCGTCTCGCCAATCGGCGGCCGGTGGCCATCGAGACCGTTCACCTACCGGAACGCCTCTGCCCAGGCTTTCTCGAGGAAGATATGGCCGATCGCTCGCTCTACGCGACACTCGAGACCCGGTACCGCCTCGTGCCGGCCCACGCGCGGCAGCAGTGGCAGGCCGTGCGCTGCGCCGCAGCCGACGCCCAGCTCCTCGCGGTCGCCAAAGGCAGCCCCGTCCTGCGCATCGACCAAACGACCCACGACCAGCGGGGACGCGCATTCGAGTACATGGAGTCGTTCTTTCGGGGCGATAAGTTCGTCTTCTTCGCCGAGCTCACCAACCACAGCTCACGCAAGGGCCAGGGGCCAGTAGGGCGCGGCTTTAGCCGCGCCAGGAGCCAGTAGGGCGGCTTTAGCCGCGCCAGGAGAATCCCATGCACGGATGGCGCCCCTCAAGGGGTGCCCTACCTATGGGGTCCCTGAAACCTGGGACCGCTCGCACCTTGCCCCTCGCACCTCTGTGAATCTGGTTCTCGCCTTCGGATACCTTGCGTGCATCGTACGCCGTTAGCTGCAGCCTCTCGCGGGAAGCAGGTGCTCCTTGAGCTCTCCGCAGAGTACTTCTCTGTACGTTGAACTTTAGTACGTCCCACGACACCGCGAGCGGGTCGGCATCGCTGTTGCCCCTTGGATGCGCAGCGTAACCATTGGCTCGAAACCGTCCGCAAGACAAGGAGGACCCATGACGACCCGCCAGCAAATTGCCCTCAGTGCGCTTCTTGCAATCCCGCTCAGCGTGAACGCACCCCCGCTGCAGCGCGCCGTCGCCTCAGCGCCGTCTATGGCAGCCGACCACGGCCTTGCGCTGGGTTACCTCTCATCCGGCGACTCCTATGGATGGGCATGGACGGGAACGTTCTCGGCCATCGCCGGCATGACCTGTGCGGTTGCATTTGTCACCCCACCGGGCGCGATCGCGTGCGCGGCCTCTGCTGCAGCTTAGCTGCCATGTGCCTGCTGGCGCGGCACTCCCCCCCAGTGGCCAGTGCTGTGGTGAGTGCCGCGTCCAGCACGATGATCCAATTCCTTGCGGCCATGCCGTTGTTCCATCAATTGTGCTCGCTAGTCTGGGAACCAGTGCGCTTCTTCGAGCGCTACCGCTGCACTCGTCCCAAGTGGGGTGCAGGTGCGGTGGCACCGTGCATCTGCGCGAGTCTCTACCTCGGTTATGGACTCGTCATGACCACTCACCTGGAGCCACTGGTCCTGGCAGCGCTGCGAGACACGGGCGTGCCTCAATTCCTGTTGTCATCAACCATGTACGGGGGCGCTGTGGCGGGCGCGTTCGCCTTTCCTCTGCTCTGGCTCGCGGCGGCCGGCTTTCTCGTCAGCGTGGATGTGCTCTTCGTCGATCGTGGAAGTCCAGTCAAGCAGCTCGAGCTGGCGGGCCGCGCATTCGTCTCTCAGTTGCCGAGCTTGGTGATCCTGTTGTTCGCGGCACTCTTTTTCGACAGCCAACTCCTCCGGGACGTGAACCTCGCCGAGCCGGACAGCGCCTCTCGTCTTCGCGCACGCTTCACGGCCATGCCGTTGTTTGCCACGGCAACCGTCTTGACCCAGGTGTCGCAGGCGTGGCTCTGCGTCCTGCTTGCGATGAGCTATCAGAGCATCGCTCATATTTCCCATCGCGCGACCGTGGCCCTCGCGGTGCTGCTGTACGGCGTGTTTTTCTTAACGGCGCTGATCTTCTTGCGGGACGGTTGATCATGGTGGCAATCAGGTTGCAGGAAGGCGAGACGAGGCCGGGATGCGGCTCGGCATGCAGCTCACCGCGCGAGCCTGCGCCGTGGTTCATCTCCGCCGAGGGCTCGACGTGTCTCTATGCCAGCACATGCCTCCTCTTCGGCGCTTCCAGCATCGGCGCTGCGGCCGCTCTTCTTCGTGCAGACGCGGGCAACCCGCCTCCCCTCGGGCGCGTGATGTTCTCGGTCGAGCTCCTGCTCACCAGCGCGGCCCGCATAGCCGCCACGAACCTTCGCGTCGTGCTGTGGTTACTGCTCGGTGCGCTGCTGTTCGCGGTTCCGACAGTGCTGGTGCTCGTGTTCAACGCGTTTCGGCTAGGGTGGGATCTTTGCACACTGGCTCAGATTGCCCCCGCCGATGCAGCGATCATGCTGGTCTATGTGCCCCTGGAGTACACGGCCTTCGTGCACGGCGCGGCCGCCGGCCTACAGATTGCCAGTCGCTTCTTCTGCCTGTTATTCGGTCTGCCTCTCGCCACAGGCCCTCCGGGCCCGTTGGTCCTGATCGTGCGAGCTTGTGGATTGGTCCTCGCGGGAGCCATCCTCGAAGCTCTCGCCATGTACCTACGTACTGTTCGTTGATAAACGGACGATGAGAAGACGAGGCACCGCGCTATGGTCCGACGGAGCACACCACGCGAACCCGCTGAACCGGCCGATGTTCCCGTTCTCGGCGCACGCGGTCTCCTGAAACGATTCGAGGGATTTCAACTCGGCCCCGTGGATCTCGACATCCACATCGGTCGCATCTACGGCCTGCTCGGGATGAACGGCGCCGGCAAGACCACGCTCCTCTCCTGTCTGGCGCAACAGTCTCGTGCGAGCGGCGAGCTGCTCGTCGGCACTCGACGTGTTGCCTGCAACGATTACTCACACCGCGAGCTCACGGCGTTCGTTCGGGAAGTTCCCGTGCTCTATGAACCACTGTCAGCAACCCAGCACATCCGCCTCGCCTCGCGGCTCTTTACGCGCTGGGATCCGGCGCTTGCCGACCATTGGCTCGACACCTTTCGAATCGATCGACGAAAGCACGTGCGCCACTTCTCCAAAGGGATGCGGGTCAAGTTGGCGCTCATCCTGGCGCTCGCCCATCAGCCGCGGTTCCTGTTGCTCGACGAGCCCATGAACGGCGTCGATATCGAGAGCCGATGCGAGCTTCAGGAGCTTTTGCGTGCCGTCGCTGCGGAGGCGCGGGCCGGTATCCTCGTGTCCTCGCACGTGTTCCAGGACATCGACGCGTTGGCCACCGATCTCATCATCATTCGAGACGGACGCATCGTGTTCATGAACGGCTACGACACGCTGAAGACCCTCGCGGCGTGGACCCTGCCAGCGGATGGTCACCTGCAGTTGCCGCCGTCACACGAGCCACTTCGCACCTGGAAGGATCGTCATGGGCAACGCGTGCTATCGCGCGGTCCTGTGCCTGTGCCTGGTGTGGACGAGCCGACACCGGACGTCGTGCGGCGGGCAGGCTTGGAGGACGTGTACTTTGCATTTACGCGAGGGAACACATGACGAGCGAATGGCATCAGGTCAGGGTGCTGTTGATCAAGGACGTGTGGCTTCACGGGCGCGCGATCCTCCTGTTGTTCACCGCGAACTTCGCCCTCTACGCGTGCCTGCTCGCGTTTGCGCCATGGCTCTTTCCGGATACGCGGCTCCGAGCCCTCGTGAGCGTGCTCTTCTTGCCTTTGGTGCTCTTCAGCGGGCTCGTGTCGTCTCTCTGGCTCATTGAAACCGAGCGCATGAAAGGCACCTTCGCGCCGGGCCGTGTCAACGATTTTGAGACAACCTGATTCAGCAATTTACTGTAGCGACT
>WHTZ01000048.1 GCA_009377495.1 Luteitalea sp.
GACAAGAGTACGAGCCACCGGTTCCGTCTGGTCATCATTTCCTCGCTACACTCTATCCCCGTCACCCGATATGCTGGCAGGGCAACATGTCATCAGCGTTACCGCGAGCAGCGAGATGGCCGCGGATACGAAGACGACGCTATCGTTAGCACGGGAGGAATACATGGCCATCCAGTTCAACCACACCATCGTGCTGGCCCGCGACAGCCAGGCGTCGGCGACGTTCCTGGCCGACATGCTGGGCCTGCCCTCACCGACTCGCTGGGGGCCGTTCGTGATGGTGACCACCGAGAACGGTGCGAATCTCGATTACATGGATACTGCCGGCCACATTACCCCGCAGCACTACGCGTTCCTCATCAGCGAATCCGAGTTCGACGAAATCTTCGCTCGGGTTCGCGAACGGAACCTTCCGTACTGGGCTGACCCTGGGCAAACGCAGGCGGGCGCGATCAATCACCACGATGGCGGGCGCGGTGCCTATTTCAAGGATCCGAACGGTCACCTCCTCGAGATCATCACGCGTGCTTACGGCAGTGGCGGCTGGAACCCCTGACGGCTGGCCGCTGTGCCGATGGCAATGCCCAGGAGGATGCGACCCGAGCCGCATAACGGGCTAGGCCGTCTGCAACACGCGTCGGATGGCGGCGATGAGCCGATCGAATTCTTCACACTCCGCGGCGAGCTGCTTCCGGCCAGCGGCGGTGAGCGAGTAATAGCGCGCACGTCGGTTGTTCTCGGAGGGTGCCCACTCGGCATGAACGTAGCCATTCAACAGCAGGCGCTGGAGGGCCGGGTAGAGCGAGCTCTCGCCGACTTGCAGCACGTCGTGCGAGATCACCCTCAGGCGCTTCGCGATGCCGTAGCCGTGCAGCCGCTCGCGCTGCAGAACCCGGAGGATCAGCATCTCGAGCGTACCCGGCAGCAGCTCCGCGGCCCCGTGCATCGCGTTCTTTCCCATCGCTTGTCGATGGAAGTATGGTGCAGCACGCGCCAGCGTGTCAAGCTGTGCGGATGGCGACGCGGGCGCGCATCGTGTTCGCGTATCTCGAGGGCCTGAGACGCTGCGCCTACGTTACCAGGCGAGCGCGTAAGCGTCCACTCGCGGATCGGCTCCCGCCGTGAGGACCCCGCTCAGCGGATTGATGACGATTCCGGCGTTTTCGCCAAGGGTCCACGGACCGACGACGCGCAATTTGTGGCCGCGTGCGGCCAAGGCCTGGCGAACCGGCTCAGGAATGCGGTCCTCTACCCCCAAGTCGCCCGGACGCATGGTATGTGGAAACGTGGAACCTGGAAAGCTCCGTGTCGACCAACGCGGGGCTTCAATCGCTTGTTGTATGTTCATGCCGAATTCCACGACATTGAGGAAGGTCTGTAGTGTCCGCATGACCTGATCATCCGCTCCCGGACTGCCGAGGATCATCGCCGGCCTTCCCTCCTTCAACACGAGTGTCGATTGCAGCGTGCTGCGTGGCCGCTTTCCCGGTGCGAGAGCGTTGGCGTGTCCCGGCACCAGAGAGAAGTAATCGCCGCGGCAATTGAAGCTGAAACCCAGATCTGCCATCACGACCTTGGTGCCGAACAGGCTGTGAAGGCTGGGAGTAAACGACACCATGTTCCGCTCGCGGTCCACAACCCCAATGTAGCTTGTGTCGCCATCATGATCGGGCTCGCGCACGACGCGGAAATCCTCCGGACGTTCGAGGATTTCCATCCCAGGCTCGAATCTCTCCGCCACGCCGGGCCGCAGCTCGACGGATGCCCGTTGCTGATCGATCAGCGCGCGGCGTTCGCGACCGTAAGCCTCTGACAGCAGTCCCTTATACGGTATGCGAATGAAGTCCATGTCGCCCAGGTACTTCTCACGGTCCGCAAAGGCGAGCTTGGCCGCTTCGGCGCTGACATGGATATAGTCGGCCGTGTTATGTCCCATCGCTGTCAGGTCATAGCCCTCCAGCATCTTCAAGAGGAACAACTCGGTGGGTCCTTGACTTGCCGAGGGATTCTTGAAGACGTCGTAACTGCCATAGCGGATGGATACAGGTTCCTCTACCTTTGCTGTGTAGGAGGCAAAGTCCTCGTAGCGGAACAAGCCCCCGCTCTTCTCAGAGAAGCGGGCCATCTCACGCGCGATATCGCCCTTGTAAAAGCGGTCGCGGGCGGCCCTGAGTGCCGCCCGACGTCCCGAGGCCGCGGCCTGTCGCTCTGCGTCAACCAGCCTTCTCAAGGTTCTTGCGAGATCGGGGTTCCGAAAAATGCTGCCGGCCACCGGCGCTTGCCCATTTCGATAGAAGACGCGGACACTCGATGGATAGCCAAGGAGCTGCTTCGAGCTTACGATGTTTTCGGCAAGCCGCTGGCCGATGGGAAAGCCTTCTTCAGCCAGCTCGATGGCTGGCGCCAGGACGTCCGCGAAACTCTTCGTGCCCCAGCGATCGAGCAGAATGTACCAGCAGTCGATCACTCCTGGGACAGTACCCGAAAGGAGTGTGTCGCTGTTCGGCAGCGTTCCGTCGTGGTTGGCCTTGTACCAGTCGATCGTGGCCAGTCGGGGCGCGGTGCCTTCACAATTGATCGAAAAGACATGCTTGGAGCTGGCGTCGTAAATCAGCACGACGGCGTCTCCCCCGATCCCGTTCAGCTCTGCGTCAACGATGCCAAGGGCGGCTTGACCCGCTACGGCAGCGTCGAAGGCGTTTCCGCCCGCATGCAAAACGCGCTCTGCCACCATCGTTGCCTCGGGCTTCATGGAGCTCACGGCGTAGTGTCTGCCTTGGATGAGCGGACGCCTCGCTTGTCCGCTATGCCCCGGTTGAGCGCGAGGCAACGCTGCACTGACAAGCCAGAAGCACAGCAGAAGTCCAATTGGGAATTGCGTCTTCACAAGGGGTCTCCTAGTCGATTCTGATAGTGCCCAGACGAAGCAGAAGATACAACACGGTGAATAGTGCGAAGACGGCGAAGTTGATGATGGCGGCAAGCGCATAAAGCTCTGCCGAGATGCCGTGCCGCAGAGCTCCCCAGGCAAGGGTCGGCAGCGTAGGCGTGGCGCCAAGGTTATAGAAGGAGATCTCGAGATTGTTGAATGCGAGGAGAAACGAAACGATGAATGCACCCAGCATCGCCGGCCAGGTGATCGGCAGCGTGATCTCCCAGAACGTCCGCCACGGCCTCGCGCCGAATACCATCGCTGCGTCGTCGAGTCGCCAGTCGTAGCGAGCGAATTGAGCCAGAACAACGAGGAGCGCGAATGCGGTCGCATAGGTCGAGTTGGCAAGGGTGGCGCCGAAGATGCTGCCCGGCATGCCGAGAACCGTGCGACTGAACATCAGGCTTGAAATGCCGATGAGGATAGGTGCGATGAACAGAGGCGCGAGAAACAGGCCGGCGACGAGACCGCTGCCCGGGCTGCGATACTTCAGGATCGCCATCGCCGCCAGCGTGGCGAAAAGCGTCGCGATCAGGCCCGTGCCGAATCCGATTGTGACACTGTTCCAGAGAGCGGCATGATAATCGCGTCGCTGCCAGAGGTCCGTATGGTGCTCGAGCGTCAGCGTCGGCGGGAACGGCCAGATGCTGTCGATCTGAAACGACACGTAAATGACGTAGAGGATAGGCCCATAGAGAAAGAGGTAGAGCGCCGCGAGAAGGAGTACCTGGACGCCAAAGCCGCTGCGGTGGTTCACGGCTTTGGCGCTCCCTTGATGACGATGCCCGATCGTCGGAGGTCGCCCACGGCTCTCCATACGATGACGAGCGCCAGTGCGGACGCCAGGAACAGGACAACCCCCATGGCGGAGCCCAGCGCCCAGGTGCCCGTCGATCCAAATTGGCGCGCGAGGATGTTGCCGTAGAGCGCCCCGTCGGGACCGCCCAGGAACTGCGATGTAGTCGCCGAGGCGAGCGTCGGAATGAAGACGAGGACGATGCCGATTGCGGTTCCGGCCCGATTGAGAGGTAAGGTGACTTCTACGAACGCGCGGAGGGGTCCGGCGCCGGTGATCTTCGCGACGTCGAGCAGGGCGAAGTCGAAGTTGAGCAAGCTAAGGTAGATGGCAAGAACCATGAATGGCAACCACAGGTAGACGAGCCCTGTTCCCGTTGCCATGTTCGAATACATCAGCGCCTCGATGGGATCGAAGCCGAAGCGAGTCAGGGCCATGTTGACCACGCCGATGGGGCCCAAGATCTGCTGGAGCGCAGCGACTCGCAGGATCTCGCCGGTGAGGAAAGGCGCCGCGGTCGAGAGCAGGAGGATCAATCGATAGCGGCCGCCATAACGGACGATGAAGTAGGCAACGGGCCACGCGTACGCCAAGCAAACGAGCGACACACACGTTGCCATGACGAGCGCCCGAGCCAGAAACGTCAGATACGCGCTGTGAGAGAAGATTGTGGCGTAGTTGTCGAGATTCCAGTCCTGGATCAGGGTATAGCTTTCGGTCCGCCAGAAACTGAACACCACGATCGCGATCAGCGGAAGGAGGAGAAACACGACCAGAAACACCGTCCCCGGTAGGACCATCAGCCAGAAGCGGACCGTGTTCGACATCACTCCTTCCCAACGGCCGGAAATGCGTCACCGTCGTCTGCGGCCCAGGTGATGCCGACTGCCTCGCCCGGTCTATGGCACAGATCCGGCGCAGCGCTCACAGTGATCTCGTGACCGTCGTCGAGGCAAACAAGATAGTCGGCGTATTGACCCTTGAAGATCGTGTCGCGCAACCGGCCGGCGAGGGCGGCTCCGGAACTGGCAAATGCAATTTTCTCGCTCTTGACATAGCAGACCGCGCGCAGGCCGGGCGCTAGCCCGTCGTGGGCGCGCGACCAGAAGCGGTGCCCGTGCCAGGCGATCTCTGCCCGGCCGTCTTCGACTCCGACGACGTCGCCTTCGAAGGTATTCGGTGAGCCGAGGAAGGCGGCAACGAAGGCCGTCGCCGGACGGTGGTAGAGAGCGAGCTTGTCGCCGATCTGTTCGAGGCACCCCTCGCGCATCACTGCCATGCGGGAGGCCATCGTCAGTGCTTCTTCTTGATTGTGCGTCACGTAGATGAAGGGAATGCCGAGCTCGAGCTGGAAGCGGCGAATCTCGACTTCCATTCGCTTCCGAAGCTCGCGGTCCAAGTTGGCAAGCGGCTCGTCGAGGAGCAAGAGCGAGGGGCGGGAGACGAGGCCGCGGGCCAGCGCGACCCGCTGCTTCTGGCCCCCCGACAATTCGTGCGGATACCGTTCTTCGAGACCAGTGAGGCGGACGAGCTGTGACACCCATTTGAGGTCGTCGGCCGTCTCAGCCCGGCTCTTGCCCTGCATCTTGAGCGGGAATGCGATGTTTTCCGCCACCGTCTTGTGCGGGAACAGCAGGAAGTCCTGGAACACCATGCCGATGCCGCGCCGGTACGGTGGCAACCGGGTCACATCGCGGCCGCCGATCAGGACGCGACCTTCGTCCGGCGCATCGAGGCCGGCGATGATGCGAAGGAGGGTCGTCTTACCAGAGCCTGACGGTCCGAGCAGGGCAAAGAGCTCCGTTTGGCCCACCTCCAGAGAGACGCTCTCGGCTGCCATGGTCGTGCCAAAGCGCTTCGTGACACTCTGGAGCCGAAGCATGCAGTCAGACATTCGACTCGCTCGGTTTTGGTGATTACGCCGCTTGAACTTCCGACCAAACCCGCTCCCACTTTTCGGGCGAGCTCGGCGCATCGTATTGATAGAGGTCCTGAATGACTTGCGTCTGGTTGAGAAACAGCGTCTCGACATAGCGCCGGGGAATCAGCCGCCGCACATCCACCGTCGGCGACCAGCCCAAGTCGGTCGCCACGATGGCCATGTTCTCGGGCTTCAGGCGCCAATCGATCCACTTGTGACACAGCTCCAGCTTCTCCGAGCTCGTGACGCCGGCGCTGATCGCCCAGCTGTCGACCCAGCCGAGACCGCCTTCGGTGGGGCGCAAGGCATGCGTCATGTTCAGCCTCGTCTTGCCATCGAGCTTGTCAAAGTGGATGCGGCGATAGATGCCAGACCACTCGGGCGACGCCCAGACGGCCTCGGCCCGCAGTAGACGCTCCAGCGTGTTCTCGTCGTTCCAACGTGTGACCAGGAGACGCTTCTGCTTGATCAGCAGGGCTTTCGCCTCCTCGAGCTCGGCGTCGGTCAAGACATAAGGGTTGAACGGTTTGCCGTCGGGCCGCGCCGCCGTCTTAGTGCCCATCTTGTGGGCGGCGAGGATGCCGGCGAGCGCGATGTTCTCCTCGAGACGGGCGCTCGTCGACAGACGCCGGCCGTACTTGTCGTTGAACAGCAGCGACAGGCTGTGCGCATCGGCTTTGTCGATCTTGTTCAGATTGACGGTGAGGCCGTAACCGCCCCAGCAGTTGGGCGCGGCGATCATCGCCTTGCCGCCCTCCTCCTGCAAAATGGTGGACCCGGGCGGGCGGAAGTGGGGGAACACCTTGTCGATGTTCGCAATCTTGCGGTAGTCGACCGGCTGGGTCAGGCCCTGCTTGGCATAGAGACGGGGCCAGAAGCCGTCGCCCATCACGAGATCGAAGTCGGCCGTGCCGCCGGCTCTCAACGTGTTGTACGCCTCTGAGTTGGCGTCGATGTAGCTCGACGAGATCCTGACCTTGTACGCCTTCTCGAACTCCCGGACGATCTTGGCGACGTTGTAGTGCTCCCAGCCCAACCACCGCAGCTCGAGCGTGGCGGCCGCCGCCTTGCGAACATGGGGCATAGCGAGGGCCGTTCCCGCGGCGATCGTTGCCGTGGACTTCAGGAATTGCCGGCGTGTTGGTCGCGACATTTTATGTTCATGAACAGTGAACACACTAGTGTGGTCGGCCCGCCCTGTCAACGAGACGTTCGTCAGGAGCCTGGCGGTCGACAAGGCTCGTTTCGTCGCGGAGGTCGTGATACAGGCGCGCCAGCCCATCCGCCACGGATCTCATGTCGGCGCTGGCCGAGCAGCGGGTCTCCCATTCGAGGGGGAAGGCCGCCGCGCCCCAGCGCGTTCCTGCCAAGACGCCGGCGGCGGCGCCTCGCGTGTCGGTGTCGCCACCGAGCGCCACGGCCGAGACGAGGGCGGCACCTGCGGTTGGCGCCTGCGCGACACATGCCACGGCTTCGGCTAGCACCGCGACGGCGCCAGACGCGCCGGTTCCGGCGGTCAACGCCGCCCGGATCGTCTCCGCCCCTTCGAGGTCGTATACGCCAGACTCGAGGCTGGCCATGGCCTCGGACCACAACACCCCTGCGACGAGCCGGCAGAGCAGGAGGTTCTGCGCAACGGCGGCGGCGATCGCCAGCGAATGTCGGTGGGTCGGCAGGCAGCATGCCACCGTGGCGGCCACGATGTTCGGCTCCGGAATGACGAGCCCGAGCGGCGCACATCGCGGCAAGGCGCCAGACGAGGGCTCAGCGATGCTGCCGGCTTGCCGCCATGGCACGCCTCGCCGGAGCGCCTGTATGCCCCGTGACGTCGAAGGCCCCGGCCTGGCCGTATCCTCCTCTGCCCACTGCACCAATCTCCTAGCGATGTCTTCCATGTCGAGACGGCCGCGATCGACGAGCGAGAGCGCGACGAGCCGGGCCATCTCGGTATCGTCCGTAACCTCTCCTGGCTCGAATTGCGGATCGTCGGCGACCCCATCGGGAAAGCGCGCCACAATCTCCGCCGCCGTCATGTTCTCGATCGGTCCGCCCAGCGCATCGCCGATAGCCAGTCCGAGCAAAGCGCCGAGGATGCGATCATGACAGGCGTCGAGACCGTTCATTGGGCCGTGTACCCTCCATCGATCGGCAGCACTGCACCTGTCACAAAGCTCGACCCATCGCTGATCAGATAAACGGTTCCCGGCGCGATGTCCGCTGGAGTGCCGATCCGTCCGAGAGGATGGCGGGCGAGGCGGCTCGCCGTAAGCGCGCGCGCCTCCTCGGGCACCATCTCGCGCATCGGGCGACGAATGAGTGGGGTGTCCACCGTGCCAGGACAGATGCAGTTGACGCGAATGCCCGCCGCCGCGTGGTCGAGTGCCATCGCTCGCGTGAGCGCGACGACCGCGCCCTTCGATGCCGCATAGGCCGCAGCGTTCCGTCCGCCCACGAGCCCATAATTACTTGCGATGTTGACAATCGAGCCTCCGCCGCGGGCTTCCAGCGAGGGGATCACCGCCCTGCTCATCAGAAACGCTCCGCGCACGTTGACGGCGAAGATGCGGTCCCACAGCTCCTGATCCGTGGTCACCACCGTGCCGGACGCCCAGATGCCGGCGCAGTTCACCAGTGCATCGATGTGGTTCCGGCGGCGCTTGATGTCGGCCACCACGCGCTCGACGTCACCCACATCGGAGATATCGGCAACCTGCGACTCACGGACCTCCTGACGATCCACGCCTTCGACAGCCGCGCCCTCGGCTGCGACGGCCTCGGCAATGGCCTGTCCAATGCCGGAGGCACAGCCCGTCACCACGACGACCTTGCCGGCAAGCTGCCCCCTCATTGCGATCTTCCCCTCGCTTCCACGGCCACCTCGCGAATCGAGGCGTCGCGGCCGACGACCCAGGCGCGGTCGTGCAGGTTGAACGTCGTGCGCACCTGTGACGGTCTGAGCAGCACGATGGTGCCCAGCGGCGGTGGCGTGCCGGGCCATTCGAAGACCGTGTGCTCCTCACTGATCGAGACGGCGACACGTCCCTCCTCTATGGTCAGCGGCAGGCCGTACTCGCAACCCAGCGTCTTTCGGCCGGCGTCGACCACAGCGCGGCAGCCGGAGCGACTGATCACGGTTGCCGCGACGGCCACCGCGCAGCGAAACGGAAGATGCAAGCCCTCCAGGTCCGGCTCCATCAAAGCGTAGGTTCCTGCCTGTATCTCTGTGATGGTGGGATCCGCCACCGCCTCGAGGAGCGTCGACGTACCTGCCCCTGAGACGACATCAACGCCGTAGCCCGCGACAGCCAAGAGCCGACAGACCTCGGCGAGTGTCCGGAAGACGCTTTTGGCCTTCTCGTGTCGATCCGGGAGCGAGGCGCGCAACCGGCCCTCGTACCCCATGATCCCCGCCAGCCGGAGTGCCGGCATCCTTTCCACCGCGGCAGCCGCCTCCAGCAGTTGCCGTTCCCCGGTCAGGCCGCAGCGTCTCAAACCGACATCGACGTCGACCAGTACGTCCAGGTGCACCGAGAACGCTTGTGCTGCTGCAGAGAGCGCATCGATTTGTGCCAGGTCATCGACGGCGACGGTGACGCGGGCGCGCCGTGCCAGCGCCGCGATCCGTTGCACCTTGTCCGTCGACGCGACCTCGTTGGCGAGAAGGAGGTCGGTGATTCCGGCATCCGCCATCACCTCCATCTCGCCAACCGTGGCGCACGTCACGCCGATCACGGCTTCGGCAAGCTGCCGCCGGGCGAGAGCCGGTGTTCGATGCGTCTTCACATGGGGACGCAGTGTCTTGGCCGTGCCCCGCAGGAGCGCGCTCGCCGCCGCGATGTTGGCTTCGAAGATCTCCTCGTCCACGAGCAGCGCTGGCGTCGGGAGATCAGCCGCCATCACGCGACGGATCATGAGGTGCTCGTCGTTGCGCTGACGAGCAACTCGACAAGCGACGAGTAGCGGTCCAAGCGACGGCGGTGGAGCTCGCACCGCTCCGCGCTCGGCTCATACCGCCGGATGACTCTCGTCAGTGTCTCGCACAGGCCGCTTGCCGAGCCATGCGGCGTGACGGCGTCCATGGCCAGAAGCGCTGCGCCGAACGCCCCCGGCTCGTCCTGTGCGACGATCTCGACCGGAATGCCAGTGAGGTCGGCTTTGAGCTGCATCCACCAGGCCGAGCGACTTCCCCCGCCGGTCGCGCGCAGCACGCGGATCGGCACCCCTCCGTCCCGCAGCCTTCTCGTCATAATCGTCAGCTCATAGCCGACAGCTTCGAGAAAAGCCTGCAGAACGTCGATCGGCTGGGTGCCCAACGTCAAACCGATGAGGGCCCCTCGCGATTCCCGTGGATCTCTCCAGATCGCCAAGGCCCCCGAGAGGTGCGGTACCGCAAGCAAGGCTCCCGGCCCCGGACCGTTTCCAGCAAGACGCGCTTGAGCCGCGTCGAGCGGAAGCTTGACGAGATTGCTTGCCCATTCCGCAACCGCCGTGCCATTCGGGCTTTGCGCGATTGCGGCGAAGCCGTCACCGTCTGGATGAGGAATCATCGAGAAGCGGGCTTCCGCGAGGACGTGGCTGCTGGCCTCCCCCTCGATCGGCGCCACCACGACCTCCCAACTGCCGCAGGCGAGTCCCGCCGCGTTGGGTCCGGAGACGCCGCCGCCAAGAGCGGAGCACGACGCGTCATAGCCGCCGACGCAGACCGCGGCACCGACCGGCAGGCCTGTGCTCTCGGCGGTCGAAGCGGTGATCTCGCCGACGACGGTTCTCCACGGCAGGATTTCCGGCAGCAACCCCTCATGCAGATCGAACTGCTCGAGCCGTTGGGTCGACCAGCCGCCCGTGGTGATGTCGAATACGGCCCATTTCGAGGCCAGGCTCCTGTCAACGACGGCGCGGCCAGCCAGTCGGAGCGTCAGAAATTCGTGCCACCCGACCAGGCGATTGGCCCCTTCCATTGCCGCCGGATTGTGCTTCTTCAGCCAAAGGTACCGGTTCACCGGGTCCATCCGCTCGGGGACGTGCCCGCAGGCATGATGCCAGTCCAGAGCCGATTGGCAACGGAGCGTTTCCGCCGCGATCGCGCTGCCACGGATGTCGCCGGACAGAATCGAGCCCGCGAGAGGTCGGCCGCTCGCATCGATGGGGAAGACCTCGTCTCCGGATGCCGAAACCGCCAAGGCCTCGATTGGATCGGCCCGCACCTGGGCCATCTCAGCCAAGGATCGCAAAGCGTACAGGGTGACGTTCCACACTTGCTGCGGATCCAGCTCTTGCCATCCTGGCTTCGAACGTCGAACATCGACGGGAACGCGAGCCGATCCCAGAAGATGTCCGTCTTCCCGATAGACGCAGGCCTTCAACGCGCTGGTCCCGACGTCGATACCGAGGAAGCTCATACCGTCGCTCGTCAGTATTCCGGAACAATCCGTCCGGCCACGACGTCGGCTTGAATCTCTTGCAACATCGCCAGTGTCAGATTCCCGATGACCGTCTTTGTCGACGTATCAGCCGACCGCACGACGAGCGCCGTCCGGAGGTCGGCGCCGGCGAGCCTGCTGAGGACGCTTCCTGAGAGAGGGCGGTCGCGAATACGGGCCGGTCTCCGCTCGGTCATCTCGTCAACGCTCCAGACGGCGCAGTCGGCGCGGCCCTGCTCGATGAACGTCGACAACTGCATGTACGGCACCGAGACGAACTGCACTGGCCGCTTCGCGAACTCCATTTCCGATATCTTTTGCTGGTCAACCGAGCTTGGGTCGACGGCCACACGGAGCAGTCTGCCCGGTGACGACACCTCGCTTTCCAGGACAACGTGTTTGCTGACGAACGTTCCCTCAGCCAGCTCGACGGCGATCTCTTCTTCCGCGCTGCAGAGCTCGTGCGCCGCAAACGAGGACATCGCAGCGACGTGACATCGGCCCTGCCGCAGTGCCTGCATTCGCTTCCGGGATCCTCGGATGAAGATCGAGAACGTCTCGATCTTGCTGGCGAGGACCTCCGAGCGGATGGCCGTCGCCAACCCTTCGATGCGCCGGCTGGTCGGCAAGGGAAACGCGACGACCATCGGTAGGTCCTCTACGACCGACCATAAGTGACCGAGTGACCGCCACCGCAGAAACGTGCCCATGCGGCCGTGCCTCTCAACGGCGATGGCGGCAGCCTCTTCCAACCGCGTGAGGGCAGCCTGAACGGACCCGATGCTGGCGCCTAGGCTGCCAGCTAGCTCGCGCACCGTCGGCAGACGCTCGTCGGTCGGCAAAGCCATGAGCATGCGCCCCAGGTCTCGCTGGATTTGTTCGCCGGAGAGTCGTTGCGTGCGCTTTGATGGAGCGATCTCGGTCAAGGGGCTAGCGTAAATGTACTATGTTCATGAACAATGATGGAAAACTATATTCACAACCTGCGATCACGTCAATTGCTACCCCCATCGACCCGGGTCGGGCTGCAAGACCGCCCGGGCTCGTCGGTACTGCAACGGCGTCGTGCGCACGAGCTTGCGGAATACTGCGCCGAAGTGGCTTTGATCACAGAAGCCCACTTCTCGGCTCACCTCGGCAATCGATTTGTCCGTCGACACGAGTAAGGCCTGTCCTTTGGCAATCCGAAAGCGGTTCAAGAACGCCGCGAACGATTCGGCTGTCACCTGCCTGAAGAATCGTGTGAAATGTGACCGGCTCATGTTGAGCCGCGCGGCGGCGTCGGCCACACTGATCCGCTCGCCGTAATTCCGGTCGATATAGTCGAACAAGGGACGCAACCGCTCGATGTTCCGGTGCCTGCGGTCGAGCGCTTCGTCTCCTCTCCAGTAAGAGGCGTAGTGCTTCGCGAGCAACGCCAGGATCATCTTGAGGCACGTCTTGACGATGAGACGGCTTTCAGGGGCCGTGGCGGAGAGCTCCGCGTGCGCCTGCCGAATCAGGCGCAGCACTTCCCCCGGCAGCCCACTCTCCGCCGGGACCACATGCGGAAAGCCGGAGCTCTGAGCCAGAAACGGATACAGGTATTCCACGTCCTGATTCGCCTCTTCGCCAGCGCGAATCAGCTCGGGGAGGAAATAGACGGCGATAGCTTTGGCACGCACCGATCCACTGTGAACCGGTCGATGGTACAGCGTGCTCCCCATGACGAAGAGGTCCCCTTCGCCGACACGCACCGAGTGGTCCTGCACCTGAAATGCGATCTCGCCGGAGTAGCCGTAGAGCAACTCGAAGTAGTCGTGACGGTTCAGGCGGATTGGGTGCCGCTGATCGAATACCAGGTGGACGACGTCGATCGGGAAGTGCCGCTCGAACGGCCAGAAATGAATACCCTCCGCATTGATCTGCGGCTCGATGATGGCACAAGCGTCTTGCCAGACGCCGCGCGCTGGTTGGGACGCCCGGAACGGCCGATGGGACGGCGTGTTGATCGTCGCCCCGGCACGGCTCGAGCTCATGGGGCTCCTGCGTGTCGCCAAGGTCTTCGAACGTTGACGTTACCCGGTTGAGACATCATACCCCCGACGGGGCTCTGGGCGCACGTCACGATGGTGAGGGGGGAGCCTTTCAAAACAAAAAATCATCCAATCTTCATAGCGGCTTTGTGCCAATTTTCGGTAGTGTGAACCTACATGGCGAAGCCATCTGACTGCTCGCGAAGGGCTTTTCTCACGGGAGCAGCCGCCACGGCCGTGATCGCTGGGGGACGTGGGGCGGCTGGAAGAGAGGGGAGGGACGCTGGAAGAGGGAGCGTGGATTCTGAAAAGCCTACCCTTGCGACCGAGATCGTCCGAGGGCATGATGCGGGCGTCGAGGAGCTGCTCGAGCGGCAGGTGACGGACCCTGAGAGCCCGTGGCGCGGGGCGTCGCCGGATGAGTTCGGCCTCTACTGGCCGCACAGCGCGGCAGGCGTGCTGGATGCGTTTACGGCAGCGTTGCTGACCCCGGCGTCCAAGTTTTACAAGTCGAACGTGTTGGCCGAGCGCATGCGGCTGGCCGCCGGATTCCTTGGCCGCGAGCAAAGCGAGCAGGGATACGTCACGCTGCCGACCGCCAACGTCAACTCACCTCCCGACACCGGGTTCGTCGTTCGCAACGTGGCAACGGCGACGCTGCTGGCCAGGCGGCACGGCGAACGCGACCTGGAAAAGCTGACCGCGTCCTTTCTGCGGCGCGCGGGCAAGGGCCTGGCGGTGGGCGGCGTGCATACGCCAAACCACCGTTGGGTGGTATCCGCTGCGTTGGCGCAGATTCACGAGCTCTATCCTGATCCCGCACTCGTGGGTCGCATCGACCAATGGCTAGCCGAGGGAATCGACATTACCAAGGATGGGTTCTACAGCGAGCGCAGCACGCTGGGCTACGGGCCCACGTGCAACAACGCGCTGATTGCCGTGGCGAGCAAGCTCGAGCGCCCGGAGCTGCTTCAGCCGGTCCGCGACAATCTCGACGCCACGATCTATCTGATCCATCCGGGAGACGAGGTTGTCACAGAGATATCTCGACGGCAGGACGCCGACAGTCGGGCCGGGCGAGGTTTGTCTCGCTACTGGTTCGCGTCACGCTACCTGGCTGCTCACGATGGCAACGGACGCTACGCGGCGCTGGCGGACCTCGGCACCGGGACGCCAAGCCTCTCGGATGTCATGGAATATCCAGAGCTCCTGCAGGAAGGGCCCGCGCGTGTCCCCCTGCCCGATACCTATGAGCGCCAGTTCGAGAGCGTCGGTTTGACACGAGTCCGTCGAGGAGAGACGAGCGCAAACGTGCTCTTGGGAAACAGCCGCTTCTTCTCGGTTCGCCGTGGCGAGGCGGTCATCAACGCGGTGCGGCTGGCGACCGCCTTCTTCGGCAAGGGCCAGTTCGTTCCTGACACGATGGAAAAGACGCGGGACGGGTACCACCTGCGCCAGCGGGCCGTCGAAGGCCCCTATTATCAGCCCTTCGAGCCGCCGCGTCGCATTGGCGCGAGCGTTGAAGCTTGGTACGGTGCGCGAGAAGAACGGCCGAAAAGCGAAGTCTCCTACCTGGAGCAGTCAGCTATCGTCACTGAGTTGCCGAGCGGGTTCCGTCTCCAGCTTCGCTCCACCGGTCCCACGAAGATGCCTGTGTCGGTCGAGATCAATTTCCGCGAGGGCGGTACGCTCGACGGTGTCAGGGCGTCCTCTCGGGCTGCCGATACCTGGTTGCTCGCGGAGGGCGGGGGAACGTACCAGCTCGGGAACACGCGGATTCGCCTCGGCCCAGGCGCGCACCCGCACGAGTATACGCAGGTTCGCGACACAGAGCCCAAGTTGTCCGGACCAAGCGTGTACGTCACCGGCTACACGCCGTTCGTCCACACGATCGAGTTCCATTGGAGTTAGCGCGCATGGTACGGCTAGCTCCGCTTCGTCATGTCGTCGCTTCGATGTTAATGCTGACGCTCCTAGCCGACCCTCTGCTAGGTCAGGAGTCAGGCGTCGCATCGGAAGAACCGAGCCGGGAGGCCGTCGCGTTTTTCGAGAAGGACGTCAGGCCCGTCCTCGTGGATCGCTGCTACTCCTGTCATAGCTCCGAGGTTTCCGAGCCCGAGGGCGGCCTGCTTCTCGACTCGCGAGCGGCCGTCATGCGCGGCGGAAGGCATGGTCCGGTCATCGTGCCTGGGGAGCCCGAAGAGAGCCTTCTCATCCAGGCCATCAAGCGGAAGAACAAAGACTTTCAAATGCCGCCGAAGGAGCGCGAGCCGCTGACCGCGCGGGAGATCGACGCGCTCGAGCGATGGGTCGAGATGGGGGCGCCCGACCCGCGGACGGAAGGCGGCGCTCTGCCCGCTATGGTAGCCGGCAGCCCCTTCGACTGGGAAGAGGAAGCGAAGCACTGGGCCTATCAGCCCGTGCAGGATCCTCGGCCGCCCGAGCAGGTGGCGCCTGAATGGCGGGGCACGGCAGTGGACCGGTTCATCAAGGCCGGACTGGACGCGAAGGGCCTGACGCCTGTCGAACGCGCCGACAGGCGGACGCTGATTCGGCGCGCGACGTACGATCTAACGGGCTTGCCGCCGACGCCAGCGGACGTCCGGGCGTTCCTTGAAGACCAATCTGCGAACGCGTTCGAGAAAGTGATCGACCGGCTACTGGCATCGCCGCGATACGGTGAGCAGTGGGGTCGCCACTGGATGGATGTCGTGCGATACGCGGATACCGCGGGAGACAACTCCGACTTTCCGGTTCCGTCGAACTACCGCTATCGCAACTACATCATTGATTCGTTCAACGCGGACACGCCGTACGACCAGTTCGTGCGGGAGCAGTTGGCTGGAGATGTGCTTCCCGCCAAGGATCACGCCGACTGGCAGGAAAACGTCATTGCCACCGGCTATCTGGCCAACGCTCGTCGATTCGGGTCGCGCGTCGAAGAGTTTCATCTCACCCTCGACGACACGGTGGCGAATCTTGGACAGGGGATCCTCGGGCTGACCATTGAATGCGCGCGCTGCCACGATCACAAGTACGACCCGATCTCTAACGAGGACTACTATGCGCTCTACGGCATCTTCAAGAGCTCGACATATGCGTTCCCCGGTGTGGAGGTCACGCCCCGCGCGGCCCACTTCGCTGCGCTGGGCGGTCCGAAGGAACAGGAGCTCCTGGCCAGCTATGAGAAGGAGCTAGAATGCCTGCACGACGAGCAACGACGGCTGCGACGCGTCGTGCGACGGGCAGAGGAAGGTGACAAAGCCCGGGCCGGCAAAGCGGCCCTGCAGCTCTACGAGGTCGAGCGCAAGCTCGAGGAGATCGGCGAGAAGTACCAGGAGATCGAGAAGGTCTACGCGGTGACCGAGAGCGACGAGCCGGCCAATGCCCGCCTGCTGATTCGTGGCGATCCAGAGATCCTGGGCGTGGAGGTACCTCGCGGCTTCCTGACCATTCTTGGGGGGCAGCGGGTGCCAGACGAGGAGCCGGGAAGCGGACGGCGACAGCTGGCCGAGTGGGTGACCAATCCGAAGAACCCCCTGGTCCCTCGCGTGATCGTGAACCGCATCTGGGCCTGGCACTTCGGCCAGGGGATTGTTCGGACCACGGAGGATTTTGGCAAGCGCGGCGACGCGCCGTCGCACCCCGAGCTGCTGGACTATCTGACGAGGCGGTTCATCGAGAACGGGTGGTCGATCAAGAAGATGCACAAGTTGATCATGCTCACGCGCGCCTATCAGGCGTCAGGTGAGCACCACGAGGAAAACGCTCGGCAGGATCCCACGAACACGCTCTTGTGGCGGTTCAACCAGCGCCGCCTGAGCGCCGAGGAAATCAGGGACACGATTCTTGCCGTGAGTGGGAATCTCGACGACTCGCAAGGAGAGGCACACGCGTTCCCGCCCGACCTCGAATACGACTATACCCAGCACGAGCCCTTCACTGGAGTGCACGAGCAACCCGAGGTCTATGAGACCAACCGGCGCAGCGTCTACCTGCTGCAGCAGCGCATTCGGCGCCATCCGTTTCTCGAGGTCTGGGATGGCCCCGATCCGAACAGCGTCACGGGAATGCGTCAAGAGAACGTCACGACCATACACGCCCTGTTCATGATGAACAGCCCGCTCGTCCACGAACGAGCCGATGATCTGGCCGTGCGTGTCTATATGGCGGAGCAGGCAGATGCGGAGCGCCTCCGCTATGCGTACGAGCTGCTGTTCGCCAGGTCGCCACGGTCCGATGACGTTCGTGAAGCAAGGCAATATTTAGAGAAGAGCCGTAAGGCGTTGGCGGAATCCGGTGTTGATGAGGAGCGTGCGAATCGCGAAGCATGGGGAAGCCTTGTGCGCGTCTTGCTTAGTAGTAACGAGTTCATCACGCTTGGCGACGTGCCGCGCCAGCGAAGCTGGCTCCCATGGCTAATCAATGAAACTCGCCTTGACGAGCGCCGCGTGTACTCACTCGCGCTGGTGTTGACGCTGATCGCCATGTCTGGACTCTTGGTGGTGGCACGAAAGCGGCTCGTGCCGGCAATGGCTTGGATTCGAGGGAGATATCACGATGAGCGGTAAGAGTTGCGGCTGTGCCACGAATGACAGGTTGTCACGGCGACAGGCCATTCGCTCGTTGGTGGGCAGCTCTCTGATCCTGCCGGGTATTGTCGCTGAGCTACTGGCCGCCGAAGAACAGAGGAAGACGTCACCGGATCCCTTGGCAGCGAAAAGCCCGCACTTTCGAGGCACGGCCAAGCGAGTGATCTTCATTGTCCTTCCGGGCGGCTTCTCGCACGTCGATTCGTTCGATCCGAAGCCGAAGCTCATTGAGTATGCGAGTAGTGGGAAGACCGCCTTCGACGACCGGACGTTGTTGGGCACCATCTGGCCGTACAAGCCGTATGGCCAGGCCGGCATCGAGATGACCGATCTCTTTCCGAACATCGCGGCCTGCGCGGATGATCTGCGCCTGATTCGCTCGATGCACGGAGATCACAACGATCACGTCCAGGCTACCTTGGGCATCCATACGGGCTCGGTGACCTTCAAGCGGCCGAGCATTGGCTCCTGGGTCACGTATGGCTTGGGGACGGAGAACGCGAACCTGCCGGCCTTTGTCGTGCTGGCGCCGCAGATACCGTACGGCGGCAGCCAGGTCTGGTCGTCCGACTTTCTGCCCGGGGCGTACTCCGCGACGAGAGTAGCCAGCGGCCCCGAGCCGGTGCCCAATCTCGCCCCTCGGTCTTCGATCCAGAAGCTGGAGCTGGGCCTGCTGGAGCGATTCAATCGACGGCATGCCGCGGCGAATCCCGGGAATCCAGCGCTCGAGGCGCGGATCCGATCGTTCGAGACAGCGTTCCGCATGCAGATGGCCATGCCGGATATCTTCGACATATCACGAGAAAGCGATGCCACGCTGAGGCTATACGGCCTCGCGCGCGGCGCGACAGAAGGCTTCGGCTGGCAGTGCCTCATGGCCCGGCGCATGATCGAGCGGGGCGTGCGGTTTGTCGAGCTGATGGATGTGGGCTCGAGCGAGAACTGGGACGCGCACGGCGACATGGAGACGCACAAGCCGCTGGCCGTGAACGTCGATCAAGCGGTCGCCGGACTGCTCACCGACTTGAAGTTCCGAGGTCTGCTCCAGGAAACGCTCGTCGTCTTCACGACGGAGTTCGGCAGATCGCCGTTTGCCGAAGGTACGTCGGGGCGGAGTCACTATGAGAAGGCGTATTCGTCCTGGCTCGCCGGCGGCGGTGTGAAGCCGGGAATCGTCTATGGCAAGACCGACGAGTTGGGCGGCAGCATCGAAGAGAACGGAGTCCACGTGCATGACTTCCATGCCACGATTCTTCATTGCTTGGGACTGGATCACACGAAGCTGACCTACCGGCATGCCGGACGAGATTTCCGGCTGACCGATGTGCATGGCCGAGTTGTCGAAGAAATCCTGGCATGAGGAACAATGTGCGTCAGCCCGAAGGCGCGAAGGACGAGAGCGCTTCTAGTCTTAATTGGCTGGTGTCTTTGGGCTCAGGCGGGAGCTGCCGAAGATCCCGAGGCCGAGATTCGCGATCTCTTCCTGAGCGTGCAGCGTTCGCTCGGCGCCGGAGAGCTGGAAAAGGCAGAAAGCGACTCGCGACGTATCCTGGGCCTCGCGCTCGAGCAACTGGGCGCGCTCAACACGGCCCTCGGCGACTTTGCCGAAGCCGAGCGGGCGTATCTCGAAGCCTGCCGGATGTATCCGCTCAACCCGCAATCCTGTCTTGGCCTCTCCGCCGTCTCTCTGAGGAACCGCAAGTACGAGGCAGGGAAGGAATGGACACGCCGCGTCCTGGAGCTGGACCCGCTCCACCATGAAGCCCGGCACGCCCTGGGCAGCCTCCACTTCATGGAGGGCGATCTCGCAAGCGCCGCCGATGAGCTCCGCACCGCTTACGCCCTGAGGCCTGAATATACAGCGGTGGCCTACACGTTGGGCCTCGTCTATCTCGAGCTGAAACGTCCGCAGGACGCTCAGGACATCTTCCAAGAGGTGCTGGAGAAGCGGGGAGATTCGGCTCCGCTGAGAGTGTTCTTTGGGAGGGCCTACCGAGAGACCAGCTATTTCGAGCTGGCCGCCCAGGAATTCCGAAAGGCGATCGATCTCGATTCCAACTGTCCGAAGGCCAATTACTATCTTGGCCTTACCCGTCTGCTACACCGCGGCTCTCGCGCCATACCGGAGGCAATTTCTCACTTCGAGGCTGAGCGCCGCATCAATCCGACTCACATCGCTGCTCGCCGGTTCCTGGAGGTGCTCGGCCGCGCGAACTACAACGAGGAAGCGCTCTCCACGCTTCTTGCTCGCTCAGCGGACGAGACGCTCATTCTAGCCGAGGACCCACTGGACGAAAAGACCCGTCACTCCTTCATCGACTTGACCGGCACATATCGGACGACGATCGCCACCGCGTATCAGTATCTGGCACGGACCTATACGGCGCGCGAAGATCTCGCGTCAGCGGCCAGGTCTACGGCGAAGGGTATGCCCGCTGCTGCGAACGCCCTCGTCCCATCTTCCCAGCCGCAGTCCGGCTCGGTCAGGACATTGCGCGTGCTTGCGCGTCTGGCTCTGCAGGAGAAGGACACAGCCGCAGCCTGGAAACATGCTTCGCGGGCTCGCGAGCTCGCCCCTGCTTCCCCGGACGTCCTCGTTGACTTTGCCGATGTGAGCCTCGCCCACGGGATGGTGGCCGATGCCGTGTTCGCGCTTCGCCTCCTGCGCTTGATGTACCAAGATCGGCCGGAATATCTATTCACGCTCGGCAGTGCCTTGGTTCGAGCAGGTGACTTCCCCGCGGCCATCGAGTCGCTGTCGCGCTACACGCAGTTACGACCCGAAGACCCGAGAGGTCACCTCATGCTTGGCATGGCGAAGTATCTCGCGGGTGAGAATGACGAAGCCGCCCGTCACCTACGAATGGCGCTCGAGCTCCGATCGGTGCTACCCGACGCACATTTCTATCTTGCCCAGATCGGGTATCGGCGTGGAGAAGACCATGAGGCGAGAGCACGACTGGAGGCGACGCTCGAGCAGGCAGGAGAGCATCCGCGGGCTCGCGTGGCTCTTGCGAAGATTCTCAGCCGAGAGGGCAGGCAGGAGGAGGCTCTGGACGAGCTGAGACGAGCCGTCAAGCTTCTTCCGCAGGACTCGGACGTTCATTTCCAGTTCAGCCGCATCTACAGTCAGCTCGGAGACCATGCGAAGGCTCGGCAGCACCTGGACCTATACTCCCGATACAAGCGTGAGGAAGCCATGGACCGGGATCAGGGACGCAAGATTCAGTTCTGACAGAAAACTGGGAGGTAGAGGAGTGAGCCGTCTTGTGGCTGGAGTGATGCTCTTCGCAGTTGCTGCGGTCGCGGTTCCCACCGCCTCGCCGACCGTGGCGCTGCTCTCTCCCGAGGTCGAACGGTGGGGAATTCAGGAGGTGTCCCTCGAGTCAGCCAGAAAGTACGCCAATCCATTTGCCGACGTCCAGGTGAAAGGGCGGTTTCGATCCGGAGACACGGAGCTTGTCGTCGATGGCTTTTACGACGGGAATCGAACTTGGAAAGTACGCGTGATGCCAACGGTGGAAGGCCCGTGGACGTTTGAAATCACGTCCAATGACCCGGAGTTGGACGGCCAGAGGGGCGCATTTGAGTGTCGGAGCCCCCAGCCTGGGAACCATGGGCCGGTGACGGTACGCAACACGTATCACTTGTCGTACGCCGATAGCACGCCGTACTTCCCGCTCGGGACCACGCTGTACAACTGGGTCCACCGGTCCAGCGAGCTTCAAGAGCGCACGTTGGCCACGCTAAAAGCCGCACCTTTCAACAAGGTGCGCATGTGCGTGTTCCCGAAGTGGTACCCGTTCAACCGTGTGGAGCCGCCGCGCTATCCGTTCGCCCAAGCGGGCGACGGCACGTTCGATCTCGATCGTTTCAATCCCGATTACTTTGGCCACATCGAGGAGCGGGTGGCAGATCTGCAGGCGCTGGGGATCGAAGCCGACGTAATCATCTTTCATCCCTACGATCGGTGGGGCTTCTCCTCCATGGGCCGGGCGCAAGATGACGCGTACCTGCGCTATCTCATTGCAAGGCTCGGGGCCTACCGGAATGTGTGGTGGGAGCTGGCCAGCGAGCACGACCTCATCACACCTCCCAAGGATTGGGACCATGTCTTCGAGATGGTCGACAAGCTGGATCCGTACGACCACCTTCGCTCGATTCACAACTGGCGGAGCTGGTATGACTACAGCAAGCCGCTGGTGACGCACCTGAAGCTGCAGCAGCAGAGCGATGATCACCACGCGGCAGTGGTGAATGCACGTTACAAGTACAGGAAGCCGGTCGTGATTGACGAGCTCGGCTACGAAGGGAACAACGGTCACGGCTGGGGCATGCTGACCGGTCCCGAGGCCGTGGCTCGCCAGTGGCGCGTTGCCATCGGTGGCGGGTACGCGTCGCATGGTGAAACCTACGTGCACCGCGGCGAAGTCCTGTGGTGGTCGCATGGCGGCGAGCTGGTGGGTGAGAGCCCCGAGCGCCTGGCCTTCCTGAAGAAGATCATGATGGAGGCGCCCTTTCAGGAGATGGAGCCGGTGCTCATGGATATCTGGACGCCCGGCGCTTTGGGGCTGGCGAAGCCGGGCGAGCACTACCTGTTCTACTTCGACGGCGGTCAGCGGCCCAGGAGGATTGAGCTCGATCTACCAGGCCCGGGCTCGTACCGGGTCGACCTGATCGATCCTTGGCTCATGGAGGTGCACCCGCTAGGAGCGGTCGACGCCGGCTCCCAGTTCTTCACGGCGGCCTTCGTCCCCTCGCTGCTACGGATCGTGAAGCTCGGCGAGGATGCTCGCTCGGGTCCACGCGGCACGCTCGAGAAGTTGATGGAAGACTGGTCCTCCGGACAGTGATGCGAGTAGGGCGCGGCTTCCGCCTTCGCATAAAGCTTCGGCGGTTAGCCGCGCCGAGGTGTCACTGTCTTGGCCCGGCGTGGGTGATCTCGAGCTCCTGGTTCGCGTCGACGTTCTCCAGCCGTGTTACGCTGCCACCGGCGGGCCACACCACTTCAATGAGGTCCACGTCCTTGCGATTGCCGAGGCCGAAGTGCAGTCGTAAGTCGTTCTGCGACAGGTAGCTCGAACCTGAGCGAACCTCCGCCTTCTGAACGAGCTCGCCGGCAACCACCTTCACGCGGGCACCAAGGGCAAACCGGTTGCGACCGGAGCTCTCGAGTCGGATCCGAATCCAATTCTTTCTGTTGCCACCGTCGTTGCGCAGGATCATGGGCGGCCCGTCGAGATCGTTGATGCCGATGTCGATGTCGCCATCGTTGTCGAGGTCGCCGAACGCTGCGCCTCGACTGACCCGCTTCTCCAAGAGGGCCCGGCCGAGGTCGGCGGCAATTTCGGTAAACGTGCCGTTACGGTTGTTCCGGTACATCAACTTGCGCTGTCGATAGCTGGAGCCTACCCGCGCGCTGTCCATCTGCGGGTAGACGTGGCCATTGACAACCAGCAGGTCGAGCCAGCCGTCGTTGTCGTAGTCGAAGAATTCCGTTCCCCAACCCACGAGGGGAAAGCTGGATTCGGCGGCGCGGCTGCTATAAGAAGCATCGATGTATGTAAAGGGTCGGTCGTGCTGGTAGAGCACGTTGTACTCTTCCGAGAAGTTGCTGACGAACAGGTCGAGCAGGCCATTGCGATCGTAATCGCCGACCGCAATGCCCATGCCGCCCTGTTCGGTGCCATCCTCTCCCACGGCGGTTCCGGAAAGAAAGCTCGACTCGGTGAAGGTGCCGTCGCCGTTGTCCCGGTACAGGAAATTGGGCCAGGCGTCGTTTGCCACATACAGATCGACAAGGCCATTCTCGTCGACATCTGTCCAGATGATGCCCATGCCGAATGCGCCCCGTGGGTCATGGACCCCTGCCACGTCGGATACGTCCGTGAAGGTGCCGTTGCCGTTGTTGCGAAACAGGGCGTCCCCTGCTCCCTGGAGGCCGCGCGGGCCACACTGCACGGGAACGCCTCGATACTGGCAGAGCGTGCCCTTGCCGAACTCCGGAAGCTTGTCCAGCCTGAAATCGACGTAGTTGGCCACGAAGAGATCCAGGTCACCGTCATTGTCATAGTCGGCAAAGCCGCAGCCCGTCGACCAGCGATCGTCAGCGACACCAGCCTTCTCGCCGACTTCCAGAAAGGTTCCGTCGCCGTTGTTCCGATAGAACCTGTTGGCGCCCAGCGCGGTGACATAGAGGTCGAGCCAGCCGTTGTTGTCGTAGTCGCCGACACAGGCACCCATCCCCCAGCCCGGATGTGCCACTCCAGCCCGGTCGGTCACGTCCGTAAAGGTTCCGTCGCGCTTGTTGCGATACAGCTCGCTTCTCGAGCTCTTTGGACGGCCAGCGGTCTCGACGGTCAGCGAATTGACGAAGTAAATGTCGAGCCAGCCATCGTTATCGTAGTCGAAGAGCGCGACACCGCCGCTCATCGACTCGACGATGTACTTCTTGTCCGGCGCCGAGTGATGAACGAACCTGATGCCAGCCTCGTCCGTGACATCGACGAACTGCACGGGAGGTTCCACCGTGGCGAAACACAGGAGCAGTGCGACCACGATGTGGAAAGGCAGTCGGATCATTCTTCAGCCGCCACGCCGTCAGCGCTATCGCTGGAGGAGCAGCACCCAATCGCCCGGCGCTGGCGCGGTCAGCACGTGCCGCCCATCACTGACGGCACCCGCAACCTGCCAGGTACCGTCGGATGGGTCGAACCATTTACCTTCGAAGTGTCCCGCTGGTACTTGCAGCGTCACGGACGGCGCCGTCGCGCCTTCGTCATCGGACTGGGGTGTCGACCCGCTGGGATTCGCCAGATAGACGATGATCGTCCGATCATCACGCATAGCCTTCCAGTGATCCGGGTTTCCGCCAGCGAGGTCGTCGTCCGGGGTCATGCGTACCAGTGTCAGCCCGGTATCGCCGAAGAACTTGTGGATATGCTGGAAGTCGTGAGCGCCATCTTCGAGCAGCCCCGCGTCCAGCGCGTCGATGTATCCGGCCACGCCCTGGCATTCATCTACTTCATACGGCTCATACGTCCGAAGACCGCCGTAGGTCGCGCTGCCGCCTGACAAGAGACTGGCCCACATGAGGCGCCTGAAGAAGTACCGATCGTGCTCAGGAGGCCGATAGCACTCGTAGCGGTCCTCATCGAGAATCACTGGTTGATCCCGCATCTCGCGATACTTCAGGATCGCGCGGCCCGCCACTTGGTCCAGGTCCTCGAGATCGATGATGTCGGACCAGGGCGCGTCGACGTAGGCGTAGCCGCTGCCACGCGATTGATGGTTGGTCAGGAGTGTGCCCCAGGGTTCGCGAGCCGCCATGTCTCTTCCGATTCGGTCGATTGCTTCGTATGGGACCTCGCGGTCCGCGAGCGCGTCCGTCTCGGCGCGGTCAACCTGCTTTCGACTCCGCTCGTGGAGGATGATCATGTCATTCGACACCACCCAATAGGCGTTCGGAAACGCCGAAAAGCGGGCTTGCGCGTAGCGAGCGATGAGCGGGGCCGCCTTGTCGTCGAGAGCGTATCTGCGGATCTCGTCGGTATCCTCTGCATAGGGAATCAGCCCGAGCATGAGATCGGGATAGGTTTCCAGCGCATAGGTCACGCGCCGATCGATCTCCTGCCAATAGGGCAAGTTTAACGCTTGGCGTTTGTTGGCAAACAGTACCTGGACGTCGTGCCTGGCTCTGGCAAACCACACACGAATCTTCGTCGCGCCAATTTTGACGGCCTGGTCGATGTACGGCTTCCAGTGTGTCTCCGTGTCGACGACGTAACGGTAGCCGGTGTCTCCGAGGTGGAGGAACCAATCCCCATTGTCATACGCCAACTGGCGAGGATCCGCTGGGTGACGTCGGAGCTTGCCCTTCAGGTTTGAGGGCGAGACGCGAAAGGAGCCGGATTGTCCCGACAAGCTCTCCAGATCCGAGTCGGTCGACCAGTGCCACTCACCCGGCACGTCACAATACGCCCTCGCCCTGAATGTCTCGTTACCGTCATAGAACGCATCGACCGTTGCTTCGGAGCCGTCCGGACGCGTGAAGGTGACCCGTATGCTGATCTTGGTGTACGGGTTGCGACCGGCGAGAGACCCCGCCTGTAGCGCGACCTCGTACACGCCACGATGCATGGCGGTAGTGGCACCGCGGGTGATGATCTCGGCCGCTTGTGCGACGGACGAGTTGGCAGCACTGGCGGCCATCACGGCCACCAGTGACCAGATCATGAGAGGCGGTCTTGCCCACATTGCGTGCTCCCTGTAGCCGATCGTCGGTCCAAGGCCTTTCTCTAGAAAGATTGGTCCGGTCATCCTAGATGCCGGCATCGCAGGTCCTGTAAGAGAGAGCCTGAACGCAGTCTCAGGAGGACGGCCATGCGAAGACACACACGGACTGTCGGCGTTATCGGTGTTCTCTCGCTAGTTACCAGTGTCGCGGCTACTCCCGTGGCCGCCGATACCGCGTTGTACGGTTTTCACCAGGACCTCGATTACTTCGGCTCATCCGCGCCACCTCGGGTTGACCTGGTCGCAAGCATCGGCGCGCGTGTGAGTCGCAGCACGCTGCTCTGGCGTGTGCACGAGCCGTCGCCCGACACGCTCGACTGGACCAGGTCCGACATCGTCAACAACAAGCTCAGGGCTGAAGGCATTCAGCCGCTTTGGTACATCGGCTCGTCGCCGTCCTGGGCGAACGGCTCGTCGGACCCGTGGGTGGTGCCGGACTATCCCTCGGCCGCCTTCGATACGTGGTCCGATCGAGTGGCGGCGTTTGCCGCGGCGGCCGCCACTCGCTACCCGGGCAGCCTGTGGGAGGTCTGGAACGAGCCCAACGAGCGCTTCTTCTGGAAGCCGGCGCCGAATCGGGAGGCCTACTCGGTGCTCTATCGCAAGGTGCGCGCGGCGATTCTCGGTGCGGATCCGACCGCCAAGGTGGCGGTGGGCGGCCTTACCGGTCTGAACGCGGGCTGCTGCCTCCGGGGCTATGACTTTCTCGAGGAGATGCTCCAGGCCGGAGATCCCATCGACTACGTGGCCATTCATCCGTACGCCGGCGACAATCAGGCTCCGGACGACTGTGTCAGCTTCGAGCGCAACTTCAGAGACATCGCCCTGATGCGGCAGCTTCTGAACGACTATGGAAACGACGCGCCGCTCTGGGTGACGGAGTTTGGATGGCGCGACACCGTGGGCGATGGCGAGGCCACGCAGGCCGCCTACCTGGCGCGCGCTCATGAGATGCTGCAGTCCGGGCGTATGAGGCTGTGTCCTCAGCACTCGCCCACCGAGGAAGAGCTCGACATCAACGTGACGGTCAGCACGTGGTTCTTCGACATCGACACGGCGAACTTTCCCACCCATGGGGTGTTCACGGAAGAGGGCGAGCGCAAGCTTGCGGCGGATGCCTTCGAAGCGTTCGTCAACAGCCTGCCGCCGGATCCTCAGTGGGATGTCATGGCGCTGATCCACGGTCTGCCAACCGACGTGGACGCGTACAAGAGCCGCGGCCACCTCATCGCGATGCTGGTGAGCGTGGAAATCGTGCAGAGGTTCGTCGATGGAGGCTGGTACCATCTGGCGCTCCGGCAGCTCGAGAGCCTGCATCGCCGCGTGGACGGCTGCGCCGACGGTCCGCCCCCGGATCACGATGACTCGATTGTCGACTGCGAGGCCCAGGACTCTGTCAGAAGGCTGATGGAGCGGCTGATGGCGAGCCTGATGGCTTCGCTGTGAGCTTTCCGGCGGTGCTGGCATTGCTCCGTTCAGCGATTGAAGACCGGCTCGGTGAAATCGGTGTTCGGGCGCTCGCCCACTTCATTGACGGCGCGAGATCCGGACCGAGGTCCTCGGTCGATGTATGCTGCGACATTGGATCGCGTCACGGCAGTGGGCGCACGATAGACGGACGGCAGTATTGACCGAGCGTCCTTCTTCGTCGTCCACACCAAGAAGTAGACATACGGCAGGTCGGGATCATAAGTCCACATCTGGCCTACCTCGGTGATGGCCTTGAGCTTCGAGGGAGCAATAGCATCGAGGGCCGGCCAGTTACCGGACGGCGTTCTGCCGTCGTTGTACATGCTGCCGCCGACGATATCGACCTTGGCGTCGCCAGGATAGTACGGAGCATAGTCTCTCTTGTCGCGCCCGAGAGTGCTCCAGACCCAGATCAGGTTGTGGAGGTCCTTGGTGCGTGTCAGATAGTCCCAGGTGAAGTTCCAGAGCTTCTTGTAGTTCTCCGGCCCGTTCGCGGACCACCAGAAGCCGCCGCCGGCTTCATGCCAGGGCCTCCACAGGACGGGAACGCCGGCCTCCTCGAGCGCCTTCAGGTCCGCCGCCATGGCATCGAGCATGGCCATCAACGCCTCGTTCTCGGGTGTGCCTGGCGTCAGGCAGGCGTTGATGCTGACGCGCTCGAAGATGTTGTCGAATCCGCCGCCGTAGGTCGGGGCTCCCAGATGCTCGGAGATGGTCGGTATGATGCGGTAGTCCTTCCAGTCATTGATGACGGTGTTGATCATCCACGCCGCATCGCGTTCGGGGCTACCAAACGGCGTATCCCAGCCCCTGACGGCCGGGTATCGGCCAGTCCGCTCGAAGACGCTGGTCGACATCTCGTCCTTTCGTTCCTCCTCCCAATGGATTTCCATCTGGCCGGTGAGCCATTTCACGCCTTCGTTCCGCTTCATCGCGTTCAGGATGTCTCGTCCTGCTTGAATCAGCTGCGGATCGCTCGGCGGATAGTCCTCCGCCTCGGGAGTCGCGGCTCGCAGGGGAAGCAGCGGGACGAGCAGGGCGGCGGTGGCCACGGGTAGCAGCATCCTCTTCCCTGTCATGACACTCGGACCGCGTGGCTCGAAAAGGACAGCAGGCAGTTGTGCGCTCGAGGTGATCGACGGCGAGCTCGTTTTCTAGTTGTCCGTGGTGATAGCCGCCCTACCAGTTCAGCCGCAGGCTCAGCTGAAGAGTTCTCGGGTCGTGCTGAGATTGGTTCATCAGCAGGATTCCGTCGCTGTTGCGGTTGGGTAGGTTGCGAGTGCCCGGCCGGTTCAGCACGTTGAAGACGTCGAACTGAAGGCGTGCGGCGAAACGGCCGTTGATGGGGATGGTCTTGAACAGCGACGCGTCCATGTTCCACTGGATCGAGCCGGCCGCCACGGCGGTGTTCCACGGGTGATGGCCGGGATTGAAGCCGACCCGCTGCACCGACCCGTCGTTCAGCCGGACCCACACGTCATTGCTGTCCCAGAACGCCGTGATGTCGGTGTCGGGCGGCGCGTTCTCCGGGAGCTCCGTGGTGCCCCACGGAATGAGCGGTGTCACCGCCGGCCGGTAGCTCTCGGGCACGCCCTGGATGCCGTTCGGCGTGTTGATGAGATTCTCCGGGATGTAGCCGTTCCACCAGAGGAACCCGGGAATGCACGTCCCGCTGCGGCAGTCCTCGATGGGGTACTTCTTGCCGTAGACCTCGACTGGGACACCGGTGAGGTTCCAGTTGCCGTCTGGCAGCGTGAAGTACGTGCTCTGCAGCCAACCGATACCCGCGAACTGCCACCCGCCGATGATCTTGCCCAGGACCCCTTCTTGGTCCGGCCTGCCGGCCCATCGGTCAAACGGCAGGTCGACCAGCCAGTTCCATCGCACGCGGTGCTTGGGAACCCCTGTGGTCCGTCCGTAGGTCGCCATGCGGCTCCGCTCGTCGAAGTCGGTTGGCAGTAGGCCAGGAACGAACTGATTCACGGCGGGCACCGACGTACCTGTGCCGATCGCAACGCTGTGCACGTAGAAGACCTCGAAAGCCAGCCCGTGATTGTACCGGCGCGTCAGGCCAAGCTGGAAGGCATTGGTGTTGCTGAAGCCGGTGCCATCGAACTCGCTAATGCTGCCATACACCTGCTGGTCGTACGGCCTGCGAGCCACGCTGCTGAACTCGCCCGAAGGGAGTGGCTCCCCCCTGGTGGTGAACCACACGTACTCGGACGTCTCGGCGTTGTGGTTGATGGTTTGCCATTCGTTGCGGCCGGCCGTGCCCACGTAGCGGAGCGTGGCGGCCGTGGACGGCGCCACTTGCTTCTCCAGGGTGAGATTCCAAGAGTGCACGCGCGCATCCTTCAGGTCGGGGTTCACGAACTCGTTGAACAATGAAGAGCCGCGGCTCGTGCCCGTCAGCCGGTCGAGGCTGATGAGGTCGCGCGTGTTGACGCCGTCCACCCACGGGATCTCGTTCCGGAGCATCCAGTTGGGCAGGCCGTCCGGCGAGAGCGCCGCGTCGTTGGGATTGTGCCGGAAGGTGGCCCTGAGCGGCGTGTTCTGCCATGCCCTGTCGAACCACCTGGACATCGCCGTGTTGAAGTAGGAGAGGCTGTAGCCACCACGGACCACGAAGGACGCCTTGCCATTCAGCGCCTGGTAGGCAAACCCGAGCCGCGGGCCGAAATGGTGCCGTGCGTTGACGAGGTTCTCCGGGAGGCCCACCTGCTCAGGCGTCGTGAAGCGCGCACCCAGGGCCTCGAGCTCGCGAGTGAGGGCCGGCGAGGTCACGCCGCTGGCGTAGAGCGCATCCAGATCGTCCCGCAGGACGATGCTGCGGCTGTCGAGGTCGAAGCCCACGAGCATCTTGTTGTGGTCCTCGAGCCCGGCGAAGTACTCGTAGCGCAGGCCAAGGCTGAGCGTCAGGCGAGGCGTCAGCCTGTACTTGTCCTCGGCGTAGAGCGCGTACTCGGTATCGGTCAGATCGTACCGACCGGCCACTTGCGAGGCGGCGATCTGGGAGTGGCCGAGGAACATGTTGGCGATGTTGTGACCGGTGAAGGGCACGGCCTGTGGGTTATCCAGCGTCGAGCTCGCGTCGAGGAGAGCCGTGGCACCGGTATTCCACTGGACCGTTGGCTGCGGGAAGCGCTGCTGGGGCAGCGTGTTCAGGAAGTCCTTGCGGAACAGGCCCCCGAACAGCAGCTCGTGCTTCCCGAGCACCTTGGTGACGTTGTTCTCCACGCTGAAGAACGTGAAGAAGTTCTCCTTCGTATCATTGGTGTTGAGCGCGTACTGCGTGGAATCCGAGCCCAGCCCGGTACTCTCGAACCTCGGCCAGAAGGAGACGCCGAACGGATTCGGCAGACCGAACTGATCAGCCCACGGCGTGCTGACGTCGACATTGGGATTTTCGCCACCTCGCCACTTGTTTCGGCGGACGCTCACCGCGAGCTCGTTGAAGAGCGTGGACGACAAGACGCGTGACCAGGACGCGGCCGCGCTCTTGTTCTCGACCGTGAGATACTCCAACCCTGCCACGTCGTTGAGCATGGGCTGGCCCGTCTGGCCACCATTCTCGACAATGCTGTAGGAGTTTTCTTGGTGTCCGACGGTGAAGCGAGCGTACAGGGAATCGCGATCCGAGAGCCGATGATCGATGCGCGTAGCCGACGTCCACGTCTCCAAAGGATTGGAGACCGGGCCAAACCAGTTGGGCTCGACCAGCGGATTCACGTCGGGGAGCGTCGGTTGCGGAGTCACGGCGAAGAGCTGCTCGGCCACCGGACTGATCCGCCCGCTCGGGATGACGTTGCCCGGGAACGCTTGCCGCTGCCCGTTGGCATCCGTGGTCTGCGAGTCGTACAGCACATACTGGCGGCCCTGGGCATCGACCAGGTCGCTGAAGTCGCCCTGGCGCATCGCCATGGTCGGCACTCGAAAGCCCCTCGTATTCGACTGGCGCCGCCGCAGGCCCTCATAGCTCGTAAACCAGAACGTGCGACTCTCGATCACCGGACCGCTGGCGCTGACACCGAACTCATTGCGAATCAACTGAGGCGGATCGCCGACATCCTCGCGCCGCCGCGCCAGACCAAAGGAATTGTTCCTGTGGGTTTCGAACGCCGTGCCATGAAACGCGTTCGTGCCGCTCTTGGTCGACAGAATCACGCTCACGGGTCGGCTGTATTTCGCCGAAATCGCGTTGGACTCGACCGTGAACTCCTGGATCGTGTCCAACCCGGGTGGACTCGTCACGCCGCCCCACCGGCGATCCGATTCAGCGGATCCATCCAGGAAGTACTCCTGAGAGTTCGGCGGCGCCCCGAACGTCCGCGACCCTTCGAATCCAGGAAGCAGTCCCACCAGCGTCTCGACGTTCCGGCCGTTGAGCGGCAGTTGCTCGATGCGCTCCCGCTCCATACCTTCACGCACTGCCGGGCTGTCGACCGTGACGAGCGGCGTCACGTCCGCCACGACGTCGACCGTCTCGCTCTCGACACCGCCAACGATCAGGACCGGATCGACCACGACCGTCTCGCGCAGCGAGACCGTCAGGTCGCCCGCATACGTCTGAAATCCGGGCAACTCGACCGAGAGGCGATATCGCCCGATCATGACAGCCGGGTAGATGTAGAAGCCGACATCGTTGGTGACTGTTGTCAGCGTGACCCGGGTGGCCTCGTTGGTCAGCTCCACGGTGGCGCCTGGAATCACGCTGTCGCTTTCATCACGAACGGTGCCGCTGACGGCACCCGTGCTTGTCTGAGCCCATACGCAGGGTACCAGCAAGAGCACGAACAAACACGCAATCCACCAGTTGCGCATGGGACCCCTCTTCTTTCCGACGAAGGCGCCGAGCCGCCGTTCATCGCGAAGTCTTCATTGGCGCCTGCGTGGATGATCTGTAACCTGCTGGGCTGGCTCGATTCTAGGAAAATGGGCCATTTGTATGTTGCAGGAGCATCATGATCAGCGCTCGTCTTCGAGGACGACGGCCGTGCCGTAGGCGAGGATCTCCGCTGCGCCGTTCATCACCATCGCGGTGCTGAACTGCTCGGCGATCTCGGCGTAGCGAAGATCGTGGTAGTCCCGGAGCACCAGAATCTCCCGCTCCCCGTCTGCGAGGGTGCCGAGCGCGCGCCAAACCGCGCGCCGCAGCTCGCCACGAGCGCGCTCGACCTCCGGGTCGCCTTCGCCACCGACCGCTTCGACGGTGTAGCCCTCGTTCGCGCGTTCGATCGCTTCGGTGCGCCAGCGACGCCGATGCCGCTTGAGGTCCCGGACGCGATTCCGGACGATGGCGAAGAGCCAGGGTCGCGGCGGGCGGTTCGGGTCGACGCGCGGCAGGCTGGCGAAGAAGCGCAACAGCGCCTCCTGGGCCACGTCTCGTGCCTCCTCCGCGTCGCCGAGAAGCTGGAGCGCCAACAGGTAGGCGGGCCGCGCGAGCGCGTCACGCGCAGCCGGCTCGCCCGCGCACAACCAGCTCGCGAGGGGACTCCTCGCTGTCGAGGGCGATCGCGTCCACCTTCAGGAGACCTCGATGCTCATACCTGATCCTACGCTCGAGTCGCGAACCTATTCCCGCATGCTCGGAGGGGCGAAATGACGCGGGGCCTAAAGGCCCCTCGCTACACATCCTCTGATACAGTCGATTTAGAGCGGTTCCAACCACGCGCTTGGCGGTCCTCATGACAATCATCAAGAGGAGACATTCACGTAGCGGGTACATGATCGCGGTGAGCCTGTGTGCGATCACGACGGTCGCATTGAGCCGCGCGACGGCCGAGGTCGACGTCGACTGGCCCGTCTATCGAGGAGATCCGCAAGGCAACCAGTACGCCCCGCTCGCCCAGATTCATGCGGCGAACGTCCACCGGCTCCAGCCAGTGTGGGAATACCGTACGGGCGATGCGAACGAGCGTTCGACGATGCACGTCAACCCAATTGTCGTGAACGGTGTGATGTATGTGACGACGCCGAGCTTGAAGGCGGTGGCCTTGAATGCGGCGACAGGACGCCAACTGTGGGTGTTCGATCCCGCCAAGTACAACGACGGCAAGGTCGTCAGACTTCGCAACCGCGGTGTCGCATATTGGAAAGGGTCCGAACAAGAGCGCATCTTCCACTTCGTCAGAGACCGCGTCTACGCCATCGACGCGACATCTGGCGGCCTGATTCCGTCGTTCGGACAAGACGGATTCATCGATCTCAGGCAGAACCTGGGAGTCGATCCTGAGACGGCCGTCATCGAGATGACGTCGCCTGGCGCCGTGTTCAAGAACTTCCTGATCATCGCGTCCCGTGTCAACGAGAGCTACGATGCCTCTCCAGGGCACATCCGCGCCTACGACACCGTGTCAGGAGAGCTCGAGTGGATCTTCCACACCATTCCACGCGAAGGTCAGTTTGGATACGAGACCTGGAAGTGGGTCGAGGGAGAAAACTACGGAGGCGCCAATGCGTGGGGCGGCGTCACGATCGATGAGCAGAGAGGCTGGGTGTTTGCCGCCACGGGTTCCGCGACCGAGGATTTTTACGGTGGCTTTCGAAAGGGCGACAACCTGTTTGCCAACAGCGTGCTGGCGCTCGATGCGACTACCGGCGAGCGGAAATGGCACTACCAGACCGTTCACCACGATATCTGGGACTACGACAACCCGCCAGCGCCGATCCTGGTTGCGCTCAGAAAGGGCGACACGTCCAGAGACGCCGTCGTACAGCTCACGAAGATGGGCTTCACCTTTGTGCTCGATCGAGATACCGGCCAGCCATTGTTCCCGGTGCAAGAGCTTCCCGTTCCGCGCTCAACGGTTCCAGGGGAAGAAACATCCCCCACTCAGCCGATCCCGCTCATACCGCAACCCCTGGTGAGGCAATCGCTCACCGAGGCAGGCCTGACCAACATCACACCAGAGGCCCACGCCCACGCATTGAAAGCGTTCAGAAAGTACCTGTCGGGGCCCATCTACACGCCGCCCAGCTTGCAGGGCACGATAACGACCCCGGGCCACCTGGGCGGAGCAGAATGGCACGGGGCGAGCTTCGATCCAGTGTTGAACGTGCTGTACGTCAACGTGAACGAGGTTCCTACGATCAACCGGCTCAGAGCGGTCCATGATGTTCCTGGCGACGCCAAACCCACTCCAGCGCAGTTGGGTCGCCAGATCTACGACCGAACGTGTGCGGCTTGTCACGGCGCTGAAAGACAGGGAGTGCCGCCGCATACGCCTGCGCTGCTGGACGTGAAGACGAGCAGCGAGGAGATTGAAGCCGTGATCCAGCAAGGGCGCAACAGCATGCCTGGGTTCCGGCAGTTCCGTCCGCGTGAGTTGAGCGCGCTGTCGGCGTACTTGAGAACGCTGCCCGGGGAGGTCGAAAGTCTGGCCACCCCCAAGAGCATCCCCGACCGATATAGCCTTGATGGCTACCCGTTGTTCCTCGATCCACACGGCGTGCCGGCAGTCGCGCCGCCGTGGGGAACGCTCAACGCGATCGATCTCGTCACGGGAGAAGTGCTCTGGAAGGTGCCCCTTGGTGAGTATCCTCACCTCGTCGCGAAGGGCATCCGCAACACGGGTACCCTGAGCTTCGGCGGAGCCGTGGCAACCGCAGGCGGCGTGATATTCGTTGCCGCGACGGCTGATGAGAAGATCCGCGCATTCGAAAAGCATTCGGGAAGGGTTCTCTGGGAGCACCAACTGCCGGCAGGTGGCTACGCGACGCCGAGTGTCTACATGATCGACGGCAGACAGTATGTCGCGATCGCCGCTGGAGGAAGCGGCAAGAATGCCACGAAATCAGGCGATTCCATCATCGCCTTCGCGTTGCCGGAGCCCCGCGACGACCCGCGGCACACCAGCCAGCACCAATCGCCGACATCGGACGCCGAGTGGATCGAGTTGTTCGACGGCTCCACGCTGGACGGCTGGGTCCACATGAATGGCGCGCACAACTTCACGGTAGAAGATGGCGCCATCGTCGGCAGAACCGTGGAATCCAGCGCCAGCATGAACTCCTTCCTGTGCTCGCTGCAGGAATTCGACGACTTCGAGCTCGAGCTCGAGACCGCTATCGACAGGATCACCAATTCGGGCATACAGATCCGGACCCAGGTCCGCCCCATCAAAGGAACCGGCCGGGCCTTTGAGTCTGCCGCCGGCCGAGTGAATGGGCCGCAGGTCGAAATCAGGCGGTCCTACAAGGGGCTGCCGGCAACCGGCCTCCTGTACGGAGAGGCGCTTGGCACCGACTGGCTGTCGTCGCAGGAGAAGGTCGACAAGGGCCATTCTCATTTCATCGACGAGGGTTGGAACAAGCTGCGCATCGTGGCCAGAGGGCCACGGATTCAGACCTGGGTCAATGGTCACCAGATCGAAGACCTCGTCAACGAGGAGATCTACGAGACACACCCCCGCGGATTCATCGGGCTGCAGGTCCATGGCGTGAGCGACCGCGAGCTCAACCTGCCGATCCATACCGGCTCCGGGGTCACGACGAGTCGGCCGCTGGTCGTGAAATGGCGGAACATCCGACTTCGACCGCTTCCTAGAAACGATTGAGGGAAATACTTCTCGATTTCCTACTGTCCTGCGAAGAGCTCGTCGATCGCTTCGTTCGTCCATGCACAGAGGCGCTGTACGTCCTCTTGCGTGAGCCGCGCGTCGGGATGGAACCAGACGTAGCGGGGCAGCGGCATCGTTTGCCGCTTCACCTCGGTGCAGATCTCGTCCAGTAAGTCGGCACCCTCCTCGGTGGAGAAGCTCCAGTTCGACCGGTTCCAGTGCCGGCGGCCCTGGTCGACGTCCCACCGAACACCCCACATCAATGGAGCGACATGGCTGTACCAGGGCCAGCGCGTTTCGCTCGAGTGACAGTCACGACAGGCACGATCGAGAATCCCGTCAACGTCGGGCGGGACGCGAACCTTGGTCTCCAGTGTGCGACTGGCATCGACAGGCGGGTTCGTGCGCGCTGGCCGGTAGAGTTGCATCGCCAAGAACAAGATAAGGAGCAGAAGGAGAAGACGTTTGACCATTCCGTTCAGAAGAACTTGCGGGTGATGTTGAAACCGAGATACCACGTATCGCTCGATACGCCTCCGCGGGCGAGCTGGCCCATCGTCGTGCCGAGCGTGTTCGAGAAGTTCAACTGGAATACGTGCCCGCCGACCCGCTTCTCGATGGCAAAGCTCCCCGCATGCGTCCCCGGGTCGTGTCCCGCGACACGCGGTACGATCTCGCCCACCACGTAGACGGATGGCCTGACCCGGAAGCGGCCGCCGACCCCGATGATAAACGTGTCGTTGTCATCCACGAGCTCCGAAGGTTGTGGATTCGTGTTGTTGACCCAGACGGGCTCGACGTAGAGTGCGCCGTATCGGCCCAACTTGCGCGACAGAATGATGCCCAGGGCCGGCGAGTAGCTGTCTCGGAAGTTGTTCGTCCCGTCCACGCTCGCATGCAGCGCAAGACCGACTGGCCACCCGTCACGTTCGGGCAAGAGATCGTAGGTGCCAAAGAGCTCAACGGTCTTCTCGGTATTTGTGCGGCGGATGCCGACCTGCGCGCCCCGCCAGACGCCAAAGCGGTACTCGAGGCCGATCTGCGCGGAGTTGTCCAGACCAAAGAGATCGGAGAGCAGGTCGCCGAAGTCCCCATCGCCGAGTGATCGCGAGAAGCGATGCGTCACGCGAAAGGCGCTGCCAAAGCGGGGAAGCCGTAGCGACGTCGGAAGGTTGACCACGGTGAAGTCCGGCTGCACGGGATCGGGGCGACGATCCAAGGAATCCGGATCCTCTTCCTGTACCGGTGTGCTGGTTGTGCCGCCATTGCTGGTAGGCGGCGCTTCCTGCGCCGCTCGGGCGTTGGGCGGCACTGCGACAGTAGCCAGAGCGAGCACCAGCCCCAGGGCGAGTGCGGGTGATAGTCGGTTAATCATTGCGGGCTCCGAGTTGAATCCAACGCTCAATGACGAGCACCTGGCCCTCCGTGAGATACGGTGGGCCGTTGCGGGGCATGCGGAAGCCGGCGATGTCCTCCGTTCCTTGTAGCTTCTGGATGAGATAGCTGCCGGCCGGGTCGCCCGGGATGACTTGGACGGCCGCTTCCTGTTGGCGACTCGGTCGGTTCACGAGTGCGCCATAGGGATCGCTCGAGAGATCGAGCCCTCCGGCGGGAGGCCGCCCCTGACTCGTGTGGCACGCCACACAGGCCGTGCGGCCCGCGCTGTCGGTCGTTTCGAAGATGTTCTCGCGAATGTTCGAGAAGGTCGGTTCGAGCGATGGCGTCGGGCCGGTGATATCCGAAAGCTGCTCGTCACACGCGGTCGCGGTGACCGCGATGGCGACGAGCACGACCCGCGTCAAAACTGCACCCCACGGGCGACAAGACCTCATGCTGAGAACCTCCTAGTCGCGGAGAACCCAGCAAGGCCAGTGCCTGGTCGCGCGTCCCAGCAAACGCTTCACATTTCGGGCATCCGCTTCGCCGGGGCTTTTCCTTGCGCGTAATCGCTTACGTGTGGCGTAACACGACAAGCGGGGCAGGGCGCCCGCAAAGACGCCTACTGGTCGATACGGTGTTTGGAGAGGTAGTAGCTGAGTGCCCGCTGACTGATGCCCATGAGCTCTGCGGCCTCCTTCTTGACGCCCCGCGATGCCTCGAGGGCGCGCCTGAGCGTCTCACGCTCGGCCCAATCGAGATTCCTGTGGAGGTCGCGTGACGGCAGGCCCGCCGATGTGGAGCCCAGTGACGCGGGCCAGGAGATCGCGTCTGCCGTGATCGTGGGCGTGACAGACAGCACCACGGCGCGCTCGATCGCGTTTTCGAGCTCGCGGACGTTGCCTGGCCAGTCGTAGGCCGAGACGCGATCGAGCGCTGCCTGCTCGAATCGCTCGATGCGCCGTCCCGCGCGGTGCGCGTGCTTGCGCACGAAGTGCTCCGCCAGCACCGGGATGTCGTCGCGGCGCTCACGCAGCGGTGGAATGCGAATGGGGATCACCGTCAGGCGATAGTACAGATCTTCCAGGAAGCGGCCCTCGCGGCCGAGCGCGGTCAGGTCTCGATTCGTGGCGGCAATGACACGGACATCGACCCGCTGGCTGCGCTCGCTGCCGAGCGGCTCGAACTCCCGTTCCTGCAGCACGCGTAGGAGCTTGGCTTGCACCGTCAGGCTGACCGTCCCAATCTCGTCGAGAAACAGCGTGCCGCCGTCTGCGAGCGCAAAGCGGCCCTTCTTGTTCGACACCGCGCCGGTGAACGCCCCGCGCACGTGCCCGAAAAGCTCCGATTCCAGCAACGTTTCCGGTATCGCGGCGCAGTTCACCTTGATGAGCGGCATATGGCGCTCGGCACTGTGCGCGTGGATAGCGCGCGCCACCAGTTCCTTTCCCGTCCCGGTCTCGCCCGTGATGAGCACCGTGCTCTTCGAGCTTGCGACGCGCTCCGCTTGTCGAATCACCTCCTGCATCTCTCGACTCCGCCCGACGATGCCATAGTGATTGAACTCTTCATCACGTTCGGCCAGGAGATAGCGGTGCTGGGTACGAAGGCGCTGATGCTCCAACGCCCGATTGACGACCACGAGCAGCTCGTCGACCTCGAAAGGCTTCTGCAGGTAGTCGAACGCGCCGAGCTTCATGGCGGCAATGGCGCTCTCGACGGTCGCGTGCGCTGTGATCATGACGACCTGTGGCCGATCGGCCTCCGCGATGATCGTCGCGACCTCGCGAATCAACTCGAGACCGGTCATGCCCGGCATCAAGTTGTCGACCACGAGCACATCGAACAGCCGCTGCCCCAGCAACTGTCGCGCCTCCGCAGCGCTGCCCGCACCCAGCACCTCGTGCCCCTCGTCGCCAAGCGCTGACCCCAGCAGCGTCCGAATCTTGACCTCGTCATCGACGATTAGAACCGAGCCACGGACTGTCATGGACGGAAACGCTCCTCATCCGTCATTGCTGCGCTTCACCGAGACGGAAACCATCATGGTCGTGAGTCAACCGGCAGCACGATCGTCGCCGTCGTGCCCTCGCGGGATCGGCTCGCCAGTTCAATGGTGCCGCGGAGGCCCTCGACAATGTGGCGTGCAATAGCAAGGCCAAGCCCAGAACCGGTGCGACGGGTCGTGAAGTACGGTTCGAAGACCCGTGGGAGGTCTTCCGGCGCGATACCGGTGCCCCGGTCGGCAACGGTGACCCGCACGCGGCTCGACGAGTCGCGCCGCACCTCCACCGCGATCTCCGGGCTTGGCGTCTTCCCGTGGGCCCCGCCCTTCGGAGCTTCGCGAGCGACGCCGCTCGGTCCGGCCGCCACCGTGGGCACGGCTCTTCCTTCGGCGCGGCGTGCGAGGACAGCATCGCGCGCGTTCGCCAGAACGTTCACGAGGGCGCCACGCAGCCGCTCGGCGTCCGCGACAATCTCGACGCGTTCCTCCGGCGTCGACACCGCGAAGTGGACGTCGTAGCCGCGCGCGCTGGCCTCGGCAGCGTCCCGACACAGCGCCGCGAGGTCGACCGTCTCGTAGGCGAATTGCAGGGGCCGCGCATAGTCCAGCACCTCCCCAACCAGCCGGTCGAGACGATGCACCTCCGCTTCGATGTCGGCTATCGCGGGTGCCGCGCGTCCGGCGGGCTCGTCTGGCCGAAGCGCAACGAAGGCAGACTCGTCTCGCCGAAGCGTAGCGAAGGCAGACCGCTTGAGCGTATGCAGTGAGGCTTTGATGATCATCAGCGGATTACGGATCTCGTGGGCCAGCACCGTCGAGAACCGCCCAAGCGTCGAGAGCCGCTCCCGCTGTGCGGCCTCTCGTTGAAACCGCGCGAGCGATGAAGCCAGCATCTCGAAGGTGCGCGCCAGCAAGCGGGCATCCTCGTCTTCCCACCAACCGTGGGACGGCGGCGGGCTGGCGCGGCTCAAATCTCCCGTGGCTGCCACGTCGCGCATGGTCGCCGTGATGGCCGCCAGTGGTCGCGTGATGGTCCGTGCGACCAAGTAGCTGAGCAGCGTGGCTCCCAGCACCGCAAGAAGGGCCGTGACCACGAGCGCGGTGTGCACGGTGCGCAAGGGGCGCAAGCGCTCCGTGCGCGAGCGCAGCACCAGCGCAATTGCCGTGGACGGTTGGCTGACCTCGGCGTCCGCAGACGTCAGTTGTAGCGAGATCTCCCGAGTCGCGGCGACATAGTCTTCGCCTTGTATTGTCACGCGAGCCACCGAGCGTCTTCCGCCGCGGCTGTGGGACCGGCGGAGGGCCTCCAGTAGCTCGGTCGGCGTAGCGTCCAGCGTTGTGGCATAAACCCGACCAGGTGACGCGAACACGATGTCCGCCTGTGTCAGGTCCTTGAACCGCTTCGCGAGCGCTTCGTCGAGGCTGAAGCCTATGCTGAGCGTCCCGAGAATCTCCGGAAGGGGCTCGATCCAGATTGGCGCCGAGACGACAACCTGGAGGACTCCGCTCCCGCGTGGCCAAAACGAACTGTTCGCGCGACCGGCGAGCGCAGCCTGAATCGCGGGCACATCGCGAATTGCCTCGGGCGCCACACTGGGATCTCCAATTGTGGCCAACGGCCTTCCTTCGCGGTTCGTCACGAGGAAGAGGTCGGCGCCGAGCTGTTCTGGATACGCCTCGACCACGGGCAGCACCGTCGGCGGATGGTCCGTGTCCACCGCAGCTTTGAGCTTCGGCAGGTCGGCGATGAGCCGGGCGTCGCGAATGAGACCCTTGAAGTGCTCGCCGTAGTTGCGCTCGACAAGCGTGGTTGCTTCCTCCAAGCCACGCTCCAACTCTCGTTCCGCCTGCGCCGTGACCACGGCGTTGACGACGAGCATGGCGACGCCAATGGTCATCAGCGCGAGGAGGGCGCTCGCCAGAAAGATCCGGTTGCTGAGCGAAGATAGGAATCGAGTCATCCGCCTTCGCTCCGCTTCGGCGAGACGGGTCCGCCTTCGCTCCGCGTCAGCACGAAATCAACCGTGATGTCGCCGCTCTCAGGCACGGTCACCTGGCGCGTCGTCGTAGGGAGCGTCTCGTGCCACACAGCGAGCGTATATGTACCAGGCGGTACGTTCTCGATCCGGTAATGACCCGCCTCGTCCGTGATCGCGAAGTACCGATGTGCAAAGACGAGGATGAATGCGCTCATGTGTGAGTGGATGTCGCAAAACACCCGTACGATGCCCGGCCGATTGAAGCGGACCGCGCGCGAGCGTCCGCGCGCATAGCGCCCGAGGTCGAAGGTCCTGGGGCGCGAGAGCGAGAAGACATTGTGGAAGAAAGGGTCGTTGTTGGGAAAGTCGACGACCGACCCGGTGGGGATGGCGAGCACGTGCGGCACGAAGCGCTCGTCGCGTTGATTCATACGGTAGCGGCGATTCTCCGGGTGCTCGAAGGCGCCGCGCGGAGCGCGCTCCAAGTAGACAACGCCGACTTGACTCGGCTCGCGATCTGGCGCCGTGGCTGGCGGCTGCATCAAGCTTGGCCGGTGCTCGATGGGGTGGAGCGGCGGCAAGGTGATGCGTCCACGGATGGTGCCGTTGGCAGCCGCGACGCCAGGCGCGACGCCCACGAGCGCCAACGCGAGCACGAGACCGACTAGAACCAATAGGAGAGCTCCATGGCCACGAACCGCGCCCGGTCGAACCGCTGCGTGTCCCGCCAGTTGTGCTGATACGCCAGCTTCACCGTAACGTTGCGCCGCACGCGATAGCCGCCGCCAATCTCCAGCCGCGTCACATCGGCTTCCCAGCTCAGACGAGCGCCAGTCGGGTCTGGCACCTTCGAGAACGTGAGCCGGTCGAGGCGCGCCGCGGCGTAGACACGCGGCGTCACCTTCACACGCCCTTCGCCCATCGCGGAGACCGCGCGCAAGGGGCGATCGATCTCGGGCGCCGCGACAGCAGGAAGATCCCAGGAACTGACGATGGTCTCCGTCCGAAACAGGAAGCGCGACCAAGACCATTCTGCGTCGAGTCCCAGCGCTTGCTGTGCAAATGTGTCGCGTCGTAGCGCCTCATCAGGTAAGGCCGTCACCGCGTCCTCGTCGACGAACGCTCCACGCGCGGCGGAGATGCCCAAGACGAGCGCAGGCGTTGGCATGACCGCGATGCGGCCGGCAAGCTGGTTGCCGTTGTTGTTGTCGCGCGCGAGTGGGTGCGACAGTGTGCCGCGTGTCAGGGCCGCCCGCGCGTCGAGCCAGCGTGATCGCCACCGCGCCTGGACACCGGTATCGAGCCGCGTGCTCGCCACCACCGGCACGCCTGCCGCTGGTGTTGTTTCGCCTATGGGGTAGTCAACGCGCCAGCCACGACCCTGATTGGCGAACAGGTCGGTGGTCGAGCTCGGCAGCGAGTCATCACGCAACGCGAGGAGATACTGATACGCGAGCGGACGCCCGATGAGCGGGTTCGATGCCGCGTACTCGGCAGTCGCAAACGCGCCGAAGACGCGCGGAACTCTGCCCACCTCCACGTCGAACGCGTGGCGCTTCCATGGCCGGACGCGGACGAAGAGCGCGTAAGGCAGCAGCACGTGCCGGTCGCCCCCGCCTTGTAGCCTGCCGATCGCGGTGCGGTCCTCGACGTTGGCGAGCACCGAGATTCGGTCGCTGAGCCGGCCCTCGGCCAGGACCCCGAAGGTCAGGAGCCGTAGCAGGTTGTGGTTGTAGTCAGAGGCGTTGAAGTAGCCCTCGTCGAGCGGTGCGACGGTAATGCGCAGCTCACCGGTCATGACGAGGCGGCCATCGAAGAGCGTCACGGGCTCGGAGGGGAGCTGGGCGTACGATGGGCGGGCAGCGGCGAGCAGAAGGCAGGCGACGAGAGGTGCCCCCTTCAGTCGCGGGAACCGGCTGGAGCTCGCCGTCGTGTGATGCACGACCTCATGTTACCGTGAGCCCGCGCCCGGAATCGGTATGCCGCTCGAGTTTCGACAGGTCGTCGAGCGGGTGCGCCCCCGCGATCGCCTTTGCCGCCCCCCAGTTTTTCTCGACCCTCCGCGAAGCGTCGAGTCCCGCTCCCTGAGGAGTAAACAGCGGTAGTCTGCCTCGGATGTGCGGCGGTGCCGCCGGCAGCGTGATCGCGTGTGCCCGCGCCGCCCCGGTCGGCCGCGTGGAAAAACCACGGGCGGCGCTCACGTGTGGCGACCCGCCGAGCTCCGTGAGCTCGGCGGCGGTCTGGCGCCGCCCGTGGTTTTACCCCTTCGCGGATCACGCGGCCTCCAACGGGGCGACGCCGGCACACGCGGTCACGCCTGCCGGCGCTGTCCCCCATCGCGGTGCACGTGTCATGGGTCAGGCCACGCGTTGGTAGCGAAAGCGGCGTCGGATGTGGCGGTTGAAGTAGCGTCTTCGACGTGGCGGCGACCAAGCCCTCGACGATCGGACGTGGGACCTCGAAATACCGGTACCTCGCGCGGCTGCGGAATTCGAGTTCGAGTGTGGTGTCGTTCGCGTCCTGCAGGGACGCGAGCCGCGACGACACGAGCGGCATTCGGCCCGTCGGCCACGTCCTCGTGTGATCTCCGTCGCGGGCGTGCCGCGCGCCAAGGCGGCGAGCGAATCGCCCGAGGGAGAGTGCGAGGATGGCGATCGAGAGGGCGCTGAGCCGGCGCCGGGTGCCATGGCGAAGCATCGCGACCGTCAGCAAGGCGAGCCCGAGCGATACCCATCGTCCCAGGTTGGGCGCCGCCGCGGCGAGCAGATCCAACACGCGGACGATCGTGGCGGCCTGCGTGGCCTCGAACGCGCGGCCTGTCAGGCGCCGCCGATCGGCGTCCGAACGCGGGCGCCGCGCCCTGGCGCGGGGCCGCCGTCCTGGAGGCCCTGCGTGAGGATCGTATCTGTATGGATGCTCAGACATACGGCGAAATATCGTCTGCCTCTGGTGGGACATGTGGTGCGCACTCCTATTGGTCCGGGGATGGTGCCTTGCGCCGGATGAGTTCGACGTTAATGCTCGAGATCTCTTCGAGCAGCGACATCGCGTGATGGTAATTACGGACCCACCGCTCGGCATCTACCGGTGCGCGATGGTGAAGCGGGTCAGCGCCGGCGGGGCGTGTCACGGGTGCCAGCGCCGGCCCGTTGGAGGCCGCGTGATCTCCGCGAGGGGGTAAAACCACGGGCGGCGCCTGACCGCCGCCGAGCTCACGGAGCTCGGCGGGTCGCCACACGTGAGCGCCGCCTGTGGTTTTTCCACGCGGCCGACCGGGACGCGCGGCATCCGTGATCACGCCCCGCCGGCGGCACCGCTGCGCGTGCGCGGGAGACCGCCTGCATATCGACTCTTCAGCGTGCCGGCATTCAGCGTCTCAGGGAGGGCCGAGAAAAACTGGGGGGCGGCAAGCCGCGATCGCGGGTTGACTACGGCATTGATTCGGCCTAGAATTGGGAAGATAATATTTTCCGTATGTTGTCCGACTCCGCTCCTAGCACAGCCGGGAGCCCGTTGCGCCTGGCCATCGAAACCGCCCGGCGCGCGGAGGCCATGGGTCTCGGCCGCGCAGCCGACGTCGCACCGTTCGATGCTGCGGGCCTTCAGCGTTTGGCGCGTCGTGTCGAGCGCGCCGGGATTGCCCGCGATGCGGCGCGCACCCTTGCCAACGTCGAGGCACCCGAGCCAGCGGAGGTCGCCGAGCTCTTGACGATGATGATCGCGGCCTTGGAGGCATCGCCCGCACCCGTCTACGAGTGGAAAGCCGTCTCGGCCGTGTTCGACAGCGAGCAGCTCGCCTCGCTCCTCGGTGTGTCGCTGTCGAGCCTCCGGCGCTATCAGACCAGCGCGCGCCCCACGCCAGACGACGTGGCTGCGCGACTGCACTGGCTAGCACTCATCGTGGGAGACCTGGCGGGCACGTACAACGACATCGGGATCCGCCGCTGGTTCGACCGACGCCGGACTGCCCTGAGCGGGAAACCACCCGCGTCGCTGCTCCAGGGCACGTGGGCGCCCGAAGACGCAGGGCCGCAGCGCGTGCGCGCGCTCGCGCAATCTCTCGTCTCGCTTGCGGGGACATGAAGCTCTTTCGCCAGGCCGATCCGCGGTATCCCTTCGCCTGGGAAACCGCCGCGCAGCCCGAAGGGCGCTGGCACGCTCCAGGGGAAGGTCCGGCGCACTACTTCGCGGACACACCGGACGCCGCGTGGGCCGAGCTGGTCCGACACGAGGAGATCACCAGCCCCGCCGATCTCCAGACGATCCGTCGCGCGATGTGGGTCGTCGACGTTGACGAGGCGCCCGCAGCGCCGGTTGATCTGCCGGAGGCCGTGCTGACCGGCGATCCCGATAGCTGGCCCGCGTGTCAGCGAGCAGCGCAGGCCTTGCGGCGCACAGGCGTGACGCGTCTGGACGTGCCCTCGGCTGCGTTGCTCCCCGGCGCTGCGACGGGCTATATCGTGCAGAACGGCCTTCATCCGAGTGCCCCGCGCGACGGTCATGTCGTCGTGCTGTTTGGTCGTCCAGAACGGATGATCGGGTGGCTCATGGCTGACGCCGCACACCCGCCGGCGGAGTTACTCGGGCGAGTGCGGCACTATTCACGCGGCTCCCACGTCCATCGCAGGTAGCCTGGGGTTAAGCGCATCTACGGCGATAGCGGTCGCGACAGCCTCGTGCCCGCTTCACGGAGCTCGAGCGCAGCGGTCACGATGTGAGGCCACCGACCGAGAAGCGCACCAAACATCCTGACCAGCTCGCGAGTCTTTGCCAAGACATCGTCTCTATCGCAGTGGCCAGCCCCCAAATCGAGCGGAACGATCGCGTCTGGATGCTGAAGCGCCTCGCGAGCATCGTGTGCGCATTTCGTCAGGTCCGCCGCCCAGTACGCTGGCTGGGTTCCGTACTGCCGCTTCACCCAGTCGAGCGTCGCGAAGAACACGCTGGCCTGAGCCGCGAGCTGTAGACGCAGAAACCTTTGGAATTCGTGCAGGGGAAGCGCGCCTACCTCTTCGAGGTATGAGCCGAGCTGGTGCAGCCTCGTTGAACAGGGATGTCTGCCCGGCGAGCGTGGATGTGCCAAGATGCAGAACAGGAAGACATCGCTCAGTTGTCGGCCTACCATCGGCGACGCTAGACGGAGCCCATGCGAGCGGGGCGCCGCATCGTGCAGAAGCGCAAGCGGAAGATGGGCGAAGACCGCCTCGTCTCGGCACCGACTGAGCACGGCACCGAACACGCCGTCTTGGTTGCGCCGTACGGGCATGAAGGGTGGTAACAACGATCGGTTGTCGAAGCCATACGCGGTCCCCATGCAGTGCGAGAGCGCACCAGCTGAAAGTGTTGGCGCCACACGTAGCACTTCTCGGCTCTCCAGAGCTGTGCGGTAGGTGGCTTCGTCATCGACGACACGCGATCGGCAGGCTCCGTCCAATCCCCACAAGAGCCCGGCGTGCGTTGCCATTCCGGAATCTCCGATCAGCCCAGTAAAGCTCAAGGTTACGTGACCGGTCCCTGCTTCGAGCACGCGCACGTCCTCGGTTGACAGTGGTCCCCAGCGCAGGCCCATCGATTCCAGATGGTCTCGAGCCAGCGCCGACACTGAGCGTCCTAACGCCGCCTCGTGAGCGGCTGCGATGTCAATGTCGGCAGGAGGCGCGAAGGCGAGCGCACTCTTCCTGTCCGCAAAGGACCATAGCTCCGTCGGATCTCGCCTGCCGTAGAGGCACAGTCCATCTCGAGCGGCGGGATGTGGTGTTGGCCGGCAGATGGTGTCATCGTCTGCGCTCAGCACGAGGCTGCCGAGCGTGTCGAGCAGCAGGGCATTTCGATTCGCCCCAATGGAGCAGCCATACCCTTGCGGGTCCCCAAGCGCAAAGTCGAGAATCTCTCTCGAGAGGTTTCCATGCGCGGCCAAGGCGGCAACATATGCCGCTCGCTCGGCAGCACCCGCGTATCGAATGTCGACGTTCAGCGAACGGGCAGCGCGCCGGAGCGCGTCCTGATTGCGCGGACAGGCTGCCGCGTTTAGCGATCCGTCGATCACCACGGCCTCGATCGCCCGGCCGTGCGCGCGCGCGTTTTCCAGATAACTCGTGACAGAGCGTTCCAGAACATTCGGTCGTTCGCAGGTGATCCACCCGAAGGTGCGAATGGATCCCTTACTCGAGACAGTGGGCCGCGTGGCGTGGAGACCGCAACGATCGAGGAGAGCTGTCTCTGACTCGAGCAAACCAACGTGGCAGAGCTCTTGACACAGCAACGTCGGGTCGAGTGCCTCGAGTGCCCTTCCCGTAAACACACGTTGAAGCGCTGCCGCATGGCTGTGCAACGGAGCAAAGGACTGGCAGCACTGGAGCGCCGCGGCCATCTCGGGCCGAAGGACGACGCCGACGTGGTCCTGCTCGCGGACGGCTAGCTCGAGGCCGTCGCCCACAGGGAAGCGCAGAACATTGACCGCCCTGTACGTCCCATCGGGCGGGAAGCCGTTACCGAATGCCGTTGACACGTCGGGCTCCTGTCGTCGCGGCTACTCGAGCAAGTCACTGGTGTCCCGCGATGGCATCCAGCGCGTGAGGTGCAGCCACATTGCAACGTTGAGCAAGATCTCACCGGCAAACCAGAGGGGAGCCGTAGCCGGGGCTCGCACGGACTCCACGAGGTACGTGGCGGCGCCTGGCGTGCGCGCGGCGAGGACGAGAAAGACGACGCAAGGTATGAGGAGGATCAGAAATGGCAGCGCGCCGCCGAGCCTGGTGCCGTAGCGCAGTCGTGACAGGATGCTCAGATTCCCAAACGTCACCAGAAAGCCGATGAGAACCGGGCAGAAGAGAAGGTTCTGTGGCTCCAGCAGAGCGGGCAGCAATAGCAAGATGCCCGCGACTGCCGTCACCACTTGCAGCGCAGACGCGAAGAGGAGCTTCGATGCCACAATGGCACGATCGGTCACCGGTAGCGTTCGCAAGAGCGCCCCCTGTGCCAATAATCTGTGAGACAACCTCCCGAGGAAGATTAGTGTAGGGGT
>WHTZ01000049.1 GCA_009377495.1 Luteitalea sp.
GTGCGTTCGGTTGTTCCCGCGCATGCGGTCGGCTTCGCCCTCGACGGGTCGCGCATCGATCGGCGCTTCTACGATTACCGCATCAACACGGTTCGCCTTCGGACGGACGCCGATTACGAGGAGCTGCTCCGGGACGTCTTCGCGAAGGCTGTCGGCGCGAGGCTCAGATCGGTCGAGCCCGTGTGGGCCGAGCTCAGTGGCGGGCTGGATTCCTCGTCGGTCGTGTGCATGGCGGATTGGCTCATCAAGCGAGGTCGCGTCGACGCGCCGAGGCTGCGAACCATTTCGCTCTACTCGAGCGGTTCACCCGAAGATGATGATCGGCGGTTCATCGGAGCGGTCGAAAAGCAGATCAACGACTCCGGGCTACATCTCGATACTGACGACGCGGCAGAGCTGTTCGATGCAGCGGCGGGATGGGTAACGCCCGCGCATCCTCGGGCAGCGTGGCTTGCGGTGCTCTCCCGCGTGCGCGCGAACGGTGGGCGCGTTCTTCTCACGGGGAACGGCGGCGACTTCCTCCTGGCTAGTCGCCTCGACTGGAGCCACTCCGCATACGAACTGCTGCAAGAGGGGCGTATCGTCGCGTTCCTGAGGGAGCTCCACGCATGGGCGCTCGCGTCGAAGACCCCGCTAATTCACCTGCTCTCGCGGCAGGGTGGCATGGTGTTGCCGGCGCTGCAACGCCCACCGGGAATCCAGGAACTGACGCACTGGTGGCCCAGAGGAATCGATCACCCGTGCCGGTTGGCCCTCACGGAGGTAGTCGGCGAACTAGTAGCTTGGCGCAGGGCCGAGCACGAAGCCTTGAACCGGTATCCAAGTGCCCTCCGCGCGACACTGTCGACCCTTCAACGGTTCGCGGTCTGCGGGACTGCGCAGGCGCCCGCCGAGCTACCCGGCCTGTTGGTCACGCATCCATTCCTCGATCGCCGGTTGGTCGACACCGCTATTGCGATTCCCCAGCGGCAACTCGCTCGTCCCGGTGAGCCGCGCTCGTTGATGCGCCGTGCGCTGGCCGGGCTGCTTCCGCCCGCGATCCTCGGTCGCTTTTCGAAGGGTTACTCCTCGCCGCCTCGGATGCGACAACTCGCCCGCGTTGTGCCCAGCCTCGATGCGGATGTCAGCGCATGTCAGCTAGTTCGACATGGTTGGGTCGATGACGCGCAGGTCCTGCGCTTGCTGAGGAGGTTCAAAGCAGCCCAGCACGAGGCGCTCGGGCCGATGCTATCGCTGGTTTCAGTTGAGTTGTGGCTGAGGGCCCGCGGATCTCGAACGCGTGTGGACCCTCGCCCCAGCAATCTCGGCGCCGACAATCAGAGAAAGAAAGGAGGTGATAAGCCATGCGGTACGAGAAACCTGAGCTCGTCGAGGTAGGATTCGCGCTCGACATCGTGCTCGAGTCTGGCACGAGCGAAGACGTCGACAATCCCGAGACACGTGAAAGGCGCCAGGACATGCTGGCAGGTCTGGACGACTAGGCCTGCCAGTCGGCTCGTATAGCTACCTCCCCTCCGGCTCGCGAGCGGAGGGGAGGTACTCTTTCATGACATAGCAGACTCAGAACGTCACTCTGATCGTGGCTTGCGCCGAGCGTGGTGGCTGGCGGTCAGCCGTTCTGCCGAAGTCAGGATTGTAAAGCTGGTTGGCGCCAGCTACGAGAAAGAGTGCATCCCCAGAGTTCGCGACGTTGAAGAAATCGAGAGACGCTTCAAGGCGAACGTTTCGAATTCTGAACGCTCTGCCAAGGCGGAGGTTCACGAAAGCGTACGCGGGAGCACGAAGCTGGCCTTCGCCACGCGTCGGGTATGCAAAGCGGATCGTGGTTGCGAGCGGGTTCGGGACGACACGCCCGTTCGCGAGCTGAAGCGTGGGAGGTCCAAAGCGCGGATCCGGGGCATCGACGCGCGTGACGACCGGCCCGGACCAATAGCCGGACTGCCACGTGTAACTGAGTCCCACGAGGAGCTCCCAAGGAGCAGACCAGGCCAGCGCGGCGTGAACCAAGTGGTCTTGCCAGCGGTGGGCGCCCTCGTTCATGGCGGATCCGGACAGGCTGTTGAGCGATGGATCGCCCGGTGCGATGGTTCCACCGGTCGCGCCAATACCCCTGTCGTTCGGAAATGCCTCCGGTTGGATGAAGGTCGCTGGGTCGTCAGGTTGCCAGGTACCAGCAATGTGCCGCCACTGTCTCGTGTAGCTCGCGATGAGCTGTAATGCTGGACCCTGGTGTGTCACGATCAACTTTGCGTCTGTATAGACGGGCCAGTTCCCCCGATTGTTGGTCAGCATATAGATCTGGTTCAGACGTTCGTCTTGGTACCCCTGGAACATGCCGTCCTCGTAGATCGCGTTCACATCCTGGAAGGTGGGACGGTCGCGATAGTTGCGTCTGGTTGCCGACGCCGTGAGTACCGTGTTCGCTCCCAACTGCCGGCTGAGCGTGAGTGTCCATTCGTCTGCCCGTGATTGATCATAGAAAGGATCCACGCGTCGGTTCGGAACCAGGCTGGTCCCACCTGGCGACTCGAACACCGTCTCGAACCTGCCATCGAGATCGAGGTCGTACTCGTCACGCTCGGCCGGACTTGTAGCCGCGATCGAAATGCCAGTCCTGAGAGCCGACTCGTGAACACGTCCCCAACTGGCGGCAAGGCGCGTCCGTCCGTCGCCCGTCAGCAGGTAGTTGATGCCGAGGCGGGGACCGATCGCCACGGTATCCTGGACGATGCACTGCTCCGCTGGTGACTCCGTTGCTTCGCAGAGCCGATCGTTCTGCCGAATCCAATCCGCCCGCAGGCCGAGCGTCGTGGACAGCCGTTCAACCGGACGCCACATGTCCTGAATGTACAGTCCGAGATCCGTGGCGTTTCGGTCAGACGACTGAACGGTCGGAGTGAGTTGAATGGTTCGGTTGAACACGATCGTCGGTGACGAAAGGTCGGAAGGGTCGGTGAGGACGGCGTTCTCGGAGCTGCGACCGTCGTTCACGTAATGAAGGAAGTTACGGCCTCTACCTATGGGCTCCCAGCTCGCTCCGAATTGCAGCTCGTGAGTCCCTATGAGAAATGGTCGATGGTATACGGCATTCGCGGTGATGCCCAGCCGGCGATCTCCAGATTCTGTCCAAACGTCGCCAGCCGCACCTCGCCCAGCCAGAAACCCGGTACCGATCAGGCGACCACCCGAAGGGAACACCTCTCTCCAGACCCACTGCCGTGGCCGGTCTGTGACGGAACTTGGCTCGTTATTTACGTGTTTCCGATTCCACGAGACACCGACGCGTGTCATGAACCGAGAGTTCCAGGTAGAGGTTAGTCGCACATTGGCGGCTGGCCCTGCAAAGGAACTCTCGGAGGGCACTTCTTGTCGGTTTGTACCACCATCGTGACGCGAGATGTCGTGCTCGGCCTGCACCAGGAGGAGCTGATGCGGGGAGAGTTGGACCGTGGGCTTGAGAAAGAACATCTCCGCTGAGATACCAAGGTCATAAGGCGTGAAATTCGGTATCAGGGCCCGCGCGATCTCCAATTCTTCAGGCGTTCTCGCAAGCGCGACGTATGATTGCTGACGCCGGTAGGCGGCGAACCACCAGGCTGTGTCGCGTAGAACCGGGCCTCCAGCAGAGAGATCGCCCAGAGTCTGGCGCAAGCTTGCGCTCTCTCCGGGACCATTTGCGTCGTTCCAGCGTCGCGGTTGCATGTTCAGTGTGGCGGCGCCATGCCACTGATTCGTCCCAGAGCGGCTGGCGATATTGATGATCGCGCCGAGACCGAGCGGCGCTGAAGCATCCGTTGCCGCTGTCTTGACCTGAATGTCCTGGATGAGATCGGGATTGAGGTTGGAGTGCCACGGGCCGGTGGCCCCTGTCATCGGGTTGATGGTGGCCCCGTCGAGCTGCGCGACGTGCGTATGCGGATCAGAGCCATGTATAAACAGATCAGTACGCTGTCTGATTGAGCTCGGCAGGACCACGCTACCCGGCACGAGTGTCAGAGCTTCAGACCAGCGACGATTCTGCGCCAGCGGGAGCTGCGACTGCAGGTCACCGCTGATGTTGACGGCCTGCACTGCCGTTGAGGATTCGAGCAGCGGCAGGTCTTGGTGGACGACGACAGTTTCTTCGAGCGAGCCCAACCGCAACGTCAAATCAAGGGTAAGATTGCGCCCGGCTCTGATAGTGATGCCCGGACGCTCGAGCGTGGCGAAGCCTTTCAGCGTAGCCTTCAACACATAGGTGCCAGCCGGAACATCCGGTAGGAGATAGATCCCGCGAATATCAGTCCGAGTCTCGGAAATACCTGACGAGTCACTTCCGATGAGCATCACCGTGACGCCAGCCAATACCGCACCTTGTTCGTCAAGGACCTTCCCGCGCAGCGAGCCGCCGGCGGATACCTGTGCAGACGCTGCGGTAACGCCGAACAACCAGCAGACAACGACCATCACGCAGCGAGCAAACATGCATCGACTCCTTTGACATGGCGACACGCGAGTTGCGAAGCCGTGGCGATGACGCTTACGCGGCACAGACTGGGCTAAGACCTACTCGGGAAAAGCCGACGACGCAGACTTGAAGCGTGCTTGCCACTCGTCGCGCAGGCGCCGCCATCGTTTGTATTGCGAGCGCTTATTCGGATCGGGATCTTCGCGGCCAAGAAGCCAAAACTCGAACCAGTCTGTATGGGCAGTGAGCGCCGTTAGACGATGGCGCGGCGACTGGAGATTATGTGCGGCTCCAGGGAAGAAGTAGGGGTCCACCGGCACTCGGCGGCTTCTCAGGGCGCTCAGTAACTCCGCGTACGCCGGGAGCATGCCCGGATAGTGAGCCTGAATCAGCAGTGGCGTGTCGATCTGGCCGAGCGCGCGGTCAAGTGACCGCTCGAACCATGTATGGGAGTCGGAACCCCACGGTGACAGGCCGCCCCAGTTCTTCTGGCAGTCATCCCAGAACGCGGGGACCTGCGCGCAGTCCACCAGTAGATACTGCACGTTGTCGATAATGCTTGCTGCCGCAAACGGGGGCTGGGCGCGTGTGAGCGCGTACAGTGCATGGTACCCGTTGCGGCTCCAGCCCGTGACTCCAACACGCTTTCGATCGATCAGCCCTGACTCTTCCAAGACCGCCAGCCCGCTCTCGATGTTCGCCAGAATGAGAGATGGCTCCTCCGGCGTGTTGGCTACAGTGCTTTCCCAGGAAGGTCCCGGTACGACGAGGACCATAAAGCCCCGATTGGCCCACACCTGCACAGCCGAGCCGCTCAGCTCCCCTCCTAGGCTGTCGAGAACGAATGAGCGGTTCCTTGCGGCCGGAGGCGACCTGAGTAGAACAATGACTGGCGCGTGACGCCAGGCAGTCTGGTCGACCGGCTTGACCAAATATCCCAGTGACATGCCTCGATTCGGCACGGTCCACCTGATAGTCTCAACGTTGCCCAGGCGTGCTTGCTCGAGGTACGGGTTGAGATGGGTAAGAGTAAAGGTGTGCCCTGTGCGGTGGTCGTACGCGGCCAGCTCCGGAGGGACCATCAACGCGTCTTTGACTCCGACGATGAGCCGCCCGTTCGTATCACCGTGGTACTGCGTGTTCAGCGGGAACGAGTCGGTGTCCAAGGGCTCGAGCGCTTGCCAGCCGCCGGTCCGTTTGGCGAGAGCAGCCAGCGTTGCCCTGGACGCGCCAGCTTTGTCACGGCCGACGAACAGAAGCCGCTGTCCCGTTTGATCCCAGCCAAGCAGGTCCCACCCAGTATCCACGCTCGCGGTGCCGAGTACCGTGCCGTCAGGGGAGAGCTCAACGAGTCGAGAGCGGGCAAGGACTACAACCGCGTCATCACCGAGCCAAAGGACGCGACGCATCGTGCCGGCCATCGCATCGTGGGTGGACAGCACAGACCCCAGATCCCTCAGCGACGCAGCTGCAAGATCCACCAGGGCAAATGAGGCAGCTCCAGACGGCTGCTCCCGGTAGGGATAGATGACCGCGTGCTGGCCCGACGGGGACATCCATACGTACGGGCGCGGGCGATATTCGTTGTGGTCAGGGGGAGGCTCGTACAAGAGTCGAGGCTGATCGTCGACTGCGTCCAAAGCGAAGAACTGAACTCGAGGCGACAGCCACTGACCGAGCGCAATCTGTGAGAGGCTCCGCGGGAATCCCGGGGCGAGCGTCAAGAGCGAGAAGCCGTCCCTGCGAAGCGCAATATAAGCCTCTGTGTCGCGGGGGGCATCAGCGGCGAAGACCAGGCGAGTCCCGTCATCCGAGATGTCATACGCGCGGATCGGCGTCGGATGTTTCGTTATGACGCGCCGCCGTTTGGTCACGACGTTCACAACATGGACTTGCGGCGCAGAGTTATCCGTCCTCCCCAAGAACGCAATCTCGCTGTCGCCTCGAACGAAATTCAACTGGGCAATAGCTGTCGAATGTGGATCGTAACGGTCGTGCGAACGGTCCAGGGTCAACAGGGTTTGCGGCGGCCGGCTCAGGTGGCGCGCCTCAAACACGACGAGCGAGTGGTGATTCGTATTCCGTTGTACGTCTCCAGACCAGATCACAGAGGCGAAGCGCGTCCCGCCGACACTGAAAGTTACACTTCGATCGTGCGGATTGAACCGGTTCTGAATCCGCACCATACGGATGCAGTCTTCGATCGTGACGGGGGTCTTCTCTGCCGCCTGTCCGGGCAGAAGAAAGACAGCGACGACGGCAACGGCAAGGCCAGGCCGGCAAAGGCGGGCGCCATGGCGCATCGAGCGTCTCACGCGACCGAGAGCGTCCACTTGGAGCCCGCCGCGTGCGAAGGGCATGCATGATCTCGCGCGCACGACCGCAGCGCCGACTCGAGAACGGGTCGTAGGGAGCATGCGGAGATGTTGGCGATGACAAGCGCGCCTGAATTGGATGGCCGTTCGAGAATGGTATGCGAGTGACCACCTATAGATGGTATGTATGACTACAAATACCGCACAGCTAGGGTATCGAAGACGCACCGTTGGCGTTGCGGCCCAGGTACGCCACGTAACGCGTCATCATGTTGTAAGCACGTGCGAGAACCTCCGTATCGCCGTACCAACGATAGAGGTGCCAGGGGATCGGCACTGCGGGGCTGCCGCTTGAAGCGGTATCCGGCGTGGGTGACGAAGCCTATTGGATGCGGGGGGGTGTTGAACGTCCGGAAGGGGGAGGATCTCGCGCTCGCGATCGACGTGTCCGGCGCCGGCATCGCCAGGCGAGACGATACGGCAGGCGAGCCGACGGTCGATCCAAAAGCGTTCGCGCTCTCCAAGACGGCTGCCGCTATCATCCTGCAAAAGACGAACACTGCGCCGCCCGGGCGCGCGCGGACCAGCGAGACCTTGACGATTCGATCCAACACGCAGGTCCGCCTGCAAGACCTGAGGATTGGCGTGGGCAATATCTGGGAAGAGGCGTACACGCCTGAGGGGGGCAGCCGACGCGCGGGTTGACGGCCATGCTGTCCATCGCGACGTCGGAAGACGGTTTTCGCGAAGTTGACGGAACATCCTTCTCGGCCTCGGACCGCGGATGCCGCAGATGGCGTCCAACCGCTGCCAGCCCGCGAATTGGCCCGGACGGTCGAAGCCGCCCCAGAAAGTGAACGCACCGGCGTCGGGCTCGGTGAAAGGGTCGGCGTCGAACGCATTGACGCCCCACAGCCCGCCAGGCCGCGCGAACACCGCCAGCATCCGGTCGTAGACACCTTTCAGCCTGTCGATCGCCTCGCGGGGGTTCGGCGACTTCAGCACGCCGAAGTGTAGGTCCACCAGATCGAGGTTTCGGCGTCCCAGCAGACCACCACCGGTCAGCAGCTCGGTCTGGGCCTGCAGCAATTTAGCCCCGGCCGCGCGAATGGTGCGCTGCGCCTCGTTGAGATTGGCCTTGGCTGCGCTGACAAAAGCGCGTTTGGCCGGCCGCATCGAGCTGAGTTTTGCGTGCGTCTTGCCGAACACATCGACGCGGCCATCCTTGAACGCGAAGTGATGGAGCTGGAACTTCTCGATCGCACCAAGTGTGAAGTGGCCTACCAGTCCATCTGGGTTCAGTTTCTCCACCGGTCCGCCGAGCTCCGGGGGAACCTCGTTCAGCGCCCGTTGCACGGTCGAGACGTCAGGACCCGACTGCACACCGCCGCGGCCCACCGGTCGCGTTAGGACCAGGTCGGTGGGACTAAACGCCCGGGATCCGCCGGGGGCATGGGGGATGCACGACCCACTCAACCGCAGCACCTTTGCCGTCATGTCACCTCTTTAGCGTTTGTCGACGATACGTGTTAGGCCGCATTCCAATCACGGAACCTCTGTTCTCGAGGACGATAGACGATATTGTGCCGTGATTGTCTCTCGCCAAGTCGGGGGTGATGTCGAGGTCCTGCGTGAGAAGTGGGCTCCTCGTAATCGTGCCGCGATCCCACCGATGAGGAGGCCCGTCATCGCAGGAGCCGGTGCTGCAGTGCCGTCGCGGCGGTCTTGGTTCTGGAAGGCATGTCGAGCCTTTCGTCAACGCGGCTTTCGGGCGAGGTGACCCATCGGCGGTTTTGTCGGAGTGGGATCGTGAGCGTGATGCACGTGCCGTTGAGGGGAGAGGAAGTGAGGTCGAGGCCACCACCCAGCGTTCGCGCGCGGCGTTCCATGCTCGCCAGCCCATTTCCGGCCCTTCCGTTCTGTTCGGGACGAAACCCGTTGCCGTCGTCCCGAATCATCAACGCAAGGCCCCGTGCCTCGACCCTGAGCTCGATCTCGGCCGTGGTGCACGCTGCATGCCGGCCGATGTTGTTGACGGCTTCCTTGAAGATGAGGAACACCTCACGGCGGACGTCGGCGCCGAGCGCGAGGTCCTCGTCTGCCACAGGCGCCGTGAAGTGAAGAGCGATGTCTCGCGCCGTGAAGACATCGCTGGCGAAACGACGCATGCGCAGTACGAGATCGTGCAGCCGGTCCTTGGCGGGATCGATCGCCCACACGATGTCGCTCATCGAATCGACGGATTCCTGAGAGATATCGGCAATGGACGACAGCCGCTGCGCGACCTCGGGCGACTTCTGCGCGACCTGCTGCGCTGTCACGCCGCTCAACAGGGCGATCTTGGAGAGGTTCGAGCCGATGTCGTCGTGGAGATCCGTTGCAATGCGGACGCGCACGCGCTCGAGCTCGACGAGGCGCGATACACGATAGCGGTGAACGCCCACAGCCAACGCGAGACCGACGGTTGCCGAGAGTGTCAGGAACCACCATCGCTGCCACATGGGCGGAAGCACGCGAAAGATCGCCGAGGCAGATGGCGGTGACGCCCCGTCGGAGCCCGAAGCCAACCGCACCGTGAACCGATAGTCCCCGGGTGCGAGCCTCGCATAGGTGACCGCCTGCTCCTCGCTCGGTGGGCTCCAGTTTTCATCGGCGCCCTCCAACCGATATTGATAGCGAAGCGTTCTACCGACGCCGAACGCCAGGCCGAAGTACTCGATGCGAAGCTGATTCGTCCGCGATGACAGCGCTGGGAGCGACACTCTCGATTCACCCAGCTGAGAAAGTGGCAGCAGGTCACCGTCGATGTTCACGCGACCGATGAACACTCGTTCCGGCTCATCCGGCTCCAACTCCTCCGGCACGAGTCGGGACACACCGCGGCGAGTGCCAAACCACAGTGCGCCGTCCTGATCTCGAAATGCGAGGTGGACGGCGACATCCGCGAGGCCGTCCGCGGGCGTGTAACGCCGTGTCTGTCCGGTTGCGGGATCGAGCCGTGCGAGTCCGCGCGCCGTGCCGATGTAGAGGCGCCCCCATTTGTCCTCGACAAGACTGTAGATCGCGCGGCTGCCCGACCGGTCGACGTGCGCGAACGGAGCAAAGCGCGGTGAGGGTGCCTCGGGTTGGTCCGCGCGCGCCATCTGTCCTGAGCCGGTCGCGATCCACAGCCGACCCTTGTGGTCGAGCAGTAGCAACCGAACCATCCCGGCTGGCACGCCCGCGTCCGCGGTGAAGAACGTGAAGTGGCCATCGCGGTAGCGGGCGACGCCGCCTTCGTAGAAGCCAATCCAGAGGTTGCCGGCGCGATCCTCCGCAAAGGCGGTCGGCGCGCTGAAGCGACGGAGACCATCCCGTTCCGTGTACCGGTGTAGGCGGCCGGTCGCCCGTTCCCACCGGGTCAGCCGATTGCGCTCGCTCGAGATGGTGCCGATCCAAATGTCACCGACAGCGTCCTCGTACAGTCGAAAGATGTTGTCACCCGTGAGGCCATCCTTCTTCGTGTAGACCGCCCGGGGCCGACTGCGGTGGAGCGTTTGCACGTCGCCACCGGGGAAACGATAAAGGCCGTTCCCGGTCGGGATCCACCACTCACCCAGGTCGTCTTGGAAGGCGGTTTGCGCCCAGCCCCAAAAGCCTTCTGACTCGGGCGCGTTGACGCGAAAGACCTCGAACCGGCGCTCTCTGAAGCAGGCGAGTCGCGTCGCCTGGTCCAGAACGAGACAGAGCTCTCCCCGATTGGTTTCGAAGAAGGAGGAGGCGCTGGACGGATCGAGGCCATCGGCTTTGTTGTAGCTGACGAGCCCATTGCGCGCGATGCGTAGCAGGCCGTCGTCGGTCCCCAGCCAGAGATTGCCCGCGCCATCCTCGCCGATGGCATGACCGCCGGTAAGTCCCTGCGCCTCCGTGTAGGTCGCGAAGCGCTGTCCATCGAACTCCTGCAGCCGAGTCGCGCCGGCAATCCACACCCGGCCATCGCTGTGCTGCTCGATGGCATGTACCGCTTCTCCGGGAAAGAAGCTGGGTCGGCAGCGTCTGGCTTCATCCATGCTGAAGACCTGCGGTGATTTCTGGCAGCCGCGCGTGCCCGGTGTGAATACTGTCAGGCCGGCCGCCGAGCCGATCCAGAGCCGTCCCGCCCGATCTGGTAATAGGGAGCGGACGTCCGGGTTCACCCCTGGGACCCGCTGTGCGTACTCGACCCCCTCGCCGTTCGATAGGATTCCGAAGAGCCCAGTTCCGGCGGCAATCCAGAGCTGGCCGTGTCGATCTTCGACGAGGTCACTGATGCCGTCAGTTCCGAGCCCACCCACATCGAACCGACGAAACGCTGCGTCGTCGGTGGGCTCGTCCATCCGAAAGAGGCCAAAATCTGTACCCGCCCAGATTCGCCCGCGCCCGTCTCGATGAAGCACGTTGACACGGTTCGTTTGCGTGTCAGGACCGACGGGGTACACGATCATTCGTGGGCGGTTCGTTCCCGCCTGCGTTCCTTCGCGTGCTGCGGCATCGAAGCGAGCGACACCACCGCCGTTGGTTGCCAACCAATAGATGCCCGCCGGGTGCTCGAGCAGGTCGTTGACCATTGGATGGGGAAGACCGCTCTCTACACCGTAGGTGATGAAGTTGGAGCCATCGAAACGGGTCAGACCGTCCGAGGTACAGAACCACATGAAGCCCCGCGAGCCACGGCGTACGCAGCCGACGAGGTTGCTGCCAAGACCATCTAGGGCCGTGAAGACGCGCACAGGCAGCCGCTCGGCGTGCCCGGGGCTCGCAGCGGCGAGGACGCCCATCACACAGAGAAGCTGACAAATTCGGGTCACGCAGCTCGACGGTTGCAACGCGGGCTGGCGCGCGAGATTGGCCATGGTTTCACGCACTTGAAGGGAAAACGTTTCGGCCCCCCCAATGCGAACAGTCGCCGCGTCCAAATACGTCCAAGCTCGACAGCTAGGCCGTCTCCTCAGGCCGGACTCGTGACACGTGGAGCACGCTTCCTACCACTTACATCACCATCGGCCATCTGAACGTGGACCGCAAGTTCACTCGCTTACCGCTCCGCCCGGATTCGCGCGCGGCCTCGATGATTTCCAGCACGTGCAGCGCATGCTCCACAGCTATCAGGGGCTCCGCTCCGGTCGCCAGCGAGTCGGCTATCACCGTCGCGCCCTGCTGCCACACATACGATCGGGGGTCAGGCACGAAACGTTGCGGCGTCTCATGAGCATGGGTTGCCACGTCGACGCCAAACGGTGCCCAGTCGTAACCGACCAGCCCCATGGTGCCGTGGGTGCCCCATACGGTGATGGTGTGCTTCTCTTGCCCCTTGCCTTCGTGACCATACGGATCGAAGTAGTTGAAGCCGCACTGCACGTGAGACAGCACGCCATGGCCATGATTCATCAAGACCATCGCATTGTCTTCGGCCTCCACCTTGATCGTTCCTTTGTTGTCTACCGTCCGTTCCGGCGTGACAATGCTGGTCATGGCCATGACAGATGTCGCAGGGCCCAGCAGACCGGTCAGCGTGGCAAGATTGTAGACACCAAGGTCGGGTAGACTGCCGCCGTCCTTCTCATAGAAGAAGGCAGACCAGGTTGGACCCAGATGTCCGTAGTGCGCATGGGCACTCGACACGTTGCCGAGCGTACCCTCGCGTATCGTCCGCGACATGAAGGCGAACTGCGGACTGTTGACGACGGCTGGAGCACCCCAGATGCGAAGCCTGCGACTCGTGGCCAGGTCCAGCAATGCTTTGCCTTCGCTGTACGTGTTGGCCATGGGCTTCTCACTCCATACGTGCCGACCGGCAAGAAGCGCCTGCCGGTTGAGTCTGCCGTGCTCCTGCATATCGGTGAGATTGACGAACAGGTCGAACGCCGGCCCGGCCAGCATCGCATCGATGTGAGGATAGTGATGCGGGACGTTGTACGTTGCAGCCTGCTGCTTGGCCCTCTCGTAGATGACGTCACATGTGCTGACGAGCTCTGCATGCGATGACCGTGAAAGGTGAGGGAGGTATTGTGTAGATACGCTTCCGCAGCCGATTACACCAACTCGTATTTTCTTGGACTGCGCAACAGCAAAACCTTCTATTGATGCGAGCAGGAGGCCGGCGCCTGCCATCGCCGTGCGCTGGAGAAATTCGTGACGGGAAATGGGATTCATGGTGGAGGCTCCCAGGCGCCGGAGCCGCCTCGCGCTACTTATGGCCTCCCGGATGCGTGCATCCGGGATAGCTTTCGTGGAAGAGATTGCCGGTCCATCCAAGCTCTTTCATGCCGGCCTCGGACGAGTAGTGCGAACGAGCCACCCACTCCTTGAGGTGATCGAAATGCGCGCGAACGTTGGGTCTGGCTGGGCCCGCCAGGTTCGCAGGACGTCGATCGCTACGCTGCTCGCCGCTCTGCTCGCCGTTTGCCGTTTGGTCTGCCTTTGTCGGCTCCTGGGTCGACATCTCCTCGAGCAGACCGACCTGCTCGGCCTCCGTCAGCTCTTTGAACGGTTTACGATGTCGCTCGATCGCCGCGCCGTCGAAGGCACCAAGCGCGGACAGGAACCGCTGCTGCGTCTCGGTGCTCTCGACCGCGAGCACCGAATCGATGAATCTGTCGGAGGCTGTCGCCTTGGCGCCCGGCACGATCAGCTCGGCCACCACCGCGAGGGTCGCAAATTGATGTGCGTCGAGGAACTCCAGCTTGGCGTCGTCCTCCGGCCTTGCCGCGGTTGCCCGCGCCGCCGCGTGCCGCTCCACGGGATGCTCGTGCCCCTCGAGGGCAAACGGCAGGGCAAGGCTGGCGCCAACACCGGCCGCAAGCCCCTGGAGGGCTGCGCGACGATTCAACATCGGTGACGTGCCGCCCGCGGTTGGCTTAGGGGTTTGCTCGGGAGATGGCACCACCGGCAACATTCGCGTGTCGACCATCGGTCCTCCCGTCGTCGTGTCGGGGTCTTCGCGGAGCTTAACATCGTGTCACGCGGGCCGCAAGGCAGCGGCGCTCAGTGCTCATCGGTCAGGCAACGGGCACACGTCGACTGGGAACTGCTCGCTGGCGTCGGGTTCCCAACATGGCAGGTTAGCGACCGCGTCCCGCGCGGCGCCGGATGCTGGAATACCCCACGCCTCGAAGAACGGCCCCAGGTTCCATCCAACCTGCTGCGAGAACCGCACGAGCCATTGGTCACGCTTCTCGCCATCGTTGACGGGCAGCTCGTCCTCGGGCGTCTCGCGATACTCGAAAAACAGCGCCTTGTAAGTCTCCCAGCCGAATGCCTGCTGCAATTGCTCGTAGAAGACCAACGCGATAAACGGATCGCTCTTCCAAAGCGTGAACCGGTCGGGATCACTGAAGTCGTATTGAGCCATCTGCTCCTGGCGAAACATCAACGATCCACGCGGGTTCTCGGAGACCGGGATGCCGACTACGGTTTCAAAGGTGTATAGGGTGAAGAGGTTGACGGTGACCTCACCGGTGCCGTCGAACGTCCAATGGCTGCTTTGATGATTGTGGCCAATCTCATGGAAGAAGCCCCACCGGGGATCCACGAAATCATCTCTAGAGGAATCGGTGGTTCGCAGATAGTCCACGTCAACGAGCTGTCCTTGCACGCTGAGGGGACCCATGATCGGATAGCCGGCGTGCATGAAGCCGGCGGAGATCTGCTCGTCGACGACGAACCGCTCTGCGGACGCTCTCGCGCGAGGTCGCTGAGCCAAATCCGCTTGCGAGTCGAGCACCTCGTCCCAAACATCCACGACCTGATCGGGGTCGCTCACCTGCTGGAGCTGGAGGGCGGGGAGGGTAAGAATGAGCTTGTCCGACTCGATCTCACCCCAGGGCGCAGGACGATAGCGGAGGGAGTCGTTCCACACGTTGACCTTCGTGACACCCTGGATGAAGCGTGGAGACTGCACGGCGCCCCTGATCCTAGTCGGAAAATCCGCAACCGATGTGTCGGCTGGGACGTCGACGTAGATGAGTCCGCCAAATGGATTCGCGACATGGATCAATGGCGTGTCGAGCGGCGTGCTGAAGGAGATCTCCGGGAAGCGTTGCCAAGAGGGGAGGTGCCAGAGTTGATCCGTGTGCGCACCGATGCGGAGATGGAACCCTTGCCCCGCCGCCCGGTGGGAGATCTGCACGATGATGCGCTCGCCTGGCGGCGCATACAGTCCGGTGCTCTGCCACCGCGGCCGGGCCGTATCGATCCAGACCTGCTTGGTGGTGCGTTCTGCATCCTCGCCGACCTCGCCCGGGAAGAACTGCGCCGCCGGATGAGCGAACGTGCGCTGGTCGGGAGGCAGCCGTTCGATGACGCGGAACTCGTAGACGACCGCCATCCGCCCGATTGGATTCGTCAACGTAATGGGGGCCTCGGGCGTCGGCACGGTGTGCAGGTCCGGGTCTTGAATGGCGTCCTCGACGCGAGGAAGCAGCAACGTATCATCGAGCGGAACCGACCGGACGGCGATGCCCAACGTGACGGCCGCTTGAGTGGCTTCCAATGGCGGCAGATCGCCTGCTAGCGCGGCATCGAAGGCATGCTGCGCGTGGGTGAGCGCCGAGGGCGGATTCGTTGCCGTAAAGCCGATGTCGGACGTGCGGCTCAGAAACACGTCGGTCCAGGCGAGTCCCGCTGGATTGACAATGTGGTTTCCCGGAAAGTCTTCCGCCAGGTCTTCTGACGGGTTGAGCTGCGCCCACCCCCATCCTGTCATCGCGAGCACGAGGCCGCCACCGCTTTCGACGAACGTTCCGAGCGCCTGCACATCCTCGGCCGTGTAATCAGGCCACGGAACCGCATAGATCACGTCGTAATCGGAGAGGGCGGCCGTCGTCGTCTCTTCGGCGTCGTAGCCGATCGCGCCAAGACGCGCGGCGAGATCGCCGAGCCCGCCGATCACGCCAAGACGCGGCTCTGGCTTGTCCGGCGCCAGCCAGGCGACGATGTTGTGATGTAGTTGCAGATTGTTCGTGCCGGGTATGTCCCAAAAGTCCGAGCTGGCGAGAAAGCCATCGTGACCCAGTACGACAAGGCGTCCCGCACCGTCGCGTGCCGCCGCGACCACGGCCTCGCGCGTGTCGTCGGTCGAACCGCCGAGAATGACAGGGAACGCCTCGGTGCCGTAGACCGCCAGCGACCCCGGTATCGCCCCGCCAGTCCAGCCGACCATCGTCACACCGTTCAACAGGGTGTCCAGATCACCAGGTTGCTGGGCCCACGCCGTTCCACCCGTGAATACGAGGGCCGCAGCCGACATGACAAGCCGCTGACAAAGAGCCTGCATAGATCCACCGCCTCATCCATTTCCAACGCAATGCTGGGTGCTGGCAACCAAAGAGGACCGACACTCCATCCAACCGGTCGGCAACGTAGGCGACCGGGCCCGTCACGTGAAGCTCTCTGGCATATGGTTATTGGCGTCAATAGCGGACACGCAACACTATAGCCGCAACGTCGCTGGGTTGCGTCCTGTCTCAGGAACCAATAATTTCAACGAGTTACCCAAGCTCAAGGAAGGCTGCAACGTTTTGCTGGACAAAGCGCCTCACATCATCAACATGCCCTTGGAGCAACGTGACGACGTCCTGTGTCGTGCAGTTGCCGATTCGGAGCCAGATAATCTTGGGCGGCGCACCGTGCAGAACACTGAGACGGTGGAAGTCCTCGTCCTTGGTCACAAGCGTGCACCCGCGCTCGGCGGCTGCACGCCACACCGCAACATCAGGCGCGGCGGCGAGGCCGATTGCGACAACGTGCAACGATTCGGGATAGAGATCCGCGACGAGCTCCGGAAGGCGACTCGACAGCTGCTCGTCGAAGAGCAATGGCATGTCGAGCTACGCGGCTGGGACGGCTAGGCTCCGGCGCTCACGTTCTGCCGCGTACGCCAAGCAGGCGCGGATGTCATCGCGTGTGAGCTGGGGAAAATCCGCCAAGAGCTCAGACTCGATCATGCCGCCGGCCAGATAGTCCAGCACATCACCCACTGTGATTCGTGTGCCACGGATACACGGCTTCCCGAACCGAACGGCGGGGTCGATTGTAATGCGCTCAAGAATCGACATACGACCAGTTTATTGCATCGGCCGAACGGCGACAACCGGGGTGGTTGGTTGGTGGCTGGTGGCGTCGTGAGAGGTCGTGAAGAGGGACACCGCGAGCGACAGCCTGTCTTGCCTGGAGTAAGCGACGCAACGGACGACGTCGCAGTACTCCGAACCGCTGTTGGTGCTCATGGCTGTGATGGGACTGGTGCTGCTGATTGCCTGCGCCAACGTGGCGCATCTGTTGTTGAGTCGGGCAACGGCGCGCCGACGGGAGATCGCCATCCGGCTGGGGCTGGGCGCCCCTCGCAGCCGGATACTGTCTCAACTGCTCACAGAAAGTCTGTTGCTCGCCATGGCGGGCGGAATGTTCGGATTGGTGCTGGCGCGCGGGTTACGTGACGCGCTGCTGACATACCTGCCTTCGGAGCAAAGTCTTTCCGCGCCACTGGCTCTGGAGGTGTTGCTCTTCACGGTGGCGCTGGCGTTCGGCTCCGCGTTGCTCTTCGGGCTTGCGCCGGCGCTCCAAAGTACGAAGGTCGATGTCGCTCCGGCGCTCAAGGGCGGTGAGACGGCCGTCAAGCCCAGTCGCGCTCTCTTCCGGAGGGGACTTGTCGTCGTTCAGGTGAGCCTCTCGCTGTTGGTACTTATCGCGGCCGCGTTGTTCCTCCGGTCCCTGCACAATCTGCTGACGGTGGATACAGGGTTCGCTCGCGAGAACATTCTCGTGGCCTCGGTCGATCCAGGAATGGACCGCTACATGCAGTTCTACCCGCGGCTGCTCGAGGAGGTGAAGCAGTTGCCAGGCGTTGTTGCCGCCGGTCTGGCGGACGCTCCACCCCTGGGCACGCATACGGGGTGGAATATTTTCGTTCCTGGCTATGTGCCAAAGGCCAACGAACCTCGGTCATCTCCTTCGGTTGGGTTTGTCTCACCCGGGTATTTCGAAACGATGAACATTCCCCTGCTGCTCGGGCGTGATATTGATCAGCGCGATGTGAGCGCCGAACAGGACGTGATGATCGTGAACGAGACGTTCGCCAAGCACTACTTCGAGGGCGAGAATCCGGTCGGCCGCCGCGTGGGTCTTTCCGAGGGCGTCTATGATGTCGAGATCATCGGCGTCGTGAAGGACAGCAAGTACACCGGGCTGCGGGAGAGCGCCATTCGGATGGTGTATGTCCCGTACCGGACTGGTCCCTGGGCGTCGCACATGGTCGTTCACCTGCGCGCGGCGGCGGATCCGGCGGCGCTGGCGTCCGCACTCCGCCAACGGGTGCGAGCGCTCGACCCACACGCGCCTGTTTTCAACGTGCACACGGTGCAGGACGAGCTGGATCGGTCGCTCTCGCGTGAACGCCTCGTCGGCACGATCACCAGCCTGTTCAGCGTGCTGGCGCTTCTCCTCGCAGCGATCGGCCTCTATGGAACGCTGTCATACGGCGTCACGGGGCGCACGCGAGAATTCGGAATCCGAACGGCAATTGGAGCCACGGCGGCCAGCATTGTCGGTCTCGTGTTGCGAGAAGCCGTGTGGCTGCTGGTCGCGGGGGTCCTGTTCGGGCTGGCGGCGGCGTGGGCTTTGGGACGCATCGTCAGCAGCATGCTGTTTGGTATTGAGTCGACAGATCCGGTGAGCGCCGCTATAGCTGCGGTCGTTCTCATCACGGTGGCCTTGGTCGCGGCGTGGATTCCGGCCGGGCGCGCGTCAAGGGTCGATTCGACGCGGGCATTGCGCTATCAGTGATCCTCGCCCAGACGAATCACGTCCCCCAGGCGGGCTACGGCCTCGCGGAGCTGATCGTCGGAAAGATACGGCGCAGGGCCGAGCCGTAACCAGACGCCTCGCGCGTCGGTGAGGACTCCACGCGCGCGCAAGGCATGGGAAAGACGCCGAGCCTGGGGCGACCGCAGCGCCAGAAACCCGGCGCGGCGCTCAGCGGGGATCGGCTCGACGTGGGCGATTCGGGGGTCGACATCGAGCGCTTCGAATGCGGTCTGCAGTAGGCCGACCTGATGTTGGCTGACCTCGCGTAGGAGCGCCGGCGTGAGCCGCATCTGCGCGTGAAAGTCGAAGACCGCCGCGGCCCGATAGTGCGACGTGGGATCATATGTGGCGCCTGCAAACCTTGCAGCGCCTTCTCCATACCGGACCTGCCCCGGCACGACGCCCTCGTCCCGCGCCGCGAACTCGCTAAACCAGCCGGTGAGCACGGGTCGCAGGCGGCAGTGGGGAGGGATGCGGAGGAAGGCATTGCCTTCCCCGAGCTGACAGTACTTGTAGCCGCCCCCCGTGACGAACGCCTCGTCGAGGCCCACCTCGCGCAGGTCGAGAGGAACGGCGTTCAGATGATGGTAGGCGTCGACGAGCAAGACCGCCCCGTGGCGCGTGCACGCAGCCGCAACCGCGTCCAAGTGGGGCGCCATTTCGGCGGTCTCGTAGAACACAGACGATACCAGCGCGCACGCTGTGCGATCGTCTACTGTGGCGGCCATTCGCTCGGCGACCGAGTCGGCTGGCCGAGCGGCGACCCGCACGACTTCCAGGCCCACCTCCTCCAGGCGATCGAGCAGCCGTCGTATGGAGTGAAACTCACCCGCCGTGGTCACGAGACGCGGGCGCTCCCTGAGCGGTAGCGCGGAGAGCAGCCGCGTCACGAGCTCGTGCGTGTTCTGGCCGAGCGCAAGCTCTCCGTCTACATCGCCAAGCAGGCGCTTGAAGCCGTCCTTGACGCGCGAGGCCTGCTCATCTGCTCTCGTCCACTTCTCGTCCACGAGCTCCGCGGCGTCGAGCCACGCGTGTTGCTGGGCCTCGAAGCCGACGTCCGGCCAGGCCTGGTGAGAATGGCCTGTGAGTAGCAGCCGTTCGGTGACACGGAAGCGCGAATAGTGGTGCGCCAGCGCGTTGTCAGACCCGTAGAGCCTCGAGGGCTCGATGCCAGGGTTGGTGCTCATAGACAAAGGCTATCGTCTGGACGACCCGCGCTCGGCTCAGAGTTGACTGCGGATGGCCCAGAGGTCGGGGAACAGCGGCTGTCCGACTGTCTCTCGCAAATACGTCGCGCCACCGGACCCGCCCGTACCGCGCTTGCCCCCGATAGTACGCTCGACCATCTTCACGTGCCGATAGCGCCATTCCTGTATGCCCTCGTCGAGATCGACGAACCGTTCGCACAGCTCGGCGTTCTTCGGGTCTCGCCGATAGACATCAATCAGAATGTGTTGAACCGCGCTCGACGGTTCGACGCTGGCGGTGACGTCGCGATTCACGTGCTCCGGTGGTACCGGGTAACCTTCTCGCGCGAGATACCGGAGGAAGCCGTCCCACAGTGTGGGCTCATGATATCGGCGCTCGAGCGCGACCCGGCCGCGACTGCTTTCCGGGAATCGCCGCACGATCGGTTCTGCCTTCAGGCCCAGCGCGAACTCGAGCTGGCGGAATTGATCCGATTGGAAGCCGCTGGCGGCCTCCAGGCGCTCGCGGAACGACAGAAACTCGAGCGGCGTCATCGTCTCGAGGATGTCCAGTTGCGCGACGAGCACTTTCAGGATCGTCAGAATCCGCTTCAGCGTGTGCTGGGCGCGCGACGACTCGCCCTCCTCGAGCAGATGCTGCACGAAATCCAGCTCGTGCAACAGCTCCTTGAACCACAGCTCGTACACCTGGTGAATGACGATGAACAACAGCTCGTCATGCTCGGGCCCCTCGGATCGTGGCTGTTGGAGCGCGAGCAGCTCGTCCACGCGCAGATAGCTGTTGTAGGTGACAGCCTTGGGTTGGCTGGCGTCCGGAGGCTCGTCGATCATCGGTTGCCTACTGTCGTATTCACAATAAGGATACCCTTGGCAGGGACGCTTGCACAGACCGCGAGGGGGGAGCTATGTTCTGCCTGACGTTGACCGGACGCCGCCGTGTGCACGAGATCAGTCACCCGTCGGCACGCGCTCCAGTGGCGGGCGCACGAAAGGGTCGTCCATGACCAAACAGTTACCGGCCGCTCTCGGGTTGTTCGGCGCTCTGATCGTCACTTCGAGCATCACGCTCGCCCAGCCGACGACAGGACCGGCAGGGCACTGGGAAGGCGCAATTGAGGTTCCAGGTCAAGCGCTCGAGATCGAGATCGATCTGGCCGAGGCCGGCGAAACGTGGGAGGGCACGATCACTATTCCCGTGCAGGGACTGAAGGGCGTCCCTCTCTCTGACATTACCGTCGAGGGCAACGCCGTGAGCTTCGCGATGAAGGGCCCGCCCGGAGACCCCCAGTTCAAAGGTACCGTCTCGGAGGATGCCAAATCGCTGTCCGGCGAGTACAGCCAGGGCGATGCGACGCTGCCATTCGCCCTCACCCGAACGGGTGACGCGAAGATCGAGCCGCCGCCAGAAAGTACCCCTATTACCGCAGACCTCGAGGGATCTTGGGAAGGGGCAGTGGTGGACGGCAAAGGCAAGACCTTGCGTCTCGTCTTGAAGCTCTCGAATCAGCCGGACGGCGTTGCGGCGGGAACTCTCGTCAGCCTGGATCAGGGTGGTGGAGCCGAGATTCCGATTCTCGCGGTCGTTCAAGCCGGATCGCATCTGACGCTTGATGTCCGGGCTGTCACTGGGACCTACGAAGGTGACTTCGACGCCGGGCAGTTAACAGGTACCTGGACGCAGGCGGGAACAACCCAGCCGCTGGTCTTCAAGCGCCAGAAGTGAATGCCGAGTCCGGGCTCAAGCTCTCGTCACGCGTGGAGGTCAAACCGGACCGTCGCCTCCGCAGCAAACTTCTTCTCATCGATCGCCAGCCCCGCCCCCGGCGCATCGGGAACACCTGCCATCCCTTCTTTGATCGAGTAGCCGTCTGCGACTAGGATTTCGCTGGTCAACGGATCGTGTTCCGCCCTGTAGAAGTTCGGGACCGCCCGTCCCACGTGGAGCTGCATGTAGAATCCGACGAGCGAGCCCCAGTTGTGCGGCGCGACGCGCAGTCCCTGCGGCTCGCACCACGATGCCTCCAACAGGATCCCCTCGTAGCCGAAGCGTCTCATGTCGCCCTGGTAGATATCGATGGCTTTCGCCTCAATGAACGGCTTGAAGACGTCGAGATCGTCCTGCGTCTCGCCGTCGGCAATGAGGGTCTTCGAGCCGTGGCTGCGGAGGAGCTCCCTGAATTCGAGACACGCCTCGGCTTCCTCCTCGAACATTTCTTCGGCGAAGGCGATGTTCAGCTTGCCAATCTTCTCGAAGAGGCGCCTGGTTCCCGCCAGGTCGTAGCCGTTGTTGGCGTCGACACCGATCAGAATGTCGGGACCGGCGTGGTCGCGAATGACCTCGAGCACCGCGATATCGCGGGCGTCTCCCTCTTCGCGCGACATCCACTTCGCCCCCCGGCCGATCTTTACCTTGAAAGCGCGATGGCCGAGCTTTAGGCCCATGTCGATCTCTTGCTTGAACCGATCCTCCCAGCGGTCGGCGTACTGCGGCAACAGGTCCGCGAAATAAATAGACCCGTCGTAGCAGGGGACGCGCTCCGGGCCGCGGTTGCCGAGCAGCTCATGAATCGGTGTCTCTCGCACTTTGCCGAGCAGGTCCCACAGAGGCATCGTGCCCGTTCCGAGCGGGCTTTCCATGCGGGTCTCGGGCTCACGATAGAAATCGAACGGGTTTCGGCCGAGAAGCTTTGCCGCGTCCTGTTCGCTCGCGCCGCAGTAACCGACTCCGACCACGTTCGTGTTTGTATGGATGCGCAACATGCGGTCGGTGGCCGTGTCGCCGTGGACGTCGAGGCGAGAGTTCTTCCCCGCGATCTTGGACCGCCGGGTGGGGAGGTCGAAACCAACGAGCCGGGTGACCTCGAGATCGCTGGGAAGCTCACGGCCACGGACCGCACGCGAGAGAAGCGTGCCGGCGACGAGGGTGGCTATGAAGTCGCGGCGCTGCATGAGCGGCCTATCGTATCGTGCTTCCAGGTCGAGCAGGTCCGGGTGCGGCGAAGGCACTCTCGCAGCCTCTGGCATATTCGACAGCATACCATCGCCGCACGAACCGGTCGATGGACCGATGCACCGATCAAGCGCGGCAACATGAGCGTTGACGGCGCGGGGACCGTGGTGGATTCTAGTGTCCTAGCGTTGGAGGCCACGCCATGCGAACACTCGTCACGTCAATGCTCATGACGCTGCTGGCTGCTGTTCCGCGCGCGGGCGATGCGATGACGGAGCGAGATCGCCAGCATCTGCTGGCGCACTTAGATATGACCGAGGCTTGGCTGCTGAGCGAGCTGGAGGGATTGTCACGCGATCAGCTGCAGTACCGGATGGCGCCGGAGCGCTGGACGATCATGGAAGTCGTCGAGCATCTGGCGATTGGCGACGCCCGGTACTGGCAGCGGCTCCAGGACTCGATGAAGCAACCGGCAGCAGAGAAGTCCGAGGTGACGGACGCCGACATCCTCTGGTACGGCATCGATCGCACGCAGCGTGAGCAGGCTGTGAAGGCGGACCTCCCAACGGGCCGCTGGGACAACGTGAAAGAGGCGGTGGCCGAGTTCCGGAAGCTGCGCAAGACCATGCGCGAGTACGCCAGAACGACGCGAGACGACCTGCGGTCGCGTCGCCTGTTGAACGGCAGCATGGACGTCTATCAGTGGTTTCTCATGATCTCGACGCACACGCAACGCCACATCCTGCAGATTCGCGAGATCAAGGCCGATTCCGGCTATCCCAAGAAACGCTGATCGAGCTGCGACGCTTTCAGTACCGAGGCACCCAGAGTATCCTGGGCACATGGCTGACGTATTCAACACTCATCTCGACTGGTCTGGCGCCGCCAAGGGTGCGACTCGTGATCCAGCCACCTTTAGCCGCGACCTCGACGTCTCGATCGCCTCCCTCTCGCTCCCGATGTCAGCGGCGCCAGGCTACCGCGGCGATGCCTCACGGGCAAACCCCGAGCAACTGTTGGTGGCCGCGTTGTCAGGTTGTCAAGCGCTGACGTATCTATATCTCACCGCCAAGCGCGGGATCGCCGTGGTGGCCTATACGGACGATGCAGAGGGACACCTGGCGCTCGTCGACGGGAAGATGCGGGTGGCGCGTGTGATTCTGCGACCGCGCATCACGCTCGAAGGCCGTGCCGAGGAGGCGCAGGCGCGTGAGCTGGTGGACAAGGCGCACCAGAACTGCTTCATCGCCAACTCAGTGTCAGCGCGGGTGGAGATCGAGCCAAGCTTCGCGCTCGCGGACGTGCCAGCCGCGGCCGAGTGACGTCGCGCCTTGCCCTCCGCTACTGGTGCCGTGGCGCTGCGGCAGCCGCCGCGGCAGCGGCCGCGATACGGCGCTGAAGCTCGCGAACCTCCGTTACGCGCCCGGTGAAATCCTCGACCCAGACTTTCTGGTCTCGGGCGGCATCGACGAGCCGAGCCTCCACGCGCACGCGGTCCCCGTCCGTCAGCAGGCTGCCTTCCATCACAACGTCTGCGTTGAGCGTCTGTGCCACTTCCCTCAGCGGCTTGCCACTGTCGGCAAACCGCAGCGCGCTGGTGCGAGACACGACAGCCAGCGTGCCGATACGCGCAAGCTCGCTGGTCACGCCGTCGGTGACACGCGCAGCGAGGAGCTGGTCGGCTGCCTCGGTCGAGTAGTGTGCGAAGGGCAACACCGCGATGGTGATCGCGGGCCTGGCTGCCTCGCCGGTCGCCCAAAGTCCCGTCCGCCAGGCCGCAATGGCCACGAGAAGCGCGGCGACGGCAACGACGCCGAGCCCAAGACGCCATCCCGCCAGTCTCCCAGCACGCGTGGATCTCGAGCCGTCCGGGGGCGGGGCAACCGACGCCGCCGCATCGCGTGCTTCAAAGACGGGCGCGTAGCTGCCCCGCCGCAGGCGGATGATCACCGCCTCGTCGCCACCTTCTCGCTGGTAATACTCGTCGACCTTGGCCCGTAAGCGGCCCGCCTCGACCCGAACGATGGAGTCCAGACGCGGATCGTACTGCTCGTCGCGATCGAAGACCTCGAGACCAATGACGTACTCCTTCAGTCGATCCCCTTCCCCGGCGAGCGCGCGTTCAACGACGTAGCGCAGGAAGCGGCTGAGGCGGTCGGCGTTGGCGAACGCTGGGCTCGCCAACACGCGATCGAGCTGACGACGAACCGCGTCGGGGCTGGGCTGCACATCGCCAGTATGGACCAAATCGGCGCCAAGGACACGGGCCTCCGGTGCCGTGTCACCGTTACTAACGGTTACACTCACCGCAACTCACTGGTGGCCGTGCAGTTCCGCTGCAACACTTCACATCGGACATTCGTCCGACCATGCAAGGAGGTTGCTATGTGCCGTAAGCGCCAAATCGTTCAGAGGAGTGTTCTCGCCCTGGGTGTGCTGTTCACGGTGTCGCACGCGGCTGAGGCCGGCCCGCCACTCATTTGCCGTCAGTTCGACGCCGGCACGGCATCCGTGCTGCCGTGGAGCACTGCTACCGACTGGAAGGCGCCCGACCGTTCCTACGATGTCGCGCGGCTGACCGCCGATACGTTGCGGCTCTTGTCGGACGACGCACCAGTCTTGGCCCGCATGGAAAACTTGCGCCGCGCGACAATTTACGCGGCACAGGACCGGCGGGTCGCGGCCGAGCTGTTGGCCGCCGTGCTAGGGCGGGCGCTGACGGCGGCGGCTGAAGGATCGCCCGATCCCCTGGCCTGGTTCGACGCCGGCTACCTGATCGAGTCCTACCGGCAGGCGAGCCACATCTATCAGTGGGACATGCTGTCGGGGGCTGAGCGTTCATCCTGGATGCTTCGGAGCGAGCCGGAGGGTCTGGACGGATATCACTTCGTACGCAAGGCGCTCGACTTGGGCGGCTCCCATCCGGAGATGGAGTTTGCAGCCTCGCTCATGAAGGAGGGCTCGATCTCCGCCGACCATCGGCAGCGGGCCGTAGCGGGCGCGAAGGCTGGGTCTCTGCTGGCGAAGAACCTTGCGAGCTAACCAATGGAGACCGCTGGTGTTACAGAACGACATTCGGTTCGCGTGGCGTGGGATCAGAAGAAACCCGGCGTTCGCAGCGCTGATCATCGCCACGATGGCGCTCGGCATCGGGGCCAGCACGACAATGTTCAGCGTCATCCACGCGGTGTTCTTCAGGCCACTGCCGTTTCCCAATCAAGACCGTTTGGTGACCTTGTGGGAGAGCGACCCCGAGCGAGGCGTCACTCGGCGGAGGGTCAGCGGCTCCAACTTCGTGGATTGGGAAGCGCAGAGCAGCGTCTTCGAAGCCATGGGTGTGCTGCCGAACTGGAACGGACCGAGCTGGACGTTCAACGCAAGCTGGACGTTCAACGTCGTTGGCAGAAACAGCATGGAACGCGTCGAGGGTATCTATGCGTCATCGGGGTTCTTCCGGGTCATGGGCATTCAGCCGATCCTCGGTCGGGCCTTGGCAGATCGAGATGACCTGCGCGAGGGCGAGCGCAACGCGGTCATCAGCCATTCGTATTGGCAGCAGCAGTTCGGCGGCGACCCGATGGTATTGGGAAGGACGATCGAAGTCGACACGTTCGGGGGAGGACCGTTCACGGTCATCGGCGTGATGCCAGCCGGCTTCGACTTCCCGCGCGGAGCGAAGATCTGGTTGTCACTCGGGGACTGGGGTGCCGGGCCGCTACCGCCTCCCGATACCGCGGATCGAGGCTTGCCCTGGTACACGGTCTTCGCGCGGCTCAAGCCTGGCGTGACACGCGAGCGTGCCGCGAGCGAGCTCACGGCGATCGCTCGACGAGTCTCGGAACGTCATCCGAGCGCATCGCGCGTGGCGCAGGTGAAGGTCGAGCCCCTGCGCGACAGCCTGGTCGGAACGCATACTCGCGCCCTGTGGACGCTGTTTGGCGCCGCGGGATGCGTACTGCTGATCGCCTGCGCGAACGTGGCCAATTTGCTGCTCTCTCGCGGCGTGGGACGACGGATGGAGTTGCTGACGCGTATGGCTCTGGGTGCGACGCGATGGCAGCTTGCACGCCAGTTAACCCTCGAAAGCCTGCTGCTGTGCGGATTGGGCGCGGTCGCCGGGGTGATAGCAGCGTTTGGGACGCAGCGGGGGCTGGCGGGCGCCCTCGAGAGTCGCCCGCTCATCGCTGACATCAGGATGGACGTTGCCGTGCTCGCGTTCGCGGCACTCCTCACCGTGATCAGTGGCGTGATCTGCGGAGTGGCACCTCTCGTGGAATGGCGGGCGATGGACTGGCGCGGCCGAGGCCAAACGGAAAGCGCCACGAGCAAGCGGCTGCGCCAGGCGCTGGTCGTGAGCGAGGTGGCGCTGGCGGTGGTTCTGGTTGCAGGCGCCGGTCTCCTCATCAGGACCGTCGCGAACCTCCGCGCGGTGGACGTCGGCTTCGGAATCGAGCGGATCCTGACCGTGTCGATGGACGTGACGACAGGACCGCTGCGCGGACACGGCGCGCAGTTCCTGGAGGAGCTAATTCCTCGCGTCGCGGCCCTGCCCGGTGTGCGAAGCGTCGGGGCGTCCACCCAGACGCCACTCAATGGAGGGCCCGCGGAGCAGGCGATTACCAGGGAAGATCGCCCACCGCTGCCGGCAGCCCAGTCACCGCAGGTCGTGCGGACGGCCGTGACCCCAGGTTATTTCAAGACGTTGGGTATTCCGCTCGAGAAAGGGCGGCTCTTCACAGAGTCCGATACAGCCGCCGGTAGGTTGGTCACAATTTTGAACAGAACGGCAGCCGAGCGGTACTGGCCGGGTGAGGATCCGATCGGGAAGCGGTTCGCCCTTGGCAGCCGCGAGCGATTCGGGAGCTTCCGCCGTCTGCGCCATCCCGGAGATATCGAGTGGCGCGAGATCGTGGGCGTGGTCGCGGACGTGCGTTCCGCGGGGTTCGCGTCCGGGGTGCAGCCGGAGATGTACTACACCTATAAGCAGTCTCCCCTGTACGAGCCAATGCTGCTGGTGCGAACCGAGAACAACCCGGACCGACTGGCGTCAGCTGTCCGGCGGGAGATCGCCGCAGTCAACAGGAGTGCCGTCGTCACTCGCGTCCGCACCATGGAGCAGGTCGCGAGAGAGTCGCTGGCGGAGCCACGCCTGCGGGCGGCCCTTGTCGGCCTGTTCTCTGCACTCGCCTTGGGGCTGGGGATGCTCGGCGTCTACGCCATCACGTCGTACACGGTCAGGCAACGAACCACGGAGATCGCCATTCGCATGGCGCTCGGAGCTGAGCACAGCCACGTGTCGCGGATGATCCTGGGGCAGGCTTTGCGGCTGACGAGCGCCGGAATCGTGCTGGGACTCGCGGTGTCGTTGGTGGCCGTGCGCTCGATCGTAACCCTCCTGTTCGGCGTGCAGCCGCTCGACGTGTTGACGCTCGGGGGAACCTGCCTGCTGCTGCTGGGCATGTCGGCTCTGGCGAGCTACGCGCCGACCCGCCGGGCAACTCGGGTGAATCCCGCCACGGCCTTGCGGAACGTGTAATCCACGCACCAATCTCGATCAACCAGTGCCGCGCCTTGTTGCGCGAGCGGCGTCCGGGTCGAATCGTCGGCTCATCATCACGGCAATCGCTGCCGCAATGAAGATGGTCGAATAGGTTCCGCTGACAATGCCAACCAGCATCGTGAAGGCGAACCCATGCAACACCTCACCGCCGAAGATGAACAATGCCACGGCCGCCATGAACGTCGTCCCGGCCGTGATCACCGTCCGCCCAAGCGTTTGGTTGACGGCGTTGTTGACGACCGATTCGAGCGTATCTCGGCGCATCGTCCGGACATTCTCGCGGACGCGATCGAACATGACAATCGTGTCGTTCACGGAATAGCCGGTGATCGTCAGAATTGCCGCCACGACATTGAGCGAGAGGTCGTAGCCACACAGGCTCAGGAACGACAGCGTGACGAAGATGTCATGAAGCGTCGCGGCGATCGCGCCGACGGCAAAGCTCGGGCGGAATCGCAACGCGATGTAGAGCGTGATGCCCATAATAGAGGCTGCCGTCGCGTACAGGCCTTTGCGCTGCAGGTCGGCTCCCATGGTGGGCCCCACGAGCTCGGTGCCAACCACCTCGAACCGGGGCACATCAGTCGTCTGAAGGGCGGCGACGACCCGATTCACCTCCTCCTCGAGAATCGTGCCTTCTGTTGCGTCCTCAACCTGTGGAAGCCGAATCAGCAAGGTGTTCTCAGCCGACTCACCGTACCGCTGAACCACCTCCTCACCCGGGATTGCGTTGTGAATCAGCCCCTCGGACACGGCCTCCCTGAACTTGACGATCACGATGGTCCCGCCCGAGAAATCGATGCCAAGCGGGAGGCCTCCCCGGCTCACCATGAGGCTGACGCCCGCCAGGATCACCACGATTGATAGTGCCAGCGCGTGTCGGCGCCATCTGATGAAGTCATACTGTGGTGCCTTGAAAATCTGGACGGTTCCGATGCTCAACCGTGCAGCGCCACGTCGCGACAGCGTTGCCTCGAAGATCGTGCGTGACACCAGTACCGCCGTGAACACGTTGGCGAGCAAACCGATCGTCAGCGTCGTGGCGAAGCCGCGGATGGGCCCTGTGCCGAACTGAAACAAGAAGGCGGCGGCAATCAGCGAGGCGATGTGCGTATCGAGAATGGTGAGGAACACGCGATCGAACCCTGCAGCCACGGCGGCCTTGATGCCCTTGGTCGTTCTCAGCTCTTCTTTGATGCGCTCGAAAATCAGCACGTTCGAATCGACGCCCATCCCGATTGTGAGGATCAGCCCGGCGATGCCTGGGAGCGTCAAGGCGCCCCCGAGATACGCCAGAGCCCCAAGCAGCAGGAGGAGGTTGACCACGACCGAGACCAGCGCGTTGATCCCCGCCCGCTGGTAGTACGCGAGCATGAAGACGGCGATCAGCGCCATTCCCGCGAGCGAGGCCACAATGCCGGCTTGGATGGATTCGCTCCCGAGCGTCGGCCCCACATACCGCCCACCCAAATAGGTCATGGAAGCGGGCAGCGCGCCCGTACGAAGGACCAACGCGAGATCAACGGCTTGCTGTTGCGTGAAGCTTCCCCGAATATAGCCTTCTCCCCCGGGGATGCGGTTTTCGATCTCTGGCGCCGACTGCACGCGTCCATCCAAGAGGATGGCGAGGTAGCGCCCGACATTCTGGCCAGTGAGGTGCGCGAACCGTCTCGCTCCCTCGGGAGTCAGCGAAAATCCCACGGCCGGCTGATTGTGCTCATCACGTATCGCCCGTGCGTTTCGGAGATCGCCTCCCGTCAAGGCAGCTGCGCTCCGGACCAGGTAATACGAGCTCGAGCCGCTGGTCGCCGAATCCTGAACATCGATTGCCACCTCGGTGTTCGGCGGCACCACACCCCCGATGGCCTCGAGCAGCGCCTCGCGGGTTGGAGCAGGACCTCGCTCGACGAGCTTCCATTCGAGCCGGGCCGTCTCGCCAAGGATTTCTCTCGCGCGCTCGACATCCGTCATCCCCGGCAGTTGCACGAGGATTTGATCCCTGGCAGCGCCCTGGACGGCGATGAGCGGTTCCGCGACTCCAAGCTCGTTCACACGCCGTTCGACGGTTTGCCTCGCCTGCGTGACGGTGTCTTCGCGTAGGGTCGCAAGAGCCGTTGGATTGATCGTGAATGTGTACGTTTCACCGACTCCAGGCTCGCGGTCGAAGTTGCCGGCCAGCTCACCCGACACTTGCCGGAGTACCTTGTCCCGCGCGCTGTTCACGTTATGCACACGAAACTGGCGGGGGTTGAGTACCTCTATGGCACCTGTCTCCACGCCATGCTGATGCAGGGCTTCATCCAACCGGGCAGCCGTGGCTCGTGTTTCGGCGAGTACCGCGTCATCGGTATTCACTCGCAACACGAAGTGCACGCCGCCCTCGAGGTCGAGCCCGAGCCGTAGCCGTTTTTGTAGGATGAAGTCGGGACCCTTCATGCCGAGCTTCTCGGCGACGAGCGGATACCAAGCGAAGATAGAAACCGCGAACGTCACCGCAAAAATGCCGACAACCTTCCAGCGTAGTCTGCTGTTCATAGACTCCTCCCAACTGCACGAAGACACACCACGACTGATGGAATTCGAGCGCCGGTGAAAATCAGATCAGCAGGGGAAACGTACGGAACTGAGGCGTGATGTGAAGGCCTGAACGAGCCTGCAAACTGGATTCAGCGTTGTGCGAGGGGTGCGCCCTTGGTAGCCAGATCCCGTATGCGATCAAGGCGCCGGGCGCGCGGAGCTGCGAAGCCGACACCGCGCCGGCCAGTATGTGCAGCGCGGCATCAGCCGCATGACTTGGCGGGTCGGTGTGCGCGCCTGAACATGTACGGGCCAGTGCGGTCTCGGCCTCCGCATGGACGCCAGCCTGTTGCGCGGAGACCGCAAGTGCAACAACAGTCGCGAGGATGAGCGCAATCACACACCGCACAGCGGCATTCTGAAGGCCGCGCGACGTGCCGTCAAGGGACCCTTGCCAGGAGTAAGGCGTGTTATGGTCGCCCGTGCCGGGCGCAGGGCGGATGCGACCGTTCGGGATGCTGGCCTGGTCGGGCTCGGTGCTCGCGGGTTGAGGTCATGATCAATTGGCTGCAATCGATCGACCCGGTGGGTCAGGCGCTCATCGGTGGGCTCTTCACCTGGAGTGTCACCGCCCTGGGCGCGGCCCTCGTGCTCGTGACCCGGCGTCTCCCGGCTGGTCTGCTCGACGTCATGCTCGGCTTCGCCGCGGGCGTGATGATTGCCGCCAGCGTCTGGTCTCTTCTGCTACCCGCCATCGAGCTGGCCGAGCAGCTCGGTTACGCGGCGTGGCTGCCGGCCGCGCTGGGCTTTCTCGCCGGGGGGCTGTTCCTGCGTCTCGTCGATCAGCTCCTGCCGCACCTCCACCCCGGGCTCGCCGTCAGCGCCGCCGAGGGCGTTCGCACCGGCTGGCAGCGCGCCACCCTCTTGGTGCTGGCCATCACGCTCCACAACGTGCCGGAAGGCTTGGCCATTGGCGTCGCCTTCGGGGCCGCCGCTGATGGTGGCGCTGGCACGGGCGGGAGCACATTGGCCGGCGCGATCGCCCTGACGATTGGCATCGGGCTGCAGAACTTTCCTGAAGGCACGGCGGTCTCGCTCCCACTCCGGCGGGAGGGCATGTCGATTCCGAAGAGCCTCTGGTACGGACAGCTCTCAGCAGTGATTGAGCCAATCGCCGCGGTAGCTGGGGTGCTTGCCGTCCTGACGGTGCGTTCGCTGCTCCCATTCGCGCTGGCATTTGCCGCCGGTGCCATGATCTACGTTGTCATCGAGGAGCTCATCCCCGAATCACAACAGGGAGGCCATGGCGACGCCGCCACTGTCGCCACGCTGGTCGGCTTCGTGATCATGATGGTGCTCGACGTGGCCTTGGCGTGAGCTAGTGTCCGCGATCATCACCTCCGGATAGTCTCGACTTCGATTACCTTATAGTCGCGGGGAGCGGTGGCGAACCGTGGTCGCCGTGCGCCGACGGAAGGCCGAAGATGGCGGGGAATCGACACGATACCGCGTGCGGCGGCTCGGCGGCAGTGGGTGGGCGTCAGCCAGGCGTCGCGCGCCGCGTCACGTGGACGATCTTTTCTTGCGCGGTCGTGGAGTGCCTGATCCTCGGTCTCGCGGTCTGGCCGGCAGGCGTGCTATGGACGACGATGGCGCACCACACGGCGGGGCTTGGCATCCTTCGACCGGCGGTCCTCGGTGCGGCTCTCGTCCCCGTCTACGTCCTGTTCGCGGTTGCGCTGATGACGTGCTCGGCGCTCGCCACACGGCTCCTGGGATGGCGCGTGGAGGCGGGCGTGGACACACGTCTCACGGATTTCGACTGGCCACTACTCGACTGGGTTCGGCAGATGGTGCTGACGCACGTGGTGCGCGTCCTGGCGGGCACGCTGCTGCGGGCCACGCCGCTGTGGACGTTCTACCTTCGCATGAGCGGCGCGCGCCTGGGTCGAGGCGTGTACGTCAACAGCCTGGCCGTGAGCGACCACCACTTGCTCGATTTCGGCGACCATGTCGTGATTGGGGGTTCCGCGCACATCTCCGGCCACACGGTCGAGAGCGGGCGTCTCCGCACCGCGCGCATTCGGCTCGGCGATCGCGTCGTGGTCGGCACAGGGAGCGTTGTGGGCATCGGCGTCGAGGTTGGATCCGGTTGTCAGATCGGCGCGCTCACGTTCGTGCCGAAGTTCACCAAGCTCCCAGCGAACACCGCCTACGTGGGTGTCCCCCTGCAGGTCCGTCAGCAGCCGAATTCCAAGGTCACGTCCTAAGACAGATCCGACCGACCCGGATGGTCCATGGTCCGACTGAGCGTCAATGTCAACAAGGTGGCGACCCTGCGCAACTCGCGCGGTGGCGACGTGCCGAGCGTCGTCGAAGCCGTTCGCGTCTGTCTCGACGCGGGCGCGGCCGGCATCACGGTGCATCCACGCGCCGACGCGCGCCACATCACCTTCCGTGACGTTCGCGACATCGCTGCGGAGTTGGCGCGGTCTCGTGACGACCGGGTCGAGCTCAACATCGAGGGGGACGCGAGGCCGGATTTGATGGCGCTCGTGCATGAGGTCAAACCCGACCAGTGCACTTTGGTGCCAGTCTTGGTGGGGGAGCGGACGAGTCAAGGCGGCTGGCCGGCAGAGACACCGGTGGTCGAGCTGCGGCGCACGATCGAGGAGCTTCGAGAAGCTCGCATCCGGGTGAGCCTGTTCATCGACGCTGACCTGGAGGCCGTTCGATGGGCGGCGTCGCTACGCCCCGACCGGGTCGAGCTCTTCACCGAGCCCTACGCTCGGGCGTTCAACGAGAGCTCCGATGAGGGTGAGCGCAGTTTCCAGCACTTTGCGAAGGTGGCCACAGTTGCACACGACCTGGGCCTCGGTGTGAACGCCGGACACGACCTCGACCACCGAAGCCTCGTGAGGTTTCGCGAGTTGCCGTACCTCGCGGAGGTGTCAATCGGCCATGCGCTCATCAGCCGAGCGTTGTTTCACGGCCTCGACCGCGTCGTGCGCGAATACCTTGACGTGCTATAGAGGGTACAGGCAGCGCGGCGAGGTGACGCCTCAGTGTTCGCCTTCGGCGGGGGTTGCTTCAGAACCGTTGTACCCGATCGCCCGCAGGTCATCCAGCCGCCGCACGAGCGTTCGGCTCGCGACCGTGGATTCGAACGCGAAGCTCATTCGCCGCGATGCCAGGTAGCTAGAACCCTTGAGGCACCGAAAACTTGACTCTTTGAGTCAAGTTTCGGTGCGTCGAGTGAGCGTCGGGGGGCGCGGCCGAAGGTCGTGGCCCGCTAGAACTCGAGCGCGAAATCCATCAGCCGCTTCTTGTCCCAGTAGACTTTTCCGAGATACAAGCCGGGTTCGATCTGGCGGATCTCGTCGCGAACCCACTGAGCGAGAAGCGAGGTGTCGGAGTAATCGAGGACGATGCACTCCTGGTCGTCGAGCCAACTCGGCGCCTTGTAGATCTTGGCGATGATCGCGTTGAGTCCGAAGGAGAGGATCTTGTTCTTCAGCACCCCGCGCTGTGCATCGAAGACTTTTCCCTGCCAGGCGAAAAGGTTGATGAACCTGGCGATCTCCGCCGTGTAGGTCGAACCAGGAGCGACGATCGCGGTGCCGTGCGCTTCGCCATCGGGGATTTCCCCCGGGGCGCTGTTGGTGAAGAGTGTATCGAGCTCGGGTTGTGACATCTGGAGCAGTTGCGGAACATCGTACGGCATGTCGACTCCCTCTCCTTGACGGCGGTGCACGACGGGATTGTGAGATGACGTTACTACGAAAGCTGGAAAACAGGGATGAACCCTTCAGCGTGGCCTCCCGTCTAACAGCGCAGGACAGGGAGCTGCGCGCTTTGGCCGTGGGGCGCGCAGGGCTCGCCACAACCTAGGGAGGAAGCCGAGATGACCGTACGACCTGGTATGCGACTCGTTGTGGTGTTTGGGGCTGCCATCGTGGGGCTGGCAGGCGTGGCCTCGGCACAGGATGGCCAGTTCGAGCGGACGCTCTCCGTTTCCGGTCCGGTCACCTTGGAGGTGAAGACGGCGTCGGGCGGCATCACGGTCCGGCGCGGCGGCGGCGGGACCGTTCAGGTGAAGGGCACCATCCGCGCGCATAGGCGCTGGCTTGAAATGGGCGATGTGGCCGCCTATATACGGGAGGTCGAAGCGAAGCCGCCAATTGCGCAGGACGGAAACCGCATCCGACTGGCGTTACCCGAAAAGGAAGAAGTCAGGAGACGGCTCTCGATCAGCTATGACGTGACGGTACCAGCAGAGACCGACGTTACCGCAGACAGCGGTTCGGGCAGCATCACGATCGATGGCCTGGAAGGGACTGCGCAGGCCGAGGCCGGTTCGGGCAGTGTTCACGTCTCGAACGTCGCAGGTCGCGTTCGCGCCCACACAGGCTCGGGCAGCGTGACACTCGAGGCCGTGGGGCAGGGCGCGGAGGCCGAGACCGGCAGCGGCTCTATCAAGGCACGCGATGTGAACAGCGACCTAACAGCGTCGACCGGAAGCGGCCGAATCACCGCCTCCCTTCTGGGGCAAGGCACCGTGAAGGCGCACACCGGGTCAGGATCGATTGAGATCTCCGGCATCAACGGCGCGGCCGAGCTCGACTCGAGCAGCGGGGGAATCCGGGTCGACGGCGAGCCCAACGGCGACTGGACCGTTGATGCCTCGTCGGGCAGCATCACGATCGACGTGCCTGACGAAGCTGCCTTCCGGATCGACGCCCGGTCCAGCTCCGGTTCGATTGACGTCGATCATCCCGTGACAATCCAAGGGACGGTCGGCCGAAAGAGGCTCCAGGGTACCGTGCGAGGTGGTGGCAGCCTACTGGCGCTGTCCACGGCCAGTGGCAGCATCAGGGTGCAATAAGTATATAAATCTGCTGGTCCGAATATATGTTCGCGGCCGAGCACCGTGCGTACCGTGTGACGCCGCGCGGGGACGTCACACATCCAATCCCACGGAGCGCATCAGCTCGATGGCGTTGCTCTTTTGCACCACGCCCGGGCGCAAGCGGTAGTCGAAGTGCATGTGGCCGTCTTCGAGGTGATCCTCGAAGTGCACATTGGCGCCGCGGGGACCGAGCGTGTCCGCGATGTGCGCTAGCGCCAGATCGTGGGTGGTGACGAGTCCGATGGCACGGCGGTCTACCAGGCCGCGGACGATGGCTTCGGCCCCAATGCGCCGGTCGTGCGAGTTCGTGCCATGGAGGAACTCGTCGATCAGAAACAACACCGGCGGAGCCTCGTCAGCTTTGTCCATAATCTGGCGCAGCCGCGTGATCTCCGCGTAGAAGCGGGACGTGCCTTCCTGGAGCGAATCCTGGATCCGAATGGACGCGCCGACGGTCACGGGGGACAACCGTAGTCGCCGCGCGCGGACCGGCGCGCCCGCCTGGGCGAGTACCGCGTTGACCCCGATCGTTCGGAGGAGCGTGCTCTTGCCCGACATGTTCGAGCCGCTCACGACCAGCACTTGCAACGCGCCCGAAGCGCTTGCGCGCACGGGAGCCTGCTCCGCCGAAGCGCTTGCGCGAAGGCGAGTCGAAGGACCGCTGATGCGAACGTCATTGGGAACCGCCACGTTCTGCGCGAGCAGCGGGTGACCTAGCGCTTCGCCGTCGAAACAGGGCGCGTCCGCAACGAATTCCGGAAAGACGTCGAGCGGATGCTCGTAGCGGTAAGCGGCCAACGACGAGAATGCCTCCATCTCGCCTACGGCATTCAGCCAGCGACGCATTGCCGGACCAGACGTTCGCCGCCAGTCTTCGAGCGCGTAAGCGAGATGGAGATCCCAGAGGAGAAAGGGCGCGATGATCGCCATGAACATGTTGTGGCGGGAATCTACCAGGTCCATCAACCGATGAAGCTGGGCGATCCGACGTGAGGGCGGTCTGCCTTCGATGTCCAGCTCTGACCGGATCGTCGCCAGGCGCGGTGCGCTGAATCGCTCCGCTTCCAGTCTGTGGAGGACACCGCCGAGCAGATCGAGATCCTGCGTGGCCTCGGCGGCTTCGTGAATGATCCGGCTCGTCCGCTGCCTGAAAATCCACAGGACCATGGCGACCGTGACGGCGATGATCAGGAAATAGGGTGGCAGCCAAGCCATGAAGAACCAAGCCATGAAGCTGGCGGTTGGCCTGTCGAGCACGCCGGCTGCAGCCAGGAAAGACGTGCTGAAGGCGACGATCGCCAGCGCTCCCAACACCGAGAGCACCCACGCCACCACGCGGAACGGCGAGGACTCGAGTATGGGCTCGCGCTCGCCCCACGCGGCCAGCGCCTCCGGATGGACACCGGTTCGCGCGTTCTCGCCGATCACCGCGAGGTCCTCGCGCAAGTCCTGCTGCGGCGCGAGCTCTACCACCGCTTCTTGACGAGCGCGAACGGTGTCCGGCAACGCGGGTGCCCTGAGCCAGGCCGCCAGCGTGTCCTCCCCCATGCGAGTACGTGCCGTCGAGAGCAGCTCGAACAGCGATGCGTTGCCGAAGATGTCCAGGTCTTGCGCGTAGAGGTGGTGCTCGTCGATGAAGCGCGCCCCGGTCTCACCCGTGCCCGCCCAGCGGCTGTCCAACCGCGCCAGGCCGCGCTCATAAAAGGCCACGGCGCGCGAGAGTGTGGCTCGCTCGGTTTCCACGCGCTGTAGCCGCCCACCAAGCCACCAGGCCACGGCCGCCGGAGCGAGCAACCACCAGCCGGAGAACATGCCGGCGCCAAAGGCCGCAATGGCCATCGCGACAGCGACAAACAAGACCAGCAGTCGGAGGTTACCCAGTGCCACGTGACGCTTGTCTTGCGTGGCCAGCGCCGTGCGGCGCGCCTCCAGGCGGCGCGCGTACTCCTCATGTGGATCAGCGGGAATGGGCGGGTTCTGCATGGGTGCCGCACGGAGCCCCTCGTCGCGTGGAGCTCCCAGTCTCAGTCGTAGCCTTAGTTCGTTTCCCGCTGCTCTCTTTTAGGGTCACCAGTCTATTTGTTTCGACGTTCTCCCACACTTCACAACATCCGGTCGGCCAGCAGACTCTAATCTCTTTCACGGTGGTGCTCTCTCCCAGCCCAAGGTGCACACGCGGGTCGCTCGAGGCAAGGTAGCTTCCATCGGATCGAACCCGTTGGAACCAAGGAGGTGACCCATGCGCGACGATTGTCACCAGAGACCCGAGCCCCTCGCGATTGCTCACCCGACCTTCAAGCCTTACCGTAATCCAGTGGCCCCGTGAGCCTGAGCGATTCAGAAGCAGTCTAGCTGGACCATTGTTATTGGAAATCAGGATATCCACGTCTCCATCGTTATCGATGTCTCCCGCTGCAGCACCGCGACTGACCGTTCGGAGCTCGAGAGCCGTCTCGCCGCCGACTCGGGTGAAACGACCCGGCAATTGCTGTCTGAATAACATGTTGATCTGGTGATAAGGATATCCTTGGCCTCGCAGCGCTTCCTCAATCGCCACGGCACCATTGGCCACGAACAGATCGAGCAACCCGTCGTTGTCGTAGTCGAGCCACGCCGTGCCGAAGGCCGTGTAAGGGATGCTCCCAGGGCCCAAGCCCAGCTCGAGCGTCACATCCGTGAAATCGGCCGCCCCGTCATTCCGATAAAGGGTGTTGCTCTCCCGAGTGAGATTCGTCACGAAAATGTCTTCATCTGAGTCTCGGTCGAAATCCGCGATCGCGACGCCCATGCCGGCTTCCGGCTCCGCATCGCGGTTGTAGGCGCTGCCCGAGATGAGACCGGCCTCTCGAAATGTGCCATCACCCTGGTTCAGCCACAGGTGGTTCGGCGTGCCATCGTTGGCAACGTAAACATCGATTCGTCCATCTCCGTTGAAGTCTCCCATCGCGACCCCGAGGCCCGCTCCTGACGCTCCGCCGATTCCAGCTTCGTGAGACACGTCCGTAAATCGCCCGTTGCCTTCGTTGCGAAAAAGACCGTCGGGCTGGGGGTCGTAGACTGCGGGATTGCAGTAGTCTCTCTCTCCAACGGCATCGCGGCAAGACTTGTTACCTCGCACGGTGAAGTCCACGTAGTTGACCACAAACAGATCCAGAGCGCCATCGTGATTGTAGTCCAGGAAGGCTGCGCTGCTGCCCCATCGTTCATCATCTACGCCAGCCTGCGTCGTAACGTCGGTGAAGGTTCCGTCCCCATTATTCCGATACAACGCATTTGAACCGAAACCCGTCACATAAAGGTCGGTATACCCGTCGTTGTCGTAATCGCCAGCAGCAACGCCCATCTCAAACGTCTCGCTGCCAAGTCCGGAGCCTTCGGTCACGTCGGTAAAATGAAGCGAGCCTTTTTCGAGATCGTTTCGAAACAACCGGCCACCGGGCAGGCGGCACTGTTCCGGAAAGCGAAGGCGCTTCCTTGCAGCCTCCAACCTGACTCCCTGAAGCAGGTAGACGTCGAGATCCCCGTCGTTGTCGTAGTCGAAGAGAGCGAGGCCCGAGCCCATGATTTCAGGAAGAAAGAACTCTCCGGTGGCTCCGGTACAGTGATCAAAGCGCAATCCCACGCTGCCGGATACTTCCTGAAACACCTCCGCGCTTTCTATGGGAGCGGACGCTTCGGGCAGAACTGCGGCTATCACCGTCAGCAGGGCTGCAAGCGGATGGATCGATCTCAAGGGTGCTTTGAAAGCTCCTTCTCTGCTGCGTTCAACTCCTCCCGGATCTGGCTAGCAAGCGCATGTTGATCGAGCGAAGCGGCGAGCTCGGCCGCCTTCCGAGCATATGAAATCCCGCTCTCAAACAGACCGGCCCGGGTACACGCATCTGCAAGCGTGTGCAAGAGACGCGGCGAGTAGTCATCTACGACGTCGACGCTGGGCTCGAGAAGAGCGATGACGTCGTGAAATTCGTTGCGCTCCATCAGCACGCGCGCCAGATTGTATTGGGCCTCCCGGTAGCCTGGCCTGTGTTGAAGCGCCAGCCGGAAGTGCTTGGCAGCCAGCTCCAGATCTCCGTCCTGCGCTTCGATATACCCGATGTTACTGTGGGCCTCAGCGTAGAAGGGATTGATCTGGAGAGCCTTTCGGAAGGCGCGGCGCGCCTTCAGCCTGTTCCCCTGGCGACTCAAGACGATGCCGTAGTTGTAATGCGCTTCAGCCGAATCACGGTGCAGAGCAACCGTTTTCTCATAGTACTGGCGGGCCTTTCCCCAATCGCTGAGGGAGACGTACGCGGCAAGCAGATTGACGTGCGCTTGAACGTAGTCGGGCTGAATCCTCAGGGCCTCATGATAGGCAGCGATGGCCCGCTCGATTTCTCCCTTGTCCTGGTGGGCGAGCCCTCGTTCCAGGTGGGAGCGGGCGCCCGACCGAAGCGAGACCACGTCGCGCATCAGCGGATCTTCCGGGGCGGGAGCGGCTCCCCTTGACGAGCGATACAACGCCAGGTGTCTCTCGGCTTTCGCCGTGTCCCCAAGCTTTGTGTAGATCCGCGCCAAGGCGTAATGCGCCGCTCGGAAGTCACGCGAAATCTCGCATGCCCTGCGATAGCTCCTCTCGGCCAGGCGAAGGTTGCCGGCTGCGAAGTGGACACGGCCCAAGCCGTAGTGAAGAACGGATGAATCGGCATGCTCCGTGGCGAGCTGCTCATACAGATTCAGGCTGGCCCGTGCGTTACCAAGAGCGAACAGCGCTTCCGCCAGCTTCAGCCGAGCCGGAAAGTAGTCGGGTTGTCTGTCGAGAGCGGATTGAAGCGATTCCGCAGCTTGCTCTGTCTCTCCCAATTCCGCCTGGACGGTACCAAGGAGATACCGCCAGCGAAAGGCTCCAGGCTGGAGAAGGCTCGCACGCTGGTAGGACTGGGCGGCGGATTCAAGCTGCTGGTGCGCCTGAAGCACCATCCCCAGGCGCCCATTAACCTCCCCGTCCGCCGGTTTGCGGCGCGCCTCTTCATACGCGGCGCTTACGGTATCCCGGATCGCAGGCTCAAAGAGCTCCACGCGTAGTTGAGGTAAAGGCGGCAGCCTGTCTGCGCGCGAGTCTTGAGCCGAAGCAGCCAGCGGCAGGAGCAAAAGCCACAGGGCGAGCATACATGCTGAATGGTGGAACCCTGCTAGAGGGAACCGCTCATTGAGCGGGATCATATTCCAAGACCTGGCCGTCCTGGCGTAAGCGCCGGCGCAACTGTTCATAGTCGAGCGCCTGCACGGGGATGTCTCGGTCGATCGCCATCACGGCCGCAGTCGCCGCCGACTGTCCCAAGATCAGGAAGACCGGCTCCATGCGGATCGACCCGTACGCGATGTGGGACGAGGACAGACCAACCGGAACCAGTAAGTTGGTGCACTCGCTCTTCTTGGGCAACAAACTGCGGTAGGCGATCTGGTACGGCTGGCGGGTGGGCACGCCGACGTCACCCTCGTTCTGAACGTGGCCATCCGCGGTCACATAGCGCTGCACGTTATGGGAATCGACCGTATACGAGCCCATGCCGACCGGTTCCGGCGTTTGGCGCTGGGTCAGGACGTCTTGCTCGGTCATGACGTAGCTGCCGATCATGCGGCGGGCTTCACGGATGTAGAGCTGGTAGGGCCAGTGGTCATTGTCTGCAAACTCGTCCTTGGCCAGCCCCCATTCGCTCATGGGCTGCCGCACATCCTGGGGGACGCGAGAGTCGTTGGCCAGAAAATACATCAGGCCCTTCTGATACAGCTCGTGTTCGCTGACGATTTTCTGTCGTCGCTCATAAGATGCCTCCGGGTACTCATAGTTCATCCCAATGTTATCGGTGCTGAAAGGGCCATGGTTATTGGTATCAGTCTTGTCGTTGGGGATGGGATCGAACTTGTTAAAGACTTCTCGCCAGCCGGCCTCGAGAACCCTCAGCAGCAGCTCATACTGGCTCGCATCGTAACCCTGCGGTCTCGGAAAGGGCACACGATTGTCAGGAACCTTGGTGAGACACATTCGAAAGCAGTACGCCTGGATGCGATGGTCCCCCTCGCCAGTCTCTCCCGGCGGTTCAGAACTGATGCGCGGCAGAAGCCCGCTGGCAGGGTCGCCAGGCACGACATAGGGGTCCACGGCCTGCTTGAAATAGTGTGAGTGATGTCGTGCCGCTTTCTGCACGCCGTTCCACTGCTCGCCGTAAGCGCTGTTGGACTCGCGGCCCACGTGGTAGTCCACACCTGCCGCAGCCATCAGGTCGCCTTCGTATGTCGCGTCAATGAACACCTTTGCCCGGTAGGTCTCGCCGTTGAGCATACGGATGGAGACAATGCGAGTCCCGTTCATTTGTACGCCTGATTTCCGGTCGAGCCAACGATTGCCGCGAACGGGGATATTCAGGTCGGCGATCATGTCGTCGAAGACCTGTTCTGCGACGTGGGGCTCAAAGATCCACATGGTACGCCTCTCACCGTCGACGGCAGGCGTGCCCTGGCCGCGGCTTCCGTACTCTTCCCGTTTCTGCCATCGCCACGCCTCAGGATCTTGATAGCGCTGCCACACGCGATGATAGAACTCTCGTGCCACTCCACCAATGACGCCCTTATCGCCCGTGTCAGTCCAGCCAAGACCACTGCTGCTCATGCCGCCCAGGTGCTCCTCGGGGCAGACAATAGCCACTGTCTTGCCCATGCGAGCCACTTGCACGGCAGCCGATACGGCTGCGCTCGTGCCCCCGTAGATGACGACATCGTAGGATTCCGGTTCCGCTGCCTGGGCCGTGAGCCCCAGGCAGGGGAGCAGTGCCAATGACAAGAGCCGTCGCATCATGGCCAATCACTCTGTAGCGAAGCTCCGCCTCAAACCGCCGAGCCTAGGCGAACCGCGGTGGGGCGGATCTTCGCTACTAGATGCGAGGCCGCCGACGGCGGCCGCGCCTAAGACAGCTTCTAAGGCCGCTCCTTCAGAAACTTGCTTCATCTCTCACGACTTCGGCCTTAGAAGATGTCTAGCGGATCACCAAGACAGCTTCAAGGCCAACTGAATCTCGCGAGGGGCGTTCGCCTGTGCAGACACCTGGCCGAAGCTCGCACTGGTCACGCCGCCGTCCGGCTGCGCGAACTGCGGCGTGTTGAACGCATTGAAGACCTCCGTCCGAAACTGCAGCCGAAATCGTTGAGTGATTGGAACCGTCTTGGCCAGCGTGAAGTCGAAACTGTTCACGCCGTCAGACCGAACATCGGGGAGCACCGGGCCGACGTTGCCAAACGTGAAGGGTGGCGCCGGACTGAACACCGATGTGTCAAACCACTGCTCGATGGTCGGCTCGTCCAACCTGGCACTCTGATCGGCGTTCACCGAACGTCTGGTGATGGAAATGGGAAACCCGCTCTGAAACGTGGCGATGCCGCTGAACGTCCAGCCTCCAGCCAGGGCGTTCAGGACCGGGTGCATGTCGGCGCCGAATCTGCGGCTCTGGCCAAACGGGAGATCGTACACATAACCAATCACGAGGCGCTGCGGCACGTCGAAGGGAGAGAGCGATCGCTCCGCCCGGCGGTTTTCCATGTTGAGAATTCCCCCAACCCCTCCACTGACGTCTCTCCCGGGCGTGTCGCTGATGGTCTTGGAGAGCGTATACGACCCGATCAGGCTCAGCCCTTCGCTGAGCCGCTTGTCCACCTTCAGCGTGAACGCATGATAGATGGAGTTGCCGGCAGAGACCCGGGTGCGTGTCACGCCCGTGTACTGTGGGAAGGGCCGCAGCAACTGCTCCCGAGCGACGGTTGGGCCAGACAGCGGACCGGTCGGAATGACGCCAAAGAAAGGGTTGTCGACCGGCTCATTCAGCGCTGCGCCCAAAGAGAGGAACTCGTTCGGCAGATCGTTCTCGCGCCATCCGCTGTACTGCAGCTTCGTTCCTTTGTTGCCCCAGTACGCGAGATCGATCAGGAAGTTGCGTCCGAGCTCCTGTTGGATCGATAGATTCCACTGTTGCGTGTAGCCAACGGGCTCGTCGTGAATGAAGCCGGAGATGGCAAAGCCAACGTTGGTCAGCGGATCGCGAACATTCTCGGGAAGGTTGAAACCCTGCGGAAACGGGTCGGAGATCAGGTTTTCTGGCCTGAGATCGTCGAGCGTGGCAACCCACGGTGTGGACGAGTTGAAACCAATGGCGCCGTCTGCGATCACCACCATTGGAATATAAAAGATCCCGTAACCGGCCCTGACCACCGTTCTATCGCTCAATTGATAGGCAAGACCGACCCGAGGAGCAACGTTGTTCTTGTCTGTCTTCAACTGATTGCGGGGCACCCCATCGTCACCGAGGTAGCGGAGGACGCCTTGTAACTCCAACCCCACCTGGTCGCTCAGCGGACTGCGGGCGTCCAGGTCCATGAAGGTCAGCCGGTCGAACCGCTCGGTCTGGCCGTAGTCGAGATCGTAGCGGAGCCCCAGGTTCAGCGTGAGCCGGGGCGTGACCTTCCAGTCGTCCTGAACGTAGAACGCGTAGTAGAGCCGCTGCAGCGACTGGCCCTGCGTGTGGTTGACGCTGCCTTCGCTGCCGGTTCCCAGTAGAAACGAGGCAAGCCCGAAGCCGGCATCGGCTCGAGCCGTCAGCGGATCGGGCCCTTGCGTAAACAGCCGGCCGAAGTTGAAGGTGCCGGTCGGGTTCGTATCCTGAAGCGCGTGAAAACGAAGCACGCGAACGTCGAATCCGCTTTTCAGCGAATGGCGGCCCACGACCTTGTTGACACTCCCTTGGAACGCGTACGTGTTCCGTGGCTGGTTGTTGAAGATGCCGTTGCCGAGATTTGTCATGTCGCCAATGCTGAACGTGGGAAAGTGTGGGGACGCAACATCGACGTAGTCCTGCGGAAAGCCGAGCTGACCGAGATCGAATCCTTCGGAAATACTCGTCTGTTGCGGGTGAGCTCGGGTGACGGACACCCGCAGGTCTCCCGTGAGCGTGGGTGAGAAGATATGCGTGTCTCCGACGACGATATGGTAATACTGATCGAGTTGCAGCCGGGCCTCGGGCGAGGCAAGGCCGGGAAGATTCCTCGGCGTCTCCCGATCGCTACGCTCATAGGAGATACGCCCAAACAACTTGTTCGTCTGACCAAAATTATGGTCGACGCGGATGTCCATGCGGTCGCGGTCCGTGATGGACTTGCTGCCAAAGGCGAAGTTATTCGCGCCCGTGACGGGATCGCCTGGAAGGTTCGGCTCCGGATAGAACTCCAGGACGCTCTGGCTCACGGGATTCAGACGGTCGGGTGGGATGACGTTGCCCGGGAAGGGTTGTCGAACCAAGGTTCCGTCCGGTCCCGCCGTCAACGTCTCAGGGTCGTAGATCCTGATCACGCTGCCGTCGGCGGCGAACGTCTGAGAAAAGTCGCCTTGCCGTTGACGAGCGGTCGGCACCGTCGACAACGTCGTATCAGGGAATTCCTGGCGGAACCCCTCGTAGGCTGCGAAAAAGAAGGTCTGACCGCGAACAATGGGTCCCCCGGTATTGATGCCGAATTGGTCCCGGCGAAAGTCCACCTCCTCGAGGCCCGAGCGGTTGGCAAAGAAGTTGTTCGCATCCAGCACGTTGTTGCGGTGAAACTCGAAGGTGGTGCCGCGGAAGTCGTTCGTCCCCGACTTGGTCACGATGTTCACGACCCCGCCGGTGGTCCGGCCGAACTCGGCCGAGAAGCTGTTGGCCTGAACTTTGAACTCCTGCGTCGAGTCCACGGATGGCACATAGGAGGCAAAGTTGCGGTCTGCTGTGGTGCTGGGAGCGCCGTCGAGGAGAATCTCCTGTCCCCGCATCATGCCACCGCCCACGTTGAAGTCGGACTTGAAGAAGCTTCGACCGACGTCGGTTCCTCCGGCTGTCCCAAAGCCTTCAGCGGTGATCACGCCTGGGGCCAGTGCAATCAGCCCCATGGAGTCACGGACATTCAAGGGGAGCTCTCTGATCGTGCGCTCATTGATGACGGTGCCGAAGCTGGCGTCTTCCGTCTCCAGGAGCGATGCCTGGGCGCTGACGGTGACCTCGTCGGCAATGCCACCGACGGCAAGCACGATGTCCAGAGGCACGTTGTCATTCACGCGTAGGGTGATGGGCTGCTGCACGAACCTCTTGAATCCGGGGATCTCGGCCTCGACCCGATAGTCTCCCGGTTGAAGGTTGAAGATCCTGAAGATCCCCTCGTCATTGGAAACGGCCGCGTGCGCGACGCCGGTTCCCAAGTTCGTCGCGACCACGTCGAGACCCGGAATGACCGCCCCAGCCTCGTCAGTGACCCGACCCGTGATTTGCGCACCGAAGGTTTGTCCCCAGGTAGGTGAAGCCACGCAGACGATCCCCACCATGAGCACCAGGCACTTCAAGATGCCCCCACTCATTGTTTCGTCCTCCTTAACTCACCGGGCCGGTCCGGGGAAAGGCGCACGATCGGTGAATTTTCCAACAGCCTGACACCGGAGAGATGGGAAGGGGAGTGCAATGGGGTATATATACGGTGTTCACACGGTGCAGAAGACTGTATAACCCGCCGTTCGGCTGGACTGGCGGAGGCCCACGCCCGTCGGTCCAATCTGGCACGAGCAGCGGCCGACCCGGAGGGAGCCATGCAAGCCGATGACATCCGGCAGCAGCTCGACCGCGTCCTTCAGAGCCCCCAGTTTCGCTCTGCCCGCAACCGCGCCAGCTTCCTTCGCTACGTCGTCGTGAAGACGCTGGCTGGCGAGGGCGAGAGGCTGAAGGAATACACGATTGGCGTCGAAGTCTTCGAGCGGGGCGAGGCGTTCAATCCCAAAACAGACGGAGTCGTGCGGGTACAGGCGGGGCTCCTCCGGAAACATCTCGAGGCATACTACGCCGACGGCGGCCGGGACGACCCGATTCGGATCGTGATCCCCAAGGGGCACTATGTGCCCCAATTTCACGAGCCCGCGCTTGCAGCGAACGGCAGGTCGGCGAACCGCCTGGTCCGCGGTGCCCGGGCGCTGGGTACACGTACGTGGCTGTACGGCGTCGGCACGGCACTGATGGTGTTCGTTACCCTGGTCTCGGTGGCGATGTTTCGAGGGTGGGGAACGAAGGCGGTGCCGCCTCTCGAACCGATGGAATCGTCACGGTCGGGTGTCGCGGCGGGCGATCCGGCGTACGCGCCTCTCTGGGCGCGCTTCCTCGACGCCGATGTCGCCACCGTTCTCGCCTTTGGCATCCCCCAGTTCTTCTCGGGCGGCGACATCTGGCTGCGAGACGTCACGGTCAATGGGCTCGCCCCTGGGGCTGGCAGCCAGCTCAAGGCCATTGAGCGCGCGCTGTCGGTTCCGTTGCGGCCGAACGAAGCGTACACAGGCATCGGCGAAGCCTACGGCGTCTATTTGATTTCGCGGTTCTACCTCGAGAACGGTCGAGACATCCGACTGGCGCGAAGTCATTCGATCTCATGGGACAACCTGAAGCACGACAACGTGATCTTCCTGACCTCTGCGCGGTTTAGCACGCTGGCCGATCAGTTGACCTATCCCTCGGATTTCGTGTACGTGCTCGAACCGGGACGCCCCAATCGAATTGTCAACCGCCGGCCAGAGCCTGGCGAACGGCCTGAGTACGTGGCCCGGTTGGGCCAGGATGTCGAGGTCGACTATGCGGTCATCACGCTCTGGCCTGGCAAGCTACCCGACCGGCGCATCCTGATCTTGAGTGGAAGCACAACGTGGGGAACACAGGCCGCGGCGGAATACGTCACGGAGCCTGGCTACCAGCGAGAGCTCAGTCGACGCCTGGGCGACTGTCAGCGCAGGGCGAACCTGGCTGCGCACCCGGAGTTCTTTCAAGTGCTGCTGCGGGTCGAAATCCGGGACCGTCGACCGGTGACCATCACATACGTCACCCACCACGATTTCTCCACTGCCAACGGCAGAGGGACCCATGACACGACAACGAGCTCACAGCCTGCCGGTCGCCCACGCTCCACGCGCTGATCGTGAGCTCCGTGGGTTCATCCTCAGCGCGCTGCTGAATGCTGCGCCAGGAGATCGCCCCGGCTTGCTGTGCAAACGTTTGGCGATAGACGGTTGGCGTGTACTGCTGTCCTTCCTACTATTTCTAACCGATTGCGGGATTCTGGCGGCAATTGGACAAGAAAGTATCAGCAGTGCGCAATCGAGGCATAGCTGCACTTTGAGTTCGTTACCAAGGCTGAGCCTGGATCGCAGCCGGCGCGGCACGCCCTGCGGCCTCCGCCCTACACGCTCGATCTTCCCCTGGAGGAGGTGACGATCGCCGAACGGCTCAAGAGCGCGGGCTATGTCACCGGCTTTTTCGGCAAGTGGCACGTGAGCCGGCACCACGAACACTATCTCGGCTGGTCGCGGACCACGGACCGCGGCAGATGCATCCTGACTACGCCGCGCTGGTGTAGCAGGATAGGGTCCCGCCGGGCGCGGCGTTTTTGGGGTAGCGGCGGAATGCGACTGCCGCTGCAGCAGTAGCAGAATTCCGGGATCGTGTCCTTGACGCTATCATCCGAACTATGGCAT
>WHTZ01000004.1 GCA_009377495.1 Luteitalea sp.
CAGCGGGGCCTACAACGACGTGCCCGGCCGCGACCCCCAGAACCGTTAAGCACCCCAGGGTTGACTCAATCGAACCCCAGGGCTTAGCGGGAACCCACACGTCACGAGTCGACCGTTGAAGGCTTCTTGAGCGCGACGACACGAAACAGCCCGCCGAAGGCTACGGGCTCGTCGTGCTCGATTTCGAGTCGTGTCTGTTTCACGAGCGGCCCAAGCTTGCGGTTCAAGTCCGAGAAGAGCGGTTTCACGACGAGATTCAGAAGTCGCCGCGCGACGGACGCCTGTTCGTCGTCGCGAAGAAACTTGTCGAAGATGCCGACCCGACCGCCCGGCTTGAGCACACGCTCCGCCTCTTGCAGCCCTCGATCTGGATTCGGCATGACGGCCAGGACAAGATGCAGTACGACCGCATCGAAGGTGTCCGAGTCGAATGGCAGCCGGCGCGCGTCCAATACGTGTGTCTCGACGTCCACGCCAAGTCGCTGGGCGCGGTCACGAAGACGTGCCAGCATGGCCGGCGTGACATCGACTGCGGTGATGAGGACCTCCTTCGGCAGGTATTCCAGATCGAGCCCGGTTCCAGCCCCAACGATCAGCACGCGGTCGCCGCGCTGAAGCGCCAGATGTTGGATCGATCGACGTCTCGCATCTTCGAAGTGGGCAGGCGTAACGAGCGCGTCGTAGATGGGTGCCCAGATCGTGTAGCGTAGCCGGTTCCACATCGCCATGCCTCAGCCCTGTCGTCTCAGGGCGTCGACGATCTTCAAGCGCCCGGCCTGCCACGCGGGCAGCGCTCCGGCGGCGAGCCCCAGGGCGACGACCAACGCGCCTCCCACGACGAGATCGCGACCGCCCAAGTAGAAGGTGGGCAAAAGCGCGGCCGTTGGGGTGCCGCGGTGCACGATCAGCCACGCGAACGCCAGGGCGAGCCCGCCGGGGATCACGGTCAGCAGCAGCGCTCCAGGAGCACCAGCCCAAGCATGCGCACGTCGGTGAAGCCGAACGTCTTGAGGACGGCCAGCTCGTTGATGCGCTCGCGGATGGACTGCGCCATCGTGTTCCCGACGACGAGCAGAATTGTGAAGAGCACTGTGCCGAGAATTGTAATTGTGATCCTGCCTATATCGCCGATTTGGCTCGCCCACGCCTGCAGGAATGCCTTCTCCGTGCTCGTCTTGGTTTCATTCGCAGAGTTGGCGAATCGCCCGTCGAGCCGCGCCGCGACGTCAGCGGCCTGTTGCGGGTCGGCGACGCGGATCACGTACCAGCCAACGTGATCGCGAGCCACCGTCCGCGCATCGTTCACGTAGCTGTAGTGGAAGAACATCTGCGTGAGGTCGGTCCCCTCTGCGGGGGCGTGGTAGATGCCGTCGATGGTGAATACCCAGGCAGCGCCGTCCGGTCTGCGCCACAATGACATGCCCTGCAGCGGGATGCGATCGCCGACCTTCCACCCGAACCGTGCCGCGAGGTCCCGGCCGACGATGCACCCCGTGCGGTCTGCGAGCCAAGCTTGTCGCTGGTCCCGCGGGAGGGTGTATTGCGGATGCATGTCGAGGAACCGGTCCGCGTCGACCGCCAGTTGCACGAACCGCTTCCTGGGATCGTGGTACACGCCGCTGAACCAGGTGACATGGGTGACGAGAGCGACACCAGGCGTGGCGGCGATCTGTGACTGATAGGACAATGGCAGCGGCCGGCTGAACGAGACCTTCTGAAACATCATGAGTCGGTCGGCGCCGGAGAGCTCGGCGCCGTAGGTGAAGGCGCTGCGGGCGGCAATCAGCAGGCCGAAGAGCAGGAATGCGGCGAAGATCGACAGCGCCGTGAAGACTGTGCGGACCTTCCGGCGCGTCAGATTGCACCAGACGAGCGGTAGGAACTTCGTCATTATGTCGTGTACGACACGTCGTACACGACATATTACATTCTCAACAGTGGCGCGTCAACGTGCTCAACGGGCGAGGGGTGAGCGACGAGGGAAGGAGGGCGGATGCGTTGTCCAGATCCAGCGATCGTTGCCGAGGCCGAAGAGATCCTCGCCCGGTTTCGAGCACTCCGCCGCGATCTCCACCGGAGCCCGTTCGCGGACGCCGAGCGCGCCGGTCTCACGGGGCCACAGGTAACCGTGATGGCCTGTCTTGTGAGCAAGGGGCCAGTCACGCTGACCGAGCTCAGCCGAGTGCTGGGCATGAGCCACAGCACCGTGTCGGGGATTGTCGACAGACTACAAGCGCGGGGTCTTGTCCGGCGATCGCAGGACACTGCCGACCGGCGCCGCACCCGGATCATGGTCACCGAGACGGTAACCCGTTACGTCGGCCAGCTCGAGGCAGGACCGTTCGGCCGACTGACGACGGCGCTGGAACAGGCCAGGCCGGACCAGCGCCGCGCCATCAGCAAAGGCTTGAGACTGCTGCAGGAGCTCCTGCGGTGATCTGGCGCGGACGTTATGACTCCTGCGACCTGTCGCCTGCGAGGCACCGGAGCCCGTGCGAGTCAGAAGGTCAAGCGTAGACCCAGCCTGAAATTCCGTGCTGGGCCCGTGGAATCGATCCGCATGAAATTCGCATTCCCGACGTTCCGCCAGCCGGTTGGCGGATTGTTCCAGTGGATGCGGTTCGTGATGTTGAATCCTTCCAGGCGGAGCTGCAGTCGCATGCGTTGGTTCAAGGCGAAGGTTCGGAACAGCGACATGTTGTAGTTCCAGCGGCCGGGGCCATAGACGCTGTTGCGACCGCTGTTGCCGTAGCGCGCGGTGATGTTCTCCCATGCGCTGACGTCGTACAACGGCTCGTCGGCAGATGGTCCGAGGTAGCGGAGCTCGCCGACCTGATCCGCGGTCTGCTGATCGCCACGCTGGTTGAGCGCCGAGTTGCTGCCTGCGATCGTGAACGGCGTGCCAGTGTAAGCGGCAAAGGTGCCGTTGATCTGCCAATCCCTGACGAGCGCGCTGACAATTGACGGACGGGCATCCCGCGCGAACGGCAGCATGTAGACATAGCCAATCTGGAAGTTGTGCCGACGGTCGAAGCCAGCGGGCGCATAGTTGCGATGGTAATGGCTGTCGGAGTTGAACGACAGCCCGACCCAGCCGTCCTGGTCGGCCATGTTCAGCGCCTTGCCATATGTGTAGGCACCTTTCAGGAATAGCCCACCCTTGAACGGTCGGTCGAGTGTGACCTGCAGCGAGTGATAGTTACTCCGGGTGATGCCGCCCCACAAGAGCGTCGACGCCGTGCGATCGAGCTCGTCCACGTAGAGGCGCCCGCCGTCGCCGTCGCCCGGCGACACGTTCAGCTCGCGATCCGCGAACCCGCGTGTCGTCTTCGTGCCCACATACGCCGTCGTCAGTGAGATGCTGAGCGGCAGCCGCCGTTCGATGGCCACGTTCCACGACTGGATGTAGCCGCGATGGATGTTGTCCGGATCCGGCGTGCGCATTGTCGTTGTCGGTGGCAGCGGCACCCGCCCCTCCAAGCGGTCCGGCCCCGAGAATTCCGGAATGCCGTCGGCGAGCGTGCCGAGGGGCTGCCACGAGTTCAACGAGACGAAGGTGTTGGCCACCGTGAGCGGATAGAAGCCACGCAGCGGACGTGCAAACGGCAGCGGATTGTAGGTCAACCCATAGCCCGCGCGCACGACGGTGTCCTCATTCATGCGATAGGCAGCACCAAACCGCGGCGCGAAGTCTGTCGCGCGCGTCTCCAGGTCGACGTCCCACGGGGTGTCACCAACGCCGCCGAGCAACACCTCCATCGTCCTGAGATCGAGTCGCTCCACGCCACGGTCCGCACGCTGCACGAGGGGAAAGTACTCCCAGCGCACGCCCATGCTCAGCGTCAGGCGATCGCTCACCTGCCAGCGATCGTTCAGATAGAGGCCGAATCTCCACTCGCGTGTGGTCATCGTCTCCCACTGGAGCGACTTCTGTGCATTGCTGGTCATCCCCGTCAGGAACGACGCGAACGTGTTGTAGACGTTCGGTGCCTGTGGGCCGTCGCGGAGCGCCGAGAGGTTGCCGCTGAACTCGAGATAGCCTCGTCCTGCTTGGCCTACTTCTGGCTGCCAGTGATTCAAGTGTTGCCGATCGATGGACCCACCGAGCTTGAGCTGGTGCTTCCCCGCCAGCTTGGTGACGTTGGTCGAGAAGCTCCACGACGGGTCGTAACGTTCGTAGTAGAAGAACGTCTCGGTCGGGCCAACCACGGTGAAGCCGGTGACGAGCTCCGGGAAGCCGCTGTGCCGGATATCCGGCCCGTTCGTGCCGGGAATCCCCAGGACGTCGAGGCCGTAGTTCACGCCGAAGTCAGGCCCGTAACCGAACTGATCGAGCAGGGAGTAGCCAAACGTGCTGTCGAGGACCAACGTCGGGCTCAACGTGAGGGTCTGGCCGACCGTGGCAACCCACGTCTCGGTCTTGCCCAAGCCGCCGCCTTGGTCTTCGAAGCCAAGCTTGTGCAGGTTGCTCACGTCGCTGTCCATCACGCCCACCTTCCCCCATAGTTGGTGCGAAGAGCTCCGGTTCCAGTTGATCTTCAGGTCATACTGGTTCCGATCGAACGTGTTCGTGAACTGTCGGAAGTAGTTGGCGCTGTCCCCCGGCAGGTTTGGCAGCGGATAGAAGCCCAGGACACGTTGCGCGATCGGATCGAGCCGATCCGGTGGAATCCGGTTGTCCGGATATGCCGTACGGCCACGGCCGTCCTCATCGCCGGTGAGCGGATCGTAGATGACCTGCAACGTGCCGTCATTGTTGAACGCGTTGCTGAAGTCGCCGCGGCGTAGCGCCTCGGTCGGCACGCTATTGGTGGCTTCGCCTGCCGTCCTGCGATACTGTCCTTCGAATGCACCGAAGAAGAACAGCTTGTTCGTGATGATCGGTCCGCCGAGCGTGCCACCATCGATGTGGTGACTCGTCGGCAGCTCTTCCTCGCCATTCCGCTTGGCGAAGAAGTTCTGTGCACCGAGACGCTCGTCGGCGTAGAACGCGAACCCCGAGCCGCTGAACTGGTTCGTGCCCGATTTGGTGGTGACGGCGATCGCGGCGCCGCCCGCGAGCCCTTGGTCTGCCTCGAAGCTGCTGGTCGAGACGTTGACCGATTCGATCGTTTCCGCTGGCGCGACGTACAGCGTGTGGTGCGGCAGCCAGGTGAACTGATTCGTCGCGCCGTCGACGCGCGTGCTGTTGTTGTTCGGGTTGGTGCCGTTGATCGTGGTCTGCAGCGCCCGCGCCGGCGTGTCCATTTCGGCATTCTGGAACTCGGCCGGTGTCGAGCCTGGGACCAAGTCGAGCAGACTCTGGTAATTACGATAGTCGGCCAGTGGCAGATCGGTGATCTCCTCGGCTCGGAACTTCGTGCTGGTGTCGGCCTTGTCGGTCTGAAGGAGCCCGACGTCGGACGCCGCCGTCACGGTCTCCGACAACTCGCTCACCTCCAGCGTGACGTCGACGCGACTGACGTTGCCGGCCGTGAGGTGATGGCCGGTCTGGTGAGCTCGCCAAACCCTTCCAGCGATGCTGTGAGATCGTACCTGCCCGGCAGCACGTTCGTGAACGTGTAGTTGCCGGCCTCGGTCGACGTCGCGCTCAGCAACAGACTCGTCTCTCGGTTTTCCAACGTCACCGTAACGCCGGGCACCGCGGCGTGCGACGAATCCCAAACAACTCCCACGACACTTCCGTACACAGTTTGGGCGGCAGCACGGCTTGCAGCAACAATCGCGCCGAGCGCGAACAGCAACAGCACGGCAGTCAGTTGGCCGAACACAGAAACCCGCAATCTGTTATGCACGTTCATCCCCCTCCTTGATGACACACGACCCGATTATCGACCGTCGATGTGTCAGCCGTTCAACGATGCGACGGGTCACGCACCCACGCTCTCATCGTGAGTACCGCTCCCGCACACATTGGCATGGTCAAAGAAAGGGAATCAGGTCCTATAAATCATCGTCTGGGAGAACGAACCGGTGCTTGGGCGCGAGATCACTCGCGCAGACGAACCCGATCGTGTTCTTCTTTGTATCGGAGCGAAGCACCCACGCCGTCTGCTCCATCTCACGCAGGGACGGCTGATTCGCACTGACGTATCTCGTGCAGAACGTCACGGGAAACGTGACCCGATGACTTGGGTAGGAAAGTTGGGCGCACTCGACGATTTCGTCGTCGAGCGCGGCGCCCTCACGATGGTTGCATATCGGCAGGTGTGGCACAGCGGCTCTTCACCCTGATTCACCGTGCCCCCACGAATCTTGATGCGCATGTCCATTCCTCCGTCACTAGTTCATCGCACACCTCCTTGCTTCGCCACGGAACGGCGTACGCTGTTCCGCAGCCAACGACACGAATGATCCGGCCGTGGACCTGTGGCCCGAAAGAAGAGGAGCGGCGCCATCACGCTGAACCCGTACTTCGACGACGACGATGCCATCGTCCAAACGTCGGTGTCAAGCTGCACGCCGCGCGCGCTTAACGGTTCTGGGGGTCGCGGCCGGGCACGTCGTTGTAGGCGCCGCTGACAGCGACGGCGGACGGGGTCGCCGGCTGAGAAAAAGGGGACAGGCCCCTTTTTCGTCGGCGTTGGTTCTCGAAAAAGGGGCCTGTCCCCTTTTTCCGACCCTCCAGATCTCGCGACCCCATTTCCGTTAAGCACCCGCCGCGCGCGCTCAGTCCGTCACGCTTCCCGGGCGACCCGCTTCAACAACCAGGGAGCCGCCAACACGCGCCGGCTGATTCGGCACGGTGACCTTGTCTAGGATCTTGAAGTCGGCCCGCATGGTGGTCTGGGTTGCCGTGCAGGCGATATATCCGCGACGTGCGCTGTGGTACCTGATGTGCGGGTTGTGGCCCTGGGTCTGTTCCCAGTTGGTGGCGACATCGCTACCATCGCCGCTCGACGTCACGGCGCTGTTGGTGAACTCGACACCTACGGTGTCCGACCGTGGATCGGCGAAGTCGAGCTTCAGGTCGGCGCCGTAGTGCACGTGCACATCCCCCGAGAGCAGGATGGGATTCGGCGCGCTCGTCTCCTTCAGTCGCGCGTAGAGGCGCTGGCGCGCGGCAACGTAGCCGTCCCACTTATCCATGGAGAAGCGGCCCTCGGGATTGGCCTTGAGGAGGTCACGAGCAAAGGTCGGCACTTGCTGCCCGAGCACCGTCCACCTTGCCTTCGCCGCCGCCAGGTTGTCGAACAGCCACCGCTCCTGCTCGGCCCCGAGCATCGTGCGCGCTGGATCGAGCGCCGCGGCGCAGTCTGTTCTGACGCCACCGCCGCACGCCTGCTTTGACCGGAACTGCCGCGTGTCGAGAACGCTCAGGTCAATCAGGTTGCCAAACTGAAGCCTCCGCACCAGCCGCATCCTTGGGCCGGCCGGAAGCGCACCCGCACGCAACGGCATCGACTCGTAATACGCCTGATACGCCGCAGCCCGGCGCAGCAGGAAGACCTCGGACGGCCGATCGTTCTCGTCGATGTCACCCGCGTAATCATTGTCCACTTCGTGATCGTCCCAGGTCACGATGAAGGGCGCCGACGCATGTGCCGCCATCAAGTCCGGATCGGACTTGTACTGTGCGTACCGGTTGCGATAGTCGACGAGGGTGTAGATCTCCTGGCCATGATGCTGCCGCACGCGATCCGGGTGTTGGCCTCCGTCGGCTCGCCCCTCGTAGATATAGTCGCCAGTGTGGAAGACGAAGTCGAACGGCTCCTCCGCGATCCGCCGAAACGCGGTGAAGTAGCCCGGCTCGTAGTGGTTGCAGCCACACACGGCAAAGCGCAGATGGTCGACCGCCGCGCCTTCCTGCGGCGCCGTCTTGGTACGCCCGGTCTGGCTGACCTCGCCACCTGCGCGAAACCGGTACCAGTAGTCACGGCTCGGCTCGAGGCCGGTCAGCTCGACGTGCACGCTGTGACCGAGCTCTGGTCGCGCGACCGCCGCACCCTTCTGCACAATCGTCCTGAACTCTTCGTCGCGTGCGACCTCCCACGCGACGTCGACGTTGGCCATTGGCATGCCACCGCCCTCGAGCGGTTTCGGGGCAAGCCGCGTCCAGAGCACGACACCATCTGGGAGCGGATCCCCGGATGCAACGCCGAGCGTGAACGGATAGGCGTCGAAGGTCGGCTGCGCGAGCACACGGCTCGAGACGAGCGGCTGCGCGAGCGCGGCAACACCGAGCTTCCACGCAACATTCATCAGCTCGCGCCGGGAGAGGCGTGCAACGGTGCGGTCATAGAGGCGTATCGCGTCTCGGACATGCGTCATGGCAGTCAAACCCTACGGAATAAATGTGACGGCCGCGTGAACGTAGAATTCTTATACGCCTCTTTACTGTAGGCTGGGAAGGGGTCTGATTCGTTGTTGGTGCGATGAGCTCTACTGTGGAGCAGCCTGGCAAATCGGTTGCCCCGCGTCGGTCGGGGTGGAAACGGGTGCTCATGGGCCTGGCGCTCGCCCTGCTCGTGGTTGGCTTTGCGGTGGCGGGCGCGACCGTGGCGCAGCGGGCCGCGGGTGCGCGTGTCCGAAGCTTCGCGCTGGGCACGCTCGAGATTGGCATCTGGCCCGCCGCGCCCGGCGCCATCGACATCTACATCCCCATCGTCGATTGGGGCGTGCGCGCGCACCCGTATCGCGTCCCCCTGCTGATCTCCCTACGCTTCCGTTCCCTCGATCGGGATGCTGCCCTACGAGCACTGCGCTCTGGCAATGCGGCGCGAGAGCGGCTCGTCTCGGTGCGGGAGGATCTCGAGTCGTTGGTGCGGGCGGAGCTGCGCCGTGCCGCCCTGGTCGCGCTCCTTGGGGGTGGCGTGGGCGGTGTGATGGCCGGGCTCATCCTCGCCGCGAACCGCGGCAAGCTGTGGCTGCTCCTCGGTCCCGTTGGAGGCGTGGGGACGGCGCTCAGCGCGGTCGGCCTCTTTGGCCTAGACCTCTCGCGTGCCGACTATGGGCGGGCGATCCGTGGACCGAGCTTCTATGCGCGCGGCCAGGAGCTTCCCGAGCTGCTCGCCTTCGCGAGCCAGCTCTTCACGGTGAGCGAGCGCTACACCGAAGACTTCGATCGGGCAGTCGCCGGGTTGAGCAACCTGGTCGCGATGGCAAGTGGAGGGATTGGCCTGCCCGAGAGCGCGCGCACGATCGTGCTCGCCTCCGACATTCATTCCAATGCCTTCGTGTTCCCTGTTCTTCGACGCTACACACAGCGGCGGCTCGTCTTCTTGGCCGGCGACTTCGCCCTGCTCGGCACCAAGCTCGAAGAGGGCGTCGTACCGGGTGTCGCCGCCCTGAGTAACACCGTGGTGGCGGTATCGGGCAACCACGACTCGCGCTCACTCATGCGAGCCCTCAGCCGCGCTGGTGTCACCGTGCTTACCCGCGACGGACAGCTACGCCCGGACGGAAGTACCACTGGGAAGCCCGTCGTCGAGATCGCCGGTCTCAAAGTCGCCGGCTTCGAGGACCCGCTCGAGCGCAAGGAATCGGGCATCGGGGGGCACGTCCTCGAAGGCGGCGACGAGCTCTTGAAAAGAGCCGGTCGTGATCTCGTGACCTGGTTTGGCGGCCTACCCGAGCGGCCCGACGTCGTGCTCCTTCACCAACACCCGCTCGCCCACATCCTACTCGATGAGCTCGAGGCCAACGACGATGGCCCTCCGGTTGTCATCCTGACCGGCCATGACCACTGGGCTCACTTCCATCAGGCCGGGGAGCATCTCTTGCTCGACGGCGGTACTCTCGGTGCCGGCGGCCCGTTCGCCATTGGCGAGACACCCGCGGGCTTCGCGCTCCTCCACTTCGATCGCGAGCTGCGGCCTCAGGCCCTCGACGTGATCGAGGTCGAGCCTCTTTCTGGACAGGGCAAGGTTCAGCGCGTGGTGCTCGCCAACAACGAGCCGGTCCCGGAGGAAGCAGACCCCGAGGGAACGGAGCCCCAGAGACCAACCCTTGATGGTGCGCCGAGACAGCCGTAGATTGTCATCGAAAGTTCGTGACAGCGCGACGGCACGACGCTCGGTCACGCTAGCGGCGTGATGACCGCATCGCTCGCGCTGCCCGCGCTGCTTCTCGTCCTGACCTCGCCGGCGCTTGCCCAGGCGCGCCGTACACCGGCGGGCGCAGCCGGGCCCGTCCTCGAGATCCGCTCCTACAATCTGAAGACCGGCACGCGCGACAAATTTCACGAGCTGTTCGTGCGGGAAGCGCTGCCGCTGCTGCAGCAGTGGAACGTGGATGTCGTGGCGTATGGGCCGTCATTGCACGACCGCGACTCCTACTTTCTCATGCGCGCATTCTCGAGCCTCGACGAGCGCGAACGCAGCGAGGAGGCCTTCTACAACAGTTCTGAATGGCGCAGTGGGCCGCGTGCTGCGGTGCTCGAGGCAATCGAGCGCTACACGACCATCGCGATCCGCGTCGATGACGCCACACTCGGAGGGCTTCGGGAGACCATGCACACACAGAACGCTCCGTCCGATCTCGAGGTGCTCTCGCGCCTGAACAACGACTATATCGAGGCGGTGAAGAGGTCGGACGCCAAGCGCTTCAGGGAGATTCTCGCTGACGACTTCCTGTGCTCCCTTCCGGACGGCACGCTCATCAATCGAGCGCAGTTCCTGCAGCAAATAGCCAAGCCGAGCACGATCGCCAATCTGGAGGTTCATGACGTGAACATCCGCCTCATGGGCGACTTCGCCATCGTGCACGCGGAGACGAGGTTCAGCTTGCCCGACGGCACACCAGGCTCTGGCCGCTACACCGATGTCTGGGCGCGGCGCAATGGACGATGGGTCGCGGTGTCGGCACACGTAACCCGGAAGTAAGCAGCGACACGCCTTGCCGGCGTACCGTGGACGCCTGACTCTTCGCCGTTAACCGGGATTAGGTGCAGCGCGAGTCGTCGCGATGCACGAAGTACGGCCGATATGCCGGTGACGCCGGGTCCATGCAGCCTGAGAGGTTCAGCAAGCGGATGTTGCGAAACTCCACGGGCTGGCTTTCCGCCTGCAGCCCGATATAGCCGTCTTCGAGGAGCGTACCGTCCTTCTTGATGGCAGGGTCGAAGCCGTTCGCGACGCCGCCCCCGATCGTCGGTTTCTCGTACTCCAGCACCGTCTGGCCGCCGAGTAGGTGGCGCACGCGCTCCCCGCCCAGAACCTCCACTTCCACCGCGACCCATCCCTCGTCGCCGTGCTTCCGTGACGTGGAGCTCGTGCAATGCGCCTTCACCATTTGGCCCTTCATGAAGATCTCCGTGCCAGGCGTGCAGACGTTCATGGTGGTGCGGTTGCCCGCCAGGAACTGCGCCTCGACAGAGATGGGCCAGTCCTGGTCCTTGAGGATGGTCTCCGGCGCCTGGGAATGGAACATCACGCCGCTGTTCAGCCGCGCGTAGTCGGGTCCGCCCTTCATCTGCTCCCCGAAGAAGCGATATTCGAGTGACAAGACGTAGTGCGACAGCTTCTGATTGTAGAAAAGATGCCCGAAGCGCGCGCCGAAGTCATCGTACTTGTCGTACATCACGCGAACGACGCCGTTCTCCACACGGAAGGTGTCAGCATAGTTGTCGCCGAGCTCGTGGTGGGCGAGCTTCACGACCCACCCGTCGAGATTGCGCCCGTTGAAGAGGTTGCGCCAATCCTCTGGCGGGGCACTGCGCCAGTCGGGCGCGGCAGACAGCGGGAGAATCGACAGCGTCAAGAGTAAGGCCAGTGTTCTCATGCGAGTGCTCCGCTTTGAGTCGGTGTCCGCAATGATGACCGTTCATGCCCCAACCGAGCAACCTCTTGGCGGTGTCGGTGTGTCGGGTTCGGCTCGGCGCATTGGCGATAAGCAACTATGCGGTTGCATATTTGCCACGGACCGATTATTATGCAACCTGGAGGTTGCATAATGACCGTGACTGACCTGAGCCGTATTGACAGAGCCATTGAGATCGAAGCGCCACCAGATCGTGTCTGGCGTGCGCTGACAACTGCCCCGGAGCTCTCGGCGTGGTTTCAAGTGACCATTGAGGGTGAGATCGCACCCGGGAGCGAGGCGTGGATGACGTCCGTGCAGCCACAGTATGCGGGCGAGCGCTTCCGCGTGCGGTTCACGGAGATGGTGCCACCGCACCGCTTCGTCTGGCAATGGCATCCAGGCGAGGTGGATCCTTCGGTAGACTACTCTCGCGAGCCGCGTACCACGGTCACGTTCTCGCTGGAACCCTCGGAGCGTGGAACGCGATTGAGCGTCTCGGAAACCGGCTTCGATCAGATCTCCCTCGCGCGGCGCGCGAAGGTTTACAAGAGCAACAGCGAGGGCTGGCCCGAAGTGCTGGTGTGGTTGCAGAAGTATGTCGAAGCAGCGGGCTGAGCGGAGTCCAGCGGACGCCGCGTTGTTGTTCGCGGCGCTCGGCGACGAGACGAGGCTGGGACTGCTGCAGCGATTGTCACGCGGTGGCCCAGCTTCGATCTCGGCGCTGGCCGAACGCTTCCGAGTGACGCGACAGGGGGTGACAAAGCATCTCCATGTCCTCGCTGCGGCGGGGGTCATCGAGGGCCGCCGCGAGGGACGGCAACACGTCTGGGCGCTCAACCCCACGCGGCTGGCCGAGGCGGGGCGCTGCCTGGAGACCATTGCGCGTGGGTGGGACGATGCGCTGAGCCGCTTGAAGGCGCACCTCGAAGACACGTAAAATGCCCATCCCTCGAAGGTAATCCGTGGCGGACGAGAAGTCGACTAACAAGACGCTGTCGGAACGGCTGCGCGCCTTCTACAACTTGCTGGTGGGAGAAGCGCCGTCCGCACATCCATCGCCAAGCCCCCCTCCCGCCTCCGTGCCTCGCGACGGCGTCCCGATTCGTATCGGGCGCTACGCGATCGAACGCAAGCTGGGCCAGGGCGGGATGGGTGTCGTCTATGCGGCGCGTGATGAGCGGTTGGAGCGCAGTGTGGCGCTCAAGACGCTGTCGTCGCTGGCGAGTGATGACACGGCACGCAAGCGCTTCTGGCGCGAGGCCCGGGTCGCCGCGAGCATCAGCCATCCAAACGTCTGTCAGCTTTACGAGATTGGCGAGGACGAGGGCGAGCTATTCATCGCCATGGAGCTGCTCGAGGGCGAGGCGCTGTCCGAGCGGCTGCGCCGCGGGCCGCTGAGTGTGGCCGAGGCCGTGCCGATCGGCCTCGAGGTGTTGGCGGCGCTCTCGGCGCTGCACGGCCGTGGCATCGTCCACCGCGACCTCAAGCCGTCCAATGTGTTCCTCACGCCGCACGGCGTGAAGCTGCTCGACTTTGGTTTGGCGCGAACGGGCCAGTTGGAGCCGGCCGCGCTCAGCTCCGTCACGGAGCTGACGCAAGCCGGCGTGGTCGTCGGTACGCCACGTTACATGGCGCCTGAACAGGTGACCGGCGAGGTGCTCGACTCGCGCTCCGATTTGTTCGCAGTGGGCGCGATGCTCTTCGAGATGCTCGCCGGTCGCCCGGCGTTTATGGGGCGCAACGCGGTCGAGATCCTGCACGCGACGCTCTACGAGCAGCCGCCTGCGCTCACCGGCTCACAGGCCGTGGCGGCTGCCGACCGGGTGATTCGCCGGGCGTTGGCAAAGCGGCCTTCGGAACGGCCGGAATCGGCATTGATCATGGCCGAGGAGCTGCGCGCCGTACGCGGCGCGTCCGGCGACGACTCGCCGGCTCTCGCACGCCCGCTGACACGTCTCGTGGTGCTGCCGTTCCGGGTTCTCCGCCCCGATGCGGAAACGGACTTTCTGGCCTTCAGTCTGCCCGATGCCATCGCCACGTCGCTTTCAGGCATCGCCTCGCTCGTGGTGCGCTCCAGCGCCACCGCCGCGCGCTTTGGCGGCGGCGAGTCGACGGACCTCAAGACCCTCGCGGCGGAGGCCGCCGTCGACCTGGTCGTGATGGGAACACTGCTGCGCTCTGGCGACCAGCTCCGAGCCGCGGCACAGCTCGTCGAGGCGCCAGGGGGAACGCTGCTCACGTCGCACACGGTGCAGTCGTCGCTGGGCGACCTGTTCCGCTTGCAGGATGACCTCGCAACGCGCATCGTGGAGGCGCTGTCGCTGCCGCTTGCCGGTCGCGAGGCCCCGACGCGAGACGTGCCGCGCAGCGCGCGCGCGTACGAGTTCTACCTGCGGGCCAACGAGCTCGCGCGCGACTACGACCAGCTCCGGTTGGCGCGTGACCTCTATCTGCGCTCCCTGGACGAGGATCCAACGTTTGCTCCCGCGTGGGCCCAACTCGCTCGCTGCCATCGGGTGATCGGCAAGTACTTTGAGGATCCGGCCGGCAACTACAACCGCGCCGAGGAGGCCTTGCGTCGAGCCTTGGCGCTGAGCCCGGATCTGTCGGTGGCGCACAAGTTCTACGCGCACCTCGAGGCAGACACAGGCCATGCCGAACAGGCCTTGATTCGTCTGCTCCGCGAGGCCAGCCGCCGTGGCAACGATCCAGAGCTGTTCGCTGGCCTCGTGCATGTCTGCCGCTACTGCGGCTTGCTCGAGCAGTCGATGGCCGCTTACGAGGAGGCACGGCGGCTCGACCCGAACGTCCCGACCGGCGTTGAGAACACGCTGCTCATGAACGGCGACCTTGAGCGCCTCTTGAGTCTTCAACCGCTCGACCCGGACGCGCGCGTTCTGGCGCTGGGTCTGGCGGGGCGGCGCGACGAGGCGCGGGAAGCGCTGCGGCAGTTCTCTCAGGGAGCGTTGCCCCAGGCGTACCGCACCTGGCTAGAATGGATGGAGGCGTGGATCGACCGCCGTCGTGACGACGTGTTGGCCCGCCGGCAGACGTTGAGCCTGCTGCACGACGATCCAGAAGCGCTCTTCACGCAGGGTTGGCTACTGTGCGATCTCGGGGCGACAGCAGACGGGTTGGATTTACTGCAACGCGCCGTCGCTGGCGGCTTCTTTGCTGCGTTGACGCTCGCTCGCTACCAACACTTCGACGTGCTCCGGAACGATCCCGCCTTCCAGGAGCTGCTGCGCGAGGCCGAAGCACGCCGAGACCAAGCGCTGGCCACATTCCGCGACGCCGGCGGAGAGCGATTGCTAGGCGTGTAGGACGGGAGCGAGGGGTCTGAACGAGGGGTCTAAAGACCCCTCGCTACGTACGCCGGCGGCTCGCGATCGCGGCGCGCGGCAGCGAGACTGCCGAGCGCCGCAGCTCCTCCTCGACCTCATCGAGTTGGCGTGGCGGTCTCGAGGCCAACCGCGCTGTCCCGAGGCGATCCAATAAAGGTTGGCGCACGCTGTCCGGTAGCACGTGCTCGAGGTACTCGAGTGCCGTGCCCCTGAGCCGCGGATCGTCGCCACCGACCGCCCAGCGGCTGACCCGCAGCGGCTCCCGCTCGCCCACGGCCGAGAGCAGCACGAAGATGCGATCGAGCTGCGCTTCGTGATCGGCGACGGCCATCCTCAGCTCGCGGGCGACCGCCGCATACACCGGTCGCGCGGGTATAGCCAGTCCGGCGTTCCGCTCCCGCAACCACGCCGTGACCAGGCCGCACGCCCGGCGCACGGCGAGGTCCGGGTCGCTCAGACCCAGCAGAAGTCCCTCCACGGCGCGGGAGGTTGGACACGCCTTGAGGACCCGTGGAATGCGCTGCCGCACCGCCACCGGCTGATCGGGGTCCACCAGGGCGTCCACGAGCTGGCCCGTCGCGCGTTCAGCCACGCTGCGCAACGACCTCAACGCTTGAGGGAAGAGCTCGTCGCGGCCCAGGAGCGGGATCAGCAGTCCCACCACCTCCGGTCCGGGTGGCGAGGGAGCCTCGGCCAAAGCGCGGCGGATGCGCTCCGTGCGGCCCGAGCGCAGCTCCTCTGCCAAGCGCAGGAACAGATCGGCGTCCGACGCGCGCTCCGCTTCGTGGAGCTCGGGCTTCAGGGCGTGGATCTCGGCCAACAGCGATTCACGGTCGAGCGCGGCTCGCGTCAGCGTCAGACGCGTCGTGGCATCCACGACCTCGTCTGACTCGAGCGCGACCAGACCGGAGCGCAGGCTGTGCTCGAGCGCTCGGACGTATCCCTGGTGGAGCTGGCGGGCAAACAGCAACGAAGCGAGCATCGCCAGCAGTGCGATCAGCCAGAGAGCGCGAGGGGAGAACAACGGTAGCGCGGCCAGCACCATTACAATGCCCGCGCCAAGCAATGAGCCGAGCTTGTCTGCCGCCACGTCCACGAGCGCTTTCGTGCGCCGCTTCCGCCACGCCGGCAGCGGTGCGTAGAACAGCTCGTAGCCGGAACGGAACAGCGAGTCGCGCAGCGCGCCACCCAGGCCGCGCGCCACCACCGCGCTCGTCAGCGACGGAAGCGCGACGCCGGCTGCCGAGGCGAGCGCGACGAGGGCCGGCTGGAACGAGACTGTTCCCGACAAGCCAACCCGTTCCAGAGCGCGTCGCGTCACGGTGGCCTGGACGGCCAGCGTGAGAAGCGCCACAGACGCATAGAAGAAGCTGAAGAAGCTCGCCAGATCTTGGCTGCTCGCGAAGGCGCCCGCGGCACCCACTTTGAGCAGGTAATCGAGCAGCGCATCGGTGAGCGCTCCTAGGCCCACCAGGGCAGCAAGCTGACCGAGGTATGGGAACTCGTGGATCCAACGCACGCCAGCGAAGAGGCCGCCGGGTGCCTCCGCATCACGTTGTTCGGGTGCGGACGCTGGCCCTAGCCGCGGCAGAACGAACAGGGCGAGGAGGCTAGTGGCCGACAGCCCGACAAGGAGCGTCGGAACGGGCACCAGGTGTGCTCCCGTCCAAGCCAACACACCACCCACCACGCCGCCCAGCGATGCGCCGGTGCCGATGCGGCCCACCACACGTCGCGCCGTATACGGATCGAAGCGCTCATTCACCAGCGACCAGAAGCTCGAGACGATGCCGAGGCCGAGCAGCGCGAGCTGGACGTAGAGCGCGGCGGCTACCAGACGCGGATGATCCGCAGCCAGACGCCACTCGGCTGCGAACAGAAGCGCCGAGAGCGCCAGCACGCCGGTCAGCACTCCCGCGGGGGAGCGACGGGCGGCCGCGCTCGCGAACGCCAGCGCGCCGCACACGGACACCAGCGCAGACACGAGCATCATCCCTGGCAGCGACGTCACGGAGTGCGCGGACAGGAAAAGCGCGTCGCGCAGCGCGCGCCCCGCCACTTGCTGGGCGATGAGCAGCGCCGCCATGAGCGCGGCGGCTGTGACCGCGGCCCCATCGCCAGGGTCAAGGAGTGCCTTCATCCTACCTGGTTACCGCTTTGGATATGCCGGCCGCGATGGGCGTTTCGGCGGATTCTTCTTCAGTTCGTCCATGACGATCTCGATGGCGCGCTCGAGTTGCGGGTCGCGACCCGCCACGACAGCGGCTGGTGTCTGCTCCACGTCGACGTCCGGCGCGACGCCTTCGTTCTCGACGACCCACCCTTCCTCGGTCCAGATGGCCAAATTCGGCGCGGTGACCGAACCGCCGTCCATCAGGACAGGAAAGCCAAGGATGCCGACGAGGCCACCCCACGTGCGCTTACCCACCAAGGCTCCGAGCTCGAACTTACGAAACATCCACGGCAGCAGGTCGCCTCCCGAACCGGCCGTCTCATCGATGATCATGACCTTGGGCCCGAGCACTGCCCCGGCCGGTGTTGTGATGTCCGCGCCGTAGCGTGTCGCCCAGTAGCTGACAAACGGCCGGCGCAGGATGTCGATGTAGTAGTCGGCGACCTGGCCGCCGCCGTTGAACCGCTCGTCCACGATGATGGCGTCACGGCCGGCCTGCGGGAAGAAGTAGCGCTTGAAGTACTCGTGACCGAGGTTTGCGGTGTTCGGCACGTACACATACGCGACGCGGCCGTCGGTAGCCTCTGTGACCTTGCGGAGGTTGCTCTCCACCCAATCGCGGTTTCTCAAGGCTGCCTCGCTCTCCACCGGCACGACCTTGACCGTGCGGGCACCCTTGCCGTCTGGGCTGGGGCCAACCGTGATCTCCACGATTTGATCAGCGGTGTTCTCGAACAGGCTGTGAAGGTTCGTTGGTGGCTGGAGGTCTTGCCCGCGCACCGCAAGGAGGTACTCGCCAGCCTCCACGTCGACGCCAGGTTCGGTGAGCGGCGATCGCAGCTCAGGATTCCAGTTGAGCCCGCCATACACTTTCTGGAAGCGATATCTCCCGTTCGCCACCTCGAAATCCGCGCCAAGCAACCCGCCTGGCACCGTTGCCGGCTTCCTGCGCACGTCACCGCCGCCGCCATACGAATGTCCAACCGACACCTCGCTGCACAACCATTGGATGAGACGCGCCAAATCGGTGCGATGCGCCAAGTGCGGCAGGAAGGCCGCGTACTTCTTCTGCATGGCGGGCCAATCCAGGCCGTGCATGCCGGGGTCGTAGAAGTAGTCCCGGTTGATGCGCCATGCCTCATCGAACATCTGTCGCCACTCGGCGGGGGGATCGATCTTCACCTGGATGCGATCGACGGCGAGCGTTTCGTCGGGCGGCTCTACTTCATCCGCAAGCTCGGCAATGCGCCACTCCTCATCCAACCGATAGAGGACCTTCTTGCTGTCGAACGAGATGTCGTAGTCGTTCACCTCGGGCAGCAGCGTGTCGGTCTCTCGCTCCTCGAAGTCGAAGCGCTGGAGCGCGGTTTTACTATCAGCGGTGCGGAGAAAGAAGAGCTGCCCTTCCTCGCCAACCTGCAGATTCCCGTAGTCACCCTCCGGGACGGGGAGCGCCACGATGCGCTGTGACAGGTTCTCGAAGTCAATGACGACCGGCTCGGGAGGCTCGGCTTTCACGCTTGAATCTTTCTTGTCTTTCGCACTCCCCGCTTCTTCATTCTCTTCATCTGTCGCGCGACGTTTCTTCTCATCCTTCTCGCCCTTCTTGTCTTCCTCGTCTTCCTTATCTTTCTCGTCTTTCTCGTCGCTCTCGTCGCTCTCGTCAGGTTCCGCGTCTGGCCCTTCTTCCTCGTCGCTCTCTTTGGCAAGTGGCGATTCGAGACCCTTCTTCAGCACCGCTACGTAAATCGCGCGCGTGGCACGCATGTCGGCGCCAGCCTGGGAGAACCAGTCACGCACGGGCCCGGCATTCGTGGACGCAAAGAAGTAGAGATGCTTGCCGTTCTTGTCGAACACAGGCTCGCTCACGTCGCTCAAGCCGTCCGTAATGGCAAACGACTTCGCGTCGTCGATCGAGTACACATGCACGGACTCAATCTGCGCGCGGCTGACGAGCGTATAGGCGAGCCATCGCGAATCCGGCGACCAGCCATACCGCTCGCTCATGAACGCCCCTGGCTCGTAAATGGGTTGCTGAGCTACCTTCGAGAACTTGCCAGAGCCCAGATCGATGACATACAGCGTGCGCGTGTTGTCCGTGAAGGCAATCCTCTTGCAGTCTGGAGACCAGGCCGGTCGCGCGTAGAAGCCGGTGCCGTTCAGCTTGTACGTCTTTCAAGAACCGCTGCCGTCCTGCGGCCGCACGTGCAGCTCGTATTCGCCGGACGTATCGGAAAAGTACGCCACCGACTTGCCATCCGGTGACCACGCTGGTGATCGCTCGTGGTCAGATGGCGTTGTCGTCAAGTACCGTGGATCGCCTTTCTCTGCTGGGACAGTGACGATCTCGCCACGAAACTCGAACACGGCCCGCGCTCCCGTTGGTGAGATTGCCGCATCGCGAATCCACTCGTTGCCCTTCGCGAAGCGTGGTCGACGCTCAACCAGGTCTGCCGCCACGCCGATCTTCAAGCGCTCGCTCTGCCCGGTTCGGGCGTCGAGCAGGTGTAACCAACCGGCCTGCTCATAGACGATGCGGCCGTTCGCCGCGGCAGCGTTGAGGACGGGAAAGTCGGTATGTTCGGTGAGCTGACGGATGGCCTTGGTCCGTACGTCGTACGCGAAGAGATTGAATTCACCATTCCTATCCGACCGAAAGTAGATCGTGTCTCCCACCCACACAGGGTCGGCGTCGTTGGCGCGTTCGGTCGGCTGCGGAATCGTCGCTGCTGTGTGATCGCTCACGCGATAGGTCACGATGGTCGACACGGCTCCGCCGCGATAACGCTTCCATTGCAGATGACGCGGCGAGAGCGGTGTGTAAGCCAGGTGTGACCCGTCAGGCGAGTACGTCGCCTCGTGGGCGTGCGGAACGGCGAGCTGTGTTGGCATGCTCCCTGCCAAGGGCACGGTGAAGAGCTGCGTGTAGCGAGCGGTGAAGACCGCCCGAGGAGATGCAAACAGCACAGCCTTGCCGTCCGTCGTAAAGCCTTGCACGACGTCCTCGCCCGGATGCCACGTGAGGCGGCGAGGAACACCCCCGCCCACCGGCACAACGAAGGCATCTGTGTTGCCGTCGTACTGCGCGCTAAACGCGATCAGCTGGCCGTCTGGCGAGAACGCAGGCGCGCTCTCGACGCCCTCGTCACTCGTCAGCCGGCGGACGTTTCTCCCATCGAGATCGCACACCCACAGGTCGCCGGCATAGATCAACGCAATGTGCGTGTCGCTGAGCGCAGGTTGACCGAGTAAGCGCGTATCAGAAACGTCGGGCGCCCCCTCGCCCGGGCCGGGCACGGAGCGCTGGGCACGCAGCACCGGGCTCCGAACGACGGCGAGCGAGACGATGCAGAACAGGAGACACAGTGGGGACGGGCGCCACACGCAGCTTGGCAGCCGCGCGCGGAGCGCCACTCGCAGTGATGCGCGCATAGGACCGATTCCCTCCCGGATGAACAGACTTCGAGATTGCGCAGAGTGGCGAGAGGTAACGACGACCCTCGCGCGCAACCTGCCGATTATAGGCGACCGCGATCGGCTGCGGGCGCCGTGGCCCCGCGGGTGGACCCTCGGCCTTCCTGGCGAACGAATAGACCCTAATATTATCTGTGTGCATCTGTGTCCACCTGTGGAGCAGAATCATCTGTGTTCATCTGTAGAGGAGCCTTGGAATGCTGACTACTGAGGGATGCCAAGACCGCCGCGCCAGGCTGTGGCGCCTCGTCCAGCCGCAGCCTGACTGCGTGCTTCTGGCCGAGCCACGACACTTGACGTACTTCGCCAATTTCTACGGGTCGCCGTTCACGTACCGGAGCCAGAACGCGACGGCCATCGTGATGCTGACGCCTGGACACGCCACATTGGTGGCCGACAACGCGCAGCGGCTCTACAGCGAGATGGCGCACGTGGACGAGGTCGTCGCACCAACGTGGTATCGCGGCCGTGAGTCGGCTTCCGACCGATTGCCGCTGTTGATTCGCACCGTGGTGGAGCAGCTCTCGAGCGTCCGTGGCAGGCGCATCGGCGTCGACGCTGCAGTGCCCACGGGCATCGTCGACGGGCTACGCGAGGGCGGCCGCCCGCTGGAAGTCTTGGACGTCCAGCCCACCATACGGCGCATGGAACGCCAGAAGGACGCCGATGAGATCGAGCTGATGCGGCGGTCGGTGCAGGCAGGAGAAGCTGGCTTTGCGGCAGCCGTCAAGGGCATCCGGCCAGGCATGACGGAGCTCGACGCGTATGCCCTGGTTCAGCGCGCGTCGGTCGAAGCCGCTGGGCAGACGGTCCTCGTGTATGGCGACTTCGTCTCCGGCGAGCGCACGCGGAACGTCGGTGGCCCTGCCAGTCGTCGCGTCATTGAAAGAGACGACCTCTTCCTCCTCGACTTCTCGGTTGTCGTTCACGGCTATCGAGCCGACTTCGCGAACACGTTCGTGGTGGCGGGCGGTCAGCCCTCGGCGACGCAGGCGGAGCTCGCGGAGTCTTGCATGGAAGTCATGCGCGTCGGTGAGCGGCTCCTCGCTCCCGGCGCACGCTGCCGAGACATCGATACGGCTGTGCGGGAGACCTTCGCCAAGCGACAGGTTGCTCAGTACTTCACGCACCACACAGGGCACGGCCTTGGCCTGGGCCATCCGGACCCGCCGTATCTCACACCAGAAAGCAGTGACACGCTCATCGCCGGCGACATCGTCACGCTCGAGCCCGGCTTGTACGTCGATGGCGTCGGCGGCATGCGATTCGAGCACAACTATCTCATCACGGCAGACGGGTTCGAAACGCTGACGCACCATGTGCTCGGTCTCGGGGGAAGGGTGTAACGGTGGGGACAGGACGCAACCGTGCCGGGTGCTGGGGTGCTACGACGACCACACACAGCTCGACGTCAACGTGAGCCAGCGCCTGACGCACAACATGCGGCTGTATGGCGATGTCCTCGACCTGACGAACGCGCCGCTGCGCTACTACGTTGGAACGCCTAGTCGCCCGATCCAAGAGGAGTACTATCGCTGGTGGGCGATGTTCGGGTTGAGGGTCGACTTCTAGGGAACCAACGTGAACCCTTCGTGGTTGAACTCTTCGTGGTTTCCGTTCCGTTGGCGCAGCACTAGAACCCTTGAGAACCCGAAACTTGACTCATCGTGTCAAGTTTCAGGGTTCTCAAGTGAGCGTCGGGGAGCGCGGCCCTGGCCGCGGTCCGCTAGAACAGGAACTTCACCCCAACCTGCATCTCACGCATCGTGCCGACGATCTCGCGGATTTGTCCCGCATCGTCGGCGTCGATCTGCTTGACCGGCAACGCGTAGTGCGGCCGGTTGAAGACGTTGAACGCCTCGAAGCGCAGTTGGATCTCACGCGGAGCGTCCGCCGAGGCGCCTACGAAGAACCGCTTGAACAAGCCGATGTCGGTGTTGACGTAGCCGGGGCCGGTCAGGATGTTGCGGCCGGCGTCACCCCACCGATACGTCCCGGGCTCGGCGAGCGCGAAGGCGCTCGTGTCATACCACTGATCGAGCGCTCGCTGGACGGTAAGTTCCCGTCGGCGATGCGGTCGGGTCGCGCGTGGCCCGTGCGGGCCTCGTTGAAGCTGACCGAAGGGGTAAACGGCATCCCGGATCGCGCTGTCGTGACACCGTTGAACTGCCAGCCGCCGAGCAAGGCGTCGAGCCACGCGCTCGTGAAGTCGAGCCGGCGGCCCTCGCCCACCGGGATATCCCAGATATAGCTGACGACCAGGTTGTGACGTACGTCGAAGGACGAGAGCCCGCGTTCCCACTCAACGTTCCGCACGTCGCGAATCACGTTATCTTCGGTGACGAACGGCTGACCGCCGACGTCGATCGATTTGCTGTACGTGTAGTGACCGATCACCGAGACACCGCTGTTGAAGCGGCGCTCGAGGCGGACATGCCCGGCGTTGTAGTGGCTCGTGCCCGGATAGGAGAGACCGCTCATGGAGCCGAAGTCGGGATACGAACGCCGCGACTCTTGTGATCCTGGACCGGGAAAGGGCGCGTTCGGATCCCAGCGGATCGGGAGGTTGTCGGAGCGCGAGCCCGTGTAGCCCAGCTCCACGACGGCCCACGGGAATTGGTGTTGCACGTTCACGTTCCAGTGGTACGCCTCCGCCTGCAGCGCGTTCGGGTCCCAGGCCTGAGACCTCAGCGTCGAATCGAAGACAGGCTCGAGGGCATCCGTCGGGAAGCCTTCGTCAAGCATGAAGAAGTCTGGACGCGCAAGATCCACATCGTTGCTGTAGGTGCGGGAGACCTGGAACGGTGGATTCGCGGGCATGCGGCTCGCCGCGCCGATGGCCGGGTGGTCGCCAAAGAAGCGTCCCACGCCGCCGCGCAGCACCGTGGCGTCGCTGAGCTTGTAGGCCACACCAACGCGCGGTCCCACGTTGTTCTGATCCATGCGCGTCAGCCTGGTCGCCGAGATGTCGGACGGAACGTCAGTCGTGATGTCGGGAGGAACAGACGGCGGAACGTTGTTGTTGGCAAACACCATTCGGGGACCCTCCGGCGTGATCAGCATGTTGGCCTGGTTGCCATGACGCTCGCTCGGTTGGGTGAACAGCTCGTACCGCACGCCGAGATTCAGCGTCAGTCGGTCGCTGACCCGCCAATCGTCCTGCACAAAGGCCGCGACGTAGTGCCAGCGGAGATCACCATCCAGCAGCGTGCTGAGCTGAGCCGACGTCGGCATCCCCAGCACAAAGTCGGCGAGCCCCGTGCCGGTGATCGCCTCAGCTTGCGGGTCACGCGTGAAGTCACCGCCGAAGTTGAACGTGCTACGCGCCTGAGCCGAAATGTTGAAATAGCTTCGAATGAAGCGGTAGTTCGCTCCCAACTTGAGGGCGTGGCGCCCGGCGAGCCACGAGAACGTGTCGCCAAACTGCGTGACCTCCGAGATTTTGAAGTTTGGGAGAAACGCCGCTTCACCGACGTTTGCGAAATCGCCGATGGCGATTTGGGGCAGCCCGGTGATCCCGGCCTGCTCTGGTACGCCTTGGAAGCCAAAGGCGGCTGGCGTCGTATCCGTCACGAACGGATATAGGTCGTCCTGTACCCGGTTGTAACCGACCCGAATCTCGTTGACCTTCTGGCTACCAAGCACCTGCGTCTGGCCCAGCGCGACGTTGTGCGCCCACTGCTCCTTGTGTGACCGCTGGAAGTCGTTCGTGCCGATGAGGGGCGGATCGAAGGGGCCCGGATCGTCCCAGGTGAGCCGCGTCAGGCTGTAGCGTAGATAGCCCTTGCTGTTCGTGCTGAAGCTCTGGTCGACGCGGGTATCGATCTGATACCGCTGGGAGTCGAGATCGTTCGTGACCCTATAGTTGTCGGACACGCCGTCGCTGTTCGGCAATGGGTACATGTCGACGAGCTGCTTCGCGAAGGGATCCATGCGATCGAGGGGAATCTGGTTGTTGGGAAACTGATCGCGGATGACGCCGGTCCCATCCGGACTCGGGCGCGTCGTGCGCGGATCGTAGATGTCGCGGAAGCCGCTGAAGTCGCCGTCGCGCATCGCTTCCGTTGGCACGGCTACCCGAAAGTTCCGTCCCCTGATCTCCTTCGTCGTCTCGACGCTGCCAAAGAAGAACGTCCGGTTCGCGCGAACCGGACCACCCAGCGTGCCACCGAATTGGTGCCGGTCGAGCTTCTTGCCGTCCTCGGGCAACGCGAACGGATCGCGCGCATCGAAGGCGTCGTTGCGCAGGAACTCGAACAGCGATCCCCGGAAGCCGTTGGTGCCAGACTTGATCGTGGCGTTGATGATGGCGCCGGCCGCCTGGCCGTGCTCGGCCAAAAAGTTGTTGGTCTGGATGCTGAACTCCGCCAGCGCGTCGACCGACGGCTTCGAGACGACGCTCGAGTTGTTCTGCTGATCGACAATGCGTGCGTTGTTGTCGACGCCGTCGAGCATGAAGCTGTTGAGCACGGAGCGCGTGCCGTTTGCGACAATCCCGTCCCACGCGCGATCGCCGCCTGGGGCTTGCATGACGCCCGGTGCGAGATGCGCCAACTGCAGGAAATCGCGACCGTTGAGCGGCAGGTCTGTGATGGACTTGCCCGTGACGACCTGTCCAACGGCAGAGGTATCGGAGTTGAGCACGGGCGCGCTGCCCACGACGAGAACGTCCTCAGTCACGGTGCCAGGCTCCAGGACGAAGTCGACCCGCAAGTCCTGATCCGTCTCCACGCGGATGTTCTCGCGCGCAACCGCCTGGAAGCCCTGGAGCACCGCCTTGACGCTGTAGCGACCCGATGGCAGAAAGGGCGCGGTGTATTGTCCCTGCTGGTTCGACACGGCTTCCCACACGACGCCCGTGTCCATGTTGGTGACGGTCAGCGTGACGCCGGGCAGGACGGCGTCCGTCTCATCGCGCACACCACCGACAATTTGGGCGGTCTGGGCGTTTGCGGCGGCGCTGGCCGCAAGGGTTATGGCGATCGCCAGCGCTGCGCGAATGCCCCATCGCATCATGCTGCTCATTGCCTCTCTCGGTCCCCCTTTTGTTCGCGGTTCTACGTGGACGCGTCAACGCTACACGAAGCACGCAACATCGGTGCAAACTCGAGGGTGTCTCCGATATCGTTGATCGGGGATGTCGAGAATGCGCCGCGTGCTCCGACTTACCCATGAACGCCCGCCTTCGCGGCTGAGCCGCTTCGGTGGGTAAACGGCGAATGGGCGACGACATCGAGAGGAGCAGATGACATGAAGTTCATGCTGATGATGAATGCCCCGCGTGGGACGGGGGACTGGGCGGTTATCAACTGGCCTCCAGAGGACCTCAAGGCGCACATCAATTTCATGAAGCGCTTCGCGAAGGAGCTCGGAGACGACGGCGAGCTGGTCGGCGCCGAGGGATTGGCCGCGCCGGGACAGGCCAGGGTGGTACGAGCCGGGAAAGGCGGCGCGCCCGAGGTAACCGATGGGCCCTTCGCAGAGGCCAAAGAGTTTCTCGCCGGTTACTGGATTGTCGATGTCGACGGACCGGAACGGGCCTACGAGATCGCGGCCCGTGCGTCGGCGGCACCGGGACCGGGTGGTGCCCCGTTGAACATGCGGATCGAGGTACGAGAAGTGATGAGCGCACCGCCCGTGGACGTGTGATGTCTGCATCCTTGGACTTCACTGGCGAGAACCTGCTGCGCGAGCTTGCGCCGCAGGTTCTCGGGGCGGTGATCCGGCGCTTCAGCAATTTCTCCGCCGCGGAGGACGCGGTTCAGGAAGCGCTGCTTGCGGCGGCCGTGCAGTGGCCGAAGGAGGGTGTGCCCGACAACCCGCGGGGCTGGCTGATCCACGTCGCCGGCCGGCGCATGACCGATCACCTGCGCGCCGAGCTGGCCCGGCGGCGCCGCGAAGCCGTCGTGGTGATGCAGGTGCCGGCCGACCAGCAGGTGGTGCCCGCAGCCGACAGCGGGGCTGGGACGGATCAGGACGACACGCTCATCCTGCTGTTCATGTGCTGTCACCCTGCACTCACCCGTCCATCGGCGATTGCCCTCACGCTGCGGGCCGTCGGCGGCCTCACGACGGCCGAGATCGCGAACGCGTTTCTCGTGCCCGAGGCGACCATGGCGCAGCGGATCAGCCGGGCCAAGCAGCGCATCAAGGCGTCCGGCGTGCCATTCAGCATGCCCACCGATCGAGAGCGGGCACAACGACTCAACGCCGTTCTGCACGTGCTGTACCTGATCTTCAACGAAGGCTACACCAGCAGCATCGGCCCTAACCTGCAGCGCAGTGATCTATCGAATGAGGCGATTCGGCTCACCCGGGCGGTTCACAACCTGCTCCCGGACGATGGGGAGGTCGCGGGACTCCTTGCGCTGATGCTGCTGACCGATGCCCGGCGCCCGGCGCGGACCGGGCCGGACGGCGAGTTGATCCCGCTCGCGGAACAAGATCGAACCCTCTGGAATCGCTTGGCCATCTCAGAGGGCATCGCGCTCGTCACCGACACCCTCTCCAGAGGATCGATTGGCGCGTATCAGCTGCAGGCCGCGATCGCGGCCGTCCACGACGAAGCGGCGCGAGCCGAAGATACCGACTGGCCGCAGATCGTGGCGTTGTATGGCCTCCTCAAGCGCATGTCCGACAATCCCATGGTGATGCTCAATCACGCCATCGCCACGGCCATGGTACACGGCCCGTCCGCGGGACTCGAGCTGCTGACGGCGCTCGACACCGATGGCCGACTGACCGGCCATCATCGCCTCGACGCCGTTCGTGCCCATCTCTTGGAACTGGCCGGAGACCATCAGGCCGCCATTGCACACTACCGGACGGCGGCCGGTCGGACGACGAACATCCCGGAACGGAATTACCTCATGACCCAAGCCGCCCGACTCAGTCAGAGCACCGCCGTGCGATAGGCTGTGCCCTCGACGGTATCGACATCGAATCGGGGATGGGAGACGCTGCCGGATGCGACACGCGCTACCGGGCTCCTGCCAAGAAGCGCTCGAACGCGGCCAGCTGCGCAGCACCAGTGTGCCGCGCCGGCTTGCCGTGTGGCCGATTACCATCTACAGTGAGCGATATGATCGCCGTGGATCACAAAGCCGTGACCCGAGAGATTCTGTTAGGGTTCTGGAAGGTGCACATCCTGCATCATGCGGCGGAGCGGCCCGTCGTGGGCCAATGGATGCTCGGGGAGCTCAGGCGCCACGGGTATGACCTCAGCCCGGGCACGTTGTATCCGTTGCTGAAGCGGATGCAGCGGAATGGCTGGTTGCGCTGAGTACTAAAGGCATCGGCTGACGCGAGGCCGCCGTTCGCTGATACGCGCCTGACGGCGGTCCCTTCAACCGCCCACATCCTCTCTGCTGGCGCTTCATTCAGGCCGCGGCGCTTGTCGCCAGCGATCAGCTGGATTGCATGCCTAATCGGTCTGGGGCAATTCACGCCGAAGGTTGATCATTCGGACGGAGCTGATTTATGTGGCGACGACTGGTGAACGGCAGTTACTCTGTAAGACGACTCACGCTCACAAGAAGCCGTAGAGATCGTGCCGCTACACAGCATCGTGCAGGACTTGGGAGCCCAGCGCGGCAACGCACGACGACAAGGCCATGGCAAGCCTGAAGCCTCGCTCAGAGGCGGTGCGCTGTGACCAAACTCACAGGAAACCGGAGGAGTCCGATGCGTCCGTTCCGATCCGTTGCACTCACCCTCGCCCTTACCACCCTGGCCCTTACCGCCCTGGCCCTTCCCGTCCTGATGCAGCGGCTTCAGGCGAACTCACAGAAAGAGACACGCCTGCTCTACGTGGCCGTTCCCGGTATTCGCAACTACGTAGAGTATGGAGGCATCGGCCTCCTCGTCTACGACATCGACAACGGGCACCGGCTCATGAAGCGGATTCCGACCTTCGAGGTTCGAGCAGGAGAGGAGCCGGAGAACATCAAGGGGATTGCCGCGAGCGCACGAACGGGTCGCCTGTATCTGACGACACCGAAGCGGCTGGTCTCGATCGATCTCGCGACGGAGCGGATACTCTGGAACCGGGAATACGACGGCGGGTGTGACCGGCCGGCTCTCTCTCCCGACGGCACGATTCTGTACGTGCCGTCGTTCGAAGGTCCGCACTGGCACGTGGTCAACGCACTGACTGGAGACGTCATCGCCAAAGTCGAACCGAACTCTGGCGCACACAACACGGTGTATGACATCGATGGCGCGTTCGTCTATCTTGCGGGGCTCAAGTCGCCGCTCTTGAACGTCGCCGATGCCCGGACCCACACGATCGCGAAACGGGTTGGTCCATTCGGCGACGTCATCCGGCCGTTCACCGTCAACGGCCGTCAGACCCTCTGCTTTGTGAACGTCAATGGCCTCCTTGGCTTCGAGGTGGGCGACCTGCAAACGGGGAAGCGACTCCACCGCGTGGAAGTCTCCGGCTATCAGCAGGGGCCCGTCAAGCGGCATGGCTGCCCGAGCCACGGCGTCGCCCTGCTGCCCGACGAGACCGAGCTCTGGCTCGCCGATGCGGCCAACGACAGCCTGCACATCTTCGACGCGACCATCATGCCTCCCAAGCAGGTCGCCAGCATCAAGCTGCGAGACCAGCCCGGGTGGGTCACCTTCAGCCTCGACGGCTCGTATGCGTATCCCTCCACCGGCGACGTCATCGACACCAAGACCCGACAGATTGTCGCGACCCTCGAAGACGAGCACGGCCGCGCGGTCCAGAGCGAGAAGATGCTCGAGATCGTGTTTGCCGGCGACCGCCCTGCCCGGAGCGGCGATCAGTTCGGCATCGGGCGGAAGCGCTAGTCGAGCCCGGCTCCCGCGAGCTCCGATGATGCAGGATGGCATGTCTAATCGACTATCGTCTACAGTAATCGATATCTGAACGACGTGACGGGCGTGCGGAACGCCTGACATCTCGGTTGGTCGCACTTGCGGTCTCTCGGGATGTGCCGGATCACGACTCTTGCATCGAAAGATCGCCGCGCGGCCTATCTATGACGAGGGCTGGCCGTGAACGGCACGAACGACCATGCCGGCACGAAGCTGGAGATCTTGCGCCCGGGATGTTCGCCGAGGTCCAGTGGCCCGAGGGCCGCACAACGACTTCGCTCTTCGTGCCGCCGTCCGCGATTGCGACCACGACCGAGCGGATATTTGTCCTGCTCGCAAGGCTGCTCTGCTCTCTTCTTTTCTGTTGATCGCCTACACGAACATCAGTATGCTGTTCTTGTAGGTTACCTAATGAGAAATGAGCGTACAGATAAGGCGGACGTTCTCCAGGGCACTCTGATTCTCCTTGTTCTAAGAACGTTGGAGGCGCTCGGACCGCTGCACGGTTACGGCATTGCGCGCCGGATCGAGCAGATCAGCAAAGACGTGCTACAGCTCAACCAGGGCACGCTCTATCCGGCTCTCTTGCGAATGGAGCAGGAAGGATGGATTGCCTCGAAGTGGGGAGCGTCTGAGAAAAATCGCAAGGCGAGATTTTACGCCATTACGGCGGCCGGGCGGAGACGACTCGCCAAGGAAACCGCGGACTGGAGGCGTATGTCATCGACGATTGAACGCTTCCTTGGCTTTGACCCGGAGAGCGCAGCTTTGGAGGCATAGAGCCGATGAAGGAACGGTACCGTGAACGAAGGGCGTTCGCCCTGGTCGAAACGATGGCGCAAGACATACGCTACGCGCTTCGGACTCTCCGCAAGAGCCCCGGCTTTGCTGTGACCTCCGTCGCCACATTGGCACTGGCGATTGGCGCGAGTACCGCCATGTTCAGCGTGCTGAACGCGGCTCTGCTCCGGCCGCTGCCCTATCGAGCCCCGGAGCAGTTGGCGATGCTATGGGCCGAGAATCCGACTCAGAACATTCGCCATCGATCGGCATATTGGAACGTCGAACAATGGCGGAGCCAGAGTCAGAGCTTCGAGGGCATGGCGGTCTTTGATGAGGTCTCCGTGACGCTCACCCGTGCAGACGAGGCGGAACAGATCAGCGTTGTCAGGATCTCACCCAACTTCTTTCCATTGGTCGGCGTTCAGCCCGTGCGGGGGCGCATCTTCTCAGCCGAGGAGGCCGACGAACGACAACGCGTGGCCGTGATTAGTCATCGCTTCTGGCAAACCCGTTTTGGAGGCTCGCCTGATGCGATAGGTGCGTCCATCGAGCTTGACGGACGTCCTTCCCGGATCATCGGCATCCTCCCTGCAGAGTTCCAACGTGATGATGATGCGGATGTGTGGGAGCCGCACACGATGTTTCCGGATTGGGAAGCTCTTCGCGGGGCGCGTGGCACCGGCTCGTGGTCCGTCCTTGGGAGACTTCGACCGAACGTGACTATCGACCAAGCCCAGGCGGAGATGAACGCGATCGCACGCCGTCTCGACGAGCAGGTGCCGGCGGCCGACCGGACCCGGGGCATCAGCGTCGTGCCGTTGAGCCATGCTGTGGTCGGATCTCGGTCGCGGTTGGCACTGTGGATGCTCACGGCGGCGGTTTTTTGTGTGCTCCTCATCGCCGCGGCCAACGTCGCGAGCCTCTCGCTGGCACGAAGCGTCGGCCGCGCGCGCGAAATGGCCATTCGCGCCGCGCTCGGAGCGAGTCGTGGACGGATCGTGCGGCAGCTCCTGGCCGAAAGTGTGACGCTCGCCGCCCTCTCGGGCCTTCTCGGGACGTTGCTCGCTTCGGCAGGCATCCGCGTCCTCCGAGCCGTCGAGCCTGTCGACCTGGCTCGTCTGAATGAGGTCAGCCTCGATCTGCGCGTGCTCGGCTGGGCGTTGGCCATTTCCTTTCTGACAGGAATCCTGGTTGGGCTGGCCCCAGCGATCACGATGTGGCGGCGGAACTTGCGGCCCTCCGGCGAGGAAGGCGGAAGGAGCGTCTCAGGCGGAGTCGCCACCCGTCGGATCCGTCGCGCACTCGTGGTGGCGGAATTCGCGCTGGCGATCGTGCTGCTGGTCAGTGCCGGTCTGCTGGTCCGAAGCTGGTGGGCCGTTGAGCGCGTCGACCCGGGATTCAGGCCGGAGCGGGTTCTTTCGATGAACCTCCGCACGCCGGTCTTCGTGGCCGACGCCGAACGGGTCAACTTTTACAACCGCGTGCTCGAACAGATTGAATCGCTTCCCGGCGTCGAGCGTGCTGGCTTCATCGGCGATCTTTTCATCAGCAGCAACCGGGAACAGAGTCTCGCCACCGAAGGGGACGTCCGACCGATTTCCGAGCGCCTGCAGTTCCGACGAGACGAGGTCAGCGGGGGATTCTTCAAGGCCCTCGGGATTCCGTTACTCAGGGGGCGCTTCTTTTCGGTCGCGGACGGGCCTGATGCTCCGCGGGTCGCGATCATCAACGAGGCCATGGCTCGCCGCGTCTGGCCGGGGCGCGATCCGGTGGGGAAGAGATTCACACTCGCCCCTGGGAATTCCGACAGCCCGTGGTTTACCGTGGTCGGCGTCGTGGGCGACATGCGCCGCCAGGGCCTCGAGAGCGACCCGATCCCGCAGATGTTCGAGCCGCTGGCGCAGAATCCTTCCGGGACCGCAATCCTTCTCGTACGAACGTCTGTGGAGGATCCACTGAAGATGGTGGGGACACTTCAAGCTGCGATACGTCGAGTGGAAAAGCATGTGCCCCTCTATCAGGTGACGACCTTGGAACATCGGCTCGGCGCCTCCCTCATGCCGCGGCGCTTCCAGACCTCGCTCGTGGTCGGGTTCTCCGCGGTGGCGCTCCTGATGGCCGCCATCGGGATCTACGGGCTCATCCAGTACTCTGTCGCGACGCGCACCCAGGAAATCGGTCTCCGCATAGCCCTGGGCGCACAGGCCGGCGAGATCTTCCGCATGATCATCGGTGAAGGGCTGAGGCTGAGCGTGACTGCTCTCGCGCTCGGGCTCGTGGGAGCGTTGTGGGTGGGTCAGGCCGGCCGAAGTCTTCTGTTCGGCGTGACCGCCACCGATCCGTTGACGTTCATTAGTGTCTCGCTGTTGCTGACTGCGGTCGCCACGGCAGCCTGCTATTTCCCAGCGCGACGCGCCATGAACGTCGAGCCCATGGTGGCATTGCGCCAAGAGTGACGTGACCAGCTCTTCGTGTGGCGGCCACAGCGCGTGTAGCGTTCCGGCGCTACACGTTTCGCACTGCGAAATTCATGCGATTCTCTTGACCACCTCCTACGACCTTTGGTAGGGTCCGCTCACTATCCAGGTTGGTTTTCCGATGGGCTGCCGCACCCTGCGGCGTTGCCCTCGTGGACCCGGTCGGCGTTTCACAAGGGACGAGACGCTGGATCCGCGTCTCTTGCGAGGATCGGAGGAGGCAGCGAATGTCGAGACTGCGTTCAGCCCCGCTCCACGTTCTTCTGGTGGCCGTCATGGTGACTATGGCCACCATCTTGGTACCACGTTCCACACACGCCCAGGCCGTGACCGGGACCATCTCCGGGACGGTTGTCGACCAGACAGGTCAGATCATTCCAGGTGCGACCGTGACGCTTATCAACGAAGCCACGAGCGACTCGCGCGTCACAGTGAGCGACGACACAGGCAATTTCCAGGTCACCAACCTCCAACCTGGTGCCTACACGGTGCGGGTCGAGCTGCAGAGCTTCCGGACGCATGAGCGCAAGAACGTGGTGCTCAGCGCTGGCGAGCGGTTGTCGATCGGCACCCTGACGCTCGACGTTGGTGGCCTGGGCGAGACCGTTGTGGTCGAGGCCACAGGGAGCCAGGTTAATACCGCGGAAACCCAACACAGCGGCGTCATCACCGCGAGGCAGATCGAGCAAGTCCAAGTGCTGGGGCGGGACGTCACGTCGATCATGCGATTGCTCCCCGGCGTCCGCTACGAGAACACCGTCGACTCGCTGGGGATGAGCTTCGGCACCAACGTGCCGAACGTCGGCGGTGCGCGCCGTGATTGGAGCAACGTCATCGTAGACGGCGTCATCTCCAATGAGGTCGGCAACAGCGGCCTCATGGCTCAGCAGATCAATCTGGACGCGATTGCCGAGGTCAGGGTTCTGCTGAACTCGTACCGCGCGGAGTACGGCCGAGCCGGGGGCGGCCAAGTGCAGATCGTGAGCAAGGGCGGCACGTCCGAATACCGAGGGAACCTCTACTACTACGGCCGCCACGAGAGCCTCAACGCAACCGACTTCTTTGTCAACCGCGCGGACGCTGAAAAGCCGGAGTATCGCTTCAACACCTACGGCGCCAACCTGGGCGGCCCCGTCCCGCGCATGAACAACAAGCTCTTCTTCTTCTACTCGATGGAAGCCCCGCTCGTCAGCCGCCCCGGACCGCTCCGGAACTGGACGATGCCCACCGATCGCGAGATGCAAGGCGATTTCTCGCAGACGCTCGACAGCGAGGGCCGGCTGATCCACATCAGGGACCCGCTGCGCGACGGTGAGTGCGATGCCGTCGCGGGCGGCCCGGGGTGCTTCCCGGGCAACGTCATTCCGGCCAACCGCCTCAACGCGAACGGGCAGGCGCTCCTGAACATGCTCCCGCGGGCCACGAACTTCGACCGGAGCTTCACACAGGGCCAGTTCAATCACTCGACGCAGGAGAACGCGGACAACCCAAAGCTGAACAACATCGTGAGGGTAGACTGGAGCCCGTCGGAGACCGACAGCTTCTATTTCACGTTCAAGGACTGGTATTCCGACCAGAGGGGCAGCGAGATCACTGCCGGTCCGGCCAAGTGGGGCTTCTTCAACACCCATTACCTGAACACGGACCGCGGGGCGAGCGCGAACTACACCAGGATCATCCGGCCGAACCTCGTCGTGGATGCCGACTTCGGAATCCGGCAGCAGACCGAGCAGTTCTACCCGCTGACCGACGGAGACTGGCAGAGGATCGACCGCGGCAACGTGGGATTCAACGTGGGCCAGTTCCATCCGGAGCTGAACTCCCGCAACGTCATTCCCAAAGTGAGCTTCAACGTCCCCAACTCGCCCGACTTCACGTTCGAGAACCGGCTGGTCGATGAGGGGCAGGCCTGGCTGACATCGATCCGCAGCAACCTCACGTGGATACGCGGAAGCCACTCCATCAAGGGCGGCTTCTATTTCGAGCAATCCCGCAACTCGGAGGGAAATGGCGGCGTCGGCGCCGGGCCGTGGGCGGGAGAGTTCTTCTTCGACACGGACACCAATAACCCGTTCGATACGAACTACAGCTATGCAAATGCCCTACTTGGCACCTTCCGCGAGTACAGAGAAATCGACACTTTCTCCGAGGTGAAGGGGAAACGGTACATCTCTGAGTTCTACTTGCAGGACACGTGGAAGGCCAGCCGGCGGCTGACGCTGGATTACGGCGTGCGCTTCCTCTGGTACACACCCTGGTTCTCGACGCAGCCTGCGGCGGTGTTCGTGCCCGAGCGGTACGACCCGGCGCGCGCGCCGCGGCTGTATCAGCCAGCGCGGGTCAACGACGTGGACGTCGCGCTCGATCCCGAGACCGGAGAGACCCTCCCCAACGTCTTCGTGGGATCCTTCGTGCCCGGCACGGGCGACCGTTTCAACGGCATGGTGAGCAGCGAGGACCCCACCTATCCGAACGGTTTCCGGGACAGCCAAGGCATCGAACCAGAGCCCCGGCTGGGCTTGGCCTGGGACATCACCGGCGACGCCAAGACGGCGCTGCACGCGAGCGTCGGCCTCTATCACAACCCCCACGTCAACGCCAACGGTATGGACGCCATGGCGAGGAACCCCCCGGCGCAGAACACGCCGAGCATCATCTACGGGACCATGGACACGCTGCTCGCGGTGGGCGCCCAGGGCGCCTTCTCGAATCGCCCCAGCCCTGTGTTTGGCATCGAACGGGACGCGAAGACACCCAAGAGCTATAACTACTCCGTGGGCGTCCAGCGGGAGATCGGCTGGGGAACGGTACTCGATGTCACGTACGCCGGGTTCCAGGCGCGGGACGCCGAGATGAATACGAGCATCAACACGGTGCCGGACGAGGCCCAGTTCCTCGACGTCAACCCGCAGAACGCGAACCCGCAGAACCCCGACTCTGCGAAACCGAGCGAGTTCCTGCGTCCCTTCCTGGGCTACCAGGACATCACGATCCGCCAGCACTTTGGGACCGGGTCCTACAACGCGCTGCAAGTGCAGCTCAACCGTCGCTATATCCGGGGGCTGCAGTTCGCCGTCGCTTACACCCTGGGGAAGACCATCACCGACGGGACGTCGTTCAACACGCTCCGGCCCGGGAAGGCGTGGAACGAAGGCCCCGAGGGCTCGACCCAGTTCCACAACCTCGTCCTCAACTACACCTGGGACGTACCGAACGGAAGCGGCCTGTGGAACAACGTATTGACTCGCGGATTCCTCGACGGTTGGCAGTTCTCAGGCGACACCGCGTTCGTGAGCGGCGACTGGTCGGGTGCCGACACCTCCACCACCGACAGCTTCAACTTCACAGGTGGTGATGGAGACACGCGGCCGAGGATCAACGGGGATGTGACGTGCAGCAGTGGTAACTGTGATCCCGCGCCAGGCGAAGGGGGCAGTCACCTGAACGCGGACGCGTTCAGCAGGCTGACGGGACGCGGCGACATCGGGAACGCGCCGCGCACGTTCTTCCGGCTGCCGAAGATCGTGCTGTCCAACATGTCGATCTTCAAGAACTTCCAGATGGGCGGTGGGCGCCGGATTCAGCTCCGGTGGGAAGCGTACAACGTGTTCAACCAGGTGAATTGGTCGAGCATCAACACCGACGCGGAATTCAACCCCGAAGGCCAGATGGTCAACGAGAGCTTCGGCCAGGCCACGGCGGCGCGCGCGCCGCGTATCATGCAGGGGGCGATTCGGTTCTCGTTCTAGCGGGCCGCGACCTTCGGCCGCGCCCCCCGACGCTCACTCGACGCACCGAAACTTGACTCAAAGAGTCAAGTTTTCGGTGCCTCAAGGGTTCTAGCGGAAGGACTGCGGATGGCAAAGTACGCAGTGATCGTCCTGGTGGCCGTGGGATGTCTGATCAATCCTGCCGTCAGCGCTGCGCAGAACCCCCACCTTGTGGTGTACAAAGGAGACAAAGGTCCTGGCTCCGGCAAGCACATCGTGTGGCTTGCCGGCGACCACGAGTATCGCGGAGAGGAATCGCTCCCCGCCCTCGCGCGGATCCTCGCGAAGCACCATGGGTTCAAGTGCAGCGTGTTCTTCACCACGGATCCCAAGACCGGATTCATCGAACCCGGCAGCTCGAACATCTCAGGGCTCGACGCGCTGAAGACCGCGGACCTCCTTGTCGTCTTCCTCCGGTTCCAGGATTTTCCCGACGACCAGATGCAGCACATCGTCGACTATCTGGCCCGCGGAGGCCCGGTGATTGGCTATCGCACCGCGACCCACGCGTTTCAGATCAAGCGGCCTGACGCGAAGTTCTTGAAATACACCTGGAACCAGGCGGAGGGATATCCGGGAGGCTTCGGACGCCAGATCTTGGGTGAGACCTGGGTCTCGCATTACGGCCGCAATCACGAACAAAGCTCTCGCCTTCTGTTGCAGGCTGACCAGGCGCGCCATCCAATCCTTCGGGGCGTGAAGGACGTGTGGGTGCAGTCCGGCGGCTACACAGCGGATCCCATCGAGGGGAGCCACATCCTTGCGCTGGGCCAAATCCTCAACGGCATGACGGCTGATTCCCCACCGGCCGAGGACAAGAAGACGCTGCCCGTGGCCTGGTATCGCAGCTATCAGGGTGCCTTTGGCAAATCCGGACGCGTGTTCACGACGACGCATGGGGCATCCGAAGATCTGTTGAACGAAGGCTTTCGGCGGATGGTCGTCAACGCCACTCTTTGGGCCGCCGGTCTGGAAGCACGCATTCGACCCACGAGCGACATCAGCTTTGTCGGCCCTTTCAATCCCTCGACTTACAGCTTCGAAGGCTTCGTCAAAGAGATGAAGCCGTCGGACCTGGCCGGATGGGATTCGCCAATTCCCAAGAGGTAAAGGAGTGCCCCGACAATGCGGACAGTGCGCAACACACACAGCAGTGGGGAGATAGGTTGTCGAGCCTTGTTGACTTCTGGGATCCTGGAGACTGTGACCATGACCAAGACGCGTTGGGGCTTGGCGGCGCTGGGGTTGGGACTCGTGATGGCCTGGACCATGCCCGCGGGCGGGAGCGCAGCCGCCCCTTTCGCGCTTCAACCGAAAGACAACATCTGCATCATCGGCAATACGCTGGGCGAGCGGATGCAGTACGACGGGTGGCTGGAGACCATGCTCCAGGCGCGCTTCCCCAAGCACGAGCTGGTCTTCCGCAACCTCGCCTTCAGTGGCGATGAGGTCCCCACGCGCCTGCGCTCCAAGAACTTCGGAACCACAGACGAATGGCTCAGCGGAGTGGCCGAGCCCATCGGCGGCTACGAGGACAATCGCCTAGCCGGCACCAAGACGAACGCGGACGTCATCTTCGCGTTCTTCGGCTACAACGAGTCGTACGCGGGCCAGGCGGGTCTGAACGCGTTCAAGAAGCAGCTGAGTGACTGGCTCATCCACACGCTCGCGCAGAAGTACAACGGGGCGTCGGCTCCACGCGTCGTGCTCTTCTCCCCGATCGCGCATGAAGACCTCGGCAATCCAGACCTGCCCGATGGGAAGGAGAACAATCAGCGACTGGAGCTGTACACGAAGGCGATGTCAGAGGTCGCCGCTGCCAGCAACGTGACGTTCGTCGATCTGTTTACGCCGAGCGCGAGGCTGTATGCCGCCATGAAGGAGCCGCTCACCATGCAGGGCGTGCATCTGAACAGCGAAGGTAACCGGCAGATTGCCCAGATCATCGATCGGGCGCTGTTCGGCGATCCGCCCCAGTATGCGGAGGCACTGCTTCCTCGGCTACGGCAGGCGGTCGTCGACAAGAACGTCCATTGGTTCCACCGCTATCGCGTGACCGATGGCTATTCGACCTACGGCGACCGTGCGTTCCTGACCTTCGTTCGGGGTACTCCGCGTAACGTCAATGCAAATCAGGCGGCCAAAGTCCCCAAAAAGGACGTCCTGCCGAGCAACTACGACGTGTTGCAGCGGGAGCTCCCGATCCTGGATATGATGACCGCCAACCGCGATCGGCGCATCTGGGCGGTCGCCCGCGGGTCGGACCTCGACATCGACGACTCCAACACTCTTCCACCCGTCGACGCCAAGACCAACCTGCCTGACGCCTCCCCCTTCATGTCCGGCCCCGAATCCATCCAGGCGATGAAGGTCGGCCAGGGTCTGAAGGTCGAGCTCTTCGCCTCGGAGCAAGAGTTTCCAGAGCTGGTCAATCCGGTGCAGATGGCCTTCGATACGAAGGGACGACTCTGGGTAGCCGTCTGGAAGAACTATCCACATTGGCGGCCGAAGACACCGATGGACGACAAGCTGCTGATTCTCGAAGACACCAACGGAGACGGCAAGGCTGACAAGAGCACGGTCTTCGCCGGAGACCTCAACAACCCGACCGGGTTCGAGTTCTATAACGGCGGAGTGATCCTCGCGCAAGCGCCGAATCTGGTCTTCCTCAAGGATGCGGACGGGGACGATCGGTACGACATGAAGGAAATCCTCCTTCACGGCTTCGACTCGGCAGATACTCACCATGCCATCAACAGCTTCACGTTCGATCCAGGTGGGGCACTGTACATGCAGGAAGGCGTGTTCCTTCGAACGCAGGTCGAATCCCCCTGGGGACCGACCACTCGCCAGGCTGACGGCGGCGTCTATCGATTCGAGCCGCGCACGTGGAAGTTCGAGACCTTCATTCCCTTCAACTTCCCGAATCCCCACGGGCATGTGTTCGACGACTGGGGCCGCAACATCGTCTTCGATGCGACGGGTGGCCAGCCGTACTACGGACCGTCGTTTTCAACGAAGAAGTATTACCCGGCCATGGAAACCAAGCAGGCGCCCAAACCGGGCGACGTGCGTGTTCGACCGGTCGGTGGCGCCGAGATTCTGTCGAGTCGTCACTTCCCCGAAGCGATGCAGGGCAACCTGATCGTCCTCAACACGATCGGTTTCAGGGGACTTCTCAACTACAAGCTGAGCGAGGATGGGGCCGGGCTCCAAATCACTGAGGTCGAACCGATCCTGCAGTCCGCGGACGAGAACTTCCGCCCGGTGGACGCGGAGGTTGGCCCGGACGGCGCGCTGTATTTCGTCGACTGGCACAACCCCATCATCGGTCACATGCAGCACAACCTGCGGGACACCTCCCGCGACAAACTGCACGGTCGCGTCTACCGGGTAACCTACCCCGAGCGTCCCCTTCTGAAGCCGGCGCCGATCGCCGGCGCGCCGATTCCTCAACTTCTGGATCTGCTCAAGCAACCCGAGGGTCGGGTTCGTTACCGGGCCAGGATCGAGCTAGGCGCCCGCGACACCAAAGAGGTGCTGGACGCGCTTCAGACGTGGATGGATCGACTCGATCCAAACGACACAAAGTACGACCACCACATGATGGAGGCGCTCTGGGTACACCAGTGGCACAACCACGTGAACGAAAAACTGCTCGCGCGTATGCTGCGATCGAGCGAGCCCTGGGCGCGTGCATCCGCGACTCGCGTGCTGTGCTACTGGAGGGACCGCGTTGCAACCCCGCTGACGCTGCTCAAAACGCAGGCGACCGATGAGCATCCCGCGGTTCGCCTCGAGGCCGTGAGGGCCGCAAGCTTCTTCCAGACCGAGGAAGCGGCGGAGGTTGCCCTCGCGTCGTTGAGTCAGCCTCAGGACCGCTTTCTCAAGTACACGCTCGACCAGACGATGAACACCCTCGAGGCGTTCATCCGATAAGATTCGGGCATGCCCGAACGGCACCCATCAACGGTCCTCCACTGCGCGGTCCTCGGGGCAATGCTCGTGTTACCCCTGGACGCCGATGCTCACACGCGCCATCATCAGGACCCTTCCGCTCCACGCATCCTGCTCGACCAGCCGCTGGTGGCGGTTGAGTACCAACTCGGTCGCCTGAGCGACGAAGAGCTCGTACTCGTCGAACGAAAAGATGGGGACATCAAGTATCGGCCGGTCTACTTTGCGTTGCTGACGCGGAAGGGCCTCGCCTCGCAGTTCCGTGATGAAGCGCTGGCGGCGCTGACGAAGATGGACAAGGCGAGCCAGAGCCGTGTGCTGCTCGAGGCGCTAGCCAAGGTCCCCATCGAGGACACTCTGAGCGCGGAGAAGCTGCTGGTGCTCCTCCTCGGTCAGCCGTCGGCCACGCTGCGCCAGCAGCGCGACACGTTCGTGCAAGCAATCGATACCTCGAGCGCGCCTCTCGTTCTACGTGGTGCGTACGGCGCGCTCATGGTCGGCGATGGCAAACCCGAACAAGCCTGGCGGACCGCGCTCGAGCACGAGGGACACCTCCCCGAGCTGCTGCGCAGCGTGCCTCACCTTGATAGAGCCGAGGAGCTGCGGGGCCAGCTGTTCGCGCCGATCGCCACGCTTGCCCGCGAGGCGAAGGACTCCGCCACGCGCGCGGAAGCGCTCGCCGCGCTGGGGTGGACGCGTCGTGACGCCGCGACGTTCGACCTCCTGGCACAGGAAGTGATCACGGGAACCGACGCGGAGACGCGTGCCGCCGCCATTCGCTCGCTCCAAGCGATCCCCGAAGACGTCTGGCCGCCCTCCGGGATCGAGCCGCTGGCTCGATCGATCGTGGCCAGGGTCGGCGAGAGCGCGCCCGATCGGCGGACGGAGCCTTCAGTTGTGGACGTGATTCAGTTCGGCGAACGGCTTGCCGCCAAGCTGCCAGGGGAGCCGGGGCGCAACGTCCGCCGTGATTTTCGCGCGCTCGGGGTGCAGGTCGTCCGCATTCAGAGCCTGCCGGAGCAGCTCAGCTTCGACCTGAGATGGTTCGCGGTCGAAGCGGGTAAACCTGTTCAGATCATCCTGGTGAACCCGGACGCCATGCCGCACAACCTGCTCGTGAGCAAGCCGGGGTCCCTCGAGGAGGTCGGAACGGCTGGTGGCGCCATGCCGATGCCCTCCGACCCAACAGTCAAAGCCTTCGTTCCAGACTCGCCTCTCGTGCTCTACGCAACGAACCTGCTCAAAGAGGGAGAGACCGAGCGGCTCGGCTTCACCGCGCCCGAGGAGCCGGGCGAATACGTGTACGTGTGCACGTTCCCAGGACACTGGGTGCGCATGTACGGCGTGATGCTGGTCGTCGAGAGCATGGACACCTGGGATACCAAGCCGACCGTTCCCACCGATCCCATGACGAAGCTGCCCTTCTCCTCACAGCGGAACTGAACCTGGCGGCCGATCACGGTCGAGGACGTCGTTCAACGCATCGAGAAACCGTATAGTCGGGTGCTTAACGGTTCTGGGGGGGTCGCGGCCGGGCACGTCGTTGTAGGCCCCGCTGACAGCGACGGCGGACGGGGTCGCCGGCTGAGAAAAAGGGGACAGGCCCCTTTTTCGTCGGCGTTGGTTCTCGAAAAAGGGGCCTGTCCCCTTTTTCCGACCCTCCAGATCTCGCGACCCCCATTTCCGTTGAGCACCCCGTATAGTCTTGCGCCTTGACTGCCTGTTGTCGACAGACGACAATGTTAGGCATGCCCTCGAAGTCGACGTTCGCGCCGCTCACCAACGACACGCTGCGAGATCGCACGGCGGAGGTCATTTCCGAGGCGATCATCAGCGGGCGAATTCGGCCGGGTGAACGCCTCAACGAGAGCCAGCTTGCCAGGGAGCTTCGGGTCAGCCGTGCACCAGTGCGAGAGGCGCTGCAGCGGCTGCAGGAGCAGTCCCTGATTGTCAACGTGCCTCGGCGCGGCATGTTCGTGGTCAGCCTGGACGATGAGGACATTCAGAAGATCAACAGCCTCCGCGTCATTCTGGAGGCTGAAGCCCTTCGGCTGACGAGGCGACACTTGACTCCGCAGGGTGAACGCAGGCTGGCTCAGCTGATCACCGCGATCGAGAGCATGCACGCGACGCCGACGAGTCAGGCAGTGCGCGTCGACCTCGAGTTCCACCGGGCGATCTGGCTGCTCACCGGCAACGAGTATCTGGAGAAGACGCTGACCAGCCTGACGGCCCCTCTCTTCGCGCACCTGGTGCTGAATCTGCTGAGGAGCGAGAAGATGCGGCTGGTGCTCGATTCCCACCGCCCCCTGTACGATTTCGTGCGCGGCCGGTCCGACGCATCCGCCGAGGACGTGATGGTCGCGCATCTTCGTGTGCGGTACCACGATCCCGTCAGGTTCTCGAGTCTGGTAGCCCCTGTCCAGCCGACTCACGCAGATACGGTCTGACGAAACGATCGAGAATCTGCCGCACCTTCAGCCTCTCATCAGGAGTCAGGGGCGTGATGTAGGGTGCACCCGCGGCGCGCTCGGCCAGCGCCAGATATCGCAGCGCCTCGTCGAATGCACCCCAGATGTTTCCGTAGCGGAAGATCTCCCACGTCGCAATGAGGTCCTGCTGCAGCAACCGGGCCTGCTCCACGTCGCCCCGGCGGAACGCGTCGTACAGCTCGACCGCGAGGTGCGGGCAGATGTTGTGAAGCCCACCGATGAATCCGTGGCACCCCATCTGGAGCGCCACGGTGATCAGGAACTCGCTGCCGGTCAGAATCGAGAACGCGGCCGCGTCGCGATTCAGCTCGATGAGCCGCTGAAGGTTGACGCAGTCCTGATTGCTCTCCTTGATGCCGACAATGTTCAGCACGTTCCGTCGAAGGCGCGCCACCGTCTCGGGATGGATGCTGTTCTTCGTGAGGGTTGGATTGTCGTAGATGAACACGGGGATGTCGACGACGCCCGCGACCTCGGAGAAGTACGCATAGAGGTTGTCCTGCGTCGCGAAGAAGTAGAACGGCGGCAGGACGGAAAGGTGCGAGACTCCCTCCCGAGCGATCTGTCTCGCCTTGCGCACGGCGCGCGACGTGCTCGTTTCGCCGAGGCCACCCATGACCGGCACCGCGCCGTTCACTTCGGAAACGACGATCGACACCGCACGCAACTGCTCCTCGTCGGTGAGGAATGCAAACCCTCCCATCGTTCCGTTGGCGAGGATGCCGTGAACGCCAGCGTCCACGAGGTAGCGCGTCAACCGGCGCAGCCCCGCCTCGTCAACCCTGTCAGCGTGCGTCAGCGGCGTGCCGATAGGGGGTACGACGCCACGAAGTAGAGGAGCAGTCATATCGTCGACCGAGACTCACAGAGGTGTTGGTGTGATCAGAACGAGACGCGCGCGGCCAGCTGCACGTTGCGGCTCTGCCTCGCCTGCGTAATCCTCGCTCCCGATTCCGAATTGAAGAAGTAGTTCGCGCTTGGTCCGATGTACTGTGGAGTATTGAAGAGATTGAACGCTTCGACTCTCAGCTGAAGGCGCATGCGGCTGCCGAGCGCAAAAGTCTTCTCGACGTTGAGATCCACGTTGTTGATGCCGGGTCCTCTGATGATGTTCGGAGACGCGTCGCCGTGCAGGCTGACCACCTGCGACTGCCCAGTATCCGGGTCGACAACGGTCGACGGCGGGCGTGTTGGGAAGCAGCTGAAGTCGAACCAGCGATCGATCGTACGCTCACTGTTCGGCAGGTTTCCGTCGCAGGTCCGGTCGGGAAGCCGAAGCGAGGGGTTGTAGACCGTGAACGGGAAGCCGGTCTGCAGCGTGTAGAGGCCGTTGACGCGCCAACCTCCCAGAACGGCATCGACGAGCGGGTTCCAGTTGCCGCCGAACTGCAAGCCCCGGCCGAACGGCAGGGCGTAGCCGCCGGCAATAGTGAATCGATGCCGCACGTCGAAATCAGCATTGGTCCACGCCTTCTTGACGATGATCCCGAGGGCTGTCACGTCGGTCACCAGATTCTCATTGGCGTCGTCGTTGGACGCCTGCGCCATCGAGTGGCCCCAGGTGTACGCCACCCGGAGGTCGGCTCCAGGCGCGGGATTCGCGCGGAAGCTCGTCTGCAGGGCGTGGTGTGAGGAACTGAAGCCCTTGGCGCGAAGTGAGAAGTTTGCCAGCCCAAGTGCCTGAAGCTTCTCGTACAGCTCCGGCGAGTAGGTCTGAATGCTCATGGGCCCATTGAGGTCTGTTCCGTGGCTTCCGACATAGCCGATCTCGAGGGCGCTTCGGTTCCCGAGATCCCGCCCGACCGTGAAGTTCCACTGGTGCAGGTAGCCGCGCGGATAATCGGGCGTGTTGGCGAAGAAGGTGCCCGGGCTTGCTCCGCGGACGTAGTCGAGCCTGTAGGTCGGCTGGTCAAAGGTGACCCAGTGGTCCTGCTCGTCCGGCCAGAACTGCGCCTTGGGAGACCATGTGACGAGCCCCTGAAACGGCGCAACCCAGGAGCCGTACATCGTGGTGAATGCCGTTTCACTCGTATGAAAGATCCCATACCCGCCGCGCGCGACGGTCCGGTCCGAGAGGCGCCAGGCGAAGCCCGCTCGCGGAGCAAACGCGAGCGCGTTCGGCTCGAACGGGCGGTTCGGCCCGCCGGTCGCATACGGGAAGCGGACAATTTCGAGGAGCTCCTGAGGCACGCCCTCGGCATACGTCGGCAGCCCCGTCTCGAAGTCCAGCGTCATGAACAGGTCGTCGCGCTGCGAGAACGGTGCCTCATAGTCGTATCGGAGACCGAGGTTCAGGGTGAGACTCTCGTTGACCTTCCAGTCGTCCTGCACGTAGAAGGCCAGCGAGTTCCGCGAGAAGTTCATGTACGCGGGGCCGGCGGTTCCACCAAGGCCGATGTTCACCCGGTTCGGCAAGCCCGCGAGCAGGTCCGTGAACACCGATCCCGTCGTGAGGTAGGTGGTGTCGAGCCCGGGTGAACCGTCGAGCAGACCCACGTAGTAGGCGCTGCTGCCCGAGTTGTACTGCCAGGAGAAGAGCTCTCGCTGGAACTCGCCCCCGAAGAGCAGCGTGTGGTTGCCGGTCACCCAGACGAGCGAATCCTTGAGGTACAGGCTCCTGTTGCGATGCTTGAAATCGCCATCGTTCCCGATGTCAAAACGCTGGGATCCAATTGTGTAGTTCAGGATCCGGCAGGTGCCGGGCAGGGTGTTCGTGGTGGGGTCGAAGCCCCAGTCGGCACAGTAATTCTTGTCGTTGAGCGCGTACTCGGTGCCCTGGAAGTACCGCGAATAACTGGCCTTGAGGTCGTTGACGAGGCGAGGCCCGAACGTGTGCGTCCACGTTCCGGCCACCGTTCGATTGTAGTTCGCCGTCACTTTGTCGCCGTAGATGGTGTGTCCGGGGTTCGTGTTGTCGTAGTCGTTGAAGTCGAAGACCCCGCTGATGCTGTCTGCGGTGGAGAACCGGTGATTGACCTTTGTGAGCCACTTGTTCTGGTCGAACGTCCCCCCTCGGAACAGGTGGAGGTTAAGAAACGGATCGCCGCTGAAGTTTGGCTCGGGCCACAGATCCATCAGCTGCTGACCGACAGGGTTGATGAGCTCTGGCGGAAGCACACCGGACGGAATCACCTCGCCCGTGTACGGATTGGTGAGGACAACGGGCTCACCCGTATAGGGGTTGATCGTCTGGCTGACGTCGCCCGACCGCTCGAGCGCCGACGGCGCGAACGAGACGATGAGGGAACCGGGCTTCTGTTGCCGGTACATCTCGCCGCTGACGAAGTAGAACGTGCGGTTCTTCCAGATTGGACCGCCGGCGGTGCCCCCGAACTGATGATAATGATAGTCATCGAGCTCTTCCCTGCTGCCCTCATAAAGGAAGGGCAGCGCGTCCAACTCCTTGCCACGATAGTACTCGTACATCGTGCCGTGCAGTTGGTTCGTGCCACTCTTCGTGATCACGCTGACCATGGCCCCACCAGCGCGGCCGTACTGCGCGGAGTACATGTTGGTTTCTACGCGAAACTCACTGATGGCGTCGAGTGCCGGCGACGACTGAAGCTGGTTGTAGAGCGGGTCGGTGCTTCTCGCTCCGTCGATGTAGTAGGCGTTGTAGCCGACGCGAGCGCCGTTGAACCCGACGGCGACACCGCGGCTGTCGTGGGCGCCGCGCTTCGAGTTACCCGAGGTCGCGCCGGGCGCGAGCGCCATCAGCTCGATGAACTCACGACCGTTGAGCGGCACGTGCTGAATGGCCTCGGCGGTGATGACCTCGCCGCGGGAGGCGTCCTCCGTGTTCAGGATGGGAGCGGTTGAGACGACCGTGACCGTTTCAGACCGAGCGCCAACCTCCAGACGCTGGTCGACTCGGGCTGTCGAGCCGACCGTGACGATCACGCCGGCCGTTTCGGCTGTGCTGAACCCCTGGAGATCGGCCGTAACGCTGTACTCGCCTGGCTGCAGGAAGTTGAATCGATAATCGCCGGACGCGTTCGTCGTCGTCTCGGAGCTGATCCCGGTGTTGACGTTGGTGACAACCACCGTTGCCCCGGGGAGGACCGCGTTGCTCTGGTCGGTGATGGTTCCGACGATGCCTCCCTGGGTGCTGGTCTGTGCCCAGGCTGACCCAGCCCAGACGGACAGTACGCCAATGGCGAGCCCAAGTCCGACGCCGTAGCGCAGAGTTCGCATGGTTGAAGCCCCCTCCTCCATCAAGTCGACTGTCGACAGGATACGGATCCTATGACCGATGACGAGGCTTGTCAACAGGGGAGATTGACGTAGCGCGCGACAAAGGGCTGGTGTTGGCGCCCGCGTATCTGTCGTATACTGTCGACGGATATGCGGATCCACGACTCGCTCAGCCTGCTCGCGAGCATGCAGTTCGGCCTGGGCGGCCCGCGCGATGGCCATGTCTACGCCGTGGCCGGACCGGAAGGCGGTGTCCTTGTCGATTCCGGTGCCGGAACCGACACCGGACGCATTCTGCAGGTTCTGGCCGAAGACCTTCCGGGCCTGGCGGTCCGAGCCCTGCTGCTGACGCACTACCATCTCGACCATTGCGGGGGCGCCGCCGAGCTGCGGGAGGCAACAGGCTGTGAGGTCTTCGGCCCCGAGCCCTGCCGGTTCATCCTCGAGCAAGCCGACGAGGCAGCCAGCGGGTTGAAGGCGGCACGCGACCAAGGTGTCTATCCCGCCGACTTCCGCCTCCGCGCCTGCGAGGTGACGCGGCCGATCCGCGATGGGGAGACGTTCACCGCCGCCGGCCGTCAGTTCACGGCCATCCATGTCCGCGGGCACTGCAGGGAGGCCTCCTGCTATCTCACCCGAATGGATGGAGCGGCCTGGCTCTTCACAGGCGATGCCGTGTTCTACGGCGGCGTGCTTGGCGTCATCAACGCCGAGGGCTCAGGGATGGACGGGTACCGAGCCGATCTCCATAAGCTGGGCGGCCTCGGTGTCGACGGGCTGTTCCCCGGGCATGGCTTGTTCACGTTGCGCAATGGCCAGCGACACATTGATTGCGCCATTACCCAGGCGGCGGGTGGTTTTCTCGGCCGCCAAGTTGGACAGGGGGACCTGCTGTTTTGAGCGCGGGGGCCAGCATGGGTGAGGGCAATACGCCGCTGGTGTCCAGCCGACAGGTGGGCGCGCGCGTTGGTCTCCACAACCTGTTTTTCAAGCTGGAGAGCTGCAATCCGTCCGGCTCCTACAAGGACCGTTTCGTTGCCGCGCAGATGCAGGCAGTACTCGACATGGGCGTTGATGGCTGCATTGCGACCTCATCCGGGAACACCGGCGCCTCGCTGGCGGCCTACAGCGCCCGCTGCGGGCTGGCCTGCTCCATCGTAGTCAACGACGAGGCGCCTGCGGGCAAGCTTCAGCAGATGCGCGCGCACGGCGCGCGGGTGATGCGCGTGCGCGATTTCATCACGTCACCGACGGTCACAGCAGAAGTTTACACGCGCCTGAGCGAGCTTTCCGACGACATGTCCATTCCGCTGATCGTGTCGGCCTACCGGCACTGTCCGGTCGGCATGGCAGGCGTCGAGACGATCGCGTACGAGCTGGGCTCACAGTGTCGCACGCGCATCGACCACGTGTTCGTGCCAATCGGCGGCGGGGGTCTGTTCACAGCCGTTTGCCGCGGCTTCCGCCGTCGCGGCGGTCCGCTCCCCCGCATCCACGGGGTCCAGCCCGAGGGGTGCCTGACGGTGGTGGCCGCGTATCTCAGGGGAGACGACGAAATCCGCCCCATCCGGAGCACGACCAGAATCAGCGGGCTGGCGGTGCCGTTCGACATCGACGCTGGAATGGCTCTCGCCGAGATGCGTGCCCTCAATGGGGTGGGAATCGCCATTCGCGACGAGGAGGTGCACCGGGCGCAGCAGCTCATGCTGACGGAGGAAGGCATCTGGGCGGAACCAGCGGGCGCGGCGGCCCTTGCCGGAGCGTTCCGTGCCGCCCAGGAGGGCATTGTCGCAGCAAGCGACGTGGTGATCTGCATCGTCACCGGCCACGGGTTCAAGGACCCGGCATCGGTCGCCGACGCCGCCGAGCGCCATCCGGTCGAATCGGTCGAGTGCACCCAGCTTACAAGAGAGGCATTCGAGGTCAGGGCGTGATGCGAGTGGCTATGAGCCTCGAGGGAAGGGTTGCGCTTGTCACCGGCGGAGCCACCGGCATTGGCTTCGGCATCGCCAGCGTGCTGGCCGCAAAGGGCGCACGCCTCGCGCTGGCCCAGCCGTCATTGCGGGACGCCGAACGCGCGGCTGAACGGTTGTCGGGCGTCGACGCGCTGGCTGTCGCGGTCGACATCCGCAATCCCGATGCCGTTCGGCGCGCGCTGTCGACGAATGCGTCCGGCGGCTCGGCGCGGTCGACATTCTCGTGAACAACGCCAGTGTCACCGGTCGCGACGCGCTCGGTCCGGTCTTGTCGTGCGCGCCGGAGCACGTGGATCGGGTGGTCGATACGAACCTGAAGGGCACGCTGTACTGCTCGCAGGCCGTCGCGCGATGGATGATCGAGAACAAGCGTGGAGGCAGCATCGTCCACATCAGTTCCGTCGGCGCGTACGCGGCACAGGAACTAGCCTCGGTCTATTGCGCGACCAAGGCCGCACAGGTGGCGCTGGCGCAGTCTATGGCGCTGGAGTGGGCCCCGTACGGCATCCGGGTGAACTGCGTGGCGCCAGGCGACATCGCTACCGAAACCAGCGCCGACGCGGTCTCCGACCTCGAGAGCGCGGGCAGCTCGACGAGATATCTTCGCGCGACCCCACTCGGCCGTCGAGGGCTTCCCCGGGAGATTGGGGGTGCGGTGGCGTACCTGGTGTCGGACGACGCCAGCTTCATCACGGGTGCAACGCTGCGAGTGGATGGTGGCTATCTTGCCTACTGATCCGCGCGGCGGTAGTCGGCCGATGCCCGAAGCAACGTCGACGGCCATGCTCGAGGTGACAGGGTTCGATCCACAACGGTTCGACCGGAACGCGAGGTACGCCTTTGAGCTCGTTCTCGATGGGGCGGCGCGGGATGTTCGTCTTCCGGTGCAGTTGCTCCGAGGAGCGGGGTCGGGTCCGTGCCTCGTGATCACGGCCGGGGTGCACGGCGACGAATACGAGGGCGTTCGCGCAGTCCTGGACGTCTGCGCGGATCTGGACCCGCGCGAAATGCAAGGTGACCTTCTGGCGGTGACCGTGTGCAATCCCCCGGCGTTCTGGGCGGGAACCCGCTGCGGCCCGGACGGTGTCAACTTGGCTCGGGCCTTTCCCGGGCACCTGAACGGCACCGCCACCGAGGTCATCGCGCACCATCTCGGGCGCACGGTGATTGCCGCAGCAGACTTCCTGCTCGACCTGCACAGTGCCGGCGTGTCGCTGCTGATGCCGACGATGGTCGGCTATGACGAAGGCGACCGACGGTCGAGCGAGGCGGCCCTGAGGTTCGGTGCGCCGGTCCTCTGGGCTCACCAGCACGTCGAGCCTGGCAGGACGATCTCCATGGCCGCCGAGCTCAGGATTCCGTGGCTGTACACCGAAGCGCGCGGCGGCGGCCGCATCGACGACCGCGACCTCGAGGTGTTCCGCCGCGGCACCGTCAGGCTGCTACGACACCTGGCGATCCTGCCCGGCGAGGCCCCGTTGACCAGAGCGGAGCACCACCTGTCCGGCGATGGCAATGGCGACGCCGCTCTGCGTGCCACAACGCGGGGGTTTCTCGTTCCGCATGTGAGGTTGCTCGAGTACGTGGTTGCCGGGCAGCCGCTGGCGACGGTCCTGGACCTGCACGGCCGCGCCCTGGAGAGTGTTCGAGCGCCGGCCTCAGGTGTGGTGGCGCTGATCCGCGCTCACCCCGTGGTGAGCGCTGGTGATCCGCTCTTCCTGGTGGCTGATCTCAAGACCTGACGCGGAGGACATCGTGACTGACTCAATACATTGGGACCGTAGAAGCTTTCTGAAGGGCGTCACCCTGGCGGCCGTCGGATCGGCCCTCGATACTCGGGGGCTCATGGCCGTCGGGCTCCAGGGCAATGCGAGCGCGGCCGAGTTTGGCCGGCGCCTGAGAGGCCCGATCGTATCGATTCCCACGCCCTTCGACTCGACCTTCAACCTCGACTTCATCGGGCTCCGGCGCATGATCGCCGGCGCGCAGGCGCACGGCATCGAGACGTACGTACTGACCGCAGGCGACAGCCAGTACTCCTCCCTGTCGTACGACGAGATCAAGCAGCTGGCCCGCGCGATCGACTTCGCGCGGTTCGCCGAATCCGCCGGGGCCACGGCCCTCCAAGTCCTCAAGCCCGGCCTAGGCGACGACGAGAATTGCGTGGAGCACTATCGCAAGGTGGCGGCAAGCACGCGCTTGCCGATCGTGCTGCACGGCAACTTCTCCATGGAGCTGCTGGAGAAGCTGATCGAGAATCCTTCGATCGTGGCCCTGAAGGAAGATGTCAGCCTCGCGTACTACATCGACACGACCGTTCGATTCGGCACACGCCTGAACTGTTTCTCGGGCGGTGGGCTGCACTGGTTCAAGGTTGGACAGCCGTACGGAAGTGTCGCCTATTTCGATTCGTTTGCGACCTTCGCCCCCGACGTGTCCGCGCGCTTCTGGAAAGCGGTCACGATGAAGGACGAGGCCGCGCAGGTGGAGATCATCCGGAAGTACGATCATCCCTGGATCAAGAACTTTTCAGCCGCATTCTGGCACGCCACGCTGGAGCACTTCGGCGTGGCGCAGCGCTACCTGCGCCCCCCGCAACCGAGCTACACGGACGCCCAGATGGCGGAGGTCAAGGCGTTCCACGACAGGATGGATCTGGCGCCATCCAGCCAAGGTTGAAGCCGTCATGAGCATGGGGCGCGTGTGCGCGATCGGCGTGTTGGCACTGGTGGCCGGAGGTGCGATGGCGACCGAGGGCGGTGACTGGAGGGAGCGCGCCGAGTTGCCCCGCCCGGTGGCCGGCTACATGGGCGGTGCCGTCGGCGGCCGTCTGCTGGTGGCGGGCGGCAGCTACTGGGACGACGGGAAGAAGCACTGGACCGCAGGGGTCCAGGTATTCGATCCGCGCGCCAATCGGTGGACGGACGGGGAGCCGATGCCGGAGGCGCTGAGCGACGCGGCCTGCGCCGTCGTGAGCGACGAGCTCTACGTCTTCGGCGGCGGTGCCGATGGAGTTGTTCGCAAGGACGCACTCGTCCACTCCGGCGGGCACTGGCGCTGGCTGCCGGAGGCGGAGCTGCCGGAACCTAGGCTGTACGCAGCGGCCGTCTCGGTTGACAACGCGATCTACCTCCTTGGCGGTCTCGCCAGATCCGGCGACTACCAGCACATGAGCACTGCGCTTTGGCGGTGGAGTCGGGACTCCGGTCGCGGCTGGGACGAGTTGCCAGCCCTGCCGGGCCCGGGGCGCATCAACCACGCGATGACCGTGCTGCAGGGAAAGATCTATGTGTTCGGTGGCGCGGCAGCCGGCCCGCAGGACGTCAGGAATCTGAGCGATGCCTATATGTTCGATCCGGCCACCGAGCGATGGTCCAAGCTACCCGCCTTGCCAATCGCGAACCGGGCGTGGTGGGCGGTTGCAGTCGGTGACCGCGCCCTCCTGATTGGTGGCTATACCGATGATTTCGTCGCTGACGTGTATGCCTATGCGCCGGGCCAGGGCCTGGAGCGGGTTTCTGCCCTTCCGCACCCCCTGGCAGATGCCAAGTTCTTTCATATCGGCGACAGCATCGTCGGAGCAGGAGGCGAAGTCGGGCCGGGAGTGCGCGGCAGGTGGACCCTGGAGGCGGCCGTGACTACATTGGCTTCCAAGTAGGCCTGAGCGTGGCAGACCCCCTGATCACAAAATGACGAGCTCACTCGCACTCCATCGCGAGCGCCGCGAGCGTAGTATCCGGGCGAGAACCCCGGGATCGATGGCACGCCATGCACGATCGGCCCGAACACTGGCGGGAGGGGTTTCGAGCGCCGTAAGGCGCTCGGCCCGCCCCTATCCTCTGTTCTTTACGTCCGGAGCGGGACCGCGGGTCGACGATGTGGACGGGAACAGCTACATCGATTATGGCCTCGCGTGGGGCCCCTTGATTCTGGGCCACTCGCATCCGGCGATCACCTCGGCGCTGCATCGTCAACTGGACCGCGAACTGACCTTCGGGGCCCAGCACGATCTGGAGTATGCCGTCTCGGAGTTGCTGGTGGGCATCGTACCCTGCGGCGACCTTGTGACCTTTGCGAGCAGCGGGACCGAGATCGTGCAGGTGGCGCTGCGGCTGGCCCGCGCGGTGACCGGCCGCAGCAGGTTCCTGAAGTTCGAAGGTCACTACCACGGCTGGGACGACAGCGTCCTGGTCAGCTATCACCCGAGTGCGGCTGAGATCGGTGCCGCGGAGGGCGCTCCCATCCCGGTGGCAGCCGGTCAACGGAGACACGACTCCGTTATCGTGGCGGAGTGGAACGACCGCACTGCGGTGGAACGGGCAATCGCGACACACGGCTCTGAGATTTCGGCGATCATCTGCGAGCCGATCCTCTGCAACAGCGGCTGCATTCCTCCCGACCCGGGCTTCCTCGAGTTTCTGCGGGAGATCACGCTGCAAGCCGGGGCGCTGCTCATTTTCGACGAGGTCATCACCGGTTTCCGGCTGAAGCTGGATGGCGCGCAAGGATTCTATGATGTCACCCCGGACCTGGCGACTTACGCCAAGGCGATAGGCGGCGGCGTCGCGCTGAGCGCGCTGGCGGGTCGTCGCGACTTCATGCACTGGATCGCGAACGGCCGAGTCGTCCATGCCGGCACACTGAACGGGAATCCGCTGGCCCTGGCGGGGGCCAAGGCAACACTCGAGCACCTGTCAAAAGATGCCGCTGCGATCTATACCAACCTCCACCGCCTGGGCGATCGGCTTCGCGAGGGGCTGGAGCAGGCCCTCAGCGCTCACGGCTATCCGGTTGTGACCTCCGGCGCCGGGCCGGTGTTCCAGGTGTCTTTCATGGATTGCCCGGCACGCTGCTACCGCGACCTGCTGCGCGCGGACACGCCGCTGTACAACGACTTCGCGATGGCGCTGCTTGACGAAGGCGTCCTCGTGCTGCCCGACGGGCGCTGGTACGTGTCCACTGTTCATACGGACGAGGTCATCGACGAAACGCTTGCTGCCATCCACCGGGCGGTGGCGTAGGCTGCAGGAATCCGATCGCCCAGCCGGCAACGAAGGTCACCACCGTTCCTACCACCGCGTAGTAGAAGAACGATACGTCCGTCAGCCAGGCCAATAGCGACACCGAGAGCAGCCCGGCCACGCCACCGGCGATGGCCGCCGTGCCGCGGGTTCGGCGCGTCAACATGCCGAGCAGGAAGATCCCGAGGATGGGCCCGCCGAGAAAGCTGTTGATCAGGTTGAACGCGTTGATGATGGGCCCCAGGCGATTGGCGAAGAGCGCGGCCAGCGTGGCGGCCGCGCCCCACCCGACCGTGCCGACGCGGCCGGCCCGGACGATGGCCGCATCCGACGCGCCGGGCCGGATCAGGCGCTGATAGAAGTCGACGGTGGTCGCGGTGGTGAGCGCGTTGATTCCCGCGCTCATGACAGCCATGGACGCCGCGAAAATCGAGGCGATCACCAGGCCGGAAAACCATCCGCCCAGCTCGTGCAGAACGAAGAACGGGAGGATGGCGTCAGGCCGCGGCAGACCCTGCAGTCGCTCCGGATAGAAATGATAGAACGCGTACAGCACCGGGCCGACGGAATAGAGCAGCATGGATACGGGAACGATGATGATGGCATCCAGCAGGACGGAGCGCTGGCCCTCCTTCAGCGACCTGGTCGTGAAGTAGCGCTGTAGGTACGCCTGGTCGGTTGCCAGCGTCGACAGGCTCATGAACCCGCCGCCGATGACGGTCGCCCAGAACGTCGTGAGAAGTGTCAGATCGGTGGAAAAGTTCCACAAGTTCAATCGCCCTGATTCCGAGGCCATCTGCCAGACGGTGGGGAGGCCGCCGGGGACTCGGGTCACTGACAGCCAGGTCACGGTGACCAATCCGCCCAGCAGGATCGTGAACTGCATCACATCGGTCCAGATGACCGCCTTCATGCCGCCCAGCGTCGTGTACAACGTCGTGCAGACGCCCATGATGAGCACACAGGCATACAGCGGCAGGTCGGTGAGGATCGACAGCACGAGAGAGGGCGCGTAGATGACGATGGCGACGTGCGAGCCGCGCAGGAGCATGAAGATGAGACTGCCAAGCAGCCTCGTCTTCACGTCGAACCGCCGCTCGAGATATTCGTACGCGGTGAAGAACCGGAACTGTGAATAGAACGGCATGAAGAGAAACATGACGATGGGGGCCACCAGCAGATAGGACCAACTCGAGAGCACCAGCTCCAGGTTGTTCTCGAAGGTCCAGGCGGGGGCGCCCATGTAGCTGATGGCGCTCATGTCGGCCGCCACGAGAGAGATGGCGACCGGCAGCGCACCCATGCGTCGGCCACCCAGAAAGAACTCCCCGGCTGTCGTTCGCTTCCGATAGAACAGGCTGCCGACGACGCTCACAGCCACGATGTAGGCGGCCAGGATGCACCAGTCGGCCACCCCAAAGTCGGTGCTCATACGGAAGTCATCCGCGTACTCTGTCTACTGTCGACCGAATATGGCATACGGTAGCTACGGAAATCAAGGCCAGAATTGGCGATTTGACACCGGAGCCCGTTTAAGCTACAAATCGCCTACTGTCGACGGATATGTTCTGGAGAAGCCACGTGAACCGTGCTCTCGTCACCGCGTTGCTGTTCCTGTGGGGAACAGCGGTCGCGGAGCCCCAGGAGTCGGTCGAGGCGGACGCCGTCGAGCTCGACCCCGAAGAGGAGCGAGAGCAATGACACGAGGAATAGCTCGGCCCCTTTGCGCCGCGGTGCTGGCCGCTGTGCTGTTCGGCGACCCGACACTGGCCGGGCGCCAGCCGTCTCCGCCGGCTCTCGCCGGAGAGTTCGAGCACCCGCCGCGGATTGTCCAACTGCCAGACGGAGCTCTGGCCGGGTTCTCGCTCGCCCTCGAGGGCGGCCAGCAGCGGGTGGTCATGCAGACGTCGTCGGACCAGTCGCGAACCTGGAGCGATCCGCAGGTCGTGCTGGATCTTCCTGCTGAGCCCGGGAATTGGTCGGGCCCCGAGGTGCTGGTGGATCGCCACGGCGAGATTCACCTCGCGCTCATCAACGATGCCCACACCGGCATCATTCGCACAGGTGAGGCCACACCGCGTCCGCCCACTGCCGAGCGCACACTGAACCTCTGGCACACGAAATCGAGCGCCGGCCGCACCGAGTGGCGAGCGCCCAGGAAGATCTGGGACGGCTACACCGGAGCGCTGAACTCGTTCATCCAGACACGCGCGGGCAAGCTCATTCTGCCGTTCTCCTTCCGAACCAAGCGCTCATGGCGGAACCGTGGGGGCGGGTTCAACGAGTTCACCTACATGGGAGACTTCAGCTCGACGGTCATCCATTCCGACGATGACGGCGAGACATGGCAGCTGTCTCCCGACGCGCTCATGATTCCGACACCTGACATTCGCGGTGCGTACGGCGCAGTGGAGCCGGTGGTGGTCGAACTGAAGGACGGTCGAGTGTGGATGCTGATCCGCAGCCAGATGGGGCGATTCTATGAGTCGTTCTCGAAAGATGGCGCGCGCTGGTCGCCAGCGCAGCCCACGTCGATTATCTCCTCCGACTCACCCGCTGGCATCGTCCGGCTGCCCGATGGAAGGCTGGTGATGTTGTGGAACGAGTGCCTGCGCTATCCCTATGCCTACGGCGGGCGACAGGTTCTTCACGGCGCCGTGTCCGAAGACGAAGGCAGGACGTGGCGGGGCCATCGAGAGGTGATGCGTGACCCCCAGCGGGGCGTGCCGCCGCCGCCCAGTGGCGATTTCGGCACGGCGTATCCGTACCCGTTGGCGCTGCAGAACGGACAGGTGATCTTTACCTCCGGTCAGGGGCATGGACGGCGCGCGAGTTACCTGCTGGATCCGGCCTGGCTCTACGAGACACGGCAGGCCGCGGACTTTTCGCGCGGCCTGGAAGAGTGGTCGGTGTACGGCACACGCGGCGTCGACGTGATCACGGCCCAGGAGGGCAACACTCCGGTCCTGCAAGTCAGGAAGTCCGATGCGGCCTGGCCCGCGGGAGCGGTGTGGAATTTCCCGTACGGCACCGCCGGCATCGTGCAGATCGAGTTTCAGCTGCAGGCGGGCGCCGGGGCCGTGAACGTCGGCCTGACAGATCACTACTCGACGCCGTTCGACGCGGAGGACGTGTTCTACAACCTGTTCAATCTGCATCTCCAGCCCGGGGCCACGCGGGGCGGCGCCAGGCTGCAGGAGAACCGCTGGTACACGCTCCTCCTGGAGTGGGATACCGAGCGGCGGCACTGTCGGGTATCGCTCGATGGTCGGGTGGTTGCCACGCTGCAGCAGACCCGGGAGGCGACTGGCGTGAACTACCTGCGATTCCGCGCCCTTGGGTCTGGGCCGACGCGCGGCGGCCTGCTGGTACGCGCGGTCTCCGCGGATGTCTCTCGCAGTTGGGAGGCGTCATCCGCTGCCGCGGCGGCCGCGGGCCCGGAGGCATTGCCCTCGGCTCCCACCGCCAGGCAGCAGGGAGACTGAGATTGGCCGCGATCGAGTGTGTCGGGAGGCACGTCGTGTACGAGAATCCCCGGCCGCAGGTGCACAGCCGCCACGGTTTCCATCCGGGGATGGTCCAACTGCCCTCGGGAGAGTTGCTCGCCTTGTTTGTTCTGGCGGAGGCGTTCGAGGCGCCGAACGGCACGACGTACGTCACACGCTCGACTGACATGGGGCGCACGTGGACGCTCGGGGGGCCCCTGTACGACAAGTCGAGCGTCGGATTCGAGACCACGGACACCATGAAGCCGGCCGTGCTGTGCGACGGCACTCTGGTTGCCACCGGCTACCGCTTTCATCGACACAACCTCGAGGAGGGGATCGCGATTCCCGAGACGGGCGGCTTTCAACCCGGCGACAACATCGTGTCGTTCTCACGCGACGGCGGGCACCGCTGGACCGTGCCAGAGGTGATCCCGCGCAGCCGGCCGGAGCTGCTGGAGCTCTCGGGGCCGCCTGTGGAGAGCCGATCGGGCGATTTGCTGGCCACCGCCGGCGTCTACAAGTTGCCAGACGGCAGCAATCCCAGCGGACAGTTCGGGGCCTTGCTTCGCAGTCGTGACAAGGGCCGAACCTGGGACGATCAGACGTACGTCGTGGCGCCAGGGCCGATTACGCCCTGGGAGACGCGTCTTTGCGAGATGGACGACGGGCGCCTGGTCGTGATGGTGTGGGCTTACGACGCAGCGAGCAACCGTCATTTACCCAATCACGTCACCGTGTCACCCGACAACGGGCGCACATGGTCACCGCTGATCAACATCGGCCACATGGCGCAGTCCTCGAGTGTGTGCGCGCTTCGCGGCAACTTTCTGCTGAGCATTCACGCGCATCGTGGTGACGATCCCGGCGTCTATGTGCGACTCGTGGACTTTACAGACAACCGCTGGAGTGTGGTGGACGAAGCTCTGATCTGGGGGCGTGAGCTCGGGCAGCAGACGCGAGCCGGTCAGTCGATGGTGCAGATGTTCAGCTCGTTGCGCTTTGGACAGCCATCGCTGGTGAGCTTGAACAACGGCGAGTGGCTGGCGACCCATTGGAGCGTCGAGGATGGGCAAGGCAAGATCCGGGCGCATCGACTGCGCGTCGAGGCCGCGACTCTTCGATAGCGCGATTGAAGAGCGCACATGCTCCTCGCGAACTGATCGCGGGGGAACAGGGGGACGGGATGGAGAAGGTGGTGGCGTCACGAGCGCTTCTCGTGGTGAGTGCATGTGCGCTGTTGACCGGCGCTCCGTGGGCGATCGAGTCGCCGAGCCTGCAGAAGGGCGTGGTCTCGGGCGCGCAGGCCGGCGGCGGCGAGCAGGTGAGCGCGTATCCCGTGCTGGGCAGACTGGCGACTGGCAGACTGGTATGCCTCTTCTCGGTGCGGTCCGAGACGCAAGAGAAGAACATGAAGATCGTTGCGGTGGTCTCCGACGACGACGGGCGCACCTGGTCCAGCCCAGCGACGGTCTTCGACACGCCTGGTGCGCCGGACTATGACCCCAATGTGATCGTGGATGGCGGTCGCATTCTCGCCTTCTCCACAACGGTGACGGAGCGCATTTCGAGCTCGCAGATCTGGATGAGCGAGAGCGAGGATGGCGTGCAGTGGGGCCGGCCCGTCCTCCTGCAGACGCCTCACAAGTACATCGCCGGGAAGATCCATCAGGGCCATCGGCTAGCCGCCGGGACGCTCATCATGGGCTATGCGTGGGACACGTGGGCCGAGCAAGGGATGCCACCGAGAACTGAAGGCGAGATGAACATGAAGGCGGGTGTGCTTCGGTCGACCGACGGAGGCGCGACCTGGAAACCGGGCGCCGACATGTACGTTGACATCGACAAGCAGGCACCGGGAGACGTGAGCGGTCTGGCGGAGCCTGCCGTGGTCGTTCTGCACGACGGGCGGCTGATGACTCTAATGCGGAATGCATCCTCGAAGCTCTACCGGGCCTACAGCAACGACGGCGGCCTCACCTGGTCTGAGCCTCGGCCAAGCGCATTGACCGGGCACAATGCTCCGGCGGCGCTGTGGCTGCTCGATGGCTCGAGCGACGTGGTCGCCGTGTGGGACAACTCCCCTGACAACCGGCGTACGCCTCTGGTGGCGGCGCTGTCTTCTGACGCCGGCAAGACGTGGTCTGCGCCCAGGGTGCTCGCAGAGACCGATGGCAAGCAGGTCTCCTACCCGTCGGTCCTTCAGGCGCAGGATGGAAGCATTGTCGCGGTGTGGCAACAGCAGCTGGATCATGGCCGCGAGGTCCGCTACGCGCGGTTCACCCGCGCGTGGCTGCTGGAGGAGGACTCGGAACAGTGACGAGGCAGCCGATTCGCACCAGCTAGCGCCTACCACGGGGAGACTGGCGTGGCGGTGGACGACGCGATGGGGTTCACGGCACTGGACTGGGGCGTGCTGGCCGCGTATCTGGCGGCGAGCGTGGCGATCGGCACGGCCTTCTATCGGCGCCAGAAGGACACGCGGGACTATCTCCTGGCGGGCCGGCGGATGCCGTGGTTCCCGGTGGCGGTTTCGATCATCGCGACCGACCTCAGTGCGATCTCGTATATGGGCGTCCCCGCGCTGGTCTACAAGAGCGACCTGAAGTACATGCTGAGCGCCCTGATCTTTCCGTTGCAGATGCTGCTGGTCATCACCGTGTTCGTGCCCGTCCTGTATCGCCTCAACGTGTTCACGGTGTACGAGTATCTGGAGCGGCGCTTCAACACGGCAGCGCGGCTGCTGGCGTCGCTGCTCTTCCTGGCCGGGCGCGTCGCCTGGGTGGCGACGATGACGTACGCGACCTCGGTGGTGTTGACCGAGATCACCGGGATGAGCACGAGCACGGCGATCCTGGTGTGCGGCGTGAGCACGACGGTCTATACGCTGCTGGGCGGCATGGAGGCGGTGATCTGGACGGATTTCATGCAGTTCTTCGTGCTGGTCGGGGGCGCCGTGGCGATTGCCGTGTGCATCGTGCTGGGCTTCGGCGGCGATGTCGCGCACATCTGGACGACGGCGTCCACCGCCGGCCACACGGCCTGGATTGACTGGTCGCTGGATCCGACGCGGCCGTATACGTTCTGGAGCTTGGTGATAGGCCTGCTCGTCTACCAGATCGCGACCTACGGCGCGGATCAGATCAACGTGCAGCGCTACTTCGCCACGAAGAGTCTGCAGGAAACGATCAAGGCCGGCCTGTGGTCGGCGGTGCTGCTGCTCCCCGTGTCGCTGCTCCTGTATGCGATCGGCGTCGGCTTCGTCGCCTACTATCTGGAGCACCCGGCGCTCGCTGCCACGCTGCCGAATGCGGATCGCGTGCTGCCGCACTTCACCGTCAACGTGATGCCGGCCGGCCTCCGCGGGCTCGTCATCGCGGGGATCTTCGCCGCGACGATGTCGAGCATGTCCGCGGGCATCAACTCGCTGACGACCAGCGCGATGAAGGACTGGCTGGAGCGGCTGGTCCCCGGCGTGGGCGCCAACGGGCTCGTGTCGGCCCGCCTGATCACGGCGTTCTGGGGCACGCTGGCGACCGGCGGCGCGTTGCTGATGATTGAGGCGAGGCTGACGATCCTGGAGCGCTTCAACGCGATCTATACCTTCTTCGCGGGTCCTCTGGTGGGCATGTTCCTGCTCGGGCTGCTCACCACGCGGGCTGCGACCTGGCCCGTGGTGGGGGGCGCGCTACTGGGGTTCGCGGCGGCAGGGACGGTGGCGACCCAGACCCCAATCCATTGGCTCTGGTATGCGCCCATTGGCTGCGTGGTGACCCTGGTCGTCGGCTATGGCGGAAGTCTTCTGGTGCCCGAACGGCCCATACCCGCCGTCGCGGTGCGCTGACGTTGCTGTGCACATCTTTGGATAGGAGCCTGACAATGCTAAGGGTGCTGGTATTTACTTTGACTGTTCTCCTTCCGGCAGCGGTAATCGGCCAAATCGTCGAGCTTCCACTCGTCAAGTTTATAGGTGGGTTGGAGCCTGAAAAGCTCAGCAACACAGAGCTCAAGATTTTTCCTGGGTTTACGACAGACAGCGCTGGAAACAATCTGATAAAGTTTCCTGCTCAGACAATTGTGAACTTAACAACGCAGGGTTGTAATGGACTGGACCATTCTGGAGGTCCTGTGGAGGGAGCGAGCTATCAACTTTATACAGCCTACAATCCTACAACCGGGGAGGCGTGCTTTCTTTTGTCACAAAGCATCACTTACGGTGGTGTGATTTATCCTCCCGGTTTTCAAGCCCACAAAAAGCCCCGTTTTGCTTATCGCCACCGTGCCGCGTGGGGAGGAATTCCCGATTTCCATTTGAGCCATTGGCCGGGAAGTCCTAGCATTCGATTGACCGGGGCTGAGGCTGATTCTCCCTATAGAATTGCTCAAGATCTGCAAACTAGCGACGCTTGGGTACAAGTCGATGCGTTGCCTATACTCCCCGACGCGGCCCGCATGGCTTGGGTTGGCGTGCAGATCGATAATTCAGGGTCGGCAGGCACGTGCTACCTCCGCACGATGGCTTCACAATCGGTGGGTATTCCCGTAGGTGCGACGACCCCTCTGAACGTTACCTATCCAGGCTCGATGTGGAAGCTCAGGGTCACATCAACCGGTAAGTTCTTTGCGAGAACAACGGGAGGGTGCCGGTTTAAGTCCATCTACATCCTCGGTTATGACATGACGGAGCCATCCTAGACATCTTCTAAGGCCGAAGTCGTGAGAGATGAAGCAAGTTTTCTGAAGGAGCGGCCTTAGAAGCTGTCTTAGCTCCCGTTGACGCTCGAAAGGAGGTCTGTTACGCTTCCTTCCGTTTGTCGAAGGGAGAGGCGCATGATGCGTGGAGTAATGGAGGGCTGGCGCCGGCTTCGTTCGCGCCGCCGGCGTAACGACCTAGAGACCGGGCTCGACGAAGAGATTCGATTCCACATCGATCGCCAGACCGAGAAGAACCTGCGGGCCGGCATGGCGCCAGACGAGGCACGCCGGCAGGCCCTGATCAAGTTTGGTGGGATGGCCCGTGCCACGGAGAGCACGCGCGACCAGTTCCGCGCGGCTTTCGTTGAAGACCTCCTTCGTGACCTCCGCTATGGAGGGCGTGCACTGCGCCGCGCTCCAGGTTTCACGGTCGTGGTCACCCTGACGCTCGCCCTTGGCATCGGCGCAACGACCGCGATGTTCAGCGTCGTGAACGGCATCCTACTCCGCCCGCTGCCTTATCCCGAACAGGACCGTCTGGTCCAGCTGAGACACACGGTCGGAGCGGGGCTCGCCAACCTGTCGTCTTCGCCCCCGATATATTTTACCTACCGCGACCACAACGAGGCGTTCGAAGCGGTGGGGCACTGGGATTGGGACAGCTCGCCCGTCACCGTGAGCGGCTCTGGCGAGCCGGAAGCCGTGGAGGGCATCGAGGTGACCCACGAGGTCCTGGCTATCCTCGGAGCCCAGCCGATCGTGGGACGCGGCTTCAGTCAAGCCGACGACCGCCCGGGAAGCGCGCCCACCGCCATCATCTCCTATGGGTACTGGCAGCGTCATTTCGGCGGCGGCGGCGACGTCCTGGGTGAAACGTTGGTGGTGGATGGCGTTCCGCGCCAGGTGATCGGCGTGCTGCCGCAATGGTTCAGATTCTTCTCCCGCCCCGCCGAAATCTTCTATCCCTTGCAGCTGGTGCGATCCGATTGGGAGTTTCCATCTTTTGACGGAAGCGGGATCGCACGCTTGAAGGAGGGCGTCACCCTCGAAGAGGCGAACGCCGATGTCGCGCGCATGATTCCCATCCTGTCTGAGGAGTTCGGGGGTTTTGAAGAAGACGCGCGGTTCCGACCCCGGCTCCGTTTCTTGAAAGACGGCGTCGTCGGAGATCTCGGCGAGACCTTGTGGCTGCTGATGGGCACGATCGGGCTGCTGCTGGTGATCGCGTGTGCGAACGTGGCGAATCTGGTGCTGGTGCGCACCCAAACCCGGCGGCAAGAACTGACCATCCGGGCCGCGCTGGGCGCCGGTTGGGGTGATATCGCGCGTGTGGTGTTCACGGAAAGCGCCGCTTTGGGGCTCGCCGGTGGAGTCGCTGGTTTGAGCGTCGCGTACGTCAGCTTGCCGCTTCTGCTGTCGCTCGCCGCAGCCGACCTACCTCAGATCATGACGGTGACGATAGATCCCACCGTGCTGCTGGTCACCCTGGGCATCTCTGTGCTCGCGACGCTGATGTTCGCGCTCATCCCAGTGCTCCACTTCGCCTTGCCAAAGCTTCAGCTTGCGCGCGCATTGCGCGGTGGGGGGCGATCGATCACCGAGGGGCGGGAGAGCAACCGGGCGCGCCATGTGCTGGTGGTGTTGCAGGTCGCGCTGGCACTCGTGCTGCTTGTCGGCTCCGGGCTGATGATTCGGACGTTTCAGACGTTGCGCGACGTGGATCCCGGTTTCCGAGATCCGGACAACGTCCAAACGTTTCAGCTCACCATCCCCACGGCGGACGTGCCCGATGCCGAGGTCCCCGGGGCCTACGACCCCGAAGCGACGGTACGGATGCAGCACCGGATCCTGGAGCGACTCGCTGCAGTCGCCGGCGTGGAATCCGCAGGGTTTTCGAGCTCCAACGATGGGCTTCCTCTGGACGGCGACGGCCGGACGACTTCGATCCGTATCGAAGGGGGGACCACGGTCGACAGCGCGGAGATTCAGCTCGTCTCGCCACGCTTCTTCGAGACACTTCTGACGCCCGTTATCGCTGGCCGCACCTTTGACTGGAACGACGTCTATCAGGACGGTCGGGTCATGTTGGTGTCCGAGAATCTGGCCCACCGTGGATGGGGATCTGCCAGCGCCGCACTGGGAAGGCGCATCGGCATGGACTCATCCGATCCCTGGTTCGAAGTGATAGGCGTGATGAAGGACGTGCATCACGACGGGTTGAGCCAGCCCGCACCGGAGACGATCATCCTTCCCGCGTTTGCAAGGAATACCGTGGCGTCGCTCGTGATCCGCAGCGAGCGCGTCGGCACGACGGGCTTTCTGAACGATCTCCGGAAGGCGGTCTGGTCCGTGAACGAGAGCCTTTCGCTGGCGAGTATCCAGACCCTGGGCGACATGTACCGGCATTCCATGGCGCGGACGTCGATGACGCTGCTCCTCCTGGCAATCACGGGCACGATGGCACTGCTGCTTGGCCTCATCGGGATCTACGGCGTCGTCAGTTACGCGGTCGCGCAGCGACGTCGCGAGATCGGCATCCGGTTGGCGCTGGGGGCGGGGCAGGGCGAGGTTCGGCGGATGTTCGTGAGACACGCATTGGTGCTGGTGGGAATCGGCGTGGCAATCGGGCTCGGCGCGTCACTGGGACTGACGCGGCTGATGACGTCGCAGTTGTTCGGCGTCAGTCCGCTGGATCCCCTGACCCACCTGGCGGTCGCGCTCGTTCTGGTGACAGCCGCGGGACTGGCCAGCTACCGTTCAGCACAGCGGGCGTCTGCACTAGATCCCGTCGAGGTTCTGAAGGGAGAGTGACGACTCGCTATGTGATAGATCGGGGCGTGCCGCGTATAGGGATATGAGTCACCGCTCATGATCAGGCTGTTGGACGCCTTGCTCCGCGAGGTTCGCTCCACGGGCCGCACCCTTGCAGCCCGCCCCGGATGGACGCTTGCAGCCATCCTGTGCCTGGCGATCGCGACCGGCGCAAACACCGCCGCCTTCACGCTCGTCAACGGGCTCTTGCTGCGACCGCTTCCGTTCGACGACCCAGACCAGCTGGTCATGGTGGCGCTGCGGGAGCCCACACAGTCAGACCCGCGCCCCTTCGCCCTGCGCGAGTATCAGCAGCTGGCCGACCAGTCTGGACCGACCATCGAGCTGCTCGCACGCACCTTCTTCCCCCTGAGCCTGGCTGCCGACGATGGGGCACGCATGGCCCAGGCGGAGTTGGTGAGTGGCAACTATTTCGAGACCTCCGTGTGACGCCACATGTGGGACGTTTCTTCGATGAGAGCGCCGATCGCGAAGGCACTACCCCACTTGCAGTACTGAGCCACCGCCTCTGGCAACGTCGCTTCGACGCCGACCCCGCCGTGGTCGGGCAACCCGTGCGCGTCAACGGCCGACCGGTCATCGTGGCGGGCGTCGCGCCGCCTGCCTTCGTCGGTGCCATGCAGCTCGTGGCCGCTGACCTCTGGCTGCCGGCCGCGATGTATCCCGACCTCGCCCCGTCTGCCGAGGCCAGCACCATTCCCATGTTCGGCGTCATGGGTCGCGTGGCAGGCCGCGTGAAGGTCGAGGAAGCGGGAGCGCGGCTCACATCGATGGTCGCAGCTCTCGCGGATCCCGGTAGCGGACAGGCTCCGCCGGCCGTGGTCGTGACGCCTGCTGCTGGATTCGGCGTTCCAGTTGCGTTGCAAGGCGCGGTGCTCACGCTGTCGGGGCTTATCTACGTGATGATGGCCCTGCTGATGGCGGTGGCCTGTGCCAATGTGGCCGCCCTGGTGCTCGCACGCGGCGCCGGCCGGAGTCGTGAGATGGCCGTTCGCCTGAGCCTCGGCGCGTCACGGATGCACATCGCTAGGCACCTGCTCACCGAGAGCGTTGTGCTGGCGCTCGCCGGTTGTGCGGTGGGAACCGTCGTCGCTCTCTGGCTGACGCAGGTGCTCGTCGCGCGCCTGACTACGCCGTTCCAGTACGTGAGCTACGCGATCGATGTACACCCCGACGCGCGTGTCTTCGCATACTCGGCAATCGCGACGGCGGCGGCGGCGGTGCTGTGCGGCATCGCGCCGATTCGCTTCGCAGGGCGCGTCGACGTGGTCGATGTCCTCAAACAATCCGCTGCGAAAGGCCGCTCTCGGGGGTCGATGCGGACGCTCAATGCCATGGTCGTGATGCAGTTTGCGGTATCCACCACACTACTCGTCGCGGCCGGAATGCTGGTGCGCAGCTACATGAATGCTCAATCGGTGCACCCGCGCTTCGATACGGCCGGCCTAGTCGCTTCGACGCTCGATGTAGACCACGTAGGGCTCGACCGCGCCGCTGGCATCCGCCTGTACCAGACCGTGATCGAGCGACTATCGGCACTCCCCGGTGTTACCGACGTCAGCCTGACACGCGATGTGCCCCTCAGACCCAGCCAAACCGTGACTGTCTTGGCAGACACCGACTCGCGGACCCGTCCTTTCGGTGAGCAGGTGCCGGCGGCCGCCATGGTGGTGTCGCCGCGCTATTTCCACACGATCGGTTTGCCGATCCGTCAGGGCCGGTCATTTGTGCATGGCGAGCCCCCACGCCCGCTCGTGGCTGTCATCAATGAGGCGATGGCTCGGCGTCTCTGGCCGGGCGTCTCGCCCTTGGGTCGAGCCTTTAGGCTGAATCACACCGATGCCGAGCCGATCGAGGTGATCGGCGTCGTATCGAACACCGAAGAAGGACCGCTCAACCAACGCCCTCAACTGACATTCTATCGGCCGTTTCCGCACGAGTACGTCGCTCGAATGACAGTCCTTCTACGGGTGCAGCACGATCCCAGCCGCGTTTTCGCGGAAGTCCGACGAACGATTCGAGGCGTGAACCAGGACCTTTCAATCGTGGACCTGCGCACGATTGACGAGTTGCGCGATGACCTCGCGGGGCAGCGACGGATCCCGGCCACTGCCCTCGCGGTCGTCGCGTTGCTCGGCCTTCTGCTGAGCGCCGTCGGACTCTACGGTGTCGTGGCGTATGGGGTGCGCGAGCGAGCCCGGGAGCTCGGTATTCGGCTGGCGCTGGGTGCGCGGCCCTCAGACGTCCGGCGATTGGTGTTGCGACAGGGCTTCACCATGGTCGGGATCGGCTTGGCCGTCGGTGGTCTCGCGACCGTCGGGTTTACGCAGGTCGTCAGGAGCGCGCTGTTCGGGGTCGGCCCGTTGGATCCGGCAACCCTTGGGGTCGTATGCGCAGTCCTGATGGCGACCGGCTTTGCCGCGCTGTACCTGCCCGCCCGGTGGGCGTCTCGCCTCGAACCCGCACGAACGCTACGCAGCGAGTGAAAAAGACGACTGGCTGGTTGACTCACATAGGCACCTTAGGGGACACTTATTGCCCTAAGGAGATTATGGGAGCAGATCCGAGCAAGCGGGCCGACCTGTTGCAGGGCACGTTGGAGCTGTTGATTCTCAGGACGCTCACCACCGGCGAGAAGCACGGATACGAGATCGCCGAGTGGATTCATGTGGCGTCCGCCGAGGCGCTTTCCGTGGAAGAGGGGGCGTTGTATCCGGCGTTGCATCGGCTGGAGCTGCGCGGACTGCTGACGGCGGCATGGGACGTCTCCGCCAACAACCGTCGAGCCAAGTACTACCGGCTCACGGCAAACGGCCGGAAGCGATTGAAGGACACCACAGAATCGTGGCGCCGCACGAGTGCGGCGATCAACCGCGTGCTGGAAGGCACCTGATCGGAGGAGGGTCGTGGCTGAGTGGCTGAGCAGTCTGCGTCTTCGTCTGCGGGCGCTCCTGCGGCGACGGCAACTGGAGCAAGACCTCCAGGACGAAGTGGCGTTTCACCTCGCCATGCGAGAGGACCAGCTCCGTACGTCCGGAGCCATTGATGCTGGTGCTGGCGCGCGCCGGCGGTTTGGCAGCGTCACAAAGATTCGGGAAGACCTGCGTGAGGCCTGGGCGTTCGCTCCGAGAATGAGCAGCCTGCTCCAGGATCTCAAGTATGCGGCGCGGACGCTCCGGCGCAGCCGCGGGTTTGCCGTCGTCGTCGTCCTCACGCTTGGCCTCGGCATCGGCGCGAACACGGCGTTCTTCAGCATCATCAACGCCGCACTGCTTCGCCCGCTCGGTTATGCCGACGCGGACCGGCTCGTGTCGGTGCACGAAGGATTTCCGCAGCGTGGCATCGACCGCTTCCCGTTCTCCGCACTCGATTTCGACGATTTCCGAAGCTATCAGCAGTCGTTCGAGCGGGTAGCGGCATATCGGAACGTCCCGTTCGAGCTCTCGGGTGGCGGCAATCCGGAGCGCATAGAAGGCGCGAAGGTCTCCGCCAATCTGTTTCGCACGCTGGGTGTTAATCCGATCGTCGGTCGCTCGTTCTCGACGGCAGAGGATCGTCCCGGCGTGAACGTTGCCATCCTGAGCTGGGGACTGTGGCAGCAGCGCTATGCCGCCAACCCCTCCATTGTCGGTCAGACCATACAGCTCGATCGCCAGCCGTACACCGTCATCGGGATCATGCCAGCGACGTTCGTGTTTCCCCGGCGTGGCCCTCAGTTCAATAGTCAGCCTGCAGATCTCTGGGTGCCGATCGCATTTACGGAGCGAGAACGGGCTGAACGCGCAACCATGCACAACAACAGTGTCATCGCGCGGTTGAAGGACGGTGTCTCGCTACAGGCGGCGCGGGCGGCGCTGGACGTGCTCGCCGGACAGATCGCTGAGAGCTATCCACCCGTCCTCCGCAAGGCCGGATTTTCACCGCGACTCGCAGCACAGCCGCTTCGCGAGGAAATCTCTGGGCAATTCGAAGCGCCGCTGCTGATGCTCCAGGCCGCGACAGGGCTTGTCCTGTTGGTGGCATGTGCAAACGTCGCAAACCTCATTCTGAGTCGTGTCGCCGGTCGGACGCGCGAGTTCGCCGTGCGGACAGCCCTCGGCGCGCGCCCGCGTCGACTCGTCCAGTTGCTCTTGTGTGAGGCGTCGCTACTGTCCGTGGCCGGAGGGGTGACGGGAATCACGATCGCGTATTGGGCCGTCAACGCGGTTCCCGCGGTCATTGCTCGGACGATTCCAGGCCTTCAAGATGTCGCGATTGATTTGCGCGTCCTCGCTTTTACCGGCGTGATGTGTCTGGCGACGGCCGTCATCTTCGCGCTCCTGCCACTGGCAACACTCGACCGTGGCAGCCCAGGTGACTCGCTGCGCGACGACTCGTCGAGAACGACCCTGGCATCCAGGAAGCTTCGCATCCAGCGCGGTTTCGTCGTGTCGACCGTGGGGCTTGCGTTCGTGCTCCTGGTAGGCGCGGGTCTCTTCATTCGGAGCTTTGCGTCGCTGATGTCGACCGATATTGGCTTCCGGCCGGCGCAGGTCGTCACCGCGTCGATGACGCTGCCGCGAACGTTCTACACAACGGCCACCAGCGTCCGCACGTTCCATGAGTCGCTCTACGGCAGCCTACTGGCTTTACCGGGGGTGCGATCGGTGGCCTTGGCCACTAATCTGCCGCTCACGACATACGACGTTCGAGCGTTTACGCCAGAAGGCGCGAACATTCCCGAAGGCGCGCAGCCAACGACTCACCTGACGTGGGTTCATGGCCCATACTTCGAGACGTTTCGAATGACGCTCAGGCACGGCCGATTCTTCGTCAATGACGAGCACGTACAAAATCGCAGCGTCGTGATCATCAACGAGAAGCTGGCCGATCTGTTCTGGCCGGGAGAGGATCCGGTCGGCAAACGATTGAAGTGGGGGATCGCGGCGAGCCAGGCTCCGTGGCTGACCGTTGTGGGCGTCGTAGGCAACGTCGCCGATGGTCCGATCGGCGCAGAACCGGGGCTCCACGCGTACGAGCCGTTCCGGCAGCTTCCCGAATTCTTTCTCAATGGCGCCGTGAATCAGTTCGGCCGCGACGTGAAGGCCGCCGTCCTCGCTCATGGTGAACCTCGCGCACTCGCAGCCCTGATCCGGCAGGAGATTTCCACGCTCGATCGAGAATTGGCGATACAGAACATCGAGCTGATGGACCAACAGGTCAGCGATATCGTCGCACCTCAACGCTTCAGCACGCTGCTCGTGGGCGCGTTCGCCGCGGTCGCGTTGTTCCTCGCATCGGTCGGTCTCTACGGCCTCCTTGCATTCACGATCACTCAGCGCACGAGAGAGATCGCGGTGCGGCTTGCTCTCGGTGCCGAGCGGCGCGCTGTGATGCGAATGGTGGTGGCACAGGGGGCACAGCTGGTCGCGATCGGCCTCACGGCTGGCCTTGTCGTCTCCCTCGGCCTCACCCGGTTCGTGACCTCGCTGCTCTATCGAACGAACCAGTACGACCTCGTTACCTTTATCACCGTTCCCGCAGTACTGGCTGCAGCGGCGTTCATCGCCTGCGCACTACCCGCTTGGCGGGCAGCGCGCGTCGAGCCGGCAACGGCGCTACGCGCCGAATAGCTCGCAGGTTTGACATGCGCTGGCGGCGTGCAAGACGGCGATGTCCACGTGCATCTCGCCGCATAAATCCATGCCTGCCGCGCTCCACCACCAAGCCCAGGGCGACGTGTCCGCCAATGGCCCTCCGCATCACGACGGCACTCAAATGTGGCAGCCTCGGCTCGTTCGCGGCTTCTGATTGATACAATCACCCGGCACATCGTTCTAGCGGACCGCGGCCAGGGCCGCGCTCCCCCGACGCTCACTCGACGCACCGAAACTTGACTCAAAGAGTCAAGTTTTCGGTGCCTCAAGGGTTCTAGGATTCACGCACGGCCTCCGGCCGCCGAGCCCATCCGGACGGCGGAGGGAAGATGAGGGGGTTGGAGATGGTACTTCGGACAGTGTTGTGCGTTGGTTTTGCCCTGTCTCTCGCCAGCGGCGCCATGGCGCAGCTGGCGACGCAAACGTCGCTGGTCGGCACGGTCACCGACGCCGAAGGCGGCGTGCTCCCCGGCGTGTCGGTGGTCGCCGTCCACGTTGGTACGCAGGATACCTACGAGACGACCACCAATGCCCAGGGGTTCTATAACATCCCGTTCATCCGCACGGGCAGGTATGAGATCACGGTGACCCTTACCGGCTTTCAGACTTCCAGGGCGACGGGTATTGAGGTGGCCACCAACCAGGTCGTCCGCCGGGACGTCACGCTGCAGATCGGCGGCCTGACCGATGAGGTGACCGTCGCGGCGACGGCCGCGGTACTGGCCACCGATCGCGCCACCGTCGCCGACAGGCTCGACTCGCGCCAGGTCACCGAGCTGCCGTCGCGCGGGCGTAACGTGTGGCAAATGGCGGAAACAACGGTGGGCGTCCAGCGGGGCACGCGAGAGGGGACCTGGATCGGTGCAGGACAGCGCGATATTCAGAACAGTCTAGCGCTGGACGGTATCAATTCCGCCGCCAACCTCATGCCCTCGACCTCCATGCTGCCGATCGCCGACGCCGTGGAGGAAATCGTCGTCCAGACCGGCAGCACCTCGGCCGAGTTTGGTTCTTACCTCGGTGTCCACGTTAACGTAGTGACCAAGAGCGGAACGAACAACTGGCACGGCGGCGCGTCCCACTTCTACCAAGGCGACGCCCTCGACGCCCGTGGTTTCTTCGAGGATCGGGAGGCTCCGGCGAATCCGCGGCGATACAACCAGTTCAGCTTCCAGATGGACGGGCCGGTCGCCATCCCGGGGATCTATAACGGACGCGACCGGACGTTCTTCATGGCGGCGTACGAAGGTATCCGGCAGACAGAGGAGTCGGCTTCGATCGCGTCGGTACCGACGGAGCTGATGCGGCAGGGGAACTTCTCCGAAATCGGCGACGCCATCAGGAACCCCTTCACCGGACAGTCGTACGCGGGCAACATCATTCCCCCTTCGGAGCTGTCGTCGATCGCGCTGGACGCCCTGCAGTACTACCCCCTGCCGAACCGGCCGGGGACGGGCGCCAATCTCCTGGGCAGCAGTTTAGATACGATCGATCAGGATCAGATCATCATGCGGGTCGATCAAAACATCGGCAACACAGCGCGGGTGTATTTCCGCTATAGCTGGCAGGACGAGTTTGTCGACGAGATCGGTGTCATTCCGATCACGGGGATCAAGCGTCCCCGCACCAACACAAACTATCTCGGGGCCTACACGCATACGCTAACGTCGAACCTGCTCAACGACTTCCGGATCGGCTACCACGAAGTTCCTGAGGATACCTTGAACTACTTCGAGGTGAATGGTCTAATGACCGCCGGTTCGGACCTCGGCATCCCTGGCTTCGACGGCGACGTGAGATACAACAATCCGGGGATCCCGCACTTCCTCATCACCGGCTTCGACGGGCTCTCGCTGGGTGGCACCAACTGGATCCAGTTCGACGATACGTTTCAGCTTTCGAACGTCCTGTCCTATCACCGTGGATCGCACAACGTGCGGGCCGGGTTCGACGTGCGGCGGCTGACCACCTCGCGACGCGCGGCCAACAGCCCTCGCGGGCATTTCAGCTTCAACGGCCAGATGACCGGCGACCCGGTGGCCGATTTCATGCTGGGGCTGCCGCGTGAGGTGCGGACGCCGGTAGACCAGCTCCAAGGCAACGTCGGCGGGTGGCGCAACGGGTTCTTCATCAATGACAACTGGGAGGCCACGCGCGATCTCACCCTGAATCTCGGCCTGCGCTACGAGCTGCATACGCCGGTCCAGACCTATAGCGGATTTGCCTCGATGCTGAATGCGGACCAGTCGGGGCTGCTCCCGGAGAGTCACCCGGCGCCCGGCTTCCAGTTTCACGAGCCGAATCGGAACCAGTGGGCCCCGCGCCTCGGCGCAACCTATCGCCTCACGGACCGGACCGTGGTGCGGGCGGGCTGGGGGATCTACTACAACCCCAACCAGATGAACACGTTCACGTTCCTGACCAACAACCCGCCGTTGGCCGCCGAGTTCACGTTCTTCTCGGACCCGGCAAACCCCACCCTGTCGCTGGAGAGCCCGTTCGGCGAAGTGGGGCCGGCTGCCCCTCCGAACGTCACGACGCCCAATCGGGACATGCCCAACGCTCGCAAGAACCAGTGGAGCCTCGACATCCAGCAGGAGATCCTCCCGAATACCGCGCTGGACTTGCAGTATGTCGGCTCGCGCACCCGGAATCTGGATCGCAGCTTCTTCAACAACACTCCGCTGCCGGGACCGGGGCCGGTCGACGATCGGCGACCGAACCCGGACTTCGCGATCCTCCGCATCATCCAGAACGACCTGATCGCCAACTACGATGCGTTCAGCGTCATTCTGCGCCGCCGCATGAGCCAGGGGCTACAGGTGAACGCGCATTACACGTATTCGCGGAACGACGACATGGCCACGAACTCGAACGCTGGCGGCCGCGTGATGGATGATTACGACATTGAGAGAGATTACGCTCCCGCGGATTGGAGTATTCCGCATCGGTTCGTCGCCAGCTACATCTACGATTTGCCCTTCCTGAAAGACGCGAGCCAGCCAATCGTCAGGCACCTCCTTTCGGGCTGGCAGCTTGGCGGCGTCACCACGATCCAGAGCGGGACGCCCATCAACGTGACGATCGAGCCCGACCGCGCCAATACGGGCACCCCGAACCAGCGGCCGGATCTGATCGGGACCCCCACCGCCGACTGCGGAAAGAACAACCTGACCAACTGCATCGATGCCTCTGCGTTTGCGCTGCCGGATCCGTTCACGTTCGGCGACACGCCACGCAACGTGCTCCGCGGCCCAAACCGCATCATCACGGACTTGTCGCTAGCCAAGAACGTCCGGCTCGGCGGGCAAGCGCGATTGCAGTTCCGTGTCGACGCCTTCAATGTCTTCAACAGGGCCAACTTCAACAACCCGGGCGCGGTCTTCGAAACGGCGACATTCGGAAGCATCACCTCCGCGCAACCGATGCGTCAGATCCAGTTGGGGACGAGATTCACGTTCTGATCGGGCTGGACTGCGATGGAGGTGGTCACGATGATGAGATGGCTGCGATGTGTCACCCTGCTGCTCGTTTCGCTGCTGATTCTGAGCTTGATTCCGGAGCGTCCGTCCGCGGCCTCCGGCGACGAGGCCCGGTTCGGCTTTCCCGTCGACGTCCCGCCGAGGAACGACATCCGCGTCGAGAATCGCGTCCCCGTTCGCATGCGCGACGGCGTCACCTTGTACGCCGATGTCTACCGTCCCGTCGACGAAGGACGTTACCCCGTCCTCGTCTCTCGGACCCCTTACAGTACGGAGCGCTTTCCAACCGCGTATAGCGCGGCCGTTTACTTCGCCCAGCGGGGTTACGTCTACGTATTTCAGGATGTGCGGGGACGCCACGAATCGGAGGGCGCGTGGGATCCGTTCCGCAACGGAGAGCGAGACGGCTACGACACCGTTGAGTGGGCCGGCGGGCAGCCCTGGTCCAACGGGAAGGTGGCCATGCAGGGAGGCTCCTACCTAGGACAGAACCAGTGGCGGGCCGCGCAGGCGGCCCCTCCCAGTTTGGTCACCATCTTTCCCAGCGTGGCCTCCACCAGTATCTACCACGATTGGATCACGTTGAACGGCGGCTGGCGGCTCTCGTTCAATTTCGGCTGGGGACCCGTCCGCCAGGAATCGCGGATCATGCAGAACCCCGGCCCTCACAGCGTGGATGGCCTTCGCGCCGTTCACTACGACCACGTCCAGTGGCACCTGCCGCTCAACACCATGCAGCAACAGGTGGGACGCAACGCGGAGTTCTACGATGACTGGCTCGCCAATCCCGATTACAACGAGTACTGGAAGCCACTCAACGTAGAAGAGATGTTCGACCAGATCGCCATCCCAGTCCACACCTTCGGCGGCTGGTTCGACATCTTCAGTCAGGGGACCCTACGCGGATACGTGGGCATGAGCCAGAAGGGCGCGACCGACGAGGCCCGCCGCATGAGTCACATCGTGATCGGTCCCTGGGGTCACGGTCCGTCTCAGGAAACCGGCGACGTTGACTTCGGGCCCGACGCCAACGTAAACGCCCTGGCCGTCCAGCTTCGCTGGTACGACTACTGGCTCAAGGGCATTGACAATGGGCTCGCCAAGGAGCCTCCGGTCAAGCTGTTTGTCATGGGCCGCAACGAATGGGTGTACGAACGCGAGTATCCACTCGCCCGCGCGGACGACCGCCCCTTGTACTTCGCCAGCGGCGGCAATGCCAACAGCGACCGCGGAGACGGGGGTCTGACCTGGGAGAAGCCGACCGGCGCCTCCACGCCAGACCGCTTCCGCTACGATCCTGACGACCCGGTGCCCTCCCTGGGCGGCAACAACTGTTGTGGGACGCCTACGCTCTCCGGTCCCCGGGATCAGCGTCCGATCGAGAGACGCCGCGACATCCTGATCTACACGTCCGACTTCCTCGAGGAGGAGATCGAGGTCACGGGCCCTGTCAAGGTCGTGCTCTACGCATCCTCCGACGCCGAGGACACGGATTTCGTGGCCAAGCTGGTGGATGTTCATCCCGACGGAACCAGCTACAACATGGCGGAGGGCATCCTGCGGGCGCGCTACCGCGAAAGCCTCACGAAGCCGAGCCTGTTAACGCCAGGCCAGGTCTATCGACTCGAAATCGACCTCGTGGGAACGTCGGTCGCTTTTCAGAAAGGACACCGCATCCGGGTCCACGTGACCAGCAGCCACTTTCCGCAGTTTGATCGCAATCCCAATACCGGGGCAACCTTCGGTACCACCGACAAGGTCCGCGTAGCAATGCAAACCGTGTATCACGATGCCAAGCGTGCCTCGCATATCCTCCTGCCTGTGATTCCACCTAGGCAGAAATAGCCGCCCGCGCGGCCTGCCCGCCTTCGCCCCGGTCGGGTCCCGTCGGGACCCGACAAGACAGTGCTGGCTAGCGGCCCGCGTCTCGCGGGCCGCCCTGGCGCGTCCGCCGATTCGACTTCGCCAAGGCTACGTCGAACCCGCCGAAGCTTTAGCGGAGGCGGGAGCGCGAAGCGCGAAGGCGGAAAGGCCGCGCGCTACTGTCCCCCTCCTGGCTGCTCTTCGCTGGTCGGCGGCACGATGCCCTTCATTCGCATGTAGGTGACCAGGTTTCCGTAGTGCTCCCACGTGTGGCTGGTGTTGAAGGCGAGCATGCTCAATCGTGCCTGTTCACCGAACGGCGTGCGTGGGAGCATCTCGCTTCCCTTGGCGTCGGTCATGTCGCCGTAAACCTTGTCGCAGTACGCAAACGCGTCGTTCAGAGCCTTGACCAGATCGGCGCGCGCCGTCGTCTTCTCGAAGTCTGGATGCTCTTGCTTGTCTCCCACCGCCATACCACACAGCAGGTAATTGGCGTTGGCAATGTGGCCAAGGATCTGTCCGTACGAACGGACGGTGTCGACGGGCTTGAACCCGAGTTGTTCATCCGGCATCTTCTCGAGGCTGCGGAGCACGATTCGCTTGGTCGCGTCGTAAAGCCGCTGCGTACTGTCGGTCATCGGGTTCGCGCTTGACGCGGTGGCGGGCGCACTCTCGCCAGCCTGGGGCGCCTGCGCCCTCGCGGTGGTCCCCGGATACGCCAATAAACAAGCCATCGAACACAGCATCACTTCGGTTCTCATGGTCCCTCCCTCCCTGGAACGAGCTATACCCTTCTACACTGATTCAACGCGGAACGGAAGAGGCGATAGACTACGCCCGGAGGCCGAGACTGCTATGGACCCCCGTGGGAACCCCACCGGTTCTGAGACACCGCGCGCCGAGACACCGGCCGAGCCGTCCGCGAGCGCGGTGGACTCGCCCACGGCGACTCCGGCAGAGATGCCGAGGACGAGCTCGGCCAAGTCGCTTGCGACGCCCTCGGCCGCGTCGCAGACCCGCGCGCCCGTGCCGTCCAATTGGCCAGAGCTCTCCGACGAGGCGCTGCTCGACCTGCGGCTCTGCGACCTGCCAATCACCATTCAAGGCAGCAAGCTGGAGGCGCGGATTCAGCAACTCTATGACGAGCTCGCCGCGCGACAGATCCTGTTCCGTCCGCATTTCTGGCTTTCGGACGAGTGGTTCACGCCCGACGGGGTCGGTGGCATTGCGTTGCCGTTCTACCTGGCACACCCGCGCCTGGAGAAGCTCGAGGAAGCCATGATGCTCGAAGTCGAAGGGGGCACAGACGACTGGTGCATGAAGATCATGCGCCACGAAGCGGGGCACGCGATCGACCACGCGTTCGAGCTGCAGCGGCGGCGCAAGCGTCAGAAGCTGTTTGGCTCCTCTGCGCAAGAGTACCCGCAGTTCTACACGCCGAAGCCGTACAGCAAGAGCTTTGTGCTCCACCTCGATATGTGGTACGCGCAGAGCCATCCGGACGAGGACTTTGCCGAGACATTCGCCGTGTGGCTCACGCCAGATGCTCACTGGCACACCCGCTACGCGGGCTGGCCAGCGTTCCGGAAGCTCGAGTACATGGACGAGCTGATGACCCAACTTGCGGGCGCGAAGCCGACGAAGCCGTCGCGTCGCCGCGTCTATCCACTCGCGCGGATCAAAAGGACGCTCGGCCAACACTACGAGCGAAAAAGCGCGCACTACGGATTGGAGTACCCGGACTTCTACGACCGTGATCTCCGTCGGCTGTTTTCCGAGAACAGCGGTACGATGAGCGCCGCGCGCTTCCTGTCTCGCATTCGGAAGGATGTGCTGCGCCGGGTGGCGCGCTGGACCGGCGAGTACCAGTACACGATCAACCAGGTGATCGTGGACATGATCGTTCGCTGCCGTGAGCTCAAGCTCCGATTGGATCGCCCGGAGGATCAGGTCAAGCTCGAGTTCACCGTCCTGCTGACCGTTCAAACCATGAACTACCTGCACAGCGGCAGGCACCGGGTCGCGCTATGAGAAAGCTCCGCGTGCTCTGCCTCATGCATCACTATTTGGTGCCCCCGGCCGACGCGGCCAAGTATCACGTCGACGTTGAATGGAAGACCGAGTTCGATGTGAAGAACACGCTCGAGTCCATGGGTCACGACGTGCTTGCGCTCGGTCTCAGGGACGACCTCGGGGTCATCAAGAGCGCGGTCGTCGAGTTCAAACCGCATATTGTCTTCAACCTCATGGAGAACTTCCACGAGGTCGGGGTCTTCGACCAGAACGTCGTCAGCTACCTCGAGCTGCTGAGGGTCCCGTACACCGGGTGTAACCCGCGCGGCTTGATGCTCTCGCGCGACAAGGCCTTATCGAAGACCCTGCTGGCGTTTCACCGCGTGCCGATACCGGAGTTCGCGGTCTTCCGGGTGGGCCGACCGATTCAACGGCCCAAGCGCCTACGCTTCCCGCTCATCGTCAAGTCGCTCACCCAGGAGGCCTCGATTGGCATCTCGCAGGCGTCGGTCGTCGAGGACGATGGCAAGCTGCGAGAGCGCGTACGGTTCGTGCACCAGAGCGTTGGCACCGACGCGATTGTCGAACGCTACATCGATGGCCGGGAACTGTATGTCGGCCTCCTTGGTGATCACAGAGTGCAGGTGTTCCCGGTCTGGGAGCTCGACTTCGTCAGCATGCCCGGCCAGTCGTGGCGCATCGCCACGGCGCGGGTGAAGTGGAGCGCGAAATACCAGAAGAAGTACGGCATTACGAGCGGCCCAGCGCGAGAGCTCTCCGAGGCGCTGGTCGAACGCATCCGGACCCTGTGCAAACGGGTCTACCGTGTGCTCGACCTCAGCGGCTACGCGCGGATCGATCTCCGACTCGATGCAGAGGAGCGCATCTATGTCTTGGAAGCCAACGCCAACCCGCAGATCGCTTATGGTGAAGACTTCGCGGACTCTGCGGAAGCCGCTGGGGTCTCCTATGAGACGCTCCTGCAGCGCATCTTGTTGACCGGCCTCAGATGGAGGCCGGAACGCAGAGGGTAAGCTCATTAATCCCGTAGCTCACTCGTCGTGGATTCTTTCTCCGAGCGATTGGACCCGCAGTACGTCGCCAAGGAGCGTGTGGCGGCAGCGCTGGTGACCGGCGTGTTGGTGCTCGTGTGGTTGCTCGGCTTGACCATTGCGTTGGTGATGGGCTTGTCGGGCGCGAGGGTGGCCCAATTGGTCGGGGGTGCGCTGTTCGTCAGCACAGTGGGAACGGCGCTCTGGACGTGGCCCCCATGGCAGTGGCGTCACACGAGCTTCACGATTGATCACGATGCACTCTGGATTCGTCGCGGCGCCATCTGGAAACGTGCGATCGTGGTGCCGAGATCGCGCATCCAGCACGTCGATATCTCGCAGGGACCCCTCGAGCGACTCTACGGCCTCGCCACGCTCGTCGTCTACACGGCGGGACATAGCCACGCGCGCGTCCCATTGCCCGGCCTTGCGCTACCGCGCGCGCGCTCGATCCGCGACTCGCTGCTAGGTATGGCCAGTGACACATACCAAGGGCCACATGTCACATGAGGGTGCACGTTGATCCTTGCCACTTGATACTGATCACTTGATACTTGTTACTTGCCCACCGCGCACCACCTCCACCCGCTGTCGTTCCTCTTCATCCTCTGGAGCCATGCGCGCCCGCTGGTCGTGCCGGCGCTGGCGCTCCTCATTGCCTCCTCGTCTGTCGAGCGCTGGGAGCGCATCGGTACCATCGTTGGTCTCATCGCCTTGGCACCAGCGCTCCTTCACGCGCTCATCGTCCAGATCACCACGCGATACCGGCTGGCCGATGAAGAGCTGGTTATTGAACGGGGGTTGATCTCCCGCACGCGCCGACACATTCCTTACACGCGAATTCACAATGTGAGTGTTCGGCAGACGCCGCTGCATCGCGTGCTCGGCGTCGCGGATGCCCACGTAGAAACCGCGGGCGGCTCCGAGCCCGAGGCACACCTCCAGGTGCTCACGCTCGGCGCCATCGACGCAATGAAGGCACACGTCTTTGCGCGTCGCCGAGAGAAAGGACCGATCGTATCCGAGGGGGAGGCAAGCGCCAGCGCCCTCTCCACCGCGGAGAGCGATGCGACACGTGACGAGGGCCCTGAGCCGCGCAGATTAGTGGCGCTCACGCTGACCGATGTGCTCGTGTACGGCCTGATTCAAAATCGAGGATGGTTCGTCATCGCTGCACTGACCGGGGTGTTGTGGGAGGTGGGATGGCTTGACACGAGCTCGGTGAGCGGTGACACGCTCGCCCAGGGCATTACACGTCTGCTCAGGGGCGCATCGCCAACGGATCTTGCCTCCATGGTGCAACTGCTCCTGATGACCTCGGGCCTCGTCCTCATGGGTCTGGTGATCGTTCGAGTGTTCTCGCTCGGCTGGGCTGTCTCGGCGCTTTACGGGTTCACGCTGACACGGCGAGGTGATGACCTGGTGCTGGAGCGCGGCCTCTTCACACGCGTATCGATGGTCGTGCCGATCCACCGGCTCCAAATGGTCTCGGTTCACGAGACACCGCTCCACCGGCTCTTTGGACAGATCGAGGTCGGCGTGCTCACGGTCACGGCCGTGACCGAACAACAGCGCGCGCCGGCTCCCAGATGGCTGGCGCCCGTTCTGCCGGTTGGCGCCCTGCCGACGCTGCTCGCGGAGGTCTTACCCGAAACTGCTGCCATCGCGGGCGCGTGGCAGCCGGCGTCACCACAGACACGAGTCCGCTTCGTTCGCAGGCGTCTCCGGTGGTCTCTCGCCCTGACGGTGATTGTCACGGCCGCCCTCGGCTTTGCGGGGCTGGCCCTGATGGTGCTCGTGCCGCTGGCATGGCCGATCGCCCGCGCCCAGGCGCGCGCCCTCGGCGTCGCCTGCACGCCGGCGCTCGTCGCGGGTCGCCGGGGATGGCTGTGGCGGAGCGAGAAGTATGTCCCGATCGATCGCGTGCAAGCCCTGACGCTCATCGAGTCACCCTTCGATCGCCGCTATGGGATGGCGAGCTTGCTGGTCGACACGGCAGGACGCGGCGAGGAATTGGGTGCGCTCGTCCTGCAGTATCTCGAGGCGTCTGACGCGTCGCAGCTTCTTCGGGCGCTCGAAGCACGAATCGCGCAAACCGCCTTCCGCTGGTGATGTGGAAAAAGGGGACAGGCCCCTTTTTCGTCGCCGTTGGTTCTCGAAAAAGGGGCCTGTCCCCTTTTTCGCCCTTACGAAAGTAGGCGGTTGGCGAGCACGGTCCACACGGCATAGGCGAGTCGTCGCCGGTCGTGGCGAGCGATGCCGTCCGTCCAGAACGCGCCCTCGACGACCTCGCAACCGGAGGGGATGTCGCCGAGAGGCATTGGCTCTTTGTGCTCCGCTCGGTAGCGATCCAGCACGGTGGGCGACGGACGTGCGGTGTTGAAGATTACCGCGTCGATTGGGCGGCCGACGACCTCGACAATCCGGGTCACGGCCTCAGCCGCGCTGAAACCGCGCATGCCGCTGCCCTCGGTCAGCAGGTTGGCCACAAAGATGAGCGGCGCGGGCGAGGCGGCCAGCGCTTCGCACACGCCACCGACGAGCAGCGTTGGCATCAGGCTCGTGTAAAAGCTGCCCGGTCCGATGACGACCGCGTCGAGCGCGCGGATGGCGCGTTCGGTCTGGCCGTGGAGGCTCACCGACGGCTCGAGCCACACGCGCTTGACATAGCGGCCGCGTGCCTGCCCCTCGTCCACCTCCACCTCTCCGGAAGTGATCGTCCCATCGGTGTACTCCGCGCAAATGCTCGCCCGATCGGTGCTCACCGGCCACACGCGCCCCTTGCAGCCGAGCACCCTCCGCAGACCGTCGACCGCCGCGAGAAAGTCCCCGCTGTACTGCTCCATCATCGAGAGCAGCAGGTTGCCTCCCGTGTGACCGCCGAGACGTGCGTGCTCGAGCGTCGGCAACCGAGACAGCAGAACGCGCCGCGCCTCGGCTTCGTTCCGGGCGAGCGCCAGGGCGCACCTCAGCACATCGCCTGGCGGAAGCACGCCAAGCTCGTCTCGCAGCACACCCGAGCTGCCGCCACTGTCGAACATCGTCACGACGGCGCTCAGGTGTAACCAAGGATTGCGCTTGAGGCCACCAAGGAGGCTGGGCAAACCTGTACCGCCTCCGAAGCAGCCCACGTGCAGCTCACGCAATCGCATCACCCGATTTTGGCTGAGCCGGTGGAAAAAGGGAACCGGGTACCTTTTTCACTCTTCGGAAAGGGCGAGATACAAGGCCAGGGGTATCAGCAGGGCGACCGACACACAGCCAATGAGGGCCAGTTGGATGTTTTCATGATCGAGGTGCGCGAACCAGGAGGTGACGACGCCGCTCACCTCCGGAAGCACGGCCGATTGATAGAGCCAGGCGTCCCAGTCACCCAGGACTTCCAACGTCAGGGGCAACACGCCAAGCGCGAGACCCACGACGCATGCGGCGGCCAGGCCTTGCGTCCAGAGGATGGGGCGTGTCGCCCGGAGCATCGCTTCGCGGCGGGCGCGCGCCTCGAGCCGCCACCACACCGCACCAACCGGCGGCGGGCCGGCCTCGTGGCACGCGGCCGTGTGCTCGCCATTCAGGAGGGGTGCTATCTCCGCGACCTCCGCGCAGACCGCACAATCCCCCACGTGCTGCCGCAACGTCTCGTCACAGCCCTCCGGCCACCGACCGTCAATGATGGCCTCCACGAGCTCCGGCTCACGGTGGCACTCGCGCTGGTCAGGTCGCTTCACGTCTGCCCAACCTCCGCTTCGGCTTGACGCAGCAGCCTCGCAAGTCGCTTGCGTGCTCTAAACAGCATGAGCTTGATGCTGGCGGTGCGCAAGCCGAGCGCCGCGGCAATCTCCCGATGTGCCGAGCCGTGCGCGTAGGCCAGCCACAGCAGCTCCCGATCGCGCCGCGACAGGTGTGCCCAGGCGCGACCGAGGTCTTTACGGCGGGCCGTGTCTGCCGCAAGGTCTTGCGACCCATCCACCACGGCGCCCTCGCCCGCTTCGTCCAACGCGATCTGCAGCGGCCGCGGCCGCCGCCAGTGATCACGCGCCAGGTTCGACGCGACCCGAAACAGATAGTGCCGCCGGTGTGCTTCCGTTTCGCAGTCGGGAGCCGCGCGCAAGAACCGATAGTACGCCTCCTGGACAAGGTCATCGGCCATCGCGTTGTCACCCAGCACGCGTGACAGGTACGCCCACAGTGGACGCGCCGTCTCCTCGTAGAACGCGCGGAATGACTCCTCGTCCATAACGAACGGCTGCTCGGCCGCAACGGCATCCACCTGGAGCCGTTCGATCTCGGACAATGTCAGGTCACGCATGGCCTAATGGGTGCTACTCACTGGTTTCCCCTCGAACCGTGCTTGGCCGGAGCGCGTCGAACAGCCCAAGCCGACTCGAAAACACATAAGATGCGGCCGCCGATAGGATGAAGCCCGCCCCGAGCGCGATGCCCAACACGCCAAAGACATAAAAGGGCTCCCCAACGTCAACCAGTCGATAGCTCACGATCTGCATGCCGAAGCCGCCGAGCATGAGCACCAGCCCGAGCTGCACTGCCAACAGAATACGCCCAACGGGCATGGCCGCCAGCGTAAATGGTCCGGTGTCTGGCGCGGCGGCCATTTGCAGGAAACGCTGCCCAGCCGGGCTCTGCATGAACGCGAGGAGGTCCTCGTGAGAGGTGAAGCGATCGAGCAGCTTGTTGTGGATCTCCGTCTGGCGATTCACGAGCCGGAGCCAGCGCCGGTGGTCGAGCGCCGTCCGGAGGAGCCACAGGATGCTGCCAGCGACACCAAGAAAGACGCCGAACGGGATGAGGTCATCGAACAATCCATTCCAAAACCGCTGCGCCGCGTCGCGCGGATTGCTGTCGCGCCAGATCGTCTCGGCATCACCCACGAAAAAGCGGGCGTCGCGCTGGACCTCGCCGTGTCGCGCCAGGAAAGCGGCGAGCTCGGGGTAGGCCGACAGATACTCCGTGTTGGTCAGCAGGGAGGGATCAGCCTTGAGTGCCTGCGCCACGGACGGTGACAATCGGCGCAGCACCTCCTGCAGTTGCTCGCGTGTTCGCTGGGCGTCCTGCGTCGTGTCGGGCCCGAGCACGGTTGGCGCCTGCCGGCTCGCCCCGCCGGTGCGGTCCTGTTCTGGCTGAGCCGTTCCTGCTTCGGGCGTCTCGGCCTCCCGCGCCGGCTGGGCCGCGACCCCGGCGGGTGCCGCGAGGCACACGGCCAGGGTGGCCGCCGCCAGCTTGCTTCCTGTCTTCCGCTTCAACTGCGCCATTCTTAGCTCCTCCGGGCCGACAGCGTCGGGCCTACACTCGAGAATACGGACAACGCCCGCGCCGGTTCACAGCCAGTACAATGTCGTCGATGGACGAGCCCTCCCTACACTCGATGGTGCGCCGCGCCGTGGATGTGCTGGCCGGCGATCTGGATGGCATCTTTGGCGCGAGGCTGCACGTGCTGGTCGTGCATGGCGTGCACGCCCACACGCGTGGCACCCGCGACACGCCGTCGCCGCACCCGGTTGAGACGCTCGCGCTCGTCGATGGTCTCGAGTATCGCGACCTCGCCGCGTGCGCCGAGCGCGCCCAGGCCTGGCGCGGGCGCGGCCTTGCGATGCCGTTGCTGCTGCCCGAGACCGAGTTCAAGCGATCGCTCGACGTCTTCCCGCTCGAGTACGGTGACATCATCGCCAATCACGTTCTCGTGGTGGGCCGCGATCCGTTCATGGGCTTGGTCATCCAGCCGGAAGACTTGCGGCGAGCCTGCGAGGTGCAGGTCAGGGGCCACGCGATTCACCTCCGCGAAGGGTTCATCGAGTCGGGCGGAGAGCCCGCCTCCCTTTCGCGCCTACTCGTGGCGTCCGCGCCACCGTTTGCGACACTCCTCGGTACGTTGGCCCGGCTGAGCGGCGTTGGCACGTCGGATCCGGACGCTCTCGCCCGTCACCTGGAAGGCGTGACAGGGTTCTCTCGGCCGGTCGCTGAGCGGGTGCTCGCGCTCGAACGCAACGCTCAGCTCGCGCCAGACGAGGCGATGCGGTTGTTCCCCCCTTATCTCGATCTCATGCAGGCGCTGGCTCGTTTCGTCGACTCATGGTCTACCCCAGCCACGCCGTAATGCGCCACACATCGACGTATCAACGATCACGTGGCCGCGCGGTGCAGGCGGCGCTCGTTTCGGTTCTCGTGTTGCAGATCACGGGCGCGCTCGTACCTTCCTCCGCGCAAGGCGCGCAAGGCGTCCCTCAGCCCGTCGAAGGGTCGAAGGGCGCACTGCCGGTGCTCACGGGGCCGGTCAACGACTTCGCGCACGTGATTGATACCGGGAGCGCGCGAGAGCTCGATCGTCTGAGCCGCGCATTACTCGACGCGACCGGCGACGTGATCGTCGTGGCCACCATTGGCACGGCGAAACCGCAGTTTGCCGACATTCGCGAGCTCGCCGTGGAGCTGTTCGAAAACCACGGTCGTGGCATTGGCGACAAAGACAAAGACAACGGCCTGCTCGTGGTGCTAGCCGTGGAAGATCGGCAGGTGTGGACCGAGGTGGGCTACGGTCTCGAGGGCCCGATCACCGACGGCTTTGCGGGCGAGACGAGCCGGCTGTACATGCTGCCGCATTTCAAGCGGGGCGAGTACGGCGCGGGCCTGGTGTCTGGAGTGCAGCGCTACATCGCTCGCATCGCCGAGGAGCGCAAGGTCGAAGTCGGCGGTCAGCCACGGACCGAACCGCTCCCCGTTCGCGAGGGACCGAGGATACCTTGGTTCTTCCTCGCGTTCGTCATTCTGTCCTTCGTCATGCGGCTGGCGCGGGGAATTACCGGCCTGCGGAGCCGCCGGTATCGCCGCGGCCCGTGGTCTGGACCCTGGAGCGGATGGCCCGGCGGCTTCGGCGGTGGGAGCTGGGGAGGGCTTGGCGGCGGCGGCGGCTTTGGTGGTGGCGGCTTTGGCGGTTTTGGCGGAGGCGGAAGCGGCGGTGGCGGTGGCGGCGCGCGGTGGTAGCACACCCGAGAAGACAGAGGAGATCTAGCATGCAAACGCTGAAACAGATGCTGATGGTGTTGCTGGTAAGCGTCACCGCCAGCGGCTCGGCAGGTTGCTCCTACAACCGGTTCGTGTCGGAACAGGAGGCCATCAAGGGGGCCTGGGGTGAGGTTCAGAACCAGCTTCAGCGCCGAAACGACCTCATCCCGAACCTCGTCGAGACGGTCAAGGGCTTCGCCGCACAAGAGAAGTCGGTGCTGCAGGCCATAGCCGACTCACGGGCAAAGCTGGCAGGCGCGCAGACGCCAAGCGAGACGATTGCCGCGGCCAACGAGCAGTCTTCCGCGCTCTCACGCCTCCTGGTCATCGTCGAGAACTACCCGCAGCTCAAGTCGGATCAGACATTCATGCGGTTGATGGATGAGCTCTCTGGCACCGAGAATCGCATTGCCGTGGCGCGCGGGCGCTACAACGAACGGATCACGGCCTACAACCAGCGCCGGCGCCAGTTCCCCTCCAATCTCACGGCGCGGGCCTTCGGGTTCGAAGAGTATCCGTACTTCGAGGCACCGAAAGAGGCGCAAGAGGCTCCGCGCGTGAAGTTTTAGGGGGTGGCACCCCTTGGGTGGCACCCTTGCCCATGAAGTTGTGCGGCATCTCGCTCGCGGCGCTGTTCGGCTTCGTCGTGCTCGCCACGGCGAACGCCACCGGGTACCGCTACGGCGTGTCTGATCAATTGTTCTATCTGCCCTCGCTGCTCCGCGCGCTGGATCCCGAGCTCTTCCCACGTGACGCCGTGCTGCTCGACGCGCAGAGCACGCTGATGCTCTCCGATCAACTGCTTGCGGCGCTCGTTCGCGCGACACACGCATCGCTCCCGCTCGCGATGCTGCTCGCCTACATGCTGACGCTGTCGCTCTTGCTCGCGGCCATGGTGGGCTTCGCGCGGCCCTTCGTGGCTTCCGGGTGGAGTGTGGCGGCGTTTTGCGCCGCGCTCACGCTGCGCCATCGCATCGCTGAGACCGGCGCTAACACACTGGAGGGCTACTTCCACCCGCGGGTCCTTGCGTTCGCGCTCGGCATCGCAGCCCTCGCTATCGCTACAAACGAATGGTGGAACCGAGATCGGCCAACCGGGACAGCCCCCGTTTCCTCGCTCCTCGCCTCGCTCCTGCTCGTGGTGATGGCGGCCATCGTCCACCCGACTACTGGCCTGTGGCTTGGCATTTGGTTGTTCGTCATGCTTTGGGTCAACGAACCGCCATGGCGACGACCACTCGGGGTGGTGGGCTTGGGATGCGCGGCGGGTGCCGTCTGGGCCCTGGCAGCGGGGCCACTCACCCACAGGATCACGCGCCTCGATCTCGCGTGGGAAGCGGCAATGGCTGGCAAGGATTACATCTTCCCGACACGCTGGCCGGTTGGGGCGTGGGCCCTGCACCTCGGCAGCGCCCTGCTGATCCTGGCGACCTGGGGGGCTCGCGTTCGGCGCGGGATAGCTCACCCCCGCGAAGCCGGCCTCGTCTTCGGCTGCCTCGCGCTGGTGGCGATTTTCCTCCTGTCACTCCCGTTCATCGCCGCACGTGTGGCGTTGATCGTGCAGCTCCAGACATCACGCGTGTTCTGGATGGTGGACTTCCTCGCCACGCTGTACGTCGTGTGGTGGCTGGCCGAGGGCGCGAGGCATCGAAGCCCCCGGCTGCTCTTCGTGGGCTTACTCCTCCTCTCGGTAGGACGCGGCTTCTACATCCTGCACATCGAGTCCCCCGATCGCTCGCTCGCACAAGCTGATGTCGCACCCGGCCCGTGGCGCGACGCGGGCTTGTGGCTGCGCACGCACACCCCGCGCGACGCCCATCTGCTCACGGATCCCGACCACGCGTGGAAATACGGAACGAGCCTGCGGCTCACCGCCCATCGCGACGTGCTCCTGGAAGTGATGAAGGACACCGCCCTTGCCCTCTACGCGCGCGACGTCGCGGCCCGCGTGGGTGAACGCATGGCCGCAACCAGGAACTTCGCCTCGTTGGATGAGACCGCGCTGCTGGGCCTCGCGCGCCGCTACGATCTCGATTACTTGGTCATCGATCGGAGGCTCGCACTCCCTGCGGTGTACCGCAACGACCGCTTTCATGTCTACGACCTACGCCAGTGATACGATGACAGTGACGCCCAAAACCCGCACGCCGCATCACTCCTGCCGCATCCCAGTCTACGTCCCGTCGGCGCGCTGGATCGGCGGGCACTGGATGACCGTCTATGTGTGGGCGCGGCGGCGGCGCCTTCCACACTTGCCACCAGCCGAGGTGCGATATTTCGATGTTGCACCGGACGCCCGCGTGCTGGCGCACTGTCACTGGCAGGTTGATCGCGCCAGCCGTCCCACGCTGCTCGCCCTCCACGGCCTCGAGGGATCGAGCTCTGCGCATTACATGCGCGGCGTGGCGGACAAGGCCTTCGCCCGCGGCTTCAACGTCGTGCGCCTGAACCAGCGGAACTGCGGCGGCACCGAGGCGCTGTCGCGCGGCCTCTATCACTCTGGCCTGATCCACGATGCCGTCTACGTCATCGAGGAGCTGGTCACACGTGATGGCATCTCGGCCCTGGCCGTCGCGGGCTACTCGCTCGGCGGCAATCTCGCCCTCAAGCTCGCGGGCGAGTACGGTGACACACCGCGGCCGGTGTTACGGGCCGTGTGCGCGATTTCGCCGACCATGGATCTCGTAAGGTGCGTCGCAGCGCTGGAGCGTCGCGAGAACGCCGTCTATCAGTGGAACTTCATGCGTCATTTGAAGGCGCGCATGCGCCGGAAGGCCAGCCTTTTTCCGGATCTGTACGACGCGCGTCCGCTCTCGCGCATTCGCACCATTCGCGAGTTCGACGATGCGTACACGGCGCCGCATCATGGCTTTCGAGACGCTGCCGACTACTACGCTCGCGCGAGCGCGCTGCGCGTCGTCGAGCGCGTGCGCGTGCCCACGTTGATCGTCTCTGCCGAGGACGACCCTGTCGTGCCCGTCGCCCAGTTCCGCGAGCCAGCGGTCGCGAACAACCCGTGGATCACGTGCGTGCTGACGCCCCATGGCGGGCACGGCGCATTCCTCGCCGAGACCTCGCGGGACGACGACGGTTACTGGGCGGAACGCACGATCGTCGAATGGGCCGATTTCCACACGAGAAACAGATAGGGCGCGGCTTCCGCCTTCGCGTAACGCTTCGGCGGACGAGTCCGCCGAAGCGCGAAGCGCGAAGGTGGACCGCCGTAGCCTTGGCGGAGGCGGTTAGCCACGCCGAAGAGGATGGCGCCCCTAAAGGGGCGCCCTACGGCGCTGGGCCCAAGATGCGCATCAGCTCGCTCGCGAACTCCGGCCCCTTGCCCGCCTCTTCGTGCTTGAAGTAGACGAACGTCTCACGCCACGTGTCGGTAGATCGCTGAACCACATCGGCCCAGCGGGTGAGGTCGGCAGACGAGTAGCCTTCGTCGCGGAGCCGAAGGTAGCCGTAGTCGGAGGTAAGCACGAGCGGCGTATGGCGCTGCTCGCTGTCGGCAATGCACAGCGCGAGGTTGCGTCCGCGCAGCCGCGCGTACACCTCCTCGTCCAGCCACGATTCGTGCCGAAACTCGAAAGTGGCACGCACGCCAGGCGGCAGCGTGTCGAGGAACGCATCCAGTAAGTCTAGGTCGCGCTTGAGATTCGGCGGTAACTGAAACAGCAGGATGCCGAGCTGCGGTCCGAGCGTCGCGGCCACGTCACAAAACGCCCGCACCAAGCTCGCGCAGTCCCTGAGCCGTTGGTCGTGGGTGATGCGGCGCGGTGCCTTCAGCGTGAATCGGAACTGCTCGGGCACCCGCTCCGCCCATCCGGCGAGCGTGCGCGCGTTGGGCAGGCGGTAGAAGCTGTAGTTGATTTCCACCGTCGCCAAGCGCGTCGCATAGAATGCCAGCATCTTCGAGGCGGGCAGATTGTCTGGGTAAAAGTGCCCCTTCCATTCCGGGTAGTTATAGCCTGACGTGCCAATCCAGTGCATGGGCCCCTGTGGTACCATTCGTCATTGTGGCACGGTTGTCGCTTTAAGCCGCCGTGGCCCCACGCGTGAGCTCGCGACAGCCACGCGGATCTTTCGAGAGAGGACACATCCTATGTTTGGCCGTTCACGCCCCGCTCCCGTCGACACCCTGTCGTCCGAGCAGACGCCGGGCGCACTCATCACACTCCAGCACATCGAAAAGTACTTTCAGCACGGTCCCGGCCGCACCTACGTCCTTCGGCGCATCACGCTAGATATCCGGGAGGGCGAATTCGTCTCGGTCATGGGACCGTCGGGGGCGGGCAAGTCAACACTGCTGCACATTCTCGGCATGCACGACAGTGACTGGAGCGGCGACTACTGGTTCGTCGGCCACCCCGTCCATGCGTTGAGCAAGAAGGAGCGCGCCGAGCTGCACAAGGCGTACATCGGCTTCGTGTTCCAGAGTTACCACCTCCTGGATCACTTGACCGTGTACGAAAATCTCGAGCTGCCGCTCTCGTACCGAAACGTCAAGAAAGGCGAGCGCGACTCCATCGTGTGCGACACGCTCGACCGCTTCCAGATTGTCGGCAAGAAGGACCTCTTCCCGAACCAGCTCTCGGGCGGTCAGCAGCAGCTGGTGGCCGTGGCGCGCGCGGTCATCGCAAACCCAAAGCTCATCCTTGCGGATGAGCCGACCGGCAACCTCCACTCCGATCAAGGGCGCGAGATCATGGAACTGTTCAAGCGCCTCAATACCGCAGGCACGACGATCGTGCAGGTCACGCACTCGGAGACCAACGCATCGTACGGCGATCGCATCATCAAGCTCAGTGATGGCTGGATCGTCTAAGCACGGTGGTCGCCGAGCCTGGCGCCGCGCTGCCCACCAGGTATCAGCAACGCCAGGATGGCACACTTTTTCCCTGACGGGCCCTACGTCGCCCCACTCGCCGCGAGGCGATCCGCGTAGTGCCTAGGGCAGGTTCGACTCTACCAGCGCGGTTCGCGCCGGCTCCCGCGCGCCATATCGCTGTCGCCCCAAGCGTTACGCGGCCCACCGCTGTGTACCGCTTTGGGGCGCGCTTCGTTGACGACCAACGCCCGTCCGTCGAGCTGGTACTGGTGAAACTCCGCAATAGCGCGTTGTGCCTCCTCGTCCGAGGCCATTTGCACAAAGGCAAAACCCCGCGCGCGACCCGTCGCGAGATCACGCATCACCTGGACGTTTTCCACGGTGCCTGCGCGACTGAATAGGGCGGTCAGTTCCTCGTCGTTTGTGCGATACGGAAGGTTCCCCACATACAGTCTTTGACCCATCGGATCCGGTCCTACCTGACGTGCGCGAGTTGATCGTCGTGGTGGCCGCGGCCGCGCGCCCGGACGGACCACCTGCTGGGGAGTGCAATCGAATGCGCAAAGCGCGGCGGGGATTGATACAACTCCTGCTGGGGGCCTCTTGAAGGCTTTCCGGTACGGGGGAGTATACCAGTATTGGCGGCGGCAAGCCACCGAAGTCGATGGCGAGATACAGCAGAGCTTCAGCGCCACCGCGGTTCGCGTAGCGAAGCTCCGCCTCAAACCGCCGAGCCTATGGCGCACCACGGTGGGGCGGATCTTCGCTACTAGATGCGCGGCCGCCGACAGCGGCCGCGCCTAAGACAGCTTCTAAGGCCGCCCTTCAGAAAACTTGCTTCATCTCTCAAGACTTCGGCCTTAGAAGATGTCTAGGCTTAGCGGTTTTGAGGCGGAGCTTCGCTACTGAGCCTGTATGATCAATGGAGGTACGGATGGGCCGTAGCCTGGCGGGTGGCACGCATATGGCCTCACTCAAGTCGGAATTCACCTCCGAGTGCCCGTGTTGTGGCGCGACGCTCACAATTGACGCCAATCTCAAGCGCGTGGTTGGTCACGTGGTACCGGAGCGCGGCGACAAGCCCGAGCTCGATCACGCTCAGCGCATCCTCCAGGAAGAGGCCGCGCGCCGCGAGGCGCTCTTCCAGCAGTCGGTCGAGACGGAGCGCACGAAAGGGGATGCGCTCGCGCGCCGGTTCGAAGAAGCGTTGCGCCAGGCGCAGAAAGAGCCCGTGACGCGGCCAGAGCGCGACTTCGATTTCGACTAATCACGACGTGGCCCGCCTGCGCATCGCTACCTACAACATTCACCGCTGCTGCGGCCTCGATCGGCGCACGAGTCCTGAGCGCATTGCGGAGGTGCTCCGCGCAACGCGCGCCGATGTGATGGCGCTCCAGGAGGTCGTGGGCGCCAGCGCCTCGCACGAGGGGCACGCGGCATGGCTCGGCGCGGCGCTCGGCATGGGCTGGGTGATGGCTTCCACACGGAGACGCCGGACTCATCTGTTCGGGAATGTCGTCCTGAGCCGGTTTCCCATTCTGCACCACACCCAGTACGATCTCTCCTGGCGTCCCCATCGCGAGCCGCGGTGCTGCCAACGTGCCGACATTGCCGTTGATGGCACGCTGCTCCATTTCTACAACGTTCATCTTGGCACCGGGACGATGGAGCGTCGGTATCAAGCCAGACGACTCGGTACGTTTGTCAACGACCAACGGGTGACGGGTCCCAAGCTCGTCCTCGGCGACTTCAACGAGTGGCTCCGCGGTCTGACAACGGCCACGCTCTCGCGCCTGTTCCAGGGGGTCGACATCTATGGGTTTCTGCGCCGGCGCCGGACGTATCCAGGCGTGTTCCCGCTCCTCCACCTCGATCACATCTACTACGATGGTGCCATCGAAGTGCTCGACGTGGAGCTGATACGCACACGGGTCGCACTCGTCGCGTCGGATCACCTACCGCTCGTGGCCGAGATCCGTGTCCGCTCCAAGACTACAGAATGAGTGGGCTTGTCACCATGTCACGCCGACACATGCCACGCCGTCACCTTGTCACCCGGGCCCTGCTCGTAGCGATCGCGGCCGTTTCGCTCCTCGGCTCCGAGCAACCAAGCGGGCCTCACCGAAGCGCGGCTAACCGCCTCCGCCAAGGCTACGGCGGTCCACCTTCGCGCTTCGCGCTTCGGCGGACTCGTCCGCCGAAGCTTTATGCGAAGGCGGAAGCCGCGCCCTACCCCGGCCTCGAGCAGATCACCGCCGCGGATCTACGCAGCCACCTGACGTTCATCGCAGCGGACGAGCTCGAAGGCCGTAGCACCCCGTCGCGCGGTCTCGATACCGCTGCGCGCTACATCGCGTCGCACCTCTCGCGATGGGGTCTCGAGCCGGCCGGCGACAGCGATACCTATTTCCAACGTATCGTGCTCGTTGCGCGACGTGTGGATCGGAACACGTCCCGTGTGACACTTGGTCGGCGAGCATTCACGCACGGAGAAGACTTCCTCGCCGGCAGCACCCCTGGTAAGATGTCCGGCCCGCTCGTGTACGTCGGCCACGGGCACGTGATCAAAGAACGCCGAGTCAATCCGTATGCCGGCCTCGACATCAAGGGGAAAGTCATCGTGGCACACGACGCCCTGCCAGATGGCGTCAGGCGTGCCGACCTCAAAGGAAAGAAGAGCGTCGACTGGGACGACCCCATGAGCGCCGCCGAGCGGCTTGGCGCCGTTGGCATCGTCTACCTTCCGTCGTATCGGACTCTCACCATGTGGCGCCGGACGGCTGAGCGTCCGATGTATGCGGTCGAGAAGTTTCAGAGCGACGAGCGTGCACCTCTTCCCTCGATTACCGCCTCGGCCGCGCTGGTAGGTGCGCTGTTCGATGACGAGAAGGTGACGCCGGAAGCGGTACTGGCTGGTGCGATTTCAGGCAAGCCAGCGAAGCCATTCGCGCTTGAGGGTCGCAAGGTCCTCACGGCCACGGTCGCGTTGACAACGCGCCACGCGCAGACCCAAAACGTCGTGGCTGTGGTCGAAGGCGCCGACCCGAAACTGAGACACGAGTGCGTCGCGCTCGGCGCGCACTACGACCACGTCGGCCTCGGTACTGGCTCGGGCGACATCATCTACAACGGTGCAGACGACGACGGCTCGGGCACGACCGCGCTGCTGGCGATGGCGGAGGTCTTTGCCACGGTGTCGCCGCGACCGAAACGCTCCGTGCTCTTCACGTGGCACGCGGGCGAAGAGCGCGGGCTCTGGGGTTCCGAGTACTTCACACGCTTCCCGACGGTACCGCTCGACCGAATCGTGGCGCAGCTCAACATCGACATGATCGGGCGCAGCCGCAAGCCGGGCGACACGAATCCGGCGAACAGCAATCTCACAGGTCCTGACGCGACGTACGTGATTGGCTCTACGCTCATGAGTACCGAGCTCGAGCGAATTAGCCGCGACGTGAACGCGGGGCTGCTCAACCTGAAGTTCGACTACAAGTACGATGCGCCGGACGATCGTGAGCGCCTCTTCTACCGAAGCGACCACTACAACTACGCGAAGCACAACATCCCGGTGATCTTCTACTTCAGCGGCCTCCACGAGGACTATCATGACGTCGGCGACTCAGCCGACAAGATTGACTACGCGAAGATGGAGAAGGTGGCGCGCACGATCTACGCGACGGCGCGCACCCTCGCGGATCGGCCGCGCCGCCCGGCGGTCGACAAGGAGCTGCCGCAGCGAATGACAGGTGAGCAGTAATATGCGGATAGGGCGCGGCTTCCGCCTTCGCATAAAGCTTCGGCGGACGAGTCCGCCGAAGCGCGAAGCGCGAAGGTGGACCGCCGTAGCCTTGGCGGAGGCGGTTAGCCGCGCCTTAACCCTCTTCCTCGTATTCCTCTTCCCCGGCGGGGTTGAGGCGTGTGGAGGGACGGAGCGATTCTCGAAAATCGTACAGCGGTAGGCCGGTAACGTGGAGAGTAGAAGCACACTGCGGGGATCGCTCTTCGACCACAACGACAACGGGGCTGCCCTCCACGCCCTCGCGGAACGTGATACGGCACCCGCAGGCGAGACGCGCGTCGGTGAACCCCTTCAGCATGCTCCGCCCATCATAGCACCAAGCAGTAACGAAGCTTCGCCTCAAGCCGACGAGTCAAAACCGAACGTCGGTGGTCGCGAACCTTCGTTACTAGTTTGCGCGGCCGCAGCAGCGGCCGCGCCTAAGCTGTGGTTGCCCGGCCAGATTCGACACATTCGTACACATTTGGCCGGGCAAGCACGGCTAGAGAAGGGCTTTGATCGCCTCCTCGAAGGGCTCCTCGCCAGGAAAGCCGATGAAGCGTTTGCAGACTGTGCCGTCCCGTGCGAGCAGGAGGGTCACGGGAATACCAGGCAGCGGATACTCCTGCTGCAGCGCCGCGTCGTGTGTGCCCTGGAGGACCGGGTAGTTTATCTTGTAGGCTTTCGCGAATTCCTTGATGGGATCGAGGCTGTCGTCCTCGACGGAGATGCCGACAAACGTGAAATCTTTGTCTTGATAGCGCTCTTGCAGCTCAATGAAGTGCGGAATCTCGACCCTGCACGGGCCGCACCACGTCGCCCAAAAGTTGATCGCCAACACCTTGCCCTGGAAGTCGGACAGCCTCACCTGTTTTCCGTTGGTGTCGGGGAGCGTGAAGTCCAGACGCGCGCGCTTGGAACCCGCGTTACACACGGCAGGCAACCCCGTCGTGGATCGAGCCGTCGAGCTATCGCCGCCGCCAGTCGGCAGAAATGGCACGGCCGCCAGTCCGAGTCCCAAGGCGCCGAGCGCCGCAATCAGCCAACGTTTCTGCATGGGTTCACCTCGGTAACATTTCAACGATCGCGGTGCGATGAGGTCGCGCCGATCCCGCACCGAAACAGAGACGCGAGCGCTACGACGAGCCTCATGGGCCCCTCGCCAGCTCGGTCGAGAAGTATTGGGTCAGCCGAGCCACGCGCTCCTGCGGCAGATCCGCAATGATCGCGTACGTTTGTCGGCCATCGGACCACGCGCGCGCGCGCTGACCCAGGATCGCCAGGTCGGCGGGCGGCGACTCGGCGAGTGGGATCACGAACAGCGACACCACGCGATCGCCGACCCCGTACATCACATGCGCGACGCGGCCGCGCATGTACATGCAGCGGCGCACACAAATGAATCGAGCGTCCTCATCCGGCGGCGCGGCCGGGACGGCGACCTTCCAACCGTAGTCACGCGCGAAGCGAGCCGCGGCCTCCGTTGGCTCGAGCGTGCCGGCCGGCGGGTCGTGCTGCAGAGTGCGGCACTTGACATGGTCGAGCGCAAGCTGTGCGGCAAGGACACGCCCCGAGGTGGCGGTGAGCCCGTACAGCGTCACGCCGCCCAGCGTGAGCAGCACACTAGCCGCCAAGGTGGCCGGCAGCCAGGTGCGTCGCCGCGCGCTCGATGATCCGCACTTCAGCGCAGAACACCTCGCAACGAGACCGTCGGGTGCCGCGCAGCGCAAGCGCGCGGCGCGATCACGCAGCAGCGCCCGGCAGTCCGCCTGAGCACGCACCGTGTCCCGGCAAGGAGGACACTTCTCCAAGTGGCCCTCGACCTCGGCCTGTGCGTCCGGCGGCAGCTCCCCGTCGACAAACGGGGCCAGGCGCTCTTCAAGCTCACGACACTTCGACATCGTCTCGTTCCAAAACCCCTTTACCCCTTTACCCCTTTACCCCTTCCCGTTAAGACGCTTTGTCGGCCTGACCGGTCCCGGGGAAGGGGCACGGTGCGAGGGGCGAGGTCCCAGGGCTGTCTCAGCGTTCAGGGCCCCTCGAGCCTGAGACAGCCCTCGCCCCTCGCACCTTGCCCCTTCACCGTGTCACGCCGTCGCCCTCCCTCTGGCGCGTCAGGAGGTCGTACAGCATCCGACGGCCCCGAGCAATGCGCGACATCACCGTTCCCATGGGCACATCCATGACGCGGCCAATCTCGGCGTAGGCGAGCTCCTCGACGTCCCGAAGCCACACCGCCTGCCGAAAGACATCGGGCAGGGCGTCCAATGCCTCCTGCAGGTCGGTATCGAGCGTCTCGCGCAGTAATTGTCGCTCAGGATCCTCATCGGCCATGTGTGTGGCCTCCGCACGCTCGACGACATCGCTGGCGACCTCGACGGGGCTGCGCGCGGCGCTCCGGCGCAGGTTGCGATGCACGTTGTGCAGGATCGTGAAGAGCCACGCCTTGAGGTGCGTCCCAGGCTCGAAGCGCGAGGCGGCTTGGAAGGCTCTCAGGTAGGTCTCCTGCACCAGGTCTTCGGCGGTCGCGCGATTCCGCGTGAGTCGCAACGCCAAGCCATAGAGGCTGTTGACGTGCGCGAGGGCGTCGACGCGAAACTGCTCGTCTGGTGAGACCCGCCGACCTTCGCGTCTTCCCAGCCGCAGCACCATGGGTCGGGTCAGGAAACACGGGCATCGGAGCCTGTGTTCCCGGTCGAGGCTCCAGTATATGCGGAGTGGTGCCTGGAAGTGACACCCCTGTGGTCGAGCAGCCACACCACGGCTCACACTCGTTGCGGTTCGAGGCGGCATCGCCATGCGACCGGCATCGGCACGGCTGTTGCAATGGCGCTCCCGTCCCCAACCGTTGCCACCAGGCCGTCCGAACAAGTACGATGACGGTATTGCCGAATCCCTGCGAAGCCCGCCAGCGCGCGCGGCGCGAAGGCGGTCCCGCTCCGGCACATCAGGCAGGCCTGGTGACTGAATTACTCTACCGTCTCTCCGTCGCGCGAGGTTGACAGCTCTGCGCTACGATTCTTCCGAGGTGTCGCCATGCGGCAAGATCCCCGGCGTCGATTTACGTGTCTCGTCTCGTGTGCGGTGACCGGATGGCTGGCGGTCGCTGGCGTGGCTCGCGCGCAGATACCGCTCGCGCCGTCCGGCGGGCCAACCGATCGTGTCTCGTGTGCGATGACCGGCTTGGGCGTAGTCGGCAACCCCACCATTCGCGCGCAGACGCCACTCGTGCCCTACTACGGCAAGAACGACATCCGCTACGACAACTTCAAGTGGCACATCTACACAACCGACCACTTCGAGATCTTCTACTACCCGGAGGTTGAGCCGCACCTGGAGCGTGTGGCGAGCTACGCGGAGAGCGCGTATCAGCACATTAGCTCGGAGCTGAAACATGATCTCGCGATCCAGGTGCCGCTCGTCCTGTTCAAGACGCACTCCGAGTTTCAGCAACAGCACATCGCCCCCTCCTACATATCGCAGGAGGGTACAGCCGCTTTTGCCGACTCCGAGCGCAACCGTATGGTGCTGCCGCTCGACTATCCACCCGATCAGCTCTACGGGCTCATCGTCCACGAGCTGACGCACATCTTCGAGTACGACATCATTCCGCGCTCGCTCGTCCGTCGCGGTCATCCCCTGTGGGTAGACGAGGGACTCGCTGATTACATGCGCGGCACGTGGGATGCGCTGGATCTCATGACGGTCCGCGATGTGGCGGTGGCCGATGTCGTCCCCAGGATGACCAAGTTCGAGAACTGGACTGGCTACGGCGGTGGGCGCACCGTGTATAACCTCGGGCACGCGGTCTTCGAGTTCATCGAATCGAGGTGGGGTAAGGAGGGCATTCGGCAGTTTCTCTTCTCGTTGCGAAAGAGCGTCATTGGCGGTGGTGAAAACGCGTTCGACGAGGCGCTCAGCGTCTCAGCCGACGAGTTCGACGACCAGTTTTCGAATTACCTGAAGGAGCGCTTCAAGGCGTTTCGAGACAAGGAGCGGCCGACGGACTACGGTCGTGATCTGTCGCCGGATCCGGAGGACTCGCCGTACACCGGCGCCTTGTCGGTTGAGCCTGCGCCGTCGGGCGAGCTCATCGCGGCCGTGGTCGGCAATCGGAAGGATCAGGAGATCGACATCGTCCTGCTGTCGGCGAAGGATCGGCAGGTCGTGCGGAACGTCACCCGCGGGTTCGACAAGGACAGCGGGTACGAGTACATCTCCTATCCCATGGCGCGCGGGAACACGGTGCCGTGGATGGCGTGGAGCCCGAGCGGCGATGCGATTGCCTACTTCGCCCGCACGGAAAAGCAGCGCTCCCTGATCCTGCGCAACGTGGTGACGCGAAGGGTGGAGCGACGCTTCTACGTCGGGACGGTCGACGCCCCGGAGTCGCCGGCCTTCTCCCCTGATGGCAAGACGATTGCGTTCGCCGGCTTGCGGAACGCGGTCGGGGACCTTTTCCAAATCGACGTCGAGACCGGTAAGGTCAGTCAGCTCACGAACGACACGTTTGCCGACTCCGCGCCGATCTTCGCGCCCGATGGCAAGACGATCGTGTACCTCTCGCGCATCAGCGGCAACGACAAGCTCTTTCGGTTGGACCTCGCGTCCAAAGAGCGCACGCAGCTCACCTTCGGGACCCACGACGAGGGGGCGGCGCGGTTCGTCAACGATCGGACGCTGGTCTTTCCGTCGACCGCCCTCGATCCGAGCAAGCCCATCGACCCCGAGCTGGCGCAGGATGGCAACATCTACAACATCTGGACGCTCGACCTCTCCGCCGGCACGCTGCGGCAATACACCGACGCGCTCACGGCGAACCTCTCGCCCATCGTGCTGCCAGCGGCGAAGGCTGACGAACCGAGGCGCATCGCGTTCGTGACGTATTTCAAGGGCGAGTATGGACTCCACGAGATCCCGCTCGCGGAGCCAAAGCTCGACGTCGCGTCGAGCGACTTCGGTGCACCCGGGCCGGTGATTGATTTCCAGGCACCGTTGACGCACGCGCTGGTACCGGCGAACCAGCGGAGGAAGGGGACGTTCGAGAAGCTGTTCCTCGAGGGCCGACCTCCGGTATCCGTGGGGATCACCAGTGGCGGCGATCTCTTCGGCGGAACGCAGGTCATGTTCGCCGATGTGCTCGGCGACCAGCAGTTCAGTTTCTACGCCGCCTCGATCTCGCAGTATCGGACGCTGGCGCTCGGCTATCACAACCTCTCGCGGCGGTTGACGTGGGGAGGGCAGGCGTACCAGCAGACGTTGTTCTACTATGGCCTGCAACCAGGCTTGCTGTTCGACCCCAGCCTCTCGCCGTTCTTCCTCGATCGTGACGACGCGGTTGCCACGCGCACGTCAACCGGCGCGTCGCTCTTCGCCTGGTATCCGCTCAATCGCTACCGGCGTCTCGAGATCTCCGGCGGCCTCTTCCGATACAACGAGGAGTTCCAAGACCCGCAGTTGCAACAGCTCTCCGACGAGTACCAGATTGCGCAGTATGGGCGGAGGCTCCTGCAGAGTGGCACGCTCGTTCCGCTTGGCATCTCGCTCGTCCAGGAAACCACGATCTTCCGCGAATTCGGACCGCTCTCGGGCTCGACCGTCCGACTGGGATACGAGATCGCACCCTCGATCGGCGATACGCTGTCACGCCAGTCGGTGGACGGCGACCTCCGCTACTACAAGCGCCTCGCGACGACAGGCGTGCTCGCGTTCAGGTTCCGCGGCTTCAAGAGCTGGGGCGATGTGCCAGACTTCTTCTTCTACGGCGGCAATTCGGAGCTGCGCGGGTACGAGTATCTGGAGTTCGTCGGTGACAGCGGTTTCCACGCGAACGCGGAGCTCCGCTTTCCTATCATTGAAGCCATGCTGACACCGCTGGGCGTGCTCGGCGGCGTGCGCGGAACAATCTTTGCCGGCATCGGCGGCGCCAGCTTCGACGGCCGGCCGGCGACCACGGCCTTCGGCCAACCCCTCAACGAGACGAACCCGAACGCCAAGTTCCGGTTCTGGGACAACAACACCGACGTGGTGCGTGCGATCGAGAACTTCGTGCCCAACGAGACCGGCTCGTACACCCCGGTTTATGGCGAGCCACGCGAGATCTCTGGATTCCGGCTCGTCGACGGCCGCGCCTCGTATGGCGTGGGACTCGAGACGTTCATCCTCGGCTTCCCGGCGCACTTCGATTGGTCTTGGCGCACGCTGTTCAACCGCGACTGGGAGGACGCGCTGTACTATCTCGAGGGCTTGTTTGACGGTGGTAAGAGTGGCAGCGACTGGTTCCGCGAGCCGCGCTTCAGTTTCTGGATTGGCTACGACTTCTAGTTCCGGTGCACGCCACGTCTGTCATGTCCGAACATACCGCTTCCCCGACGAAACGTGCCAGCGAGTCGGCGACCGAGATGATCCAGGCGGTGCTACCGAACGACGCCAACCCGCTGGGATTCATGCTGGGCGGCGCCGTCATGCACCTGATCGACATCGCCGGTGCCATCACCTGCCTCAAGCACACACGCCAGCGCGTCGTCACCGCCGCTGTGGACGGCCTGCAGTTCCTCCACCCGATTCGCGTGGGCGATCTCGTCATCCTCAAGGCACGCGTCACCTGCACGTTTACGACGTCCATCGAAGTCGAGGTGCAGGTGTTCTCCGAGGAAGCGCTCACCGGTGTGCGCAAGCTGACGTGCCACGCCTATCTGACGTTCGTCGCGGTCGACGAGCAGGGGAATCCCGTACAAGTGCCACCATTGCTCTTGGAGACAGACGAGGCGCGGTGCCGCGCCGAAGAAGCCCGAGCGCGCCGGGGCGAACGGCTCCGTGCGAAGCAGGCGCTCCTGGCGCGCGAGGCTGAGATGCTGATGCCGAGCACCTGAACCAGCTCGTCCGCGCGCGAGCGCTACTTCTGATAGTACTGGGCGTTGGTCTCGATGTACTCCTTCCACTTGTCGGGCACTTCATCGAGCGCGAAGATCGCTTCCACCGGGCACGCAGGCACGCATGCCCCGCAATCGATGCACTCGTCCGGGTGGATGTAGAGCATCTGCGCGCTTTCGAAGTCCGCTTCATCCTTGCGCGGGTGGATGCAGTCCACCGGGCACACGTCGACGCACGAGTGGTCCTTGGTACCTATGCACGGTTCCGTGATGATGTAAGCCACGCTTCCTCCTCTCAGGGAAAACGAGGGCTGTCCCCGTTTTCCGGTTTCCTCTCGCTACTCGCCACTCCTCCCGACACGACTTCCCAAGTGCCCCAGCCGCAGCGAAATGGCGCCCGCGAGCCCCCACGCAGCGGCAACGTGCTGCTCGTGCAGCAGGCGCTCATCTTCCCGATGCGCGAACACGCCCACGCGCGCAACCTCGCGCCCGTTGTAGTCGTATACCGGGGCGCAGCTACAGTTGAGCGCGTGCGCCCGCGTCACGCGCGCCTCCGAGCCGAGCCGACGCGCGACCTCCGGACTGCGACGAACGTCGGCTGCTCGATCCAGCTTCACGCAGACGAGACGCCGCGCGGTCTCTTGCTCGGCCGTGAAGTATAGCGAACAGTGACTCGGCATGGCCTTGCCGTACGCGGTATACATCGACACCTCATCGGCGCCCGCACTCCACACGTACGTCACCTCACCGTCGGGCGGTACTGCTACAAAGGCACGGACGTGGGTGCGTAACACGTACTCGCGCAGCACCGGATACGCGTGGAGCCGAATCTCCGAACGCCCCAGCGCGCGGAAGCTGAGATCCAGCCAGCGCAACGTCAGAGCATAGCGACCGGTGTCTTCGTCCTGGCGCACGAAGCCACGGCGTCGCAGGACACCGAGCAATCGATGCGTGGTTGCGGGTGGCAGTCGGAGCTGGCGCGCCAGATCCGATAAGGTGACGCCCCGCGGTACGCTACTCAGGGCCTCGCAGAGGTCCAGCGCCTTGTCGAGCGAGGTTGCCCTGCGCTCCGGCATCTCTTGATCGCTCTCGGCCAACGGGCCCGTCGGAGGCATTGTTCCACCTACGTGTTTCCACTATGCGGAATTACTTTCCAAATCCGCTTCTCTCTTCTTATACCGCCGTTCCGGGTCCGCAAGCAAGAGGAGGGGCGAGGTACAAGGGGCGAGGGGCCAGGGCAGTCTCAGGGTTCCCCTAGAGCCTGAGACAGCCCTGGAACCTCGCCCCTGGCACCTCGCACCTTTCCTGTCTACAGCTCAGTGCGAACGTATTCGAAGTCGACCGGCTTGCGATTGATGCCTTTGGGCGGCGGGGCGATGTAGTTTGCAAACTGGCTGGGCTCGTCAATGGGCGCCGCCATCAGGCTCTTGACGTACGCCTTGTCTTCCGGCGACGGCAGCCACTCATCTCGGCGACGGTCCCACTCGTCACACTCAATCATGTGACCATCCGGATCGAAGTGGAAGCCCGCGTAGATGCCGATCCCACGGTTGAACTTACGATCTGGTGTCCGCAGACGCTCAGGGATGCCGTACGTCGCGAGAATGCGATTCCAGCGGTCGATGCCCGCGACACAATCGGCCGTGTACCAATCGCGTTGGATCTCGTTCATCGCGTTTCTGAGCGGCACGTTGCGCGTCTCGAGGCTGCCGTCAACCACCACGTCCACCGGGTACGTCCCGTGCAAGCATTTGTGGTCGGGATGCTTCTGCTCGTACTGCCGTCCCTTCAGGCCATTCGCAAAATAGATTGCGGCATTGCTCGAGATCTCACCGCCGTGGAGGTCGAGGCTCAGGCTGAACCAGAAGTTCAGAAACTTCTGGATGGTTGGCAGGTCGATGCCGCCTAGGCGGCGCACGTCCTCGGAAAAGCCGGCCTGACCGCTCGTGAGCAACTGGCACGTCCGGTCGAGGATCCGCGCCACGCCGCTCTCACCCACGAACATGTGGTGCGCCTCTTCGGTCAGCATGAACCGCGTCGTCCGCGATAGCGGATCGAAGGCGCTCTCCGAGAGCGAGAGCAGTTGCGATTTGCCGTCACGATCCGTGAACATCGCGAACATGAAGAAGTCGAGCCACGTGTCGATCGGCTCGTTGAACGCTTCAAGGATGCGCGGCTTGTCGGCATCGCCACTGTGGCGTTCCAACAGCTCCTCTGCCTCGTCTCGGCCATCACGGCCGAAATATGAGTGCAAGAGGTACACCATCGCCCACAGATGACGTCCTTCTTCGACGTTGACCTGGAACAAGTTGCGGAGATCGTACAGGCTGGGACAACTGTGCCCGAGCCGTCGCTGCTGCTCGACGCTCGCCGGTTCGGTGTCTCCTTGCGTGACGACCAGGCGCCGGAGTGGGCTGCGAAAGTCGCCTGGCACTTCCTGCCAGACCGGCGCGCCAAGGAAGTCGCCAAAGCCAATGGTCCGGTCGCGCACCGGCTCCGCCAGGAAGATACCCCAGCGATATTCCGGCAGCTTGACGTAGTCGTAGTGCACCCAGCCTTGCGCGTCGACGCTCACCGCGGTGCGCAGATACACATAGTGGTGGTCTTGGAAGCCTTGTGGCCCCGTGTCACGCCACCACTCCAAGTACTTCGGCTGCCAGTGCTCGAGCGCACGCTGCAGCCGCTTGTTCTCAGAGAGCGTGACGTTGTTGGGAATACGCTCCGCGGAGATCATGTGCCACCTCCGGTAGCAATGCTCATGTCCTGCGCCAATCGAACTCCGGACGGCCACGGCCAGTGCCGTACGCCGCGAGCGCGCCACGTTCGCCGACCGCGTTCGGACGCTGAAAGATCCAATTCTGCCAAGCCGAGAGCCGTCCGAAGATCTTCGTTTCGAGGGTTTCCGGACCGGCAAACCGCAAGCTCGCCTCGAGACCCGTCAACGCATCGGGCGACATCGCGGCGCGGTGCTCAATCGCGAGCCGGACCTCGTCATCCCAATCGAGCTCGTCCGGCGCGGCCGTGACCAACCCCGCCTCGGACGCGGCCGAAGCATCGAGCGGCCCGATCTTCTCGAGGAGCTCGTCCACATGCGCAGGCCTGGCGAGAAACCGCGTGTGCAGGCGCGACAGCCCGTTCCCCATCGGCAGACGTCCCGCGTTCATCGGCGAGAGCGACACGTAGGCCGGCCGCTCAGCATCATCGAGCATGTAGCTCCGATCGGCCGCCAAGGCGAGCTCGAACAACGTGCCGCCAAAGCACGACCCCGGCTCAATCAGCGCCACGAAGCTACGCGCGGATTGCTCCATCCGCTTCAGCACGCGCTTCACGAAGTGTATGATCTCGCGGACCAACCAGTGCTGCTCGTGCGCGACCAGTGCGACGTCGACCGACACCACCCGCTCGAGGTCGCCCCGCGTCCGGAGGATGATTGTGCCGATGTCCGGCTCGTTGAACCGCAACCGCAGGAGCACGTCGTCCAGCTCGCGAAACGCACGGAGCAGCCAATATCGATCCCCGGCTTCCACAATCTCGTCGATGGCTTGCGGCTGGATTTCAGAAGGCGCCGTGACGGTCACGTCAGCGGTCCGCGCGGCACGGTTGATCGACAGCTCGACGTGCGAATACGAAACACCGTCGTCGTCAACGTGGGGATTGAGCGGGCCCAAGGTGATGCCGCGCGCGTTCGTTGGACGGTCAGAGCCGGTCGCAAGCTCACGCGCACGGCTGTCGACCGCGTTCCAGAAACGACTGGTGGAATGGACCGCGTCGACGAGGCCCCACGCGACAGCGCGCCGTCCCTTCACACCCTCAGCCAACGTGCTGAAGACATCCGCGAGGTCGCGGCGCACCTTGCGCTTGTCGACCAAACGCGTCAACCCGCCGGTGCCGGGCAGCACACCCAACAGCGGTGCCTCGGGCAATGACACCGCCGCGCTCCCGTCGTCCACGAGGAAGATCTCGTCACAGGCGAGCGCCAGCTCGTACCCACCACCTGCGCACGTGCCGTTCACGGCCGCAAGAAACGCGATCCGTGAGTGCGCGCTCGCATCCTCCAACGCGAGCCGCGTCTCGTTGGTGAACTTGCAGAAGTTCACTTTGAGGGCGTGGCTGCTCTGGCCGAGCATGTAGATGTTGGCGCCGGCGCAGAAAATCCGCTCCAGCGCGCTGCGCACGATGACGACACGGACCTCAGGGTGCTCGAAGCGCAACCGTTGTACAGCGTCAGCCAGCTCGATGTCGACGCCGAGGTCGTAGGAATTGAGCTTCAAGCGGTAGTCGCCAAGGCCACCTTCCTCCTGGACGTCCAACGCCAGCGTCGCGATCGCGCCATCACACGAGAGTCGCCAGTGCCGGTACTTGTCCGGGTGGGTCTCGAACGTCAATGGGACGGCCTTCAGTGAAGATTTCATTCACGCTGATTATAGCTCGCGGGCACGCTGACACGGTTACGCCCGAATAGCCCGCTCACCGTGTCACCTTGTCACCCCCTCACCTTGTCACCCTATCACCCCTCCTGGTGGTAGAGTGTCTCTCGTTTTTCAATGCTATCGGCCAAGGAGGGTGCGCATGTCACTCGGCACAAGGACGTCCCTCGCGCTGGCGGCGCTCTGTGCGCTCGTTTCGGCGGCCGCGGCGCAGGAGACTGGAGGCACGATCAGCGGCAGGATCATCGATCCGCAAGGAGGCGCGCTACCTGGCGTCAGCGTGACCTTGCGCAGCGAGGCCACCAACGCCGCCTGGAACGCGACGACGAGCGGGCAGGGCAGCTATCTGATTCCGTTCGTTCCCATCGGGCACTATACGCTCACCGCGACGCTCGAGGGGTTCACCGCGGCCAAGCAGGCAGACATCGAGGTGCGCGTGGGTGACAACCTCCGCATCGACGTGACGTTGCAGCTCGGGGCCATGACCGAGGCGGTCACCGTCACCTCTGGCCAACCACTGCTGGAGACGGGCAGCGCCTCGCGAGGACAGGTCATCAACCGCGAGCAAGTGCAAGATCTCCCGCTGCTGGGACGCAATCCCTTCATGCTGTCGCAGCACGCCGCCGGCGTGCAGTACACGCCCACGCTCGCCAGCCGGTCGAATCGCCCATTCGACAACGGCGGCATGGACAACTTCTCCATCAACGGGGGCCGAGCCTTCACCAATGAGTTCCTGCTCGACGGCGTGCCGAACACGGGGACGGAGACGAATCAACCGGGCAATCTGAGCTTCGTGCCCTCGCCAGATGCGACGGCGGAGTTCAAGGTGCAAACCAACATCTACGACGCCCAGTACGGCCGCACGGGCGGCGGCGTCGTCAACGTCGTGCTCAAGAGCGGCACCAACGACTTTCACGGCGCCGTCTACGAGTACTACCGTGACGAGCACCTCAACGCGAACACTTTCGATGCGAACCGGCAGGGGCAGGGCAAAGAAGGCTTGTACTGGAGCCAGCCCGGCGCGACGCTCGATGGTCCGGTCAAGATTCCGGGCCTCTACGACGGCACGAATCGCACGTTCTTCATGTACTCCTGGGAGCAGATTCGAAGCGAGGTGCCGTTTCCGCAGGTCTGGACCGTGCCGACCGACGCCGAGCGGCGCGGTGATTTCTCACGGACGCGGACGGCCGACGGCCGGCCGGTCACGATTTACGACCCGCTGACCACACAGAACGTCGACGGTCAGTACGTGAGGGAGGCGTTTCGGGGCAATGTGATCCCGACAGAGCGGATGAATCCCGCAGCGTTGTCGCTGCTCGAGCGCGTGCCGTCACCGAACGTCCCGGGCCAGGTGGATAACTTTCTCGCGCCCGAGACATCGCGCGGCGACAGGTACGACCAGCACGTCTTGAAGATCGACCAGGTGTTGAGCGCCGACCATCGATTCTTCGCTCGGCTCGTGCGTAACAAGCGGACGGAGATCAACGATTACGGCGGCTTTGCCCCCGAGGCCTCGCCGTTCTACACGCACGGGCGCATGAACGTTGGCGTTGCTGCCGAAGCCACGTCCGTGCTGAGCCCGTCGCTGGTCCTGAGCTCGCGGGTCGGCTTTATTCGTCATGACTTCTACATTCAGCGATTTAGCGACGGATACGACCCAGCCGCCCTCGGCTTTCCGACCAGTCTGGCGGCCCAGCTTCCGCGACCCACGTTTCCCCGTGTCGAGATCGAGGACTACAGCGAATTTGGATGGGCCGGCAGCGTCTTCACCCAGAGTGACACCTGGTCGTGGTCCGAGACGCTCAGTAAGACGGCGGGCGAGCATTCGCTGAAGCTCGGCGGCGAGCTGCGCGTGATGCTGAACGATCAGCAGAATCCCACCTCGTCGTTCGGCACCTTCGAGTTCAGTCGCGGCTTCACGCAGGCCCATCCCCTGCGCGCCGATGCCGCTTCGGGCAATGCGCTGGCGTCGTTTCTATTGGGGTATCCCTCGGCCGGCAGCGTGCCTATCAACCCGGATCTCGCGTATCGGAACCATTACTACGGGCTGTTCCTACAAGACGACTGGCGTGTGACGTCGAAGCTGACGCTGAACGCAGGCCTCCGCTGGGACTACGAGTCACCGCTCACGGAGGCCTCGAATCAACAAAACCGAGGATTCGACGCCACGGCTGATAACCCGTTCGAGGTGCCCGGTATAGCGCTCGAGGGCGGCTTGCTCTTCACCGATGAGAGCAATCGGCTCCCCTATCGCCCCGACCGGAACAACGTCCAACCGAGATTCGGCGTCACCTATCAGTTGACGGACCGCGCTGTGCTGCGCGGCGGCTATGGCATCAGCTACCTCCCGACGTTCGACACGGGCTTCAACAACGGCTTCAGCCTTTCGACGCCGCTCGTGGCCTCGGTCGACGGCGGGATCACGCCTGCGGCGCGCCTCGACAACCCGTATCCAAACGGGATCGATCAGCCAGTGGGCAGCAGCCAGGGGTTGGCGACGTTGGTGGGACGAGGGTTCACCTACGGCAATCCGGACCGCGTGATTCCGCACGTGCACCAGTTCTCGTTCGGCGTGCAGCACGAGCTACCCGGCCGCCTGGTCGTGGACGTGTCGTACGTCGGCAGCCGCACACGGGGACTTCCGGTCACCAAGGGGATCAACGAGGTCTCGGCGGCCGACCTCACGATGGGGGGCGCGCTCCTCGATCCGGTGTCGAACCCGTTCGAAGGTCTCCTGCCCGGAACAGAGCTCAACGAAGCGACGGTACCGCGCCAGCAATTGCTCCGACCCTTCCCGCAGTTCACCGGTATCACCGAGGAGAAGCGGAGCATCGGCCGCGCCGACTACGACGCGCTGCAGCTGCGGCTCGAGAAGCGCCTCTCACGCGGGCTTCAATTCCTCGTGAGCTACACCTTCTCCAAGTCGATGGAGGAGGTGGGTTACCTCAATGCTCAGGACGATTGGGACCAGCTCGCGCGGGTGGTTGCAGAACGAGACGCGCCGCACCGCCTGCTCGTGAGCGCCACCTATGAGCTGCCATTCTTCCCCGACGGAGGAGGACTGACGGGAGCACTTCTTGGCGGCTGGCAGGTGAATGCGATTCTGGTCGGGCAGTCGGGTTTGCCGATTGCGGCGCCCGGCAATGCCGTCTGGACCGGTGTTGATCCACGCCTCGACAACCCCACGCGCGGTCGCTGGTTCAACACCTGCACGGAGACGCTCGACGGCGCGCGCCAGAACTGTGCCAGCGATGACGAGCCTGTGGTGTGGCAGGTTCAGGAACCCTTCACGCTCCGTACCCTGAGCTCGCGTATCTCCCAACTGCGAACCAGTCGGCCGGTGCTCGTGGATTTCTCGGTGTTCAAGACGTTCGATCTTCCAGGCCGGCTGCGGGCGCAGGTACGGGTCGAGGCCTTCAACCTATTCAACACGCCCTGGTTCGGCAGCCCCGACATGGGCCTGACCGCGCCCGGCTTCGGGCAAATTGAACCGAGTCAGGAGAACGACCCACGCAATCTGCAGCTTGGCGTGCGACTCACGTTCTAGCGGACGCTCAAGGGTTCTAGAGGAAACGAAGATGAAGGATCTGCCGCGACGTAGATTTTTGAAGCAAACACTGGGTTCCGCCACCGTCCTCGCGTCCGGCTCACTGCTTTCGAGCTTGGGATATGCGCAATCTCGCTCTGAGCGGGCCCGAATTTTCGTGAACACCAGACGTGGCCGCGCGCCTCTCGATCGCAAGATCCTCGGCGCCTTTCTTGAACATCTCGGACGCGCCGTGTACGGAGGCGTGTACGAGCCCAACTCGCCGCTCGCCGATGAGCACGGTTTTCGCCGGGACGTTCTCGAAGAGGTGCGCTCGCTCGGCGTTCCGATCATGCGCTATCCAGGCGGCAATTTCGTGTCCGGCCATAACTGGCTGGATGGCGTGGGACCCAAGAAGGATCGCCCGACCGTTATCGACCGCGCCTGGAACTCGATCGAAACCAATCAGTTCGGGACGAACGAGTTCATGGAGTGGTGCCGGGCGATTGGGTCCGAGCCGTTGCTGGCCTGCAACCTTGGCACCGGGACGCCGGAGGATGCCGCGCACTTGACCGAGTATTGCAACGTCGAGCGTGGTACTCGCTGGAGTGACCTGCGTCGGGAGCACGGTTACGATCAGCCCCATCGTGTCAAATATTGGTGCCTGGGCAATGAGATGGACGGCCCCTGGCAGATCGGCCACATGACCGCACGCGAATATGGTCGCAAGGCACGCGATGCTGCACGCCAGATCCGCGCCATTGACCCAGATACGCAGCTCATCGCGTGCGGCTCGAGCAACAACATGATGCCCACCTACCTTGTGTGGGACCGCGAGATGCTCGAGGAATGCTATGACGAGGTCGATGCCATTTCGCTCCACAACTATTATGGGAACACGGCTGCGGAGACCGGCGACAACTCCTCTCACTTTGTCGCGCTCAACTTGGACATGGAGCAACAGATACAGGAGATTATCGCGGTCTGCGACTATGTTCGAGGCTTACAACGAAGCGACAAGAGCTTGTGGTTATCCTTCGACGAGTGGAATGTCTGGTATCGCGCTCGGAGCGGTGATGCGGTAAACGGCAGAAAACAGCATGCCCCTCCCCTGCTGGAGGAAGTCTATAACCTCGAGGATGCCCTGCTCGTCGGCGGATTCGTGAACACGCTGCTGCGCCAGGCCGAGCGCGTTCGCTTGGGATGTCTGGCTCAGATCGTCAACGTGATCGCACCCCTGCGGACCAACAAAGAAAAGACCATTCGTCAAACGATCTATTTCCCCTACGCATGGGCTCTCCAATATGCCCACGGTACCGTCTTGGATCTCTACATCGAATCACCCAGCTATGAGATCGATCGACGCGGTTACCTCGGAGACGTGAGGCGGCGCATGTCCGCCGAGGAGATGACGCCCTATATCGATGCGACGGCCACCTGGGATGCGAAGGAGGGCCGGCTTGCCGTCTTCCTGCTCAACCGCGACCTCGAGCGGGAGCGCGATATCGAGTTGAGCTGGTTGGGAGCCACGCCGACGAAGGTGCTCGCCGCTCAAACCCTCAGCGGCGAGGCACTGAAGGCCTCGAATACGTTCGAGGCACCCGAAACGGTTCGGCCGCAGAACCTGGAAACGCCGAGGCCTGCCGACAACATGACGTTCAGGCTCCCAGCCCGGTCCTATACCGTGCTGCAGCTCGCAACGGCTTGAACGGAGCATCTCAGCTAGCGGGCAGTTTCGCCGGGCTTGAGCTCCAACACCTGGACCCCCTTGGGCTCGACCAGCTTGCGCAGCTCGGCCGGCGTCCCCGTGAGTACGGGAAACGTCCCGTAATGCATCGGCACGACCTGTTTCACCCCGAGGAGCTCGCATGCCAGTGCCGCCTGTCTGGGCCCCATCGTGTAGTGATCGCCAATCGACAGAAACGCGAGCTGCGGCTCGTAGAGCTGTGCGATCAGGCGCATATCGCCAAACACGTCGGTATCGCCCGAGAAGTAGGCGACGAGCCCATCCTCGAAGCGCAGCACGAACCCGGCGGCGAGGCCAAGATAGACAATCCGGTTGTCCTCGACGAACCCGCTGCCGTGAATGGCCTGCACCATGGTGATGCGCACGCCCGCCACGGTCGTCGTGCCGCCGATGTTCATGCCGACGACGTTCTTCAGGCCCTTCTGCTCCAGCCAGGTACAGACCTCGTATGATCCAACGATAGTCGCTTCGGTCTCGCGTCCGATACGGGCGGCGTCGCTCACGTGATCGCCGTGGCCGTGTGTGATGAGGATCGCGTCGAGCCGTCCAACCGATCGCCGGTACTCCTCGGGACACGCCGGGTTGTCGGTCAGAAATGGGTCGAGGAGCAGGCGCCGGCCGCCCGGTGATTCCAGCAAGAATGTGCCGTGGCCAAGCCACGTGATCGCGAGGGAGGAAGTCTGAGTCGCCATACGGCACATGTTACGATAACTGGGATGTCGAGCGTCTCGCCACTGCACCTCATTCGATCCCCTGAGCGACAGCCGAAGCCCGCCTGGCTCAAGGTTCGTGCGCCAGGCTCGGCCAACTATGTGCGGCTCAAGCAACTCATGCGCAGCGGCCGGCTGCACACCGTCTGTGAGGAGGCACGCTGCCCTAACATCGGCGAATGCTGGCATCACGGTACGGCGACGTTCATGATCCTCGGCGACGTGTGCACGCGGAATTGTGGCTACTGCGCCGTGGCACACGGCCGGCCCGCACCGCTCGATCTGGACGAGCCAGCGAGACTCGCGGAAGCCGTCGAGATGCTCGGTCTCAAGTATGTCGTGATCACGTCGGTGGACCGCGACGATCTCCCGGATGGTGGCGCGTCGATCTTCGCCGGTTGCGTGCGCGAGATTCGCGCCGTGATGCCACAGACGCGAATCGAGGTGCTGATTCCCGACTTTCAGGGCAGAGCCGCCGCGCTGTCCGTCGTGCTCGACGCGGCCCCAGATGTACTGAACCACAACACAGAGACCGTGCCGCGTCTCTATCGTCTGGCGCGCTCCGGTGGGCGGTATCCGCGGACCCTCGAGCTGCTTCGGCGGTCGCGCGCGCTCGCGCCGCACATTCCCACGAAGACCGGTGTGATGGTCGGCCTGGGCGAGGAATGGGACGAGCTGTTGCAGGTGTTTCGTGACGTGCGCGACGCGGGCGTCGAGATCCTCACCGTTGGGCAATACCTCCGGCCGACGCCCGCGCACCTGCCGATGGCGCGCTACTACGAGCCCGACGAGTTCCGCCGCCTGAAAGAGGCGGCACTCGCGATGGGGTTCGGCCACGTCGAGTCAGGCCCACTCGTGAGAAGCTCCTACCACGCCCACGAGCAGGCGGATGCCCTTGCAAGGGATTGAAAACCCTCGCCACCGTCCACCGTGCCGTGATTCGCTGTGAGACGTGCGCGCGATTGCGCGCGCACTGCCAGCGCGTCGCACAGGAGAAGAAGGCAGCGTACAGGAACGAGACCTACTGGGCCCGGCCGGTGCCCGGCTTTGGGGATCCGCGAGCGCGCCTGCTGTTACTGGGCCTAGCGCCGGCGGCGCACGGCGCGAATCGCACTGGCCGCATGTTCACGGGCGACGGCTCCGGTGGGTCCGGCGACTTCCTCATGCGCGCCATGTACGCAGCCGGCTTCGTCAACAAGCCGACCTCCGAGCGGGCCAACGACGGCCTCGTGCTCAGCGACGCGTACGTGCTCGCGGCGGTTCGCTGCGCGCCACCCGATAACAAGCCGACACGCGACGAGATTCTGCACTGCCATCGGCATCTGGAAGCGGAGATCGGGGTACTGCAGAACCTTCAGGTCGTGGTCGCGCTGGGACGCCTCGCCTCGGAGGCGTACTGGCGGCTCCTCGCGGGATGGGGCGTGCAGGTGCGTCCGCGACCACCATTCGCACACGGAGACATCAGGCGGCCTGAACAGTCCGACCTGCCCATTCTCGTCGAGTCCTACCACCCGAGTCGCCAGAACACACAAACGGGCAAGCTCACACCGAGCATGCTCGACGATGTGTTTCGCACCGCCCGCAACCTCCTGTGGTGAAAAAGGAACCGGGTACCTTTTCGCACCCGCAAAGGTACCCGGTTCCTTTTCTGTCCTCACGCTTTGCTCGTCGCCGTCGCGCGCTTTGGACGATAGACGTGCGTGCTCTCGCCGAGGGCGACCTCGGCACTCTCCATGACGGTTTCTGACAGCGTGGGATGCGGGTGAATGCTCAACGCGACGTCGCGCGTGAGCGCCGCCATTTCGACGGCCAGCACGCCTTCAGCGATGAGCTCGCCGGCCCCAACCCCGACGATCCCCACACCGAGCACGCGCTCGGTCTTTGGCTCGATCACCAGCTTTGTCAGCCCATCGTTCCGATCGAGTGTCGTCGCGCGCCCGGACGCACCCCAGCGAAACTTGGCGACTTCGACAGGCGTCCCCTGCTCCGCTGCCTCGGTCTCAGTGAGGCCGCACCAGGCGATTTCCGGATCCGTGAAGACGACAGCTGGGATGGCACGCGGCTCGAACGCCACTTTGCGACCCGCAATGGCTTCCACGGCGATTTTCGCTTCATGACTCGCCTTGTGCGCGAGCATCGGCTCTCCCGCAACATCCCCAATCGCGTAGATCGATGGTTCTGCAGTACGCCGCTGAGGGTTGACCCCGATGAACCCGCGTCGGTCCACTTCGACCCGCGTGCGTTCGAGGCCCGGAATCTCCGAATTGGGCTTCCGTCCAATAGCCACGAGCACCTGGTCGAACACCTGCTCGGAGGGGTTGGCGCGGCCGTCGAAGGTCACTTTCACGCCGCCAACCACCTCCTCCATCTGCACGACCTTCGTATCGAGCATGACGCTCTTGCACACGCGCTCGACGCGCTCCTGCAGCACCTGCACGAGGTCGCGATCGACACCGGGCAGCAAGCCGGCCGTCATTTCAACCACGGAAACCTCGCAGCCGAGCGCCGCATACACAGAACCGAGCTCGAGTCCAATGTACCCGCCGCCGACGACGAGCAGGTTTTTCGGCACGCGGGCGATCTCGAGCGCCGACGTCGAGTCGAGGAGACGCTCCGGCCCGAGCGACGTATTCGGCAACGTTGTCGGGCGCGAGCCGGTCGCGATGATGGCTGTCTCGAACGGCAAGGTCTCCTCGCCGCCCTCGTAGGTCGCGACCGTGAGCGTGTGCGCGTCCACAACGCTGGCACGGCCCCGGATGGAGCGTACCTTCCGCAGCTTGGCGAGCTGCCCCAGGCCGCTGGTCTGCTTCGCGACGACCTGGTCCTTCCACGCGCGCAGCTTGTCGACGTCGAGGCGTGGTTCTGGGAACTCGATACCCCAAGCGGTCGCATGCCTCGCCTCGGAGAGCAGCTTGGCAACGTGCAGCAGGGCCTTCGATGGGATGCAGCCGCGGTACGTGCAGACCCCACCCGGGTTGGCCTCTTCATCGATCAACACGACGTTCAGGCCAAGGTCGGCCGCCCGGAACGCGGCGGCATAGCCGCCTGGTCCTGCGCCAATGACAACGAGCTGTGCCGTGTTGGACATAGGAGGTGCCAGGTGCCAGGTGCTAGGTGCTAGGGCTGTCTTAGGGCCCAGGGACCGTATCCCTGAAACAGCCCTGGGACCTCGCCCCTCGCACCTGTTTTATCCTTGAAGCGTGAGCAGGAACGGTTGCTCGAGGGCCTCGACCACCCAGTGAAGGAAGCGCATGGCATCAGCGCCGTCAATCACACGGTGGTCGTATGAGAGTGACAGCGGCAGCATCAGCCGCGGTTGGAAGCCGTCCTCCACCCAGACCGGCTCCATGCGTGCGCGCGACACGCCGAGAATGGCGACCTCCGGCCAGTTCACGATGGGCGAGAAGTGTGTGCCACCAAGACCGCCGAGATTGGTGATCGTGATCGTGCCGCCTTCCATCTCATCCGCCGTCAGCTTGCGGTCGCGTGCGCGCTGTGCGGCGTTTGCAATCTCGACGGCAATCTGCGTGATGTTCTTGGTGTCGATGTGACGAACGACCGGCACGAGCAGCCCGCGATCGGTGTCCACCGCGATGCCCACGTGCACGTACTTCTTGTAGATCAGCTCCTCGCGCGCCAAGTCGAGCGACGCGCCGAACTGCGGGAACGCCTTGACCGCAGCCGCGAGAATCTTGGCGAGGATGGCAGTCACCGTGAGCTTGCCGCCGGCCTGCTCGACCTGCGGCGCAAAGCGCTTGCGGAGCGCTTCGAGCGCGGTGACGTCCGCCTTCTCGCACTGCGTGACACTCGGGATGAGCGACCACGCCTGCGCAAGATGCTCCGCGGTCTTCCGCCGCACGCCAGTGATGGTCTTGCGGTCGATCTCGCCCCATTTCGCGAAGTCGGGCAAGGTCGGCGCGCCAGCCGCGCCTGGCGGCGCGGCAGGCGTCGGCGAAGACGTGATCACCTGCTTGGCGTAGGCGAGTACGTCCGCTTGGGAAATGCGACCGGCCGGACCTGATCCGGGCACGTCGCCGACGTCGAGACCGAGCTCACGTGCCAGGCGCCGTACGGACGGCGCCGCTGGCACGTTGGGCCGTGGCGGGATAGCCTCGGCTCGGCTCGCGGCGGGCCGGTCGGCCCGACTTGCGGCAGGCCGAACCGCGCGGCTGATATCGAAGACCTCCGCCCGTGGACGCTCCGTCTCGCCCGGCGATGGGCTTGGTGCGACGACCGGCGCAGGTGCGCGATCGGCGTCCGGCGGGGGCGGTGGCGCTTCCGCAGGCGGCGCCGCGGTTGCTGGCTTGGACAGCTCGACCGCGAAGATCACCTGGCCAACCTTCACGGTATCCCCAGCCTTCACGTGGACGTCCCGCACCCGGCCGCTCAGACTCGAAGGCACTTCCACGGTGGCCTTGTCGGTCTCGAGCTCGATCACGGGTTGATCTCGCTCGACGAAGTCCCCCGGCTTCACGAGAACGTGCAGGACATCACCTGCGGCCACGTTCTCGCCGAGCTCCGGGATCTTGAACTCAGCAACGCCACCCTCCGGTGCCGCGGCTGGCGGCCCAGCAGGCTGGGCGGGCCCTTCACCAGAGGGCTGGGCGGCCTCCTGCGCGTCCGCCGCGGTCGCCCGCGATGGCGCAGCCTCGCCCGCATCGTCGGTTCCCGACTCCTGTTTCCCGATTCCTGATTCCTGTTTCCCAGCTTCCTCAACCGTCAACACGCGCTGGCCCACCTGCACCTTGTCACCCTCGTTGACGTTGATCTCCTGGACACGGCCGGCGACGGTAGACGGCACCTCGATGGTCGCCTTGTCGGTCTCGAGCTCGAGGAGCGGTTGATCACGCCCGATGACGTCGCCCGGTTTCACCAGCACACGAAGGACCTCGCCGGCGGTGATGTTCTCTCCCAACTCGGGCAGTGCGAATTCTATGGCCATGTTTCAGCACCGATGGCGCGGCTACAGCCGCGCCCTACCCCTATACACGTAGGGCGCCCCTTTAGGGGCGCCTTCCAAGGTCACGACACTGCAGGATTCGGCTTTTCCGTGTCGATCTCGAGCGCCTGAATGGCGCGCGCGACAACCTTGCCGTCGATCTTCTTTTCGCGCGCCAGTGCCGCGAGCGTCGCGACCACGACGTGGCCCTGGTTGACCTCGAAGAACTCGCGGAGCGATCCGCGGCTCTCGCTGCGGCCGAAGCCGTCGGTTCCCAGAGACACCAATGGGCGCGGCAGCCATCGGTCGATGGCGTTTGGCAGCATCTTGACATAATCGCTGGCCGCGACGAACACACCGGGGGCCTTGCCGAGACACGCGGTCACGTAGGGCACCTTCGGCGGCTCGGCCGGGTGCAAGCGATTCCAACGCTCGCACGCCTCCCCGTCACGATAGAGCTGCACGTAGCTCGTGACACTCCACACATCGGCGGTGACGTCGTACTGGTCTTCCAAGACTCTGGCGGCCTTCATCACCTCGGGCAGGATGGCCCCACTGCCGAGGAGCTGCGCGTGGTGCTTCGCCTTCTTCTTGTCCGACGCGCGCAGACGGTACAACCCCTTGAGAATGCCGTCGCGGCAGTCCTCCGGCATCGCGGGCTGCGGATACGGCTCGTTCATCACGGTCAGGTAGTAGAAGACATTCTCCTCCTCGCCGTACATCCGTCGAATACCGTCCTCGACGATGGTGGCAATCTCGTACGCAAAAGCCGGGTCGTACGCCTGGCACGTCGGGACGCCTGACGCGATGAGGTGACTGTGGCCATCCTGGTGCTGCAATCCCTCACCGGCAAGCGTCGTACGGCCGGAGGTGCCGCCGAGCAGGAAGCCCCTCGCGCGTATGTCGGCCGCCGCCCAAATCAGGTCGCCGATCCGCTGGAATCCGAACATCGAGTAGTAGATGAAGAATGGAATCGTGTTGATGCCGTGCGTCGCGTAGGCCGTGCCCGCCGCAATGAACGAGGACATCGATCCGGCTTCCGTGATCCCCTCTTCGAGGATCTGCCCGTTGGTCGCTTCCTTGTAGTAGAGGAGCGTGTCGCTGTCCACCGGCTCATAGAGCTGGCCGACGTGCGAATAAATGCCCACCTGGCGAAACAGCGCTTCCATGCCGAATGTGCGCGCCTCGTCCGGCACGATCGGAACGATGAGCTTGCCAATCTCCGGATGGCGGAGCAGTTTGGCCAGCAACCGCACGAACACCATCGTCGTCGAGGCACTGCGGTCGCCGGTGCCGGCGTTGAACTCGTGGAAGACATCGCCGAAGTCGCACGCGAGCGGCGCGGCGCGCACCTTTCGCGCGGGCACGTACCCGCCCAGGGTCTTGCGGCGCTCGTGCAGATATTCGAGGTCTGGACTACTGTCGGACGGCCGATAGAACGGCATCTTCGCAATGTCGGCGTCCGAGACGGGAATACCAAACCTCGACCGGAACTCCCGCACTTCCGCTTCGTTCAGCTTCTTCTGCTGGTGCGTGATGTTCTTGCCCTCGCCGCTCTCACCGAGGCCGTAGCCTTTGATCGTACGGGCGAGGATGACCGTCGGCGCACCGGTGTGCTCGACTGCCGCCTTGTAAGCCGCATACACCTTCTCCGGATCATGACCGCCCAGCCGGAGCTTGCTCAGCTCCTCGTCCGAGAGGTGCCTGACCATCTCGAGCAGCCGCGGATCCTTCCCGAAGAAGTGCTGGCGGATGTAGCCGCCATTCGACACCGAGTACTTCTGGTACTCGCCGTCGACGACTTCGCCCATCCGCTTCACCAACGCGCCGTCCTTGTCCTTGGCGAGCAGGGCATCCCAGTCGCGACCCCAGATCACCTTGATGACGTTCCACCCGGCGCCACGGAACACGCGCTCGAGCTCCTGGATGATCTGGCCGTTGCCGCGCACCGGTCCGTCGAGGCGCTGCAGGTTGCAGTTGATGACGAAGATCAGGTTGTCGAGCTTCTCGCGTGCCGCGAGCGAGATGGCGCCGAGTGTCTCCGGCTCATCGCACTCGCCGTCGCCGAGGAATGCCCATATCTTCCCCTCCGTCTTCGGCTTCAGCCCACGATCCTCGAGATAGCGATTGAAGCGCGCTTGGTAGATGGCCATGATGGGCGACAGCCCCATCGAGACCGTCGGCGCCTCCCAGAAGTCGGGCATCAGCCAGGGGTGGGGATAGGAGGAGAGCCCACCGCCCGACCGCAGCTCGCGCCGAAAGTTTTCGAGCTGTCGCTCGTTCAGTCGTCCCTCGAGAAACGCGCGCGCGTAGATCCCGGGCGTTGCGTGCCCCTGGAAGTACACGAAGTCGCCACCGCCATTGTCGCGACCGCGGAAGAAATGATTGAAGCCAACCTCGTAGAGCGTGGCCGCGGAGGCGTAGGTCGAGATGTGGCCGCCAATACCGTCCTCGAGCTTGTTGGCACGCACGACCATGACCAGCGCGTTCCAGCGCACGATGCTCTTGATGCGGCGCTCGATGGTCCGGCTACCGGGCATGCGGGGCTGGTGCTCGGCGGGAATGGTGTTGAGGTACGGCGTATCGGCCGTGAACGGCAGCTTCACCCCGCGCGCTCGCGCACGGCCGCGGAGCGTCTCGATGAGCTCGGCCACACGGGCCGGACCGCTGTTCTCAATCACGTAGTCCAGCGAATCGATCCACTCGCGGGTTTCGATCGCGGTGTAGTCGGCGATATCCTGCGCAAGGTTTCTCACTGCTCTCCTCTAAGGCGAAGCTTCGTTACTTGGACGAACTCCAATCGATTAGCTTATCATCCTGCCTATGACGCGCAAAGCACTCCTTCCCCTCGTGGCGACGGCGACACTCAGCGGATCCGCAGGGCTCGCCGTGGGCTTGGGCGGGCCGGGGAGAAACGCGTCTGCCGAGACCATGCCAGACCTCACACAACTGACCGCCATGACGGCACGGTTCGCGGCCGTGGATCTCGCGGTCGACCTCTCCGGGCTCCCGCCGACCGAGCGCCGAACGCTCGCTCACCTCGTGGAAGCGGCGCGCGTCATGGACGGCATCTTCCTCCGTCAAGTCTCGGCCGCCAACGACGCCTGGCTCGTGCAGCTCGCGGGCGATCGATCGGCGCTGGGACGGGCGCGGCTGCGCTACTTCCTGATCAACAAAGGGCCGTGGTCTCGGCTCGACCAGAACGAGCCCTTCCTGCCGGGGGCCGGCGCCAAACCTGAAGGCGCCAACTTCTACCCAGCCGATACCGCGCGGGACGACATCGAGCGTTGGATCGAGTCGCTCCCAACATCCGAGCGTCGGGCCGCAACCGGCTTCTTCACCACTATACGGCGTGCGCCCGATGGCGCGTTTCAGCTCGTGCCGTATAGCGTCGAGTACCAGGGCGAGCTCTACGCTGCGGCGGCACATCTCCGCAAGGCGGCGGTGAGCACGACCCAGCCGTCGTTGAAGCGATACCTCGAGACACGGGCACAGGCGTTTGGCACGAACGACTATTACGAGAGCGACGTGGCGTGGATGGAGATTGACGCGTCCATCGAGCCCGTGATCGGCCCCTATGAGGTGTACGAGGACGAGTGGTTCAATTACAAAGCGGCGTTCGAGGCGTTCGTCACGGTGCGCGACGAGGCGGAGAGCAAGAAGCTCGCCGCGCTCGGCCATCGTTTGCAATCACTCGAGGACCGACTGCCGATCGATCCGCAGTACCGCAATCCGACGCTCGGCGCGCTGGCGCCCATCAGGGTCGTCGACGTGATCTTCACGGCCGGCGACGCGAACCGCGGCGTGCAGACGGCCGCGTTCAACCTGCCGAACGACGAGCGCGTCATTCGCGAAAAAGGGAGCAAGCGCGTGATGCTGAAGAACGTGCAACACGCGAAGTTTACGAAGGTGCTCGAACCAATTGCCAACGTCCTGCTCGCAGCAGCCGACCAGCCGCGCGTCACCTTCGACGCCTTCTTCACGCACATCCTGATGCACGAGCTGATGCACGGCCTCGGTCCCCACGACGTTACGGTGGACGGTCGCGAGACCACGGTTCGCCAGGAGCTCAAAGAGCTGTACAGCACCATCGAGGAAGCCAAGGCGGACGTCTCCGGCCTCTGGGCGCTGCAGACGCTCATTGATGACAATGAGCTGCCGCGCGAGCTGGCTCACACGATGTACACGACGTATCTCGCGTCGATGTTTCGATCGATCCGCTTCGGGATCAACGAAGCGCACGGCCGTGGGGTGGCGATTCAGCTCAACCGCTTCCTCGATGCGGGCGCCGTGACGTTCAGCGCGGATGGCACGTGTGCCATCGATGACATCAAGATCAAGGATGTCGTGCGCGCGCTCACGCGCGACATCATCACGATGCAGGCCGAGGGCAGCTACGACAAGGCCAAGGCACTCGCGGAGCAGTACGGTGTCGTACGACCAGAGGTCCAGAAGGCGCTCGATACGCTCGCTGACGTTCCGGTCGATATCGAGCCGCGCTTCGTGACCGCGGAACGTCTCGTCACGAATGACGAGTAACCAGGAGATCTGTGTGAAACTCACGGGCACACTACGAGAGGCCGCCGCCGAGTTCCTCGGCACGTTCATCCTCATCATCTTTGGCCTGGGCGTTGTGGCGCAAAAAGTGCTGAGTGCCGAAACGTTCGGCAGCAGCCTCTCCATCCACCTGGCGTGGGGGCTCGCGGTCATGCTGGGCGTGTACGTGGCGGCGGGCGTGTCCGGCGCGCACATCAACCCTGCGGTCACGCTGGCGCTCGCGGTGCGACGCGGGTTCCCGTGGCGCAAGGTCGGACCCTACTGGCTCGCACAGTTGCTCGGTGCCTTCGCGGCCTCGGTCGTGGTCTACGTCACCTACGCCGAGGCGCTCGATCACTTCGATGGCGGCATCCGCCAGGTGATCGGCCCTCTCCGCACAGCGGGCATTTGGGCCACGTACCCGCAAGACTTCGTGAGCGCGTTCCCTGGCGGCTTCATCGACCAGGTCGTCGGCACGGCGCTGCTGATGATTGGTGTGCTGGCAGCGACCGACGACCGCAACCGCGCCCCGCACCCTGGGCTCGCGCCGATCATCATAGGACTGGTCGTCGTTGCCATTGGGATGTGCTTTGGCTTCAACACGGGCTATGCCATCAACCCCGCGCGTGATTTTGGTCCGCGTCTCTTCACGGCGATGGCCGGCTGGGGTGGTGAGGTCTTCACCGCCGGCAACGACTGGTGGTGGGTCCCGATCGTCGCCCCCAGCATTGGCGCGGTCGCCGGTGCGTACATCTACGACCTGTTCGTGGCGAACCACCATCCGTAGGCCTTCGGCGAGGGACAACTTTCATGAGAACCGATAGATCTCCGCTCAGTTGGACGACCCTGGTCGCACGGACGCTGGCGGCTTGCACCGTCTTGTTGACGGTTTCGCTCGGACTTCCCGCTAGGCAGCTTTTCTCACAGCAGCGGACAACGCCGAACTTTGTGATCATCTTTCTTGATGATTCTGGGTGGGCGGATTTTCAGCCCTTCGCCAATCCAGGATATCCGACCCCGAATGTCGATCAACTGGCGTCGGAAGGCTGTCGATTGAACAATTTCTACGTGCCCCAGGGCATCTGTTCGGCGTCGAGAGCCGCGCTGCTCACGGGCTCGTATCCCGGTCGAACAAAAATGTTTGGCGCACACGGTCCAAACGCGCGAGGTGTGGATCCGCAGTTCGCGACCATCGGAGACATGCTCCAACCGGCAGGGTATACCACCGCCGCGTTCGGAAAATGGCACATCGGCGATCAACCGGACACCCGCCCGCCGGCCCGGGGATTCAACGAATCCGTCGGACTGATGTACTCCAACGATATGTGGAAACATCATCCCGAGAACCCGGAACAGTGGGGGAAGCACCCGCTGCAGTATTGGGAAAATGGCAAAGTGACGATTCCCAACGTGACGCCGAAAGACCAGACGATGCTCACGACCTGGTACACCGAGCACGCCGTGGATTTCATCAACCGGAACGAGAACCACCCGTTTTTCCTCTATGTGGCGCATAGCATGCCCCACGTTCCGCTGTTCGTGAGCGAGAAGTTTCGCGGCAAATCCGGCGCCGGCCTTTATGGTGACGTGATGATGGAGATCGACTGGTCCGTTGGTCAAATCATGAAAGCGCTCAAAGCGAACGGCCTGGAAGAGAACACCATGGTCATCTTCACGTCGGATAACGGGCCGTGGGCGGTGTATGGCAATCACGCTGGAAAAACGCCGTTTCGGGAAGCCAAGGGCACCTCGTTCGACGGCGGGATCCGATCGGCCACCATCATCAAATATCCGGGAAAGATTCAACCGGGAACCGCATCCAACGGAGCCCTGTGCTCCATTGATATCCTGCCAACCATTGCCTACCTGGCGGACGCCCAGCTACCGGATAACGAAATCGATGGGCGAAACGTGTGGGATCTGATCGCGAATAAAGCTGGCGCGCAGAACCCGCATGCCTACTATGCCTTTTCCACCGCGAACGAGTTCGAGGCGGTCATGTCGGGGGATGGGAAGTGGAAATTGCATCTTCCTCATCAGTACAGGCATGTGGTTCGATACGGTGAGGGTGGGTTCCCCGGTGAACACGAGCAGAGAGAACAGCAATTGGCACTGTATGATCTGGAAGCCGACCCCTACGAGCGCATGAACGTGATCGACGATCATCCTGACATCGCGAAAAAGCTCGAGCAACTCGCCAAACAGCACCGGGAACAGTTCTACGCCGAGTAAGCGTTGCGCTTTTGACGATGTATTATCGTCGTCGAGAGGAGGATATGCTCGGCGATGAGGACGTTTTGCCAGGGTTCCGAATGACGGTCCAAGACGTGTTCGCCGGAGCGTAGCCAGAGTTTTACTGGATCGCGGATGTCCAACGCTGCAACCGGACCGCTCGCCGGCCGACGTATCGCCGTACTCGAGGCTCGGCTCACCGACGCGCTCGCGTCGTTAATAGAGCGCGCAGGCGCGGAAGTTGTCCGCGCACCGGCCCTCCGCGAGCGCCCGCTCGACGCCGCGTCCGAGGTAGCGGCGTTTTGCGACACGCTCGAAACAGGTGGCTTCGCGGCGGTCGTGTTCTTGACGGGCGTTGGTGCCAACGCCCTGCTGAGCGAGGCAGAGCGTCTTGGCCGGCTCGACACGACGCTCGAGGCACTGCGCGGCGCGATGACCGTGTGCCGGGGACCAAAGCCGGTGGCAAGACTCGCACGCCAGAACGTACCGACAAGCATCGCCGTTCCGGAACCGCACACCACGGCGGAGGTGATCAAGGCGCTCGAATCGCTCGACCTCAGCGGACAACGGCTCGGTCTCGTGCACTACGGCGAGCGGAACGATGCGCTCGCGGAAGCTCTTCTCGCAAACCACGTCCAGTTGGTCGAGCTCTGCCTCTACGAGTGGGTCCTACCGGAGGATGTCGCACCGCTCGAGCATCTGGTGCAGGGGATCATCGACGGCAAGATCGACGCTGTGGTGTTCACGAGTAAGGTGCAAGCGCGTCATCTACTCGACATCGCCCAACGCCTCGGTGCACTCGAAAAGCTTCGAACCGAGCTCGCGACGCGCACCGTCGTGGTCGCGGTCGGGCCCACAACGGCGGAAATGCTCGCCGCGAACGGAATGAGGCCAGCCGTCGTCCCAACCAAGCCGAAGATGGGACCCATGGTTACAGCGCTCATCGAGCACTTTGCCAAACGCACGTAGCCGGTTCGTGATCATCTGGGCGCGTCCTCCGTCTCACGGGGGCTGGGGCGTGTGACCGCAGACTGTTCGTCACAAAGGAAGACGACGTGGAACGTACCGCAGGGATTCTCGCGAGCGCGCGTGCGTTCTGGACACTCGGGCAACCCGTCGAACGGACGTGCTACGCGATCGGTGCATTGCTGGTGGTTTCCGGACTCGTGCACCTGGCAATCCTGGTCGTCACCGGCAGCACGTGGGAGGGCCCCGTCTCGCTCCGTAAGCCCCTCACCTTCGGCGTCTCGTTCGGCCTGACGCTGATCACGATGAGCTGGGTGAGCTCGTTTCTTCGCATGACCGATCGAACCCGGCGGATCCTGCTCGGTGCGTTCGCTGTCGCCTGCGTCGTCGAGGTGGCGCTGATCACATTACAGGCGTGGCGCGGCGTGCCGTCGCACCTCAACATGTCGACGTCGCTCGATGGGCTCGTCGCGCGGGTACTCGCCGCGGGCGGCGTGGTGCTGGTCGCCTTTGTGTTGGCGATGACCGCCGCGGCATTCCGCGAAAACGCACAGCTCGAGCCCGGCATGCGGCTGGCCCTGCGCGCTGGCTTCGTCGGCTTGATCGTGGCGGAGGCCGCAGGCGGTGCGATGATCGCACTCGGTGTTCGGCAGGTCATCGCCGGGCATCAGCAAGCGGCATACTTCATCGCCACCTCCCTCAAGCCCGCGCACGCCGTGACCATGCATGCCATCCTCGTGCTGCCGTTGCTCGACTGGCTGCTGACGTTCACCCGCCTCGACGCGCGACGCCGCTTTCGCGCCGTCCTGGCCGTGACGCTGACGTACGGACTAGCGGCGGCGGGCGTCATTGCCGCGTCCATCGTGGCCACGTTCTGAGCGTCGGAAGCCCTGACGGGCACGGCCTACTGACTACCCGCTCGATCCAACGCCGCCAACCAGACATGGCATCGCTCCAGAAGTGCGACTCGTATTCCTGTACGGCTTACGCGGTGCGCATAACTCTCCTGATCGCCTGCGCGAGCTTCTTCCACTTCGACTCTTCTCGCGTCAATTGCCTGCGTCCCGCCGGGGTGAGGCGGTAGTACTTGGCCGTGCGATTGCGGTCCGGCATCGTCTGCCACTTGGACGCAATCCAGCCCTTGCGCTGTAACCGATGAAGCGCTGGGTACAGGGACCCATGTTCGACCTGAAGCACCTCGTCCGAGGTTCGCTGGATGTGTTTGGCAATGGCGTGGCCATGTGCCTGCCCAAACAGCAGCGTCCGAAGGACGAGCATGTCCAGCGTTCCCTGCAAGAGCTCGATACGATCCTGTTCCTTTGGCATGGCTCTAGGGTAGACAGTCTGCCCTCAGTGGCGTGTGAATGTCAACCACAAGCCTCTTCGCAGCATACCGCACATAACCGCCGTTGGCTGGCATCGCTTCGCCGCGTGCCCCAACCGCTGTTAGGATGTCCGCGGCAGCAAGGTACACAGATGGTAGGGCGGGGCTTTCCGGCCTGAGTGGAATCGAAGGCAGCCCCGCCGGCGGCCCTAGAAGGGCCGCCCTACCTTTCCGGAAGGAGATTGTTGATGCCCCGTGCCGTTCTCGCGCTCGACCAGGGCACGACCTCGAGCCGCGCTATCCTCTTTGGCCACGACGGTCGGATGATAAGCGTCGCGCAGCAGGAGTTCCCGCAAATCTTTCCCGGCCCGGCCGAGGTCGAGCATGATCCGGAGGCCATCTGGAGCTCTCAGCTCGCCGTCGCGCGCGAGGCCATTCAGCGCGCCAAGCTCGAGCCACACGACATAGCCGCCATTGGGATCACCAACCAGCGCGAGACCACTGTGCTGTGGGAGCGCGACAGCGGTCGCCCGATTGGCAATGCCATCGTGTGGCAGAGCCGCGTAACCGCGGGCATCTGCGATCGCCTCAAGGCGGACGGGCTCGAGCCGACGTTCCGTGCCAGGACTGGCCTCGTGGTCGACGCCTATTTTTCCGGCACCAAGATCAAATATCTGCTCGACAAGCACGAGGGCTTGCGCGCCAGGGCGGCGCGGGGCGAAGTCCTGTTCGGAACGATTGACACATTTCTGTTGTGGCGATTGAGCGGCGGCAAGCTGCACGTCACAGATGTGACCAACGCGAGCCGCACCCTCCTCTTCAATATCCACAGGCTCGATTGGGATGACGAGCTACTACGTCTGCTGGATGTGCCGCGCTCGATGCTGCCAGAGGTGCGCGCGTCCAGCGACGTCTACGGCGAAACCGATCCCGCACTGTTTGGCGCGCCCATTCCCCTCGCCAGCGCCGTGGGCGATCAGCAAGGTGCGCTCTTTGGCCAGGCGTGCTTCGAGCCAGGAAGCGCCAAGAACACGTATGGCACGGGCTGCTTCGTGCTCTTGAACACGGCCACCTCGCCCGTGGCATCTCAGCATGGGCTGCTCACGACCATCGCCTGGAAGCTCGATGGCCAGGTGACCTACTGCCTCGAAGGGGCCATCTTCATCGCCGGCGCGGTTGTCCAATGGCTGCGTGACGGCCTGAAGATCATCGAGCGCTCAGCCGATGTCGAACCCTTGGCCGCGCAAGTCGCCGATGCAGACGGCGTCTACTTCGTGCCGGCGTTCGTTGGCCTCGGCACGCCATACTGGGACGCGTATGCGCGCGGTACCATCGTCGGCTTGACCCGCAACTCGACGGCCGCCCACATTGCCCGCGCCGCTGTCGATTCGATGGCCTACCAGACGCGCGACGTGCTGGATGTCATGCAGCAGGAAGCGGGCCTGCGGGTCCACAGCCTCAAGGTGGATGGCGGCGCGACCGGCAACGCGCAGCTGCTCCAGTTCCAGGCCGACCTCCTCGGTGTGCCCGTGCGCCGCCCGCTGGTGGCCGAGACGACCGCGCTCGGCGCCGCCTACCTCGCAGGTCTCGCCGTGGGCTACTGGAAGGACCTGGCCGACGTGCGCGGCAACTGGGCGCTCGACCGCGAGTTCGCTCCGGCACTCGATAGCCACACGCGCCAGCACCTCTACACACGGTGGAAGAAGGCGGTCGAGCGATCGAGGGATTGGGCCAGCGAATAGTGCTTGGTGTTTGGGTGTGCTTGGCGATTAGACGCCTCGCCCGGCGCGGCTAAGCCGCGCCCTACCAGGTGTAGGAGACTCACGACCTCTGAGGGCCTACGTACCTTCGTAGTAAAGTGCACCGGCTCTGCAGTTTGATGGCTTGGCGAGGGGCGGGCTTCGTCAACGAAGCCGGAATGCCGAGGATGGCCTTCCTTAAGGATCCTGATGGGCAACAGCTCTCGGTCCTCTCGAAGGTCAAGCCGTGACGCGCTACGACGAATTCTTCTCCTGTTCTCGGTGAGGGCTCAGAGAACGTGAGGAGATAGTTTTGTCGCGTTGCATGTGCTACCTGCATGAACTCGTTCCAGAACGAGTTAGGCGCAAGACTTGCGCCAGCAGGCCGGACAACTCATCAACTGACATCGCACGAAACGGTGTGGTGTGCCCGCCACTGATGTGTGCCGGGATATGTGTCTCCGCGCGGCGCGACGCGGCGTATCTCTGCTATAGACCAGCAGCTCTGCTTTACTTCAGAGCGTAAAGTAGTTATCTGCTGAGCTTCAGCGATCTCTGAGCCTTCGCTCCGTTCGGATGGGCGCGCCGAGGCGTTAAAACGTGAGGGCACCCATGATCGCGTCCCGCTCGCGCTACGGTGCAGCTATGCCCTTGCGGCTCGTCGGTGTCTGTGTATCATCGGCGCTCTCGGCATGGCCCACGCGGAGCGCCGTTTGCGGCTGAGAGGTCTGCAGTCTTCTGCTCGTCGGGCAGGATCTGCTCTGGTGCGAGCGTTGGCGGTTCACTGCGCCCTTAGACGGCTTGATGCTATGATGCGCATGCGGTATGATCGAGCATCATGAGGACGACGATCACGCTCGACGACCGGCTCTTATCGCAGCTGAAGAAGCGCGCGTCAGAATCGGGCACCTCTGTCAGCCGCCTCATCGATCAGGCGATTCGCCTCTTCATGCGGACGCCACGAGCGGGCAGAGGGCAGCCGCGCTTCGAGCTGGTCACGTTTGGCGCGGGAGGTCACTTCTCGCGACAGAACATCGACAAGACGCCCGCCCTGTTCGAAGCCGATGACGTCGATCGCTTCGCGCGACGCCAGTAGCCGATGCAGTTGCTCGACATCAACGTTCTCATCTATGCCCACCGTGAGGATGCACCCGAGCACGATCGGTACGCGGCCTGGCTCCGGGCTCTGACCGAGGGCGATGAACCTTTTGCGCTATCGGAGGCCGTCCTCGCCGGCTTTCTTCGGATTGTCACCAACGCCAAGATCTTCGATCCGCCGACGCCTATGGAAACGGCGATCGCGTTCTGTCAACGCCTCGTCGATTGGCCCCGCGCGGTGATGCTCACGCCAAGCCGGCGGCATTGGGACATCTTCGTCGACCTCTGCGCCAGCATCCAGGGACCGCTGGTTACGGATGCTTATCTGGCGGCGCTGGCTATCGAGCACGGCTGCGAACTCGTGACCACCGACAGCGACTTCGCGCGCTTTCGCGGGCTGCGATGGAAGCACCCGCTCGCCGCGCCACCGCACGCGAACGAGCACCCTGCAGATTGACGGTTTCCTCGGGGGCAGACGTTCATCCCCTTCTGTTCTCGTCTATTGCCAAGCCCCCAACGCAAAAACTGCAGAGCTCGTGAACTCTTAGGCCGCGCGGCCGCCTGTGAGCCACTCCCGCAACTTCGACCAGCGGCGCTTGGCTTGTGTGCCTTTGACCGCGATCGCCAGCGCGCGGACCTGACCGATGAGCACCACCAGCTTTCGCCCGCGCGTGATGCCCGTGTACAGCAAGTTCCGCCGCAGCATGAGATAGTGCTGCGTCGTCAATGGAATGACGACGGCCGGATACTCCGAGCCTTGCGCCTTGTGAATGGTGGTCGCATAGGCGAGGACGAGGCGATCGAGCTCGCCAAACTCGTAGGTCACGCGCCGGCCGTCGAAGTCCACCAGGATGTCGCTGGCCGTCCGATCGACGGACACGACCACACCGAGATCGCCGTTGTACACGTCCTTGTCGTAGTCGTTCTCGATCTGCATCACCTTGTCGCCGACGCCGAAGGTGTAGCCGAAGCGCTCAATCGCGTCCGGGCCGGGCGGGTTGAGCGCACGCTGCAGCTCCACGTTGAGCGTGCGCGCCCCGAGGGAGCCGCGATTCATGGGACACAGCACCTGCACGTCGCGAAACGGGTGCAGACCGTACCGACTCGGAATCCGTTCACGCACGATCTGCAGCAGCTTTCGCATCGCGAGCTCCGGGTCGTCTGCCTCGACGAAGTGGAAGTCTGACACGGCTGAGGGTTGAAGGTCCGGCATCTCGCCCTGGTTCACGCGATGAGCATTAACGATGATGCGACTCGTGGCCGCTTGACGAAAGATGTCGGTGAGACGGATCACGGGCACCGCCGCTGAGGCGATGAGATCTGCCAAGACCTGCCCCGGGCCAACTGACGGCAACTGATCGGCATCGCCAACCAGAAGCAGCGCGGCATCGGGGCGTACGGCCCGCACGAGGCTCCACATCAGCGGCACGTCGACCATCGACACTTCATCGACCACGACCTGCTGCGCGTCGATGGGGTTCGACTCGTCCCGTCGGAACCCACCGGTCCGCGGATTGACCTCGAGCAGCCGATGGATGGTACGCGCCTCGAGGCCCGTGGCGTCTGACAACCGCTTTGCCGCGCGTCCCGTCGGCGCACAGATAGCCGACTTCACACCCTTGACCGCGAGCACGGCCAGGATGGCCCGCAGCAACGTCGTCTTGCCCACGCCGGGGCCACCCGTGATGATGAGGACCTTCTCGCGGACGGCCGCGCGGAACGCCTGCGCCTGACGCTCCGAGAGGGCAAGCTGGAGCCGCGCCTCGGCCCAGGGTTGCGCACGGTCGACATCGATCGCCGGCCACGGCGGTCGGCCACCCGCGAGGGCGCGCAGTCGCTGGGCGAGCCGCCGCTCGGCCGAGTGCAGTGCCGCGAGAAAGACACACGCTTCACCGTCGACCGTATCGGGGACGAGCGCTCCATCGGACAGCTCGAGTGCGAGCGCCTGCTCGACGATCTCCGATGACACCTCGAGCTGCCGCGCGCTCTCGCTCAGCAGCACATCGCGAGGCAGTCCGCAATGCCCTTCATCGAGGGCTTGGCCGAGCCGATAGCCGAGCCCAGCACGCACGCGGATCATGGCCGTCTTCTCGATCCCGAGTCGCTCCGCAATCCGATCCGCGCTCACGAAGCCCACGCCACGAATGTCGCGAGCGAGCCTGTACGGATTCTCAGAGATGAGCTTGACGGCGTCGATGCCGTACGTCTTGAAGACACGCACCGCACGCGCCGTGCTCACGCCGTGCTGGTGCAGGAACAGCATGATGTCGCGTATCGCGCGCTGCTCCCGCCAACTGGTGGCAATGCTCGACGCGCGGACGGGTCCGACGCCCGGCACGTCGCGCAAGCGATCCGGCTCACGCTCAATGACGGTAAAAACGTCGGCGCCGAACGCCTCGACCAGCCGCTTGGCGTAGTGACGACCAATGCCCTTGATGAGCCCCGAGCCGAAGTACCGCTCGATGGCCTCGGCCGAGTCTGGTGGCGCCACGCGGAGCCAATCCGCCTTGAACTGCAGGCCATGCGTGCGGTCGTTCACCCACCGGCCCGTCGCCTGGACGTGCTCACCCGGTACGACGCTCGCGGCGCACCCGACCAGCGTGACGAGGTCGCGGCGTCCGCGTGCCTGTACGCGCACGACGCAAAATCCCGTATCAGGACTGTGGAACGTCACGCGCTCCACAATGCCGGAGAAGAATTCCCGGCTCGCGTCCGCGCGCATCTGGACAGGATCTCGTGTCGGCATTGCGAGGTCAGGCGTCAGGAATCGGCAGCCATCGGCACCGAGCGACCGGTGCGCGCGGCCTCGTAGAGCGCTACGACCGACGCGACGTTGCCGCGACTCTCAGAAGCCGATACACGGGCGGCTGTCCCTTCGCGGACGGCTCGTCGCAGGTCGTCAACCTGTAGCTGGTAGAGCGAGCTCCCTTCTATCGGGACTTCGTTCACCTCATCACCGCGACGGATGATGATGACCTCTGTGGGACCCGGCTTGAATGGTCGTGGCACGTCCAGCACGCCTTCGGAGCCGATCACCTGCATTTCTGTACGGAACGGAGCCGTGAAGCCGCAGTCGAACTGACCAACGATATCGCCGGGAAAGCGCAGCGTGGCCGCGGTCGCGACGTCAACCCCCGTTGGGCCCGTGATGGCCGTTGCGCTCACCTCAATGGGCTCGGCCCCAAGCACATAGCGCATCCAGCTCACCGGATAGCAGCCCACATCCCACAAGGCGCCGCCACCGAGCATCGGATCGAAGCGCACGTTGCCGTCACCGGTCAGCGTGAAGGTGAACGCGCCGCGCATGAGCCGCACGGCGCCCACCGCGCCATCGACGATCAGCTGCCGCGCGGCCAGCGTCACCGGATGGTGGCGATACATGAACGCTTCCGCCAGCACCACGCCGGCGCGCGCCGCCGCCTCAGCCATCGCATCGACATCGTCGACGTTCAGCGCAAGCGGCTTCTCGCACAGCACGTGCTTGCCCGCCGCGGCCGCCTTGATCGTCCACTCGGCGTGCAGGGTGTTGGGTAGCGGGATATAAACGGCATCGATGTCCGGAGCCGCGAGCAGCTCGGCATAGTCGCCATAGGCACGCGGAATGTCCCACTGGCGCGCGAAGCTGTCGGCGCGCGCCTTGTCGCGGCTGGCGACGGCGACGAGCGTATGCCCGGGCGCACGCAGCGGCTCCACCAGCCGGCGGACGATGCGCGCGGTGCCAACGATGCCCCAGCGGAACGGTGCGGAGTCGGCAAGAGACATGCGCCTGTTATACCCTAGTCGCGTGAGTTGGATGACCATGAGACGCGTGCGCGTCCAGACGACCGGGTGCGGGATAGTCGTCGCAGCCATCGGCGCGGCCTGCACGCCCGACGCCTCGCGGTCCAATACCCTCGCCGACGGCAATCCGCGGGGTCCGGAGCACGGGCAGGAGCGCGTGCTCCGCGGCGGCTCCTGGATGTGCAGCGATAACTTCTGCACCAACTACCGCCCGGGTGCGAGGAGCAGTGCGACGCCCGACACCGGACTCAACAACCTCGGTTTTCGGTGCGTGAAAGACGCGGAGACGACGGACGAGCCGAGCGAGTGACCTGCAGATGCCCGAACCGCCACTCGACGACGCGCGTCCCACGCGTTCTGTTCAGCTCCTGGTCACCTGTCTCATCGACCATTTCTTCCCGCAGACGGGGTTCGCAGCCGTCGAGGTGCTCGAACGGCAAGGCGTATCGGTGACGTGCCCAGCCGGACAGACGTGCTGCGGCCAGCCCGCCTTCAACGCCGGCTGCTGGAACGATGCCCGCGCGATGGCGCGACACACGCTCGACCTACTCTCGCTGAACGAGGCGCCCGTTGTCGTGCCTTCCGGCTCCTGTGCCGACATGCTGCTCCATCAGTACAAGACGCTGCTCGCCGACGAGCCAGCGTACGCGAAGAAGGCTCACGCCACGGCGTCGCGAACCTACGAATTCACACAATTTCTCGTGGACGTTCTTGGTGTGACGGACGCGGGAGCGCGCGGCGCGGGACGCGTGACGTACCACGCGTGCTGTCACGGTCTGCGCGGCCTCGGCGTCGATCGTCAGCCGCGGGCGTTGCTCGAGCACGTCCAGGGCATCGAGCGATGCCCGTTGCGGGATGCGGACGTGTGCTGCGGGTTCGGCGGCCTATTCGCCGTGAAGATGGCCGACATCTCGGGCGCGATGCTCGCCACGAAACTCGACGCCATCGAAGAGAGCGGGGCCGACACCGTGGTGGTCACGGATGTGAGCTGCGGCATGCACATGCAAGGGGGTTTGCAGCGGCGCGGCAGTTCCGTGCGAGTGCGGCATCTCGCAGAGGTGCTCGCGGACCGCAGAGAATAAATTCTCAATGCTCAAGTCTCTCAATAATGACCAACCAGCTTCCGTTCTACCGGCGCGTTGAGCAGGCGTTGGGTGACACGCGGCTCCGTGACGCCGTGCAGCGCGCGACGTCACGGAAAGTGGAAGCACGCCTGGCGGCGTTGGCGTCGATGCCGGATGCCGACGATGTGCGGGACCACGGGCGCCGGATCCGTGCAGACGCACTCGCCCACCTGGACCAGCACCTGACGCGCTTCGTCGAACAGGTCGAGCGGCACGGCGGCACGGCGGTCTGGGCCGCTACCGCCGAAGAAGCCGTTGGCTACGTCGTGCACCTCGCCCGTGCACGCGGTGTCAAGTCGATCGTGAAGTCCAAGTCCATGGTGACCGAGGAGATCGAGCTGAACCGCGCTGTCGAAGCTGCCGGCCTGCGCATCATCGAGACCGACCTCGGCGAGTACGTCGTTCAGCTCGATCACGATCACCCGTCCCACATCGTCGCGCCCATCATCCACAAGACCCGGCAGGACGTCGCCGCTACGTTCAAGCGCGAGCTGGGCGCCACCGACGAGGACGTGGCAGACATCCCGAGCATGACCGCGTTTGCCCGCCACAAGCTACGCCAGGACTTCCTGACGGCCGACATGGGCGTGAGCGGCGTGAACTTCGGCGTGGCGGAAACCGGAACACTGTGTCTCTGCACCAACGAAGGGAACGGGCGTCTCACCACAACGCTGCCGCGCATTCACGTGGCCGTCATGGGCATCGAGCGTATCGTGCCCACACTGGGCGACCTCGGGGTCATGCTGCAACTGCTGGCGCGCAGCGGGACCGGACAGAAGCTGACCGTCTACTCGAATCTCCTCACGGGGCCCCGCCGGCCGGATGACGCGTCCACGGGAGCGAGCGGTGAGGGCGACGGCCCCGACGAGCTCCATGTGGTCCTGGTCGACAACGGCCGGAGCCGCGTGTTGGGAAGCGAGCTAGCGGAGGTGCTGTATTGCATTCGTTGCGGCGCATGCTTGAACGTGTGCCCCGTGTATCGCCAGATTGGGGGTCACGCGTATGGCAGCGTCTATCAAGGACCCATTGGCGCGGTGTTCACGCCGGCAACGCGCGGCCTCGACGATTGGGGCGAGCTGCCACACGCCAGCAGCCTGTGCGGCGCCTGTCGCGAGGTGTGCCCTGTCCGAATCGACATTCCGCGGATGCTGCTTGCGCTACGCGCACAGGCCGTGACCAGAGGCGATGCACCGTGGTGGCTGCGGGCGGGGTTGCGCGCCTATCGCCTCGCCGCCGTACGACCGGCGCTGTTCCGCTTGGGGGGTCGCTGGAGCACACGTCTCATGCGCTGGGCCGCTCGCAATGGACGGATCTCGAAGCTTCCTGGACCGTTGGCCGGCTGGACACGGTTCCGTGAGTTCCCCGCGATGGCCCCTCGCACGTTCCAGGACCGGTGGCGGGAACGAGCGAGGTAGGGCGCGGCTTCCGCCTTCGCATAAAGCTTCGGCGGACAAGTTAGCCGCGCCGCGCGGAGGGCCGAGGGACCAACATGAATCCGAGAGACCTCGCACGCATGCAGAACACGGTGAGCCAGGCGGTCAAGCGCGCGCTGTTGCCCGGTGCATCATCGTCCGCGCCTCCGGGAGCGGTGTCGCAACCGCTTGCCGCACCGACGGATCGTCCGACGTGCGAGGAGCTCGCGGCGACGTTTCGCCAAGAGCTCGAAGCGCTTGCCGGCATCGTGCACGAGGTTGCCGGTGCCGCCGCCGCGGGATCGCGCGTTCGGGAGATCGCTCGAGACCAACGCGCCACGCGCGTGCTCTCGTGGGAGGCGCAGCACCTGTGTGTCCCTGGCCTCCTCGATGACCTAGAGGAGGATGGTCTTCAGGTCATGACGGCAGCCGTGCCGTCCAACGCCAACGCGCGAGCCACCTCGCTTGCGGCACTCGAACAGGCGGAGCTCGGCCTCACCGGCGCTGACGCGGGGCTGGCAGACACGGGGTCGATCGTCCTGGTGAGCGGTCCTGGTCGCTTACGCCTGGCATCGCTCCTGCCGCCCGTGCACATCGCGCTCTTGGCGCGAGCGCACCTCTGGCCAACCATGACCGCCTGGCTGATGGCGGAGGCGTCCAGCGTCCAGCGCGGAAGCAATGTCGTCGTCATCACCGGCCCAAGCCGCACGGCAGATATCGAAATGACGCTCAGCCGCGGCGTGCACGGCCCTGGCGAGGTGCACGTCGTCCTCTACTGACCCGGAACGGGCGGGTGCTTAACGGAAATGGGGGTCGCGAGATCTGGAGGGTCGGAAAAAGGGGACAGGCCCCTTTTTCGAGAACCAACGCCGACGAAAAAGGGGCCTGTCCCCTTTTTCTCAGCCGGCGACCCCGTCCGCCGTCGCTGTCAGCGGCGCCTACAACGACGTGCCCGGCCGCGACCCCCAGAACCGTTAAGCACCCGGAACGGGCCTATCTCTTGACGTTGCCCGAATATGGATCGTAGACTCCATATATGGATACCGGGCGCAACGCTGACCGGACGCCTGTCGAAGGGCTGGCCCTGGATCGTGCGCAGCACCCGGACACCCGGCGTCGACTCTCGGCGCCCGCCGTGCGGACCTTCTTCAATATTGGCCGAGCCTGGAAGCTCAACGTGGCCGAGCAGCGGGCGCTGCTCGGGTGGCCAGCCTCATCCACCTACCACAAGTACAAGTCGGGCGACGTCGGTATGCTGGCCTACGACACGCTCGTTCGCATCTCGCTGGTGCTCGGCATCTACAAGGCGCTCCACATTCTTTATCCAGAGCCGACGCTCGCCGATCGCTGGGTGCGCTTGCCCAACAGCAACCCGCTGTTTGGTGGCCGGTCACCGCTCGAGGTCATGGTCGACGCTGGAATGGACGGTCTCTACCGTGTGCGCCGTCTGCTCGACGCCCGGCGGGGTGGTCAGTGACCTCTCCTCGGATGCGCATTCCCGCGCGGCGCGTCCGTGCCAGCGGCACCCACCGCCTCATTCCCAGCCGATATCCCCCGGTGGGCCTCTTCGACGCGGTCGCTGACCCACGCGATCTCGCGCTGGTCATCGAGCTCGAAGGGTGGACCAACGATCGCCTTTCGGCCGAGCTCGGTGTCCTGTCGCTGATTCCGCGTGATGAATGGGTGGTCGGCCGCGCGATGGCCAGCGTGATCATGGCGGCGTATTGTCACCCAAGCCCGAATGGGGGCCGATTCAACGACGGCGCGCGGGGCGCGTGGTACGCCGCGTTCTCGATCGAGACGGCGCACGCGGAGGCCATCCACCGCCGTACGCAAGAGCTCCTCGAGAGCGGTGTGCTCGAGACACGCGTCGAGATGCGCGAGTATCGAGCCGACTTCGATGCGCGCTTTCACGACATCCGGGCACGGAACAACGCCTACGAGCACTTGTACGATCCTGCGAGCCACACCGCGTCTCAGGAGCTCGCGCGTGAGCTGCTGACGGACGGCTCGAACGGCATCGTGTACCGCAGCGTGCGCGATGATGGAAGCACCTGCCTGGCGTGCTTCAGGCCGCGCCTCGTGCTCAATGTTCGTCAGGGGGCGCACTTCGAGTACGTGTGGGAGGGGTTTCCGAAACCGCGCATCCGACGGCTACGATGAGAGCTCTCACCTGTGCTTAGCTGTGGAGCCGAGCCACTGCCGAACCGCGGGGACCGCCACGTCGGGCCGGTCCGTGATGATGCCGTCCGCGCCCCAGTCGAGCAGGCGCGCGATATCATGCGGTTCGTCGACGGTCCACACGTGGACGGCCAAGCCGGCGCGGTGCGCCGCGCGCACGAAGCGGGGTGACACGATGCGCTGGGACCCGGCATGTTCAGGCACCTGGAGCACGCGATAGCGCAAGCGGCGAAGGGGCCAGTGTGCCCAAGACTTGTACAGCGCCAGGCGCACCTCCTCCCGGCAGGCACTGGTCGCTGCCGCGGGCTCGGCGTCCCTCACTGCGCGCAGCGTCGTGAGCGAGTACCCGCCAAAGCACACCCGTTCCAACGCACCGGCACGGCGCACCACCTCGGCCGCGGCACGGGCGAGGATGGGATCGATGCCCTTCAGCTCAATGATCACGGGCGCGTCGCGTGTGTGGCGGAGCACCTCCGTGAGCCGTGGAATGCGGATGCCCTTGCCGCGCAGCGGGTAGCCGCGGCCTGGTGCAAACCAGTAGGCCGCATCCAGCGTGTCGAGCTCTTCAGCCGTGCGTGCCGCAAGCGGTCCACGGCCACTGGTCGTCCGATCGAGCGTCGCATCGTGGTGGACCATGACGACCTCGTCATGAGAGAGACGACAATCGAGCTCGAGCCCATCTGCACCCAACGCCAAGCCATTCGCAAACGCCTCCCACGTGTTCTCTGGCATCAACGACGCGCCGCCGCGATGGGCAAACACCATGGGCCGCGTGCGATCGAGGACAGCGTGACGATCTGTGCTCATCCCCGTTTCTGTCCATCTGTTCATCTGTGGATCGACCACCTGTGTCCATCTGTGCTCGCCATCAATGTCTGCGTGATACTATCGCGGTATGGCTCGCCCAAAGACCCTCGGGGCCCTCAAGCGCGACGTCGCGGCGGGGCGTATTCCGCACCGCTCGGTGCGCGCCGAGATTCGACAGAACCTCATTGCCCGTCTGAAGCAAGCGGGCCCGCTTTTTCCCGGCATCATCGGTTACGATGACACCGTCATCCCGCAGCTCGTGAACGCCCTGCTCTCGCAGCATGACTTCGTGCTACTCGGTCTGCGCGGCCAGGCGAAGAGCCGTATCCTGCGCGCGCTCGTGACGTTGCTCGATCCGGAAGTCGCGGTCGTCCCCGGCTCGGAGATCCACGATGATCCACTCGCGCCGCTGAGTGCCTTCGCCAAGCGCCGCGTGCAGGACGAGGGGGACAGCCTGCCTATCGAGTGGCTCCCACGCGAGGCCCGCTACGTCGAGAAGCTCGCCACGCCAGACGTGACCGTGGCCGACATTATTGGCGACATCGATCCCATCAAGGCCGCGCGTGCAGGGTTACAGCTCTCCGACGAGCTGACCATGCACTACGGCCTGCTGCCACGGGCGAATCGCAGCATCTTCGCCATCAACGAGCTCCCAGACCTGGCAGGGCGCATTCAGGTGAGCTTGTTCAACATCCTGCAAGAAGGTGACGTGCAGATCAAAGGCTACCCGGTGCGGCTGCCGCTCGACGTGCTGATGGTCTTCAGCGCCAACCCAGAGGACTACACCGCGCGCGGCAAGATCATCACGCCGCTCAAAGACCGGATCGGCTCGGAGATTCGGACGCACTACCCCCGCACACGCGAGGCCGCCATGGCCATCACGCAGCAGGAAGCGTGGGTCGATCGCGACGGCCACGGTGCGTTGCCCGTCGACGTGCCGGCTTACGTGCGCGAGATCATCGAGGAGATTGCCTTCCAGGCACGCGTGGACTCGAAGGTGGACAAGCGCTCTGGCGTCAGCCAGCGTCTGCCGATCACGTGTATCGAAAACGTGGTATCCAACGCCGAGCGGCGTGCGCTGCTGGGCAATGAAGCGATCGTCGTGCCGCGCGTGGCGGATGTCTACGCGGCGCTGCCCGCCCTGACAGGCAAGCTCGAGCTCGAGTACGAGGGAGAGCTGCGGGGTGCCGATACGGTCGGCCGCGACATCGTGCGGGCGGCGGTGCGGGTCGTCTTCGACAGCTATGATGACGACGCCGACGTGAGGGGCGTCATCGAGTGGTTCGACATGGGCGGGACGCTACAACTCAGTGACACGTTGACGGCGGCCGAGCTCCTGGACGAAGCGGGCAAGGTGCAGGGCCTTGCCGAGATTGCGGACCAGGTCGATACGGACGCGGGCCGCGACAGCGCGCGCCGTGCGGCAGCGATTGATTTCGTGCTCGAAGGTCTCCACGCGCAAAAGCGTATCAGCCGGTCCGAGACCTGGCAGTACGAGGCTGCCGAACCGCCCCGGCGTCGCATCCGCGCCACGCAGCCGACCATCGAAGACGAGGAGCTGCCATCGCCCGGGGGGAAGAAGCTGTACAACTGACTGGCGCGGCCTGCCCGCCTTCGCCAAGGCTACGGCGGGTCCGCCGAAGCGCGAAGCGCGGAGGCGGAAAGGCCGCGCGCTACATATCCCCAATGCGTCGTCGCGAGGGGCCTTTATAGGCCCCTCGATCATCCGCGCGTATGCGTTACAAATTCCACCGTTGGGTCGGTGACGATCTCGAGGGGCTCGACATCGAGGACCTGTTGTCGAAGCTCTCCGACCTCCTGATCGGGAGCGGCTTCGATAACCCGTACGGCGACCCGGGTGATGCCTCGTCCTTCTCGCGGCAGGCGCTGCACGACGCCATTCTGGATGCGTTGCTGTCTGGCGGCCTGTTGTCGCAGGAGGCGTTGGAGCAGCTCCTCGGCGACCCGGCCGACGCCGACGCCCGGTCACAGATCGAGCAGCTCATCGAGCGTCTGATCGAGCAACTCACGAAGGAGGGGTATGTCGTCCCGCGCCCAGGCTCGATGCCTGCGGACCGAGCGCGGCCTGAGGCGGGAGACGGAGGCGGCGATGCCCGCCCGGTGCAGTTCGAAGTGACGGACAAGAGCCTGGACTTCCTGGGCTACCGGGCGCTCCGCGATCTGCTCGGCTCACGGGGTCGCAGCAGTGCCGGTCGGCACGACACGCGCGAGCTCGCAACCGGCGTCGAAGCCGAGGGCGCCCCCAAGCCTTACGAGTTCGGCGATACGTTGAACCTCGACGCCAGCGCCACCATCCTGAACACGGTGCGACGCGGAGGGTTGCGAAAAGGGACCGAGGACGTTTTTCGGATCACTCACGGGACAGAGGTCGCCGACCCCCTTTTCTCTGGTGGCGCCGCCCTCGATGTACAAGAGGAAGATCTGATGGTGGCCCAGGGCGAGTACCAAAGCTCGTGCGCGACGGTACTGCTCCTCGACTGCAGCCACAGCATGATCCTCTACGGCGAAGATCGCTTTACGCCGGCCAAACGGGTCGCGCTCGCGCTGTCGAACCTCATTCGACACCAGTACCCCGGTGACTCGCTGCGCGTCGTGCTGTTCCACGACGCGGCCGAGGAAATCCCCCTCGCGCGCCTCGCGCGTGTGCGTGTCGGCCCGTACTACACGAACACCCGTGAAGGTCTGCGGCTGGCCCGGCGCATCCTCGAGCGCCAGCAGAAAGACATGCGGCAGATCGTGATGATCACCGACGGCAAGCCGTCTGCTATTACACATGCGGATGGCCGCATTTATCGCAACGCGTTCGGCCTCGATCCTCTGATCGTCTCCGAGACATTCGCGGAGGTCTCCGCGTGCCGGCGGGCGGGCATCCTGATCAACACCTTCATGCTGGCGCGTGATTACGATCTCACGGCCTTCGTCCGTCGTGTCGCTGAAATCTGTCGCGGCAAGGCGTACTTCACCACGCCGTTCACGCTGGGCCAGTACGTCCTGATGGACTACCTCACGAAGAAGACCAGGACGATTCACTAGACATCTTCTAAGGCCGAAGTCGTGAGAGATGAAGCAAGTTTTCTGAAGGAGCGGCCTTAGAAGCTGTCTTAGGCGCGGCCGCCGGCGGCGGCCGCGCATCTAGTAGCGAAGATCCGCCCCACCGTGGTTCGCCTAGGCTCAGCGGTTTGAGGCGGAGCTTCGCTACGCCTGCCGACGAGGCCTACGCTCGCACCGGGTCGGCCACGTCCATGCGCAATCGCTCGTGGATCAACCGAACGACCTCGGCGCCGTGAAAGCGGCCGTTCTCGATGAAGATCTTGCCGCTGTTGCGGCCGGTGATGACGGCGCCAGCGAGGAAGATGCCCGGCACGTTCGTTTCGAACGTCCCGGCATCGAAGGCCGGCACAGATGTGACGGGATCGAACGTCACGCCCGCGGCCGCAAACAACGTCGTGTCCGACCGATACCCCGTCAGTAACAGCACGGCATCGGCGGGCAGAACGTGGCGCGCGCCTTCAGTCTCGATCAGCACGTCTTTCGGCCGAATCGCCACCACTCGGGCTTGCCGCCACGCTTTGATCGCGCCCTCTTTGACGCGATTCTCGAGGTCCGGCCGCACCCAGTACTTGAGCGACGAAGAGAAGTCCTCACCCCGATGGACCAGGGTGACGTTGGCACCTGAGCGATAGAGGTCGAGCGCAGCGTCGGCAGCCGAGTTGGCACCGCCGACAATCACGACCTGCTTCTTGAAATAGGCGTGTGCTTCCGAGTAGTAGTGCGACACATGGGAGAGGTCCTCGCCCGGCACGCCAAGCATGTTGGGCAGATCGAACGCGCCCGTCGCAATGACCACGAATCGGCCGCGGTACTCGCGCCCGTCGCCTTCAGGTGTCTCCGCGCGTACCGTGAAGCGGATGTCGCTGCCTCCACCCGCTTGCACGATACTTATCACCCGCTCGTGGTAACGAATGGCGAGATCGTACGTCTCGACAACCCGCCGGTAATAGCGGAGCGCCTCGACGCGCGTCGGCTTCTCGTACGGCGTCACGAACGGGAGCCCGCCAATCTCCATGAGCTCCGGCGTCGTGAAGTAGATCATGTTGACCGGAAAGTGCAGAAGGGTGTTGACCAACACGTCCTTCTCGAGAACCACGGCTGAGAGCCCCCGCTGCTTGGCGGCAATGGCGGTCGCCAGCCCGGAGGGCCCCGCACCTACAATGACGATGTCGTATAGTGGCATCAAGGTTCAGGACTCGAGGATATAGGATGACGATAGGACGCCATCACGATGTCAATTCGAGTATAGCAGTCCAGCCCTCGGCTGCCCCTTCCCATCGCCGCGGGCCAAGCCGTGGTGCTCAAGACGTGTATCCGCAGCGCATCGTCTGCCTCACCGAAGAAACGACCGAGACGCTCTATCGGCTTGGCCAGGGCCACCGTATCGTCGGCGTGTCCGGTTACACGGTCCGGCCACGTGAGGCCAGAGACAAGCCGAAAGTATCCGCGTTCATCAACGCGCGATTCGAGAAGATCGACCGACTGCAACCAGATCTCGTGCTGGCGTTCTCCGATTTGCAGGCGGACATTGCGGCGGAGCTCGGTCGCCGTGGCTACGCGGTTGTGCTCTTCAACCAGCGCACGATCGACGAGATCCTCCAGATGATTCGCGTGCTCGGGGGCATCGTCGGCTGCAGCGCTCAGGCGGAAGCGCTCGCCGAGGAGCTCGCTCGTGGTCTCGAGGCGGTTGCGCGCTCGGCTGCACGGTTTCCTTTTCGGCCGCGTGTGTTCTTCGAAGAATGGGACGACCCTCTCATCTCCGGCATTACGTGGGTGGACGAGCTCGTTGAGATTGCGGGTGGCCAGCCCACGTTCCCAGAGCTACGCGGCCGCCGCCTCGGACGCGAGCGCATCGTGGCGGCCGGCGACGTGGTCACGCGCTCACCGGACGTCATCTTCGCCTCGTGGTGCGGCAAGACCGTCAAGAAAGCCCGCGTCGTCGGCCGACCCGGATGGTCGGAGCTGCCGGCAGTGCGCCGGGGTCACATTTACGAGGTCAAGTCCACTTATATCCTCCAGCCGGGTCCGGCGTCGCTCACCGAGGGCGTCCGTCAGATCCATGCGCTGCTCGCGCGGGTCGTGGGCGTGTCGGTGGAGCCAGGTGTTGCGCCAGCGGAGAGATTAGGCGACTAGGGAAAACGTCGTTCCCTATCGGATGAGCTGTAGGAATTCCATGCGCGTACGGGCGTCTCCGCGGAAGGTGCCGAGCATGGCGCTGGTCGTCGCGTAACAGTTCTGCTTTGCCACACCGCGCATCGCCATGCAGAGATGCAACCCCTCCATGACGACGCCGACGCCGAGCGGGTTGATCTTCTCGCGAATCGTCTCGGCAATCTGGTTTGTCAGGCGCTCCTGCACTTGGAGCCGCCGGCTGAACACGTCGACCAGCCGAGGAATCTTGCTAATGCCAATCACTCTCTCCCGAGGCACGTACGCCACGTGGCACTTTCCAAAGAATGGCAGGAGATGGTGCTCGCAAAGGCTGTAGTAGTCGATGTTCTTTACGATCACCATCTCGCTATAATCCACCGTGAACAGCGCGCCGTTGAGGACTTCGTCGACGTTGGCGCCGTAACCGCTGGTGAGGAATTGCAGGGCACGCTCGACGCGCTCAGGCGTGCGACGAAGACCCTCGCGGTTTGGATCCTCGCCCAGCGCCGGTAAGAGTTGGGCGATGAGGTCTTGCATGAACATATTGTACCTTACGGTTTTGGCCGGTCTCGGAGCCACATCTGTTGTAACTCCCGCACGAGCGAGCCACGAGCCATCCTCCGCCACGCCCGCGCTTACAGCCAGCTTCCCGCGTCAGGTGTCAGAGAGGCCGGATGTCGCAACCACGGATCCCGATGCGCTCTATGCTCAGCGGGAAGATCTGGACAAGGCGCGCGAGGCGGTCGAGATCTGGCAGGCGCGCGTCCGTCGGGACCCGTCTGATTTCGAGTCGACCTGGCAGATCGCGCGGGCGATGTACTGGCTTGGCAGCCACGGCCCGAAGGACGGGAGACGCGCTGACCTCGAGACGGGGATGGAGGCTGCACGACAAGCTATTGCTCTCGATTCGGACCGTCCGGAAGGACATTTCTGGCTCGCAGCCACCATGGGCACGCTGGCCGAGCAGTCTGGCAAGCTGACCGGTCTCAGGTACCGCGGGCGCATCAAAGAGGCGCTCGAGACGGTGTTGCGCCTTGATCCGGCGTTTCAGCAAGGTTCTGCAGATCGCGTGCTGGGTCGCTGGTACTATCGCGTCCCTGGCCTGTTTGGTGGGAGCAAGACGAAATCTGAAGAGCACCTCCGTCGCTCGCTGAAATACAACCCCAACAGCACGGCAACGCTCTTCTTTCTCGCCGAGACGCTCGTGGCGCTCGATCGAAAGGATGAAGCCCGCAGGGTGCTCGAAACGCTGCTTGATGCGCCGGACGATCCGGACTGGGCTCCAGAAGATCGCGAGTTCAAGGCACAGGCGCGCGAGTTACTGACTGATTTGGTCAAGGGGTAAAGGGGCGAGGGGCCAGGTGCACAGGTCCAAGGGCTGTCTCAGGGAACAGGGAGCACTCCTAGCAGCCCTGGTCCCTGAAGACCTTGCCCCTGCAGCCCAAGACTGCCCTTGGACCTCGCACCTGGCCCCTCGCACCTGTCTTTGCCCTTTACCCCTCTACCCCTTTACCCCTTTACCCCTTCGTAGTCGTAAAACCCACGCCCCTTCTTGCGACCGACGCGCCCGGCCAGCAGCATGCGCTTCAAGAGGGGCGGCGGCGCATATGCGGGCTCGCGGAACTCGTCGTGCATGATATTGGCGATGTAGTAAGTGGTGTCGATCCCGACGAAATCCAGCAGCGTGAACGGTCCCATTGGATGGCCGCACCCGAGCTTCATGCCCTTATCGATGTCTTCAAGGCTGCCCAGACCATGCTCATATGCACGAACCGCATCGAGCAGATACGGAACGAGTAACCGGTTGACGATGAAGCCGGGACGATCCGGCGCCACGATTGGATCCTTCCCGAGCGCTTGCGCGAAGGCCATCAGCCGCCGATGCGTCTCATCGCTCGTCGTCAGCGCCCGAATAACCTCGACGAGCTTCATCAGGGGCACGGGGTTGAAGAAGTGCAGGCCAGCGAATCGATCCGGACGAGTTGTGCTGGCCGCAAGCTCGGTGATGCAGAGTGATGACGTGTTCGAGGCAAGAATGGCGTCGGCTCGCACCACCGCCTCCACGTGGCGATAGGCGTCTTTCTTGGCGTCCAGGTTCTCGACAATGGCTTCGACGACGAGGTCGCACGCCTTCAAGTCCTCATAGCGTGTCGTTCCTGTGATGTTGGCGATCGTCGCGGCCTTCGCGTCCTCCGTGACTTTGCCTCGCGCCACGCCCTTGCTCAAGAACTGCTCGATGCGACCGAGCCCATCATCGAGTAGCGCCTGATCGACCTCGAGCACGATGGTCCGGTAGCCCGCCTGTGCCGCCACTTGCGCGATACCTGACCCCATCAAGCCGCACCCGAGCACCCCCAAAGTCTTCACCTCGTGCATCGTTGATCCTCTCTGCATGATGGATGGTTTCTTGCGTCTCAAGCACCGCGAATTTGCCTGACCAGGAAATCACCAACCTCGCGCGTGCCGTGCGTGCCGCCAACGTCTGGTGTCAGCGTGTTGGCTTCGACGGCTCGCTGGACCGCTCGCTCGACGAGCGCCGCTTCGTCCGTGCGCCCGACCGTCTCCAGCAGCAACGCCGACGAGAGAACCGCGCCAATCGGGTTGGCGACGTTCTTCCCGGCGAGCGGCGGTGCCGAGCCGTGCACCGGCTCGAACATCGAGGTCCGCCCCGGATGCAGGTTTGCGGCTGCCGCCATGCCAAGGCCGCCCTGGAGCGCGGCGCCGAGGTCCGTGATGATATCGCCGAACAGGTTGTTCGTCACAATGACTTGAAACTGACCGGGATCGCGCACCAGTTGCAACGCGAGCGCATCGATGTACAGATGCGTCGCTTCAATGTCTGGATAGCCCGCTTGCACCTCCTTGAACACGCGCTGCCACAGTGCGTGCCCCTGGGCCATGGCATTGCTCTTATCCGCCATGCACACGCGCGCCAGGCCGTGCGCCTTTGCATGTTCGAAGGCGTGCCGGATGATACGGTGCACACCCTTGAAGGTATTGATCTCCTCCTGAATCGCGATCTCGTCCTCGGTTCCGGCTTTGAACCGGCCCCCGACGTTCACGTATACGCCTTCGGTGTTCTCACGAAAGACGACAAGGTTCACGTCGCGCGGCGTCCGGTCTTTGAGTGGACAGAGGCGTTCGTCGAGCAAGCGGACGGGTCGATAGTTGACGTAGAGATCCAGCTCGAAGCGAATCCCGAGCAGAATGTCACGTGCGTGCCGATTGTCGGGCACGCGCGGATCGCCGAGCGCGCCAACAAAGATGGCGTCGAACTCGTCACGCAGCCGCGCGTACCCCTCGGGCGGGATGGTTTCGCCTGTCGCCAGGTAGTGGTCGGCACCGTACGGGAGCTCGATGAGATCCAGCGGGAGGCCGCTAGCAGCCTGAGCCGCGCGCAGCACCTTCACGACCTCTGCGGTGACGTCCTTGCCGATCCCATCACCAGCAATCACGGCAATCCGCATGAAAGGTGTTACCTTCGGAAATGCCCGCGCGGCCTGAAGGCCGCGCGCTACAAACGAAACTTTGGGGAACGGGCAGTCCCCATTTTCTGCTAGAACCCTTGAGGCGCCGAAAACTTGACTCTTTGAGTCAAGTTTCGGTGCGTCGAGTGAGCGTCGGGGGGCGCGGCCGAAGGTCGCGGCCCGCTAGAACTCGAAGCGAATGCCGAGTCTGATGCGGCTGGGCCTCTGATACTCGAGCACGTTGCCGAAGTCGGGACTTGCCGTGGTCGGGCTGGTTTGGGTGTAGTCGTCGTACGCCACCACGCCTTGGCGATCGATGAAGTTGAACACATCGGCGAGCAGGACGAGCCGACGGCCACCGACGCGGAGGGCATAGTCGGCGTGGAGGTTTAGGTCCGCCTCGATCGCCGAGCGCTGTTTGAATCCATCAACCGTCTCGTACCCGACGCCACGCGGCGTTTCCGGAATCTCACCGGTGCTCTGGTATCGGGGATTCGCCGCAAGGCGCGTCAGTGGCCGGCCGGAACCGAGCAGCATACCTGCACCGAGGTTCAAGCCCCAGTTGAAGCTGTAGTTACCGTACAGCTTGAACTGATGCCGGCGATCATTGGGCAGCGGTCCCGCGCCGGCCGCACCGAGGTATCGAATGTCGCCGGCGAAGCCGCGGGGCACGAGCTCCGCCGCGTAGGAGGGATCATTGGTTGGAAAGTCGAACAGCGAGGTGATCGCCGGATCCGATTGTCCATTGTCGTTCCGGAAGAAGCCCTCGAACGTGCCGTAGAGACGACTCCAGCGATACGAGGCCTGGAGCTGCCAATTCTGCGAGAACCTCCTGTCGGCGGTAAGCTCGACAGCGTCGTAGTCGTGAATGGCCTCTTCGAAGCTGGCCCCGAGCTCGGGGAACTGGACGGGCGTGTTCGGTCCGGGGTTGGTGATGAAGTACTCGACGCTGGCGCCCGCCTCATCGGGGAACAGCGTGTAGGCGGCCATCGGAATGGTCCCGACGTCCTCCAGGATGCGGCCGAAGCTCCGGTGGATGTAGCGAACGTCGAGCGTCAGGCCCGGTGCCGCTTCGAACTCGAACCCGATCAGTGCCTCATCCAGATAGGTGGATTTGGAGTCGGGATCGAAGTCGCTCGGCTCGAGGCCCGCCGGTTGAAAATGCTCGGTCTCGCCCTCGACGCCGACCGGGACGCCGTTCGGAATGGGCTCCGTCAGCTCGGCGTCGTAGTAATCGGCCAGCGTCACACCAGCATCGGCTGAGAGCGCGCGTGCCGCGAGATCGTTTGGGATCTTGGCGAAGAAGCGTCCCCAGTTCGCGTACAACTTGGAGCGGCCGTCTCCCAGCAGGTCGAAGGTGCCGCCGACGCGAGGCCCCCAGTTGTCTTTCCACCTGAACTCAGCCACGTTGCCCACCAGCTTCTGCTGCTCGTAGCGGATGCCTGGCCGGACGGTGAGTCGACTACCGACCCTCCAGGTGTCCTGCAGAAAGAAGCTGAGGTACTCCTGCGTCGTGTCGCGGACGTTGCTCGTGTTGGCGCGGGTGACACGGTAGAACTGACCCAGATCCGGATCGGGAAGGATGTCGATTTGCGCCCCTGTCACGGTCTGTGAGCCGTCCGGCAACGTGAATGTCTGACCGGTCCGTTGGATGATGTTGTCGTAGCGAATGTCTTCGAGCAACACGCCATATCGGACCTCGTGATTGGCGAAGTAGTGCGTCGACTTGGCGCTGTACTGGAAGCTCTCACCGTCGTTGCCCTCGTACAGCCCGATGCCGCCAGAGCGGCCAACAACGTCACTTGTCCGGTCGGTGATCGACCACTCGTCGACCGACGGTGTCTCTTCGATCCGGTTCGCTGCCCGCGCGAACGACGCTTCGAGCAGCCAGTTCGATCGCAGCGCACCGTCGTACTTGACCGTCTGGTTGTGTCCGCCGTAGCTCAATTCGCTGAAGCCGGTCGTGTCGTCGCGAAGCAGAGCGATGCGGCGCTGAGGTCCCATGCCGCCGGTCGCCGGATCGCCGAAGAACGACACGTCGGCGCGATGTCCAGTGGCAATCTGGACCGTGCCCTTGGCGGCGTACGCCACAAGTCTGCGGTCTCGCTCGACCTCGTCCAGCTCGCTGAGCGGTGCGGCATCTGGTGCAAGCAGCGTATCGGTCTCCCACTGAGGATCGATGGCGCCGAAGAAGAACGCCCGGTTCCTGAGGATTGGTCCACCGAGCTCGACACCGGCGTCGTTGACCCGGGTTGCCGTTGTGTTCACCGATTCTTCCCGCGCTAGAACCTCAGACTCGATCGGCGTGTGCTCTGCTTCGAGCCCCGACGGGCGGAAGTACGCAAATGCGCTACCGCGAACCTCGTTGCTGCCGGACTTGGTGATGACGTTGACCACGCCGCCGGTCGCCTGGCCGTACTCCGCTTCGTACCCTCCCGTCTTCACCTGGATTTCTCTCACGAAATCGAACGGCACGCCGTTGCCAAGCGAGCCGTGCAGGATGGAGTACGAGCCAAGCGCGCCGTAGCCCGCGTTCGTGATGTTCACGCCGTCGACGACGTACTGGTTCTCGAGGCCGCTCCCACCGGCAATCGACGGGTTGGCCATCCCGGTGCCACCGCCACTGCTCACGCCTGGCGCGATATACGTCGCGTCGCTCAGGCGCCGCCCGACGGGCACCTGCCGAAGCAACTCGTCCGAGAGGTTTGCGCCAACGGTCGTCGTGCTGCTGTCGATTCCTGGTGGCGCGCCGCCCACTTCAATCGTCTCGACCAGCCCACCCACTTCCATCTTCAGAGAGAGGCTGATCGTCTCGCCCAGGCCAACGGTCACGTTCTCCCGCTCCAGCGTGCGCAGTCCCAGCAGCCTCACTTGGACCCTGTAGGTGCCTGGAACGAGGAGCGGCACACGAAACCGTCCGTCGGCGCCGCTGCGGGCCTCCTTCGCGCCTCGATCACCGGCGACGGTGACCCTGGCGCCCGGTATGCCGAGTCCCTGCCAATCGAGGACGATGCCGCTGATCGTGCCGGTCGTCTCTTGCGCACCGACGGGGCTCGCGAGGGCGAGCATGAGCAGCAGCGAAAGACACGCCACTGGCTTCATCGTGGCCTCCTGCCTGGTCATCTCACAATCCTGTCGTGCACCCCTCCCGGAATTCCGGAGGCACCGTTGGTCGCCGTGTAGGATACCCCACATCTGTTTCGGTACCTTCTCGATGTCGTGCCTCGGCGCAAGGAGCAGCGCACAGCATCCCCTGAAATCCAACCCGTTGAATTGAACGGATCCAATTCACCGACTGTTGGTCATCTATCTCCGGCCGTGGCCAGGAATCTCCCGTCCCCACGGAATCGCCGAGGTGGCGTACAATCTGCATGTTTTGTTGGGCGCCGAGGTGTGCTCACCGCTACTTTCCCGAAGCAGTGAGCTCGACGGGGTGCCTCGAAGCGGCGCCCTCGAACCCATCTGGTTGTTCATTTCTTGATAGCAGAGGGACACGTGGTCGGGTTAGCTTAGCGGATGAGGAGGAGGAGGCCGAATCCCATGCGTAAATATACGCTTGTCTTGCTGATGGCACTCGCCCTGGCTGTTCCGGCACTTGCCCAGGAGCAGCGGGCATCTATCGCAGGCGTCGTCACGGACAGCTCGGGAGGCGTGCTCCCGGGTGTCACGGTCGAGGCCAGGAATGCGAGCGGCGCGGTCGTCTCGACCGTGACCAACGACGTCGGCGTGTTCCGTTTTCCGGCTCTGGCGCCCGGCATTTACGAGGTGTCGGCCGCGCTGGAGGGCTTCCAGGGACAGAAATTCGAACGAGTCGAGGCGCTCCTTGGCCAGATCAAGCAGCTGCAGTTCACCCTCGACGTCGGCGGGCTCGCCGAGCAAGTGCAGGTGACGGTCGAGACGCCGCTGGTCGACGTGAGGCAGAGCGCCCGCGCCACCAGCATCCGCGCCGAGCAAATCGAGCTGCTGCCGAAGGGCCGCGACTTCAGCACGCTCGTCACGCAGGCGCCCGGGGCCAACAATGAGCAGCGGCTTGGCGGCATCTCGGTTGACGGCGCCAGCGCCGGTGAGAACCGCTTCATCTTGGACGGCATCGAGACGACCGACCTGCAGATGGGTACCTCTGGCAAACAGGTGATTGTTGATTTCATCGAAGAGCTGCAGGTGAAGTCGAGCGGCTACACGGCGGAATTCGGCGGCGCCACCGGGGGCGTGATCAACGTCATCACCAAGAGCGGCACCAGCCAGTTCCACGGAAGCGGGCTCTTCAGCTACGAGGGCAACGCGCTCAGCGGAGGACGGTACTCGTTGGGGTCAGGCTCGACGATCGGCGATTTCGGCGGTCCAACGGGACAAGCACCCACTGCGGCTGGTGGCCGTCCCACGCTTCGACTGAACCCGGTGACCGGCGATGCCGAGTATATCGAGTATGCAGAAGACGACAATTACCGCATCGAGCCCGGGTTTGCGGTCGGCGGGCCAATTGTGCAAAACAAGGCGTGGTTCTACGCGGCCTATCAGCCAACGCTCATCAAGTACGACCGCACCGTGGATCTGTTGAGCGGCGGGACGGTGACCGAAGACCAGAAAGACACGCGACACTTCTTCACCGCCAACCAGACGGCACAGGTCAGCGACAGACTCCGGACGCGCGTGGCCTTCAACAATAGCCATAGAACCCGCGACGGGCTGCTTCCGGCCCTCGATGGAACGGACCCCGAGGGCGCGCCGTATGGGCTGGTGCGAAAGTTCCCGAACTGGAGCCTGTCAGGTACGGCCGACTGGGTGGCGAAGTCCAACCTGTATTTCGGCTTCCGGAGCGGGTACTACTTCTCCGACATCAACGACAGCAACTTCCCCAACGAGCCACGCTTCCTCTTTCCCAACTTTGGCAGTGTCGGCTTCGTGGGCACCAATGGTGTGGCAGTGCCGGCCGAGTTCCAGCACGGCGTGGGGTTCTCGAGCTTCCCGGCCGGAGCGGCGTTCTCGACTGATTTCGACAAGCAGAAGCGCTTCAATCTGCAAGCTGACGGCACGTGGTACACGAACTTCGGCGGCCAGCACGAGCTCAAGGGCGGTGTGCAAGTGGACCGCATCGGGAACGAGGTGTTCTCAGGCGAGGCCGGCAACCGGGTGCAGGTTCATTGGGGGGATGCACTCTCGACTGGCGCGCCACTGCAGGAAGGCCCGTTCGGTTACTACCAAGTGCGCAGCAACGGCGTGGACCCTCGGAAGGGGTTCATCACCGAGGGAAATGTCAGCACAACGAACGTTGGGCTGTTCATCCAGGATGCCTGGACGATCGGGAACCGCCTGACGATCAACGCGGGCCTGCGCACCGAGCGCGAGCGCGTTCCGGCCTATGCGCTGGGTCCCGACATCCCGGCAGCCGGCATCGAGTTCGACTTCCAGGACAAGCTCGCGCCGCGCGTGGGGTTCGCCTGGGACGTCAAGGGCGACGGCAAGTGGAAGACCTACGCGTCATGGGGTGTCTTCTACGACATCTTCAAGCTCGAGCTGCCGCGCGGCTCCTGGGGCGGCGACAAGTGGCTCGAGTACTACTACACCCTCGACAGCCCCGACTGGACATCGCTGGTCAGCAGCCCCGACTGCCCGCCGGCCTGTGAGGGCACGCTCATCCGCGGGCCGGTGGATTTCCGGCACGTGTCAATCGGATTCGATCCTGAGTCGGGCCAAGGCATCGATCCAGATATCAAGCCGATGCGCATGCAGGAAGCGGCTGTGGGCCTCGAGCACCAGCTGACCAACGTGACCGCCGTCGGCGTGCGCTACTTGCACAAGCAGATCGACCGCGCCGTCGAGGATACGGGCACGATCGGCCCGGGTGGGAGCGAGATCTACGTCATCGCAAACCCCGGGGAGGGCCTTACCGAGTCGGCGCATCCCGGCGTGGCCCTGCCGAAGCCACAGCGGGACTACGATGCGGTGGAGTTCTCTTTCGACAAGCGCCATGCCGACAACTGGTCGCTCCGCCTGAGCTATCAGTGGAGCCGGCTCTACGGCAACTACTCGGGTCTCTCGCAGGGCGACGAGAACGGGCGCACCAGCCCGAACGTCGGCCGCCTCTACGACTACCCGGCGATGATGTTCGACCAGCTCGGGCAACCCGTGATCGGTCACCTGCCGACCGATCGCCCGCATCAGTTCAAGGCCCATGGCCTCTATTCGTTCGACTTTGGGACGAGCCTCGGCCTGAGCTTCTACACGTCCAGCGGCGTGCCGGTCACGCGCGAGCTTGGGATCTACCCGACGAACAACCTGCCGGTCCAGTACCTCGGACGCATGAGCGACGGGCGCACGGATGTCTTCTCGCAGACCGACCTGTCCATCCAGCACGAGTTCAGCCTCGCCGCGAACCGGCGCATGCAGATCGTCTTCAACGTGCTCAACTTGTTCGATCAGAAAGCAGCGATCGGCCAGTGGCAGACCTATGAGCTCAACAACGGAATCGACCTCCCCGACGAGGATCTCCTCTACTCCGGTCAGCTCGACTTCGAGCAACTGGTCCAGGAGCAAGGCGTGACGCAGGATCCGCGGTTCCTGCAAGACTCGTGGTATCAGTTTCCGATCTCCGCACGATTCGGCGTGAAGTTCCTCTTCTGACGGGCCTGAGCGCAGGCCGACACGTGAAGCCCGGCAAGGCCCTCCGGCCTTGTCGGGCTTTCTTTTTGCGCGTCGGCAACTGAGAGGGTCTGCCCCCGCTGCCGCCCCTGGAAGGATCCGACACATGCAAAATGGTCGAGGTGGGCGTATAATCTGCTCAGCCCCAGTCATGTTCGCCCTTCGGGAGAGGTTCTTGGTTCTGTGGTGGGCGACTATCCGGGGTCGAGTCGGCCGCGCTCGAAAGTTCTTCATTGCTTGTCCCGGTGGATGGAGGAGACTTCGTGGTGCCTGCCGCGGCGACGCGGAGGCGAGTGGATGAGGAGGCAATCCCATGGGTAGAAGCGCGCTTGCCTTGTTGATGGTGCTTGCTCTGGCCCTTCCAGCGTTCGCTCAAGAGCAACGGGGTTCCATCGAAGGCACAGTCAGGGACAGCTCTGGTGCCGTGTTGCCGGGCGTCACCGTCGAGGCTCGGGCGGGCGTGCGTGGTGTCGTCTCAACCGTGACAGACGAGAGCGGTGTCTATCGCTTCCCTGCTCTCATGCCCGGCACTTACGAGGTCTCAGCTGATCTGAGTGGCTTCAACTCGAACACGCTCGAAAACGTGAGCGTCTCGCTCGGCCAGATTCTCCGCGTGGACCTAACCCTCCAGCCTCAGGGGATCACTGAAACGGTATCGGTGACGGCGGAGGCGCCGCTCATCGACGTGAAGCAAAGCGCATCGTTCGCCAACATCCGCAACGACATCATCGACAACATTCCCAAGGCCCGTGACTTCACGAGCCTCGTTCAGCTCGCGCCGGGCGCGAATGACGAGCCGAAGTCAGGTGGCCTCTCTATTGATGGCGCGAGCGGTGCCGAGAACCGCTTCTACATCGATGGTACGGACAGCACCAACCTTCGCATGGGCGTCTCCGGCAAGGACCTTGTGACGGACTTCGTCGAAGAGCTGCAGGTGAAGTCGAGCGGCTATCCAGCGGAGTTTCGTGGTGCCACCGGTGGCGTGATCAATGTGATCACCAAGAGCGGGAGCAACGATTGGACCGGTTACGTCGGCAGCCTGTTCAGCTCTGACAACCTTGAAGGGTCCGAACGGCCAACGCTGCGGCTCGTGCTGACAGGCGAGAATCAGTCGGAGTACGTCACGTTTCCCAAAGATGACTTTAGGCGGATTGAGCCTCTTGCCCAGCTCGGAGGGCCGATCGTGCGTAATCGCTTGTGGTTCTTCGGCGGGTACTCGCCCAGCCTCGAAGAGACCGATCGCACCGTGACCTTTCGGGCCGACGGCCAGACCCGCACGCTCACGCAAACCCAGCGCGAGCATTACGCCACAGGGAACGTAACGGCACAACTGACCAACAGCCTGAGAGGGCGATTCTCTGTCACGGCCAACCCGTACTATGAGAAGGGGCGACTGCCGGATCGCGCGGGGACGGATGCGCCTGACACCAACTACGCTATCAATCGTGAACAGCCCAACACGTCGTACGCCGGCCAAGTCGACTACGTAGTGACGCCGCGCTTGTTCTTGGCCGGCAGGGCCAACTTCCTAACCTACGACACGACCGACGAAGGCATCCCAGCTGATCTCCGCCATATCTTCAATGGCTCGAACGCCGTCTTTCCGGAAACGCCGCCATCCCTCGTGCGAGACGAGGGATTTACGAGCGGAGCGTCCAACCGCGCGGTTCTGCGAGACCTCTACCAGCGCACCGCGGTGGGCGCCGATGCCACCTACTATGCGTCGCTTGCGGGCCAACACCAGTTCAAGGGCGGGTTTCTGTTCGAACAGATCCGCAACGACGTGTTCGATGCGGAGCAGAGCCCAAATGTCACGTTTTTTTGGGATCAGTCGCTCACCACGCTGGACGGTCGGACGGTGCGTGGCCAGTACGGGCACTACCGGTACCGCCAGTTCGGCACGCAGGGTGATGTCCGCGCGAGGAACTACGGCCTGTTCATACAAGATCTCTGGACCGTCAACAACCGGCTCACGCTGAGTCTCGGTCTTCGGACGGAGAGGGAGGAGATCCCGTCTTATGTCGAGGGGCTCAGCGGGATCGAATTTGGCTTTGGTGACAAGATCGATCCGCGTGTGGGGTTTGCCTGGGACGTTCGGGGTGATGGCACGTGGAAAGCTTACGGAAGCTGGGGCAGATTTCACGACATCTTCAAGCTCGAGCTCCCACGCGGCGCCTTCGGTGGGGACAAGTGGCTTGACTATCGCTACTCGCTCGATACGCTCGACTGGACCGAGATCGGCGTGAACGAAAACTTTCCGGGTGAGTTCTATGAGGTCGTGAACTTCCGCATCCCGTCGAATGATCCGTCTTGCCCGGAGTGCGGCGGAATCGACCCGAACCTGAAGCCCTACCAGACCCGTGAGCTCACGCTGGGCGTCGAGCACGAGCTCAACCCGACGATGTCGCTGGGTGTCCGTTACGTGAACAAGCGGGTCGACCGCGCCGTTGAAGACGTCGGCGTGATTGTTCCTGGACTCGGAGAAGTGTTCTTTACCGCTAACCCAGGTTTTGGTATCGCCGAGCACATCATCGGAGATGAATTCCCGGCTCTGCCGAAGGCGGTGCGCGACTACGACAGCGTCGAGCTCCGATTGACGAAGCGTTTCAGTCATAACTTCTCTGCCGACGCCGTCTACCTCTGGAGCCGCCTGGACGGTAACTACCCCGGGCTTGCAAGCTCAGACGAGGTGAACGCGAGCGGAGACGGACGAAGGGCACCAAACGTTAACCGGCTGTTCGACGCGATCGTCATGGCCTTCGATGAGAACGCACAGGCCGTGTTTGGCCCGCTCGAGACGGATCGCCCCCATCAACTCAAGCTGAGCGGCTATTACACCTTCCCATTTGGCTCAACCGTTGGAGCCTTCTTCAGGGCACAGAGCGGCACACCGATCTCGCGCCGGGTCAGCATGGTGAGCTCGACGCCGGTCTTCTATCAGGGCCGTGGAAGCGACGGTCGGTCGTCGGCACTCACGCGCACAGACCTCTTCCTGGCGCACCGATTCAGCTTGGGGAGCCACAAACTGCAGCTCGAAATGAACGTGGACAACCTGTTCGATCAAGAGACGGTCACACGAGTGTTCCCGGTCGAGACGCGACAGATCCTTCCCATCGAAGAGGCTGAGTTCTTTCAAGGATTCGACACGCAGCAGCTCATCGCCGAGCATGACATCCTTCGTGACCCGCGATTCCTGCAGGACGAGCAGTTCCAGGGAAAGCGCGCCATCCGGTTTGGTGTCAAGTTTTTGTTTTAGACTCGGTAGTCCGGCTTGAGATCCCAGTCAGATCTCTTCGAGATCCATCTGGGCCCGCTGGAGCCGACCACTGAAGTCCACGTACACCGTTTTCCACTCGGAGAAGACGTCGAGTGCCGCGACTCCCGCCTCGCGGTGGCCGTTGCCGGTTGCTTTGGTCCCGCCAAACGGTAAGTGAACCTCGGCGCCAATGGTGGGCGCATTCACATAGCAGATACCCGTGTCGATGTCGCGCATCGCGGTGAACGCGTTGTTGATGTTCTGCGTGTAGATGGCCGCGGAGAGCCCGTACGCAACGTCGTTGGCGATATCGATGCCATCCTCCAACGACCGGCAGGGAATAACCGAGACGACCGGTCCGAAGATCTCCTCACGGGCAATGCGCATCCGCCGGTCGACGTCGACGAAGATGGTCGGCTCGTGGAAGAAGCCACGCGCGTGGGCCTCGCCGGTTAGCCGGCTGCCACCGGCCGCGAGCGTCGCACCCTCCTGCTTCCCCACCTCGACGTACTGCATGACCTTCGCGAGCTGTGCCTCACTGATGACCGGCCCCATCTCAATGTTGGGATCGAGGCCGCTGCCGACGCGGAGCGCCTTGGCACGCTCAACGAATCGGTCGACGAACGTGCGGTAAATCCGTTCGTGCACAATCATGCGACTCGCCGCGGTACAGCGCTGCCCCGTCGTCCCGAAACCACCCCACACCGCTCCCTCCACCGCGAGCTCGAGGCGCGCATCGTCCATCACGAGAATCGGGTTCTTGCCGCCCATCTCGAGGTGGACCTTCTTGAACGTTGGCGCGCAGGTCTCGTTGACGCGACGGCCAGTCTCGGTCGATCCGGTGAACGAGACCACACGCACATCCGGGTGCGCCACGAGGGGCGCGCCCGTACCGGGACCGTCGCCGGTCACGAGGTTCAACACGCCCTTCGGCAGCCCCGCGTCCACGAACGCCTGCACGAAGTTCACGCCGCAAAGGGGTGCTTCCTCCGCGGGCTTGAAGACGACGGTGTTGCCGCAAACGAGCGCGGGCAGAATCTTCCAGGATGGCACGGCAATCGGGAAGTTCCACGCGGTGATCATCGCGGAGACGCCAATCGGCTGCCTGACCGACATGGCGAACTTGTCGCGCAGCTCCGACGGCGTCGTCTGCCCGAAGAGCCGGCGCCCCTCACCCGCCATCAGGTAGCCCATGTCGATCGCTTCTTGGACGTCCCCTTCGGCTTCGGCCAGGACCTTCCCCATCTCGCGCGTCATGTCGCGCGCGTAGGCCAGCTTGCGCTCCGCGAGAATTTGCGCAACACGATAGAGGATCTCGGCACGCCGCGGTGCCGGCACGAGTCGCCATGCATCGTACGCGGCACGCGCCGCCGCAACCGCGCCATCCACGTCCGCCTGGTTGGATTTCTGGAAGTACGCGATCAGATCGTCGCTGTCGGCCGGGTTTCGCTTCTCGAAGACTTCACCCGACTGCGACGCGACCCATTCACCGTTGATGTAGTTCTTGTATGTCGGCACGATCATGGTGCGAGGATAGCAGAAGTGCTCTACCCGCTCTCAGACGGGCGGTCATCCGCCCGATTGACGAAAACGCTCGATCAAGCCTGGAAGATTGCAGGACGCGCGCACCTCGTCGCCCGTCGATCTTCCGGTCTGGGAGACGAGAAAGCGACGTGCGGCACCAATCACGTCAGCGGTCGCTTCCAAGCGGCCCATGTCCCCCGGACTGGGCGAGGCTGTCAGCTTGATCTCGACTGCCCATCGCTCCGTACCAAGATCCAGCACCAGGTCCAGCTCGTGTTGGTCGCTGGTCCTGAAGTCGTACGCCTCGAAGTTGCAGCCCCGGGACGAAAGCTCACCGATCGCCTGTTCGATCACGAAGCCTTGCATTATAGAAATTGACTTCTATTTTGCAAGCGCCTTTCCACTCGTCGCACGTGCGAGACTGGCCTGCTGGGTACATGGTAGGGCGCGGCTTCCGCCTTCGCGCTTCGCGCTACGGCGGACCGCCGTAGCCTTGGCGGAGGCGGTTAGCCGCGCCGATCAGCGTGCGCGCACGTGCTCGAGATAGTCGCCCGAAGGGATACGGGGCGCCCGGCCAAGCGGCGCGTTGTAGAAGTAGACCCAGGCCTCCTCGACGCGACCATCTTCAAGCGTGACGGGTACGCGCGCCCGTGTGTAGAGGCTATGGTCCGGATCACCCGGTGAGAAGCCCTCGATGTCGTCCAGCACCGCCAAGACCGACTCCGGCTCGTCGGTGTCGTACACCTCGCCCCAGACGCGAGTGTCAGGTGAAGGAATCGCGGCGGGATAAATGCCGAGGTCGAAGAGCGCGGCGCAGATCCATCCTCGTCGGCGATCATGGAGCTGGCCTTCGATGCCAGCCCTCCGACGCCGATCGAAACCCGTCATCAGCGTGCCATAGAAAAACACGGAGTCTGCCACGGCTGGCAACGCACACTGTCACACATCCACGCGAGTGTAGCACGTAACGAAAACGAGGGCTTGTCCCCGTTTTCGTTCAGAGCCGCGGTGGTGACGGCGGAGCGGGTGGAGCCGGTGGCCGAGGTGGGGGTGGTGGCGCGGGGGGCGCCATGTCGTGCTGACGCCCGCCAAACTCGTTGGCGATCTTGTCAACGACGTTCAACGGCAAGGTGACGGACATGTTCACCATCGTCCCTTCACCGTCTACCCGAAGGGACTGCACGACGGGCTGCCATTCCTGGCGATTGCCCACTGACATGCGCGCCAATGCCGCAATGCCGGTAATGGCGTCGCGCAGGTTCTGGCCCGCGACCTCGTCGATCGTCTCGGCGCGGAAGGTGGCGGCCATCCCGCCGTTCAGACGGCTCGTTGCCGAAAACCACTTGATCTGCGGCACCTGCGCCGCCACCGGTCCCGGCAGCTCGTGCGACGTCAGCGCCTCCGGGTGTCCGACCGCCCAAACCGTCGCCTCGTTTCGCGCTTCGTCGATGAGCCGCAGCAGGTCCGCGCTCGATGGCCCAGTCGCCCCAGAGTCGGCGCGGTCAATCGCCAGCTTCACGGCGTGCTCCTGACCCACGAGGAGGCCGCCGTCCTCCATGAAGCCAAACGCCAGCGGCGACCCATGCTCGTCGTGTCTCTCGTTCTTGGCGATGTACAGTTGACGGCCGCTGTACACCTCCGCGGTCGCGCCGTGCGCGGTGGCTGCCGCTTCCACCCGCTGCGCGTCGAAGCGCCCCCGCAGCACGGCGAAGCCACTCTTCCCGTGCGCTTCGTCGGGGAGCAGGCACCCAACCACGCTGTCCACGTCCTGTTCAATGTCGATGCCGGTCTCGTCGCGGAACCCATTCTTCCCGTGGCGCTTGTGCTCCAGCTTCTTCACGCGCTGGCGAAACTCGGAATCCATGACGGCGCGAACGTCCGCGTACGCGACGACGGTCGCGGTGTCCGGCACGTAGCGCAGGTCGTCCAGCGAGCTCTCGCGAGCCAACAGGCTGCTCGAGAGGTCGCCACGATAGTAGGCAACCAGGCCGGTACACAACCCCCCCACGAGGACCGCCGCTGCCGCCAAGATGAAGTAACGCGTTTTGCGATCGGCCATACATTGCCTCCGTACCGACTATAACGGACGCGCGACGGAAAATGTTCCGCTTCGTGAAAATTGCTGTTTCATGACCACCCTCTAACCCTTTACCCCTCTACCCCTTTACCCTTGTTACCCCTTTACCCCTACTGTTCAAGAACGTACTCCCGCCGAGCCACGGTTCGGGCGGCAAGCCACAGGGCCAGCGTCCCGATGATCAGGAGCCAAGCAACACTGGCCACGAGTGACGGAGTCTCTCGAAAGAGGCTCTGCAGCATGCTGACCGCCGTGTCCTGCGGCATGGCGTGCGGTACCAGTCCTTGCAAGTAGTAGGCCACCGTGAACTGCTTCAGATAGCCCGGAATGGCGAGCACCGTCGGCTCCCATCCAAAGAGAAAGACCAGCCCAATGATGAGCGGTCGCTTAAGCCGCGCGCCCATCCAGGCGAACACGGCGCCGTAGACAGCCAGCCCGGCCGCGACGAGCGCAAGATCTTTCAGGAGGTCCGGGAACGCCGCGCCGAGTGAGGCCGTGCCGCGAGGCGCCACCAGCAGATACACGACGACGATCGAGGGGAGGACGACCGCGAGCGTGCACGCCAAGTACGAGAGGTACTTGCCCACGAGCACGGCGCCACGTGGGATCGGGCGCGTAAAGAGGTACGTGATCGTCTTGTCCTCGATCTCGTCGGCAATCAGGGCGGTCCCGTAGAACACGGCGAGGACGGGCACGGCAAATCGCAGGTAGAGCACCCAGATCATGAAGCCGAAGATCACCGGGCCCTGCTCCATGACGTCGGGCCGCGCCCGGGCCGGCGCGAAGAGGTCGAACAGCAGGAGCCCGATCGCGATGACCACCGGGACGCCGACGACGAGCGCCATGAAGAAGGTGCGCTTCGACCACAGCATCTGGGTGAGCGACAGGTCGGCGATCCGCAAGGACGACTGCCAGAAGGAGGGTTGTTTCATGGGAAAGGTGCGAGGTGCAAGCCTCACTTCACCAGATACGCAAACACGGCTTGCAGATTGTCGTCCGGCGACGTCACTTCCTCAACCGCTCCACAGTCACCGGAAGCGGCCATGTCAGTCAGGCGCGCATAAAACGCGTCGGGCGTCGCCGTCTCGACCACCAGCGCTCCCGACTCGAATCGCAAGCTCACCACATCGTCGTGCACCAGGAGCTCGCGCGCGAGAACGCGCGGCTGCTCTGACCGAATGTAGACGGTGTGGGGGTGCTCGTCGATGAGCTCTCGGATCTGATGAACGTTGCCTTCCGCAAGAATGCGCCCATTGTTGATGAGGAGGATGTTCGAGGTCATCGCCTCGATCTCGTGCAGGATGTGGCTCGAGACGAGGACGCTCTTGCCAGCGCGCGCCCATTCGCGGATGAGACGAATCGTCTTGCGGCGCGCCAGCGGATCCATGCCCCCCAGCGGCTCGTCGAGAATGAGCAGCTCTGGGTCGTGCGCCATCGCCTGCGCGAGCTTCACACGCTGGCGCATGCCTTTGCTGTAGGCGCCGATCTTCTTGTCGGCCGCGTCGGTCAGCTCCACGATCTCGAGCGCGCGGCGCGCGGCGGCTGTGGCCGCAGCCTCGTCCCACCCGTTGAGCCCCACGAGCGCCCGCACCCACTCGAGACCCGTCATCCGGTCGTAGAACGCGTCCTGCTCTGGGCAGAAGCCAATCCGCGCGTAGAGCGCGGCGTTCCCCCAGATCGGCTGGTCCAAGACGCGCAGCTCGCCCTTGCTCGGCTTGAGCTGTCCGGTCACGAGCTTCATGAACGTCGACTTCCCGGCGCCGTTCGGTCCCAACAGACCGGTGATGCCGACCGGAACGGCCACCGTCACGTCGTTGAGGCCAATCACCTGGCCGTACCATTTCGAGACGTTGGTGGTGGACACGACGGCGGCGTTCACGCGATCACCTCCACGCCACGCACGCGCCGTTCGAGGATGAAGATCGGCACGATGATGAGCGCCGCGAGCGCGATGAACGACACCGCGGCCGGCACCTCATAGCGCGGCGCCACGCGAAAGATCACGTCGCCGGTCTGTTCGAGGTTGGCTATGAACGAGACCCAGGCCACCCGCGTCCCGCCGGTGATGAGCGTCAGCAGACCGAACACCGCATGGCTGAACAGCGCGACGCCGGCATAGACAATGCCGCTGAAGCGCGCGCTCTTCGAGAGCGACGAAATGGCGAGCATCACGAAGGCGTTCACGAACGTGTCGACGAGCGAGGCCAACGTAATGGAGGGCACCAGGCCCAGGTTGGCGCGCGCAAACGCAAAGCTGCCGTAGAAGACCACCTGCAGCAGGAGCAGCAGGATCGTGGGGATCAGGGTGATGGCCAACAGGAAGGTCACGAGCACCGCCATCTTCCCGGCGACGTACTCGGTGCGCGTGAGCGGCTTCGACAGATAGAGCTGCAGCGCATTGGCGCGGCGGTCGTTGGCAATGAGGCCCGCGCCTACGTAAATGGTGACGATGAAGATCCAGAAGCCCTGATTGTCGAGAAACTGCCGGAACATGTCTGGCGTGGGGGCCAGCACTGATGCCTGCGAGAAGTTCGCCGCGAAATAGATGCGTACCGCGTAGACGACAAATGGGATCCAGGCGGCGACCATGACAGCCAGAAAGGCACGGCGGCGCAGGAAGCTCATGAGACCGTGCGCCGCAATGATGGTCCAGGCTCCGGTTACCGGCAGACGTACGCCTTGATAGCGACGATAGCTCTGGTCGTGAATGGGCATCTCGGCTTCTATGGTTCTCCCACGGCGCGGGCGAAGACATCCTCGAGCGTCGGGACGCTCGGACGCAAGTGGCGCACCTGTACACGGTGCTGCGCGGCCAGCCCGAAGACATCCTGTGCGCCCATGCCCGCCGGCACGAACACGCGCATCACGTCATCGTCGGTACCGTGGCAGTCCATCTGGTGCGCGCGCAGCACATCCACGAACGCCGGAAGGTCGCCTTTGATGCGCAGCTCGAACACGCGGCCCGTGGGTCCCTTCAACTCGGCAATCGGCCCATGGGTCGCCACCCGCCCCTTGTCGAGAACAACCACGTGATGACAGGTCGCCTCGACATCGGGCAGCAGATGCGACGAGAGGATTAGGTTGACGCCCTTGTTGTGCGCCAGGTCCTGCACGAGCGCGAGCATCTCGTCGCGACCCTTCGGGTCGAGGCCGTTGGTGGGCTCATCGAGAAACAGAAGGTCCGGATCATGGACCAACGCCTGTCCAAGCTTCAGGCGCTGCTTCATGCCGGTGGAGTACGTCTCTGAATTTCGATAACGCGCCTCGCCGAGCCCAACATAGAACAACACCTCGTGCGCACGCTGCATGGCGTCGGCAGCCGGGAGGCCGGCGAGCCGGCCGCAGTACGCGACAAAGGTGACCGCGTTCATACCTGGAATATGCGCGTCGGTTTCCGGCATGTAGCCGATGCGGCGGCGGATCTCGCGGGGGTGCGCACGCACATCGAGCCCGAGGACGCTCATGGCGCCCTGGTCGGGTGAGACGAAGCCGAGCAGGGCACGAAGCAGCGTGCTCTTTCCGGCGCCGTTCGGTCCAAGGAGACCGACGGCGCCCGGAGCAAACGTGGCGCTGACGTTGGTCAGCGCGTGCGTCTTGCCGTAGGTGACACTGACCTGCTGGAGCTGAACCACCAAATCCGCCATCTCACCCCGCAAAGGACTAGACGAAGGGAAACGGTACAGGGTTCTGGGTGGAGACGTGCCGGTGCCGCACCCCGGCACCCAGCACCCCCGCACCCGGCACCGCCCTACATCTCTCCCTTGAGCCCCAATTCCTCCGCCCTCTCTCGCATTGACCGAATGACGTTGGTGATGTGCTCGTCGAGAGGAATGCCCAGCTCCTCAGCGCCGCGCACGAGGTCCTCACGGCGCACCGCGCGCGCGAACGCCTTGTCCTTCATGCGCTTGCGCACGGAAGATGAGCTCAGGTCGAGCACACTCTTGGAGGGACGCACGAGCGCGGCGGCCGTGATGAAGCCGCACAGCTCGTCACACGCAAACAGGGCGTGCTCGAGCTTCGTCTGCCGCGGTACTCCTGTGTGATCACCATGCGACAGGACGGCTCGCACGATCAGCTCCGGGTAACCCCTCTCACGCAAGATCTCAGCGCCGCGAAACGGATGCTCCGACAGATCGGGCCAACGCTCGTAGTCGAAGTCATGCAGGAGCGCCGCGATGCCCCACAGCTCCTCGTCTTCGCCGAACCGCCGCGCATACCCGCGCACGGCCGCTTCGACGGCGAGGGCATGGCGGATGAGACTCTCACTCTTCGTATACTCGGTGAGCAATGACCAGGCCTCGTCACGCGACGCTGTCATGCCAATCTCCATATGGGTTCACCGCCCGCATGATATATTCTTCTGACGTTGACCCGCCAATGCCGCCACGTTCTTGACAGAAGCCTCCCCCTCTGACGTCGTCCCGGCTCGTCGCTACCCAGCACACCCAGTTGTCGGCGTCGGAGCCATCGTCATTGACGAGGGGCGCGTGTTGCTCGTGCGGCGAGCGACGGAGCCCCAGGCGGGCACGTGGAACCTGCCCGGCGGTCGGCTAGAGCTCGGTGAAACGCTCGCCGCCGCCGTGGCGCGTGAGCTGCGCGAAGAAGCCGGCCTCGACGTAGAGGTCGGTCCTCCTGTCGACGTCGTCGATCGTATCGTGCGTGATGCCGATGGACGCGCGGAGTACCACTACGTGCTCGTTGGCTTTCTCTGCACACCTCGAGGCGGCAGCCTGCGAGCTGGCTCTGATGTGAGCGAGGTCGTGCTCGCCGATCCGACCAATCTCGCACCCTATCGTCTGGCCAGTGAAACGTGCGCAGTGATCAACAAGGCTCTAGATCTCTGGCGAACGGGAACACGGTAAAGGTGCAAGGTGCCAGGGCTGTCTCAGGCTTCAGGGACCAGGTTCTCAGGGCTGGGCAGCCCTGATACCTGAAGCCCTGACACCTAGAGCCTGAGACAGCCCTAGCACCTCGCACCTTGCACCTTCACTCGCCGATCACCTTGATCACGACCCGCTTGCGGCGCTGGCCGTCGAACTCCGCATAGAAGACCTGCTCCCAGGGCCCCAGATCGAGGTCGCCCTTCGTGATCGGTAAAATCATCTGCTGACCCATGATTGTGCGTTTCAAATGGGCATCGGCATTGTCTTCGCCGGTTTGGTGGTGGCGATATGGCAAGCCGTACGGCGCGAGCTTCTCCAACCAGGCCTGGAAGTCCTCGATGAGGCCCTCTTCCCAGTCGTTCACGTAGACGCCTGCCGTAATGTGCATCGCAGAGACGAGCACCAGGCCCTCCTTGACTCCACTCTTCTTTACGGCGTGGCGTACATCATCGGTGATGCGAACGAACTCCTGTCGCTCCTTCGTGTTGAACCAGAGATATTCAGTGTGCGTCATTGCTCCGATCTTCGTTGGCTGGCTCACTAAAATCAAACAAAGGGCCTGCGCCAGGACAATTGGTCAGAGAGACAGATTGGCGTGGGCATTGAGCGAGAGGGGCGCGGTGACGCCTTGGTGGAAGCGGCGGAGGCCAGCAGCCGCGATCATCGCGGCGTTGTCGGTGGCAAGCTTCAGACTCGGCACGAAGACCGGTAGACCCACCTGCTCACCTCGCGCCGTGGCGACCGCGCGCAGACGGCTGTTCGCGGAGACCCCACCGGCGATGCCGATGCTCCTCGCGTTGTACCAGCGCGCGGCGTCGAACGTGCGATTGAGCAGCGCCTCGATCACGACGCGCTGGAAGCTCGCGCAGATGTCGGCAATCTCGTGATCGGAGAATGCGGAACGCGCGCCAGGGCCAGCATCTCGTGATTTGACATAGCGCATCACCGCAGTCTTCAGGCCGCTGAAACTGAAATCGGTGCGATACTGTAGCGCCTTCTCGAACCCTTCGGGCAGAAGCACCTCTGGCGCCGGGTTACGGTCTCGATGCGTGAGGCGTGCCACCGGGAAGGCAATCGCGTGCTCGTTTCCTTGGGTAGCCAGGCGGTCGATGATCGGACCGCCTGGGTATCCAAGGCCCAACAGCTTGGCGACCTTGTCGTACGCTTCGCCCGCCGCGTCATCCCGTGTTCGGCCAACGAGGTGGTACCTGCCCGGCTCCGGCACGAAGTAGAGACTCGTGTGGCCACCGGACACGACGAGCACGGACGCGGGATACGGCAGCTCACCGTGCTCGAGCACGAGCGACTCGATGTGGCCTGCCAAGTGATGTACCGGGACGAGCGGCACGCCCAGCGATGCCGCCGCCGACTTGGCAAACGAGAGACCGACGAGCAGCGATCCGACGAGACCGGGCCCTTGCGTCACGGCCAGCGCGTCGATATCGCGCCACCCGACACGACCGTCCTCCAGCGCGCGCTCGGCCACGCCACAGATGTCGCGCAGGTGTTGTCGCGACGCGAGCTCCGGCACGACGCCGCCCCATGCCCGGTGAATCGCCACCTGGGACGCGATCACGTTCGAGCGTGCCTGCCACGGCCGCGCCGCGTCGCCCCGCTCCTCGACGACGGCCGCCGCGGTCTCGTCACAGGAGCTCTCGATGCCAAGGATCTTCATGCCTGCGTGTCACGTCAGGGCCGGTGTGCGCTGCTCGATCAAGGCGCGCAGCGACGTTGCATAGGGAGGGCGCGCAATGCCGTGTTCCGTCACGATGCCGCTGACGTACGCGGCCGGCGTGATGTCGAACGCGGGATTCCACACCGACGCACCAGCCGCTGCGAGCCGCTGGGAGCCAACGTGCGTGAGCTCACGTTGGTTGCGCTCTTCGATGGGAATCGATGCGCCGTCTGGTGACGCGAGATCGACCGTGGAAAGCGGCGCCGCGACGTAGAACGGGACGCTGTGCTCCCGCGCGAGCACAGCCAGCGAATAGGTTCCGATCTTGTTGGCCACATCGCCGTTCGCCGCAATGCGATCCGCGCCAACCACGACCAGGTCCACGCGACCGTGTTGCATCAGCGAGCCGGCCATACTGTCGGCGATCACCGTCGTCGGGATGCCGTCTCTGATGAGCTCCCACGCGGTGAGCCGTGCGCCCTGCAGAAATGGGCGCGTCTCATCCGCAAAGACCTCGACGCGCCGGCCGACTTCGACCGCACCGCGGATCACGCCGAGCGCGGTGCCATACCCGGCGGTCGCGAGCGCGCCAGCATTGCAATGCGTGAGCACACGTGCCTGTTCCGGGACGATGGTCGCGCCGTGCCGGCCGATGGCACGACAGCTCTCGACGTCTTCGTCGTGGATACGCGCTGCCTCGGCCTCGAGTCGCGCCTTCAGCTCCTCGACCGATGCTCCCGCCTGCACCGCTGCGGAGAAGACACGCTTCATCCGCTCGATCGCCCAAAACAAATTCACCGCCGTCGGACGCGTCGACGCGAGCAGATCGCAGATCTTGAAGAACTCCGCGGTCAGCTGCTTCGTGCCATGCGCCGTACTGCGCTTGACACCGAGCGCCACACCCATGGCCGCCGCGACGCCAATGGCCGGCGCGCCGCGAATGACCATCGCCTTGATCGCACGAGCCACTTCCTGCGCTGTCCGACAGCGGACATAGACCTCCTTGGCGGGCAGCTTTCGCTGGTCCACCATGGACACGACATCACCGTCCCATGCCACGGTTGGCAACATAATGTCATCATACCTCGGTGCGGCACGTCCTCATCCTGAACCAACACGGAGAGAACCGCGGAGACGAGGCAGCCATGCGTGCCATGCTCGCCTGCCTCGACGAGGCGTTGGGCGGGGCGAGCTTCACGATTCTGTACCAGTTCCGCGACCGTTCGCTCACGCTCCAATTTGCGCAGGATGTGCGGATGCTGCCGATCACGATGTCCGTGAGCGAGGCGGCGCGATTGTCGCTCTTCGCTGTGGGGACACTGGTCGGCGCGACGCTCGAGCCCGTGCTCGGCCCGCACGGCAAGGCCATCACAGAAGCTTACGAGAGGGCCGATCTGGTGCTCTCGGCTCCCGGTGGTCCATACTTCGGCGACATCTACGCCAACCACGAGCTGGTGCATTGGTTCTTCGTCTGGTTCGCGAAGCGCTACCGGAAGCCGCTCATGCTGTACTCGCCGTCGGCCGGTCCGTTCGCGAACCCCCTTCTGAACCCCCTACGCCGGCGCCTCTACCGTGCGTTTGATGTCCTGTGTGCGCGCGAGCCGATCTCGGCCCGTATGATCGAGAGGTTGGTCGGTCAGAGTCTCACCGTGCACGTCACCGCAGATTCGGCCATCCAAGTTCGTGTGCCCCCGCTCGACCGCGTACAGTTCTTCGGCGCGAACCGGAACAGTCTTGCCGATCGCTTCGTGGTCGGCGTGTCGGTCATCGACTACGCCTTCCTGGAAGCTGCTGATCCGGTGGGCCTGAAGTCCGCCTACGAGAACGCGCTCGTCGATCTCGTGATGCACCTCTCGAAACGCCGCGACTGCCATTTCCTCTTCCTCCCTCAGCTGTACGGGAAGGCGCATACCGACGTGCCCTATCTGAAGCGCATCGCACAGCGCCTTCCGCCCGGGCTGAGCTGGGAGATCGTTGACGACTCCCTCGACTCAGACACCCAGCGCAGCATCTTCGGGATGGCGGACACGTTCATCGCAAGCCGCTACCATCCCGCCATCTTTGGCGGCTCCGCGTGCGTTCCGGGCCTCTGTTTCTACTACGAGCACAAAGCGCTTGGCTTCATGACGCAGCTCGGGATGGAGCGATTCGCCTTCGACATCCGCAATCTCGACACCGGTGCCCTGCGCATGGCCATGGACGAGATCCTGGACAACCGTGCGGCGCTGTCTCGAGCCATCGAGCTGCGCTTACCCGCTCTCGTGGCGCAGGCAAGACGGAGCACAGAGCTCGCCGTGGAGCTGCTCGAGTCAGGAGGCCGGCGCCGTCACGGTTGACTCGCTGCGCGTCGGCAAGCGTGTGCTAACGCGCCGTAGGATGCCAGAAGGCCGATCGGTTGGAGGATGTGGTCTCCCAAGCGCCCGATGTGGTTTCGGAAGGCGCGGTCGATCGCGCTGTCGCCGAATAGCTCGTCCATGTACCTCGCGTCACACGTGAACGGTAACGACCCGACGAGCTCCTCGACCGTCGGTCGCAAGATCGTCCGGTACCAGCGATCGATGGGCGAGGCAACAGGCGACTGCTTGGCTTGGTAGACAACACTCGCTGGCAGCAGGCCAGCGTCGACGATCGCGTCGAGGAATAGCCGCTTCCCGACGTCGCCCGACCCCGAGCTCGGGGGACGAAGAAGCGTCTCTGGAATGGACATGCCGAACTGCTGGACGCTCTGATCGTGATACGGCGAGCTTTGGGCGACGCCCGTGGCGGCGACGGTGCCCTCGACCTTCGAGCGACTCTGGCCGATCGCCGCGTGGCCTTGCAACGCAAGCCTCATAGGATGAAGCGCCGAACGAGGCGCAAGTTGCTCGCGGATTTGAGCAACGTCTTCGTGCTGAGGAGGCTGCTCGGCTCGAAGACGTCGACGAGCGATCTCATCGAAAATCGGCACTGGTAGATGACCCCTGGCGGCTGGCGAGGACATGGCTTGTTCGAGGACGCCCCGCGCACGGCGTCCCCCATGACCCAACACCCTTTCGACCGGCTTCAGACCGAGGACCGATCGAGCGGTCCGTAAGGCCACGGGCGGCAAGATGCCTACTCTCGAGAGCAGCCGGGCCCGCTGATTCACGGTCGGATAGCCCAAGAGCACCGCGTCGGCGCCGTCTCCTGAAAAGATGTGCCGCACACCAAGATCCCGAGCCGCTTCTGAAGCCGCTAGAGCATGAAGAATGTAGTGCGGTTGTGCGACCGGTTGGTTGTAGCACTCGCCGAAACGGCGGAGGGTGCTAGCGATGCGATCCGGCTCGATCGACACCCACGTGTGCTTCGCGTTCGCCGCCTTCACCACGTCATCGACGTGGCGCTGGTTGTAGCGCTCTTCCCCGAATAGGTATGTGAAGGTTCGGACGCTGTAGCCGAGACGATGCAGAATCGCTGCGACCAACGCCGAGTCGACGCCTCCGAGCAGCACGCCTTGTTCTTGGCACCCTTGCGCCTGTCGAGCCACGGCTTCCGTCACCAATCGCAACAATTCTTGCGCCACCGCGCGTCTGTCCATCGTTCGGGCATCCGAAGCTGACTCGACATCTCGTCGTGGAAACTCGAGACGCCGGTTCGATGGGAGCGAGAGGCCTCCTCGCGGTGGTAGCACCGTCACACCCTCGAGGATGGTTCGCCCATGGGGAACGAACGCGTGACAGAGAAGGAAGTCTTCGTAGGCACGATCGAAAGCGGCTCGATCGACGCCAGCCGCGACCAGCCAGAGGTGGCTCGCCACAACCGCTTCCTCTCCGGAGTCGTGAACGACGACTCGGTGGGGCCCGGCGCCGCTCACGAGAACCAACGTCCCATCGGCTCCGCCGATGAGAGCGATCACGTCGACATCGAGCTCCCGAGGGAGGGCACCGTCAGTCGCGAGGAACCGCTCCAAGAGTCGAGCAGCTGCGCGGTCTGGATGATCAGCCCGTTGCAGCGTCGAGCCGAGCGCGACGATGGACGACCCGGCGAGGGTTGCGCGACCTGCCACCCACCCGCCGTCGCTCGTGACACCAAGGCATAGGGCCGGCCCGCCTGAGCTCGAACGTACCTCGATCGCGGCCGGTGCCACGCCAACAACCTCAGATGCTGCACGACACATCCTGTTGAAGCGCTCGGCAGAACCGCGCACCGCGAAGATCGTGTTCACATGTCCTCCACGGCCGCGCGCCCGCGAAACCACACGTAAGTGAAGCAGCTCGCTCCCAGCGTTGCCACCACCGCGAGCTGAGCGGCCCGGTCAAAGGTCCCGGCGAAGATTCCCAAGTCGAACGCTTGCCCGGTGGCGAAGACCACGTAGCCGATGATGAGCTCTCTGACGACGAGGTTGCCCGGCGTGATCGCCAAGAGGGCGCTCACGCCAGAGGCGACGCTCAAGACGAGGAGCACCCACGGCGGCGCGCTCGTTCCGAGCAGATGGAACGTGATGCCGAAGCGGAGGCTCAGGAGCGCGTACTGAGCCAGCGTCCAGAACGCGGTGATCGCGGCGAGGCCTGGCCGCCGACGTGCGATACCGAACCCTTCTCGGAAATCGTCCCAGAGGCGCGCCGCCCTCTTGCCTGAAAAGGTGAGGGGAGGCAGGGGGTGTATCAGGGACACGAGGGCCACCGCCGTGAGCAGACCGAAGATCGCGAGTAGCGGGTAACTCAACCGCCCACTCACCGCGGCTCCAAACAGGAGCGCGCAAATCCCGACCACGCCGCTGATGGCAATTTGGATCGCCAACCGGACGGCGAAGAGGCTGCCGAAACGCACGTAGCCCATGCCGTACTCGCGCTTCATGTACTGAGCACGGACGACGACGCCGATCCGGAAGGGCAGATAATTCCCGAAGGCCACTGCCGACGAGAGCACGAAGTTCTCTCTGAACGAGATCGGTAAGCCCTCGGCGCGGAAGAGCACGTAGCTCTGCGCCGAGATCGCGACCCACGTAGCCGAGACGAGGAGAAGCATCAGCAGGAGCCCCTCCCACGACGCCTCGAGCGTCTCGGCCAGTAGGACACGTCGCTGCCAGACGTAAAAGAGACCTCCGGCGACGAAGACGAGCCCGAGGACGCTTCCTACCGCCTCACGCGCTCGCTGCACGGTGCACCGCTATCGTTACCACGATGGATCAGCCCCTCGAACACCGAGATCAACTCCGCGGCCACGCGCCGCGGCGTCGCCACCGCCTGGAAAGTCTCGACGGCGTTCCGGGCGAGGCGCAACCGCAGCCCCGGATCGTCTCGCAGCGTACGAATGGCCCGCGCGAGCGCGCGGCCATCCGCGACGGGGCAAAGCCACGCGTCGTGGCCATGCGTGAGGACCTCGCGCGTGGGCCGTGTATCGCCTGTCACGATCGCACCTCCGGCCGCCATGCACTGGTAGATCTTGTTCGGCACCACGCGCGACGCCTTCTCGGAGCCACCGAAGATCCCAAGGCAACAACCCGCCTCGCCGATACGCCGGCACAGCTCTTCGGTGGAGAGCCAATCGATGCGGTCGACATTGGAGAGGCGGAGCTCCCGGATGGATGCATCGATCTGCTCCTCGAGCTGTCCCCCGCCGACCAGCAAGAAGCGCACGTCGGGTTCCCCGGCGAGCTCCCGCGCCGCTTCGAGGATGTACTCGACGCCGTGGAGCGGTGCGAACTTACTATAATGAAAAACCGTGAAGGGCTCGGCTACCCTTCCACTGAGCTCAGGGCGCCCCTGACGTTCTCGTCCCTCGGCAAGCTCGGGACGGGGATGGAACACGGAATCGTCCGCACCGACGCGCACGCAGTGCAATTTCGACGCCGGCACGCCGAACTCCCTACCGAAGTACTCCGCGTGTGCACGCGTATCGAGCACCACGGCGTCCGCGCGCGCGCAGGCGACCTTGTCGAGCCACCAGAGCGCCTTGGCCGGCAGGCGGCCGCGCGAGAACATGCCGCGATCCTGGGTGAGCGTGTCGTACAGCGAGATGAACGCGTCGAAGACCAGAGGCTTGCCTCGTCGCCGGGCGAGAACGGATCCGATGATGGCGTCGAGGTGGCCCAAGTAACCGACGATCATGACGTCGTGGTCGGGCATTTTCATGTAGCGACGCGCGAGATCCGCGTACGCGCGTGCCATTCGGCCGGCCATCTTGGCGAGCGCGCCGGGGCGGTTCAACACTCCCGTCTTGTGCCGCATGTGCTCGAGCACGGCCGAGTGACAGATCGAGACGTCGGCCCCCAGCTCGCGGAGCCCTCGGATCAGAATCCGATTCCGGTCGTAGTGCGATTCGAAGGTCCCGAAGTAGCAGACGCGGAGCTTCATGTCTCGGTTGACCAGTTCTGACAGGGGCTTTTCAGCATCCTTCTAGCGGGCCATGTGGCGCCACCCTCGAGCACCGCCATTGACCGCCCGCGCAAACCTGCGCTGGGCGGTGGTCAGCCCGATCCTACGCGGCCTGCGGCCAGGCAACGTGCTCGAGCTCGGTTGTGGCCAGGGCGCCGCCGGTGCCCGGATCGCGGCGGTCGCTCGGTACACGGCCGTCGAACCGGACGAGACGTCCTGGCGGGTGGCCGAGGCCCGAATCGCGCCGCTGGGCGGCTCGGTCCTCCACGGCGACCACCACACGCTCCCGGACGGCGCCGCGTTCGACCTGGTCTGCGCGTTCGAGGTGCTCGAGCACATCGCAGACGACCACGCCGCGCTGGCCGAATGGGTGCAGCTGGTCCGGCGTGGCGGACACGTGCTGCTTTCGGTGCCGGCCGATCCTGAGCGGTTCGGTCCGTCGGACGAGCTGGTCGGGCACCACCGTCGGTACACGCCCGAGGCGCTGCGGAAGCTGCTCACCGAGGTGGGCTGCGTCGAGGTTGTGTTGCGCCGATACGGCTGGCCGCTCGACAACCTGTTGGAACGGATGCGCAACCGGATAGCAGAGCGCCGCGTCGCCTCGGCGGCACGGACGGCCGAGGAGCGCAGCGCAGGCTCCGGACGCTTCCTTCAGCCGGACGGTGTGGCCGCCGGCCCGCTGGTCTGGGTCTGCGCCGCGCCGTTTACCTGGCTGCAGCGCCTCGCGCCGAACCGGGGCCCCGGCCTCGTCGCGCTGGCCCGCCGACCGGACGAGGGTTGAGCCATGAAGTATCACCGTTACGAGGGAATCTCCCCCATTTATGACAGGCTGGCGGCGGAACGTCGGGCGATCGTGGTGGAGTTGTGGGTACACGAGGCCCCCTTGCATTCCGGCACCAGTTTCGGTATGAAAGCTTCCGTACGTGGCCCCTCCTGACGCGTCCACGCTCCCGATGCCAGAACAGCACCCCCAGCGGCGCAGTGACTCACAACACACCGTCTCGGTCGTTGTGCCGGTCTGGAACGAGCGAGAAAGCCTGGAACAGCTCCACGCGGAGCTCGTTGCCACGGCGGACCAGAGCCATCTTCCGCTCGAGATCATCTTCGTCGACGATGGAAGTCACGACGGGTCGTGGGAAACGATTCGGACCATTGCCGGTCAAGACTCGCGGGTGCGCGCGATTCGACTCAGACGCAATTTCGGAAAGGCCGCGGCGCTCTCGGCGGGCTTCCGGGCCGCGCGCGGGCAGGTCGTCATGACGATGGACGCCGACCTCCAGGACAACCCTGCTGACGTGCCACGGCTGCTCGCGGCCTTGGACACCGGGTACGACCTGGTCAGCGGGTGGAAGCGTCAGCGGCACGATCCGTGGCATCGGGTGCTATCCAGCCATCTGTTCAACGTCATTACGAGCTGGAGCACCGGCGTCTCGCTGCACGATCATAATTGCGGCTTGAAAGCATACCGGCGAGAGGTGCTGCGTGAGGTCGCGCTCTACGGTGAGCTGCATCGCTTCATGGCGGCGCTCGCACACGCGCGAGGCTTTCGCGTTGGAGAAATTCCCGTCAATCACCGCCGGCGGCGGTTCGGGCAATCGAAGTACGGCATCTCGCGCAGCGTCAAGGGCCTGCTCGACCTGGCAGCGGTCAAGTTTCTCACCGGGTTCGGCGGCCGTCCACACCATCTGCTTGGCACGTTCGGCCTCGTGGCACTATGTGGGGGTCTCTGCGGCCTCGGTTATCTCGCCGTGCTCTGGGTGCTTCGCCTCTCGGATCCGTCAATCCCTCCTCTCGGCGGGCGACCGCTCATGACCTACTCGGCGGCTGCATTGATTGTCGGGGTACAGCTCGCTTCGCTGGCGCTGCTCGCGTCACTGGTCACGGCGTACGCCGGGCGCGAGCGCGAGACGTACAGCGTGGCGGAGCGCATTGGCGACGCGCGCCGTGCCCGGAAGCCGCGATCCACGCGCCGGGTATCCGCTTCCAATGACGCGTAACGCTGACGAGGCGCCGCACGCCGGGCCAACGCGACGCGCCACATCCGCGCTCACGCTGCTCATCATCATCGCCGCCAGCATTCACGGCGCGCGCGTTCTATCTGCTCGTCCCGTGTACGTGGTGAATGATCAGTCGCGCTGGTCGACGATCCGCGCGCTGGTCGACACCGGTACCTACGCGATCGGGACGCGCTACGGGCGACGTTACGACGGTACCTACCGAGACGTCGGCATCGTGTCCGAGCGGGGCTGGCGCACCGTCGATCAGGTGCTCCATCCCACGACCCGACGTTTTTACTCGTCGAAGCCGACGCTGCTACCGACCTTGCTCGCGGGAGAGTATTGGCTGATCAAACAGACGGTCGGCTGGCACATCACGCGCGATCGGGCCAAAGTCGCGCGTACCATCCTGCTCACGATCAATTGGCTGCCGTTCGTCTGGTCGCTGTGCCTGCTCGCCCGCTTGCTCGAACGGCACGCGCGCACGGACTGGGCGCGGATCTTCGTGATGTGCGCGGCCGGCTTCGGCACATTCGTCGGCACGTTTCTCATCAGCTTGAACAACCACACCGTGGCCGCGGCCGGCGCGCTGTTCACCATCTATCATGTGCTGCGAATTGAGCTCGAAGGTCGGCGGGAGGGCTGGCGCTTCGCGGCGGCTGGCGTGTTCGCCGGCTGGACCGCGTGCAATGAGCTCCCAGCCGCGTCGTTCGCGGCCGCCATCCTGCTTTGGTTGTGGACGACGTCCTGGCGCCGCACGCTCTCTGTTGCCGTGCCGTGTGCCGCGCTGCCTGTCATGGCCTATCTCGGCACGCAGTACTTGGCAGTAGGTGACATCGTGCCGAGCTACGGCCGGCCCGAGTGGTACCACTACGGCGGAGGCTATTGGAATCATCCTGTCGGCATCGATGCAGTCCGCGAGCCAAAGCCAGTCTATGCATTCCACCTCCTCGTCGGCCATACCGGCATCCTGTCGCTGACGCCGCTCTTCCTCTTGGGGTGGATCGGCATGGTCCGATGGAGCATCCACCCAGACGGCGACCAAGTCGAGCGCCGCGCCAAGCGGTGGCTCGGCGGCCTCACGCTGGTCGTCACGGTCGTCGTGTTTCTCTTCTACGTGTACAGGACGCACAACTATGGTGGCGTGACCAGTGCGCCGCGGTGGTTCTTTTGGCTGACGCCGCTCTGGCTGATCACCATGATCGGCGAAGCCGACCGATGGGCATCCAGCCGGTGGCGACGCCGCACGGCGATGTTCGTGTTGGCAATCTCGGTTGCAAGCGCGACGATGACTCTCGCAAATCCGTGGCAGCCCTCTTGGTATCTATCCTTGCTCAGGCATCTCAATCTCATTGCATACTAGCAACGTGTGAACCACAAGGACACAAAGAGACAACACGAAGCTCACGAAGTCTCAACCACGAAAGGTCACGAAGATCACGAAGGAGATCATTTTGTTGTTCTTCGTGTTCTTCGTGTCTTCATGGTTGCAGCATCGAACGGGAGCGGGAGCAAGTCGGCAAGCCGATACCGCTCGATCTCGCGCTCGAGATTTGCGAGCACGATCTCCAAATCGCCGCCGAACTCCCACAGAATCTGCCGGCAGGCGCCGCACGGTGGGGCTGGAGCGTCGGTATCTGTCACGATCGCGACGCGAACGAAGTGCCGATGGCCTTCCGAGAGCGCCTTGAACATCGCGACCCGCTCGGCGCACAGGGTGAGGCCGTAGGTAGCATTTTCGATATTGCAGCCGGAGACAATGGTGCGATCCCTCGCTTCGACCGCGGCGCCAACGAGGAAGCCAGAGAAGGGAGCGACAGCATTCATGCGCGCGCGCCGCGCAGCGTCGATGAGGGCGTCGATGCTCATAACCGCTCGATGATGCCACGGAGCAGCGCCGTGAATTGTCCACGGACCCGCGCGATCGTCGCCATCACCTCGTCGTGGTGAAGCGGTTGCGGCAGCACGCCCGCTGCCATGTTCGAGATGCAAGAGATCCCCAGCACCTCCATCCCCATATGGCGTGCGGCGAGGGCCTCGGGCACGGTCGACATGCCGACGGCGTCTGCACCGAGCGTGCGGAATGCGCGGATCTCCGCGGGCGTCTCGTAGCTGGGTCCAACGACCGCCAGATAGACCCCTCTCGTCAGCGACACGCCCGCGGCAGCGGCGGCCTCCTCGGCAATCGCCCGCAGCCGCCGAGAATAGACCTCGGTCATGTCCGGAAAGCGTGGCCCGACGCGCTCGTCGTTGGGGCCGGCGAGCGGATTCACGCCCATCAGGTTGATGTGATCGTCGACGAGCATCAAGGCGCCCCGCGAAAACGACGTGTTGATGCCGCCGGCCGCGTTGGTGAGCACGAGGACGTTCACGCCGAGCTGCCTGAGCACGCGCACGCCAAACGTCACCATCTGCGGGTCGTGTCCCTCGTACAGATGGACGCGGCCAGCGAGCGCCGCGACACGCTTGCCCTGATGCTGGCCAACCACGAATCGACCCGGATGCCCGATCACGGCCGCGGCAGGCCAATGTGGGATCTCGCCATAGTCCAGCTGTACCGCATCGTCGAGCTCATCTGCAAAGGGGCCAAGTCCTGAGCCCAGAACGACGGCGATGTCAGGTGGGTTAGGAATCCGTTTGACAATGAACTGAGAGGCCTCGGTAATCCAATCCGTGTAACGTTCGAACATAGACCTCTACAATAACGCGCCGTGAGGGTCGCCTAAGATAGCTCGCTTCAGATCAACATGGCCGCGATGGCGGCATTGATGAGCGTGGCGGCGAACCCGCCAAGCAGCGCCCGCATGCCGAGGCGGGCGAGGTCGTGACGGCGCTCCGGCGCCATGCCACCGATGCCGCCGAGGAGGATGCCAATCGACTGGAAGTTGGCAAACCCCGTGAGCGCAAACGTCGCCAGCGTATACGAGCGCGGGTCGAGCTGATCGCGGTACTCCGTTGTGAGCTTCACGTACGCCACGAACTCGTTCGCCACCAGCTTCGTGCCGAGCAGATCGGCGATGGCCCCCACGTCTTTGCCCGGCACGCCGATCAGCATGGCCACCGGCCCGAACAGCCACGAGAAGACACGCGCGAGCGACAAGTCGGGGGAGACCAGTCCCAAGAGGTAATCGATGAGCGCAATGAACGCGAGAAACGCGATGATCATCGCTGCGATGTTGATGGCCAGCGTCGTCCCATCCGAGGCGCCGGCCGCGGCGGCGTCGATGACGTTGACATGTGTGCGCTCGACACGCAGCTTGACCTGGCCGCGCGTCGCGGATTCCTCCGTTTCGGGAAGCAGAATCTTCGAAAGGTACAACCCGCACGGCGCGGCCATCACACTGGTCGTGAGCATGGCCACGGGCTCCGCCCCAAGGGCGATGTACACGGCCATCACGCCGCCAGAGATCGTGGCAAGGCCGCCCACCATCAGCGCGAGCAGCTCCGACTGCGTCATCGACGGCACATACGGCTTGACGATAATCGGCGCCTCGGTCTGACCCATGAAGACGTTCGCGGCCGCCGACAACGTCTCCGCGCCGCTCGTCTGCAGGAGATACATCATCGCCTTGGCCATGAGCCGAACGATGAGCTGCAACACGCCAAAGTAGTAGAGGACCGTGAAGAAGGAGGAGACGAAGATGACGGTTGGCAGCGCGGTGAACGCAAACACGAAGCCGCCTGCCTCGGGGAAGACCTCCGCCATGGCGTCCTGGTTGGCAAGGACGCCAAAGACGAACTGTGAGCCGGCACTCGTAAACTCGAGGAACTGGCCAACGGCCGCTGCCATACCCGTGAAGAGCTGGTACCCGGGTCGAACGCCATTCACCTCGAGCTTCAGGATGAAGAGCGCCAGCGCGATCTGCAGCGCCGCGCCCCACCCGACCGTGCGCCAGTTGATGGCGCGCAGGTTCGTCGAGCACGCCGTGATGAGGGCGAGAAAGCAGATGATGCCGGCCGCCGCCTGGCCACGCGGGCCGGTCAGCGGCGCGAGCACATACCCGGCGACCGCCGCCACAACGGCCACGCCGACGAGCGCCACACGCGCCCCGGCGTCACGCCGTGTGACGGGTCCGGGCCGCGGCGATTGATTGGTCATGCGACCTCACCACGCACGAGCCGCTCGGCGGGCAGCGGCGCGTCGCCAATCACCAACGCCTGATCGACGAGCCGGAGCGCCTTCGACAGACGTGCCTCGTCGGCATAGTGCAGCTCCAGCATGGCGGCTCCCGCCTCGACCCGATCCCCAATCGTCACGTGCAGCACGATGCCCACGGCTGGATCGATGGCCGCGTCGGCGCGGTCACGACCGGCGCCAAGCGTCATCGACGCACGTCCCAGCAGCTCGGCATCGAGCCGCGTCACGAAGCCACGTCGTGCGGCGCCGAGCGCGTGTCGGTGCGGCGCGGCCGGCAGGCGGCTGTAGTCGTCGATGACGTCTGGGTCGCCACCCTGCCAGCGCACGATCTCACGCAGCTTCTCCAGGGCTGCGCCAGATGCGAGCGCCGCACGCACGGAAGCCACCGCTGCATGCTCATCCGACGCGACGCCCGCCAGGCACACCATACGCGCCGCGAGGCAGACCGACAACTCTTCGAGATCCGCTGGACCACGGCCCTTGAGCGTCTCGACGCTCTCGATCACCTCCAGCGCGTTGCCGATCGCGCGCCCGAGCGGCTGCTCCATGGCGGTGATGAACGCTTCGGTCCGAATACCCGCCGCGGAGCCAAGCCTCACCAGGGATTCCGCCAGCGCTCTCGCCTCGGCGGTGGTCTTCATGAACGCTCCCGATCCCGCTTTCACGTCGAGTACCAGTGCGCCAATGCCCTCCGCGATCTTCTTGCTCATGATTGACGCGGAGATGAGGTGCACGCTTTCCACGGTGCCGGTCACATCGCGCAGCGCGTACAGCTTCTTGTCGGCTGGCGCAATCTCAGCGGTCTGGCCAATGAGCGAGCACCCGATCTCGGCTAACATGTGCTGGAATTCGTCGAGCGAGAGCGCGGTCCGAAATCCCGGGATCGCTTCGAGCTTGTCGAGGGTGCCGCCCGTGTGACCGAGCCCACGGCCGCTCATCATCGGCACGATCGCGCCACAGGCAGCAGCCAGCGGCGCGATCACGAGCGACGCCTTGTCGCCGACGCCACCGGTGCTATGCTTGTCGACCTTCACGCCCGGCAGGGCCGAGAGATCAACGCGCGCGCCGGACTCGACCATCGCGCTCGTCAGCCAAGCGGTCTCGTCGACGGTCATCCCGCGCAGGACGATGGCCATGAGGAGCGCCGCGCTCTGATAGTCCGGAATGGTGCCCTCGGTGGCGCCTCTGATGAACCACGCAATCTCCGCCCGGGTCAGCGCACGCCCGTCGCGCTTGGCGCGAATGATGTCGATGACACGCATGGTGGCCGCGGGAGAGTATATCTAGACATCTTCTAAGGCCGAAGTCGTGACAGATGAAGCAAGTTTTCTGATAGGGGCGGCCTTAGAAGCTGTCTTAGGCGCGGCCGCCGTCGGCGGCCGCGCATCTAGTAGCGAAGATCCGCCCTACCGTGGTTCGCCTAGGCTCGGCGGTTTGAGGCGGAGCTTCGCTACCAGGAGGCAATCTTGACGCTTGTTGGCTGGTCGGAGGGGTCGCAGGCCCTGCTCGTCGCGGGCGCGGCGCTCGTAGCCACGCTGGTCACCATGGCGATTCGTACGCTCCGCGTACCGCTCAATGCCCCGGACCGACTGGTGGCGGAGCTGCGTTTGGCACAGGTCGCGTCGCTGGTATTGGCGTTCGTGGCCGCGGTCTGGCTGGGCGTGGCTGCCGTCCACGAGCACAAGCTGGGCACGACGCTCGACGTGATGATCGCCTTGCTCTTCTTCGCCGTGGCGGCAACCGCGTATCTTCGCGAGCCGCGCGAAGCTTTGACGCTGCTGTCCATTGCCTTTGCCTCGCACGCCGTGATCGACGTGCTTCATCGTCCTGGCTGGTTACCGCCCGACATCGCGCCGCGTTGGTTCGTGGTGGGGTGCGCGGTCGTCGACGCAATAGCCGCCGGACTCTGCTATCTGCCCATGGTGCGTCGGTAGCTGAGCGCCAGCTGCGGCTCTGGATGATGCGATGACACCTTGTCACCTTCCCCTACGGGCAGTTGGCACAGAGCAGCCGATAGTGTCGGTACGTTCGCACGGCAACGACCAGCCACGCCAGCACAATCGCTACGTTCACCCACGCGAAGCCGGCCACGCTCAGGCTGAGCCACGTCGTGCCCGCAAAGACAATCCCAGCTGAGAAGAGGTCGCCAGTTCGCACGAAGAACGTGTCCGCTGCCTGTTTGGCCTTGTACTTCTCGTCCCGGTCGGTCGGTAACCAGAAGAGCTGCCGGCCGGTGTTCATCAGGGAATAATCGGTCGCGTTCTCAGCGGTCTTCACCCAGCGTAGGACGACGAGCCCTGCGCCGAGACCGATCAGACCGTAGGCGCCGAGCGCGATGAGCGGCAGGATCAGCAACACGCCAGCCATGCCAAGGCGCTTGACGATGCGCGAGACCAGGAACGCCTGAATGACGACCGCCAACAGGTTGACCCAGAAGAAGAAGTCGCCATAGAAGCCGCCGATGAACGATTCCGCGTTCGCGGCTCGACCTGCGCTGATGGCTTCGGCGGCGGCGTCAACGACCGTCCGTCGGAGCACGTACTCACCGGTCGTGTTCACGATGTTCAACAGCACGAGCAGCAAGACGACGAGCTTCAGGTAGTGGCTCCGAAAGACGAGGCGGAAGCCACCGGCACCGGTAAGCGGCGACGTGCTCGACTCCACACCGCTATCCTCGTCTGGCGCGGCTGCGGCCGCCCGCTCGTCACGTCGATGGATCAACCAGTAGAGCACCAGGTGAATCACGAGGAGCCCTGCGGCGATCTGAAGCATGACCGGAATCGAGATGCCCGCCTCGAACAGCATGCCGGCCGCCTTTGCGCCGACTGGACTGCCCGCCGTGGCGCCTATCCCAATGAGCGGAAACAGTCGCTCACCGACGCCGAGCCGATAAATGTCGTTTGCAAACGACCAGAACTGTGCAACGGTCGCCAGACTAAAGATGCCGACCCAGATGAAGAAGATGAAGCCGATGAACGGAACAGACGCCGAGATCCCTACATAGAACAGCTCGAGCGTAATGAGAAAGAACCCGACGAAGCCGACAATGAGCGAAAGGCGGGCGACGCGCGACGAGAACCACCCGTAGAGCGGTACAAAGAGCGTCAACGCAAGCGCCTGGCCCGCTGACGCATACGACGCCAGCTCCGCGCCGCCGGTGGAGCCGATGAGGGCCTCGCGCACGACCTTGAGAATGTAATACCCGGTCATCAACAGAAAGAGATTCGCGAGCATGAGCAACGCCGTCAGCCCCTCACCCTCACGCACATCGGCGAACGGGCGCAGCACGCGCTCGAACGGACCGGCTGTCTGCGGCTGTGGCGACGCAATCGCCGTCGATGCCGTCGTCATTGAGTCACCTCCCCTGTAACGCTTGCGGGGCGCTTGCGTTGTCACCTGACACTCGATGCGCGATACTTGACTTCCTCGGCCCCTTCTTCCCTCATAATAGCGGCTGGGTCGTTTCGCACAACCGCCCGACGGACCAGCGGCGTGCGATGTCCGACACGTCTTGTGCGCCCCGAAACCTGACGCAGTCGGTTACGTTTTCGGGGGCTCGAGGGTTCCCGGAGGGCTCGTGGAGCGTCTCAAGGCCAACTTTGCAGTGTGGATGGCGCACGCACGCCGTCAACTGGACCTGCTGCTGGGACCGACGGTCGCATCAATCGCGCCCCCTGAAGCCAAGGCACTGCTGGACGCGGGACAGCGCATCACATTTGTTGATGTGAGAAACCCGAGCGCGTGGAGCCGAGGAGAGACGAAGCTCCCGGGCGCGATCCGGATTGAATTGCACCGCATCGAGGCGCCCTTGCAGGATCTGCCGCGGGATGTGCTCATCGTGACGTACTGCACGTGACTACGTGAGGGATCGAGCGCCCGTGCGGCGTACCTGCTCCTCGACCGTGGCTTTCCCGACGTTCGCTATCTGCGTGGCGGGTTCGGTGCGTGGGAGCGGAAGGGATATCCGCTGGATCCGAAGTGACCCTTCTCATGATGTCAGGCAGGCGACGCGCTTCTTTGACACTGCTCCTGGCCCTGTGCCTTCCGCTGACGGCGTTGACCGCGCAGGCCGAGCCCCCGCAGGGGCTCGAGCGCCCACGCCTCGTCGTGCTCGTAGGCGTTGATCAATTCCGCACGGACTACATCGACAAGTTCGAGTTCCAATGGACCAAAGGGCTTCGTCGACTCCTCGACGAGGGCGCATGGTTCTCGGAAGCCGCATATCCGTACGCCCGGACGGTGACGTGCGCCGGTCACGCGACCATCGCGACCGGCGCATTCCCGTGGAAGCACGGGATCATCAACAACGCCTGGTGGGACCGCGACGTCGGTAAGGAGATGTCGTGTACTGCGGACCCCGAGACACCCAGCGTGGCCTACGGTGCGCGCACCGCGACCTCAGCCGAGAGTGCGCGGCGTCTGCTCGTGCCGACCTTCTCGGATGAGCTGCGCGCGCAGAGCGGCCGGCCCGTGAAAGTCGTCTCGCTGTCGATGAAGGCGCGCTCGGCGATTATGTTCGCGGGGCATCGAGCTGATTTGGTGGCCTGGCATGAGGGCGCGGACGGTTGGATGAGCTCTTCTGCGCATGGCCCGCGCGACCGTGTTCCGTTTCTCGAGCGTTACGTGACGGCGCATCCGGTCGATCGTGAGCTCAGCCAGACGTGGGATCGCGCGCTGCCCGCGTCATCGTACCTGTACCAAGACGACGGCGTCGGCGAAGCGCCGCCACGCGGCGGGTCGCGCACGTTCCCGCATGCGCTCGAGGGTGACACGCCGGAAGCCTCTTACAACCGCTGGGAGGTCAGCCCCTTCGCCGACGCGTATCTCGGACGCATGGCGGCTGCGGCCGTCGAGTCTTTCGACCTCGGCAAGGGCGCCGGAACCGACGTCCTCGGCGTCGGTTTCTCGGGGCTCGATCGTGTGGGACACGCGTTCGGTCCGCGCAGCCACGAAGTGCAGGACCTCCTGGCGCGTCTGGACGAAACCCTCGGGGAGCTGTTTGAGACGCTCGACCGCCAGGTCGGCCGCGACCACTACGTCGTCGCCCTCTCAGCCGATCACGGCGTGTCACCCATCCCGGAACAGATGGCAGCCCTCGGCCTCGACGCGGGACGCTTGCAGATGAAGGAGGTCGCGCAACGTGCCGAGGCAGCGCTCACCGAGGCCCTGGGACCAGCACTGGGACCGGGGACGTGGATTGAGCACTTCGTGTCAGGTGAGCTCTATCTCACGCCGGATGCGCGCAAGCGGCTCGACCAAACGCCGCGTGCGTGGGACGCCGTCACGCGGGCGATCGAAGACGTCCCTGGTGTCGGGCGGGTCTTTCGCACCGATGCGGTGTTGCGCGGGGAGTACGGGGACGATCCGGTCGCGCGGCTCGTGCGACGGAGCCTGCATCCCGATCGCAACGGCGAGATCAATCTCGTCCCCAAACCTTACTGGATTATCGGCGCCACCGGCGCCACGCACGGCAGCGCGCACGCCTACGACCGGCGTGTCCCCGTGATGCTGATGGGGCATGGCATCAAAGCAGGCCGCCAGCTCTCGCCTGCCTCGCCCGCGGACCTCGCGCCAACACTCGCGATGCTCACAGGTATCACCCTTGCCGATCCCGACGGCCGCGTGCTCACGGAAGTGCTCCAGCAGTCGGCGTGGGACCGGGGCACGCGCGATCACGTCACGTCGAGCGGCGGAGGTCACCATGCATCATCGTCCGAACGCCTTGATCTGGATCGGGTCATCAGTGCTGGTGGCGTCGGTCCTCGTGCTGGTTCCCCAGGCACAGGAAGACCGCCAGCCCACGAGCCGCCGGCTGCTGCAGTCGGTCGCGCCGCCCGCGATTGATCGCGGCCTCGACGAGACGCGGATCAGACGCTCGCGTGACAGGCGAAGCCGCGTGCGTTTGCTGACGGCGAACGACCCGGCCTACGAGCCCGGTCGCGTCATCGTGAAGTTCAAGCGTGGCGTGGGTACCGCGGCACGGACACAGGCGATGCGGGCCGCCGATGCCTCGAACGCTTCACAGCCGCCATACGCGAACTTCCAAGTGCTGAGCATGGCCGCGAACGCCGACCCGGAGGCCGTCGCTGCCGAGCTGCAGCGCGACGAGAACGTCGAGTACGCGCAGGCGGCGTACAAGGTCGAGCCGTACTTCACGCCGAACGACCCCTTGTACGACCGCCAGTGGAACCTCTCAGCCGCGCTCGGCATGGAGAGGGCGTGGGACATCAACCAAGGATCCGACGCCGAGATCATCGTCGCCGTGCTCGACACGGGTGTGGCGTACAAGGACGCGATGTTCGAGCTCGTCGGCCGACCGTTCATCGACGAGAACGGTGTCTCCTTTCCGGCGCTGGGCCCCGTCGTGGTGCCCTTTGCTGCAGCGCCCGACCTCGACGGCTCCGATCGCTTCGTCGCGCCGCGTGACTTCATCTGGGATGACGAGGAACCGGTCGACCTGGATGGACACGGGACGCATGTGGCCGGCACGATTGGACAGCTCACCAACAACGACGTCGGCGTTGCTGGCATTGCGTTCAACGTGCGCATCATGCCCGTCAAGGTCATCTCGGGTGATTGGGACACCATCTTCGATGCACCGAGCACGGGAACTGACGAACAGGTGGCGGCAGGCATCCGATACGCGGTCGACAACGGCGCGCGCGTCCTGAACATGAGCATCGGACGTGATGGTCCGCCGGCGCCGGTCGTCGAGGATGCCCTGCGCGACGCGGTGTCTCGGGGTGCCTTCGTGGCCGTGAGCGGCGGCAACGATTTCGAAAACGGCAATCCGGACGAGCGCTTCGCGGAAATCGCGGGACGCATTGAAGGCGTAATGGCGGTGGGAGCGGTGAACCGCAGCCTGGATCGTGCCCCTTACTCCGCCGTCAAGCCGTACATTGAGATTGCCGCTCCCGGCGGTGACTTCGAAGAGGGCGGCGTGCGGGGCATGATCCTGCAGCAAACCTACGACCCCGTGCGTGCGCTGTTCTTCCCGTTTCCACCCTCGGAATACGGGGCGCCGCGGTTCGACATGTTCGTCTATTTGTACTCCGAGGGCACATCGATGGCGACGGCGCACGTGTCGGGACTCGCAGCCATGCTGATGCAACAGGGCGTCACCAGTCCTGCCGCCATCGAGTCAGCCATCGCGACGTTTGCAACCGACCAAGGACCGGCGGGTCGTGACGACGAGTACGGCCATGGGCTGATAGACCCCAGGGCAACGCTTCGCGGCCTCGGGATCCTGCGATAGGAGCACTCAAATGAAGGGGTCAGGAGGGATCAGGGATCAGGGGCCAGGAGGGATCAGGGGCCAAAGGGTCGAGGGCATAACCCTCCTGACGTGGGTGATCACGTGCGGGTTGCTGACCGCGGGTATCGCTGTCGCAAGCCCAAACGAAGGGGCGAGGGGCGAGGGGCGAGGGGCCAGTAGGGATCAGGGATCAGGGGTTAGGGAGGCGGCAGAGCGGCAGGGCGAACAAACAGCGGGGCGCGCGGAACCGGCGCGACCGAGACCCGTGCGCGTGCGCGCTTCGGGCCATGCGAGCTTTCTGGCGCTCGCAGCCGCGGACACGTTCGACCGAACGCTGGGAAGCTCGAATGTTGTCGAGTACGGCGCGAGCGGTGGGGTGCTGCTGCCACGCGGCTTCTTCGTAGAGGTGGATTTCTCTCACGTTGAAAGAGACGGCGAGCGGGTGTTCGTGGACGACGGCGTGGTGTTCGGGCTCGGGGTCCCGTTGACCGTGTCAATGACACCGATTGACCTGACGGCCGGGTACCGCATTGTTCTCGACTCGTCACGTCGATCCGTTGCTCGTCGCCGCCTGCCGTTCGTGCCATACGTGGGCGGCGGCGTCGGGTGGCTGGCCTACAAGGAGACCTCGCAGTTTGCCGATTCCGACGAGAACGTTGACGAGCGGTTCACGAGTTACCATCTACTCGGTGGCGTCGAGGTACCGATCTGGCGCATGCTTGGCGCCGCGGCGGAGGCGCGGTATCGGTGGATCCCGGACGCGCTTGGAGAGTCGGAGAATTCGGTATCGAGTGCGTTCGACGAGACGAATCTCGGTGGATTCCTCTTTCGCGTGAAACTGAGCGCGACCTTTTAGCGGGAAACGGAGTTTCCTCGACCGTGACAGGGACGACGTTCCGTGCGCGCGTGTTGCGCGTGGTTGCGGGCATCCCACCAGGCCGCGTGGTCACGTACGGTGACGTGGCGACTGCGGCCGGTCGACCCCGTGCCGCGCGGGCGGTTGGCAATATCATGGGAAGCTGCTCGGATTCGCGCATCCCTTGCCACCGCGTGGTCGCCAGCGGTGGCCAGCTCGGCGGGTACGGCGGCAACGTGTCGCTCAAGCGGGCCTTGCTGCGGGCCGAAGGTGTGCTGGTGGTCGGCACCCGCATTCGCCAGTTTGCAGATGTGCGCTGGACCGCTCGGCTCGCACGACGTCAGCGCACGAGGTGAACCCCCGGGGCCGCGGACTCGTATCCAGCCAGGAGAACGGTCGGCAACCCCTCAGGCAGACCCCCTCGTCTAAGATGTCGGACCCAGATCGCCGAGATGACGCCAGCCTCGTGGCACGCTGCCTGGCGGGTGACGTTTCGGCGTTCGAGGAGCTGTATCGCCAACATGCTGGGCGGCTTTACTCGCTGGCACTGCGCATGCTCGGCAACGCGGCGGATGCGGAAGATTTGCTCCAGGAAGTGTTCCTCACCGCATACCGCAAGCTCGCCGGCTTCAAGGGCGCCTCGACGCTCGGCACCTGGTTGTATCGGCTCACCGTCAACGCGTGCCTCGATCACCTGCGGAGTCGGAGCGCGCGCAACGACCTGCGAACGGACTCGCTCGATCGTGCCGACCGACCACCGGTCGCCATCGTGCATCCGGCGGCCGGATCGGGCAGGCCCGAGAGCCTAGACTACAGCCGGTTCGATCTGGAGCGAGCGATTCGCCAGGTGCCGCAGGCCGCGCGGACGTGCTTCGTGCTGCATGACATCGAGGGGTTCGAGCACCATGAGATCGCGACCATGCTCGGCATTGCGGTCGGCACGTCGAAATCGCAGGTCCACAAGGCGCGAATGAAGATCCGCGAGCATTTGCGGTCGGGTGAGACGTCATGACGGAGCCTGAGCTAACCTGCCGTGCCATCGACGGCCTGCTGGCTGATCTGGTGGATGACACGCTCGACCCCGCGGCGGCCGCCAGGGCGGAAGCGCACCTCTCGACCTGTGCCCGCTGCGGTGCTCTCGTTCGTGATCTGCGGGAGGTCAGGCAGGCGGCGGCAGGCCTTCCAAGCCTGTCGCCCCCACCGGACGCTTGGACCCGAATTCGGGCCGTCCTCGAGGCCGAGCAGTCGTCCGTTCAGTCAGACGTCGCCCGGCCGCAGGACATCCGACCGGTGGCCACGCGCCCCTGGCCCCCGGTGAGGGCCATCGCCACGCCCCGGAAGCTCGCCGTCTGGGGCCGACTGGCGGCGGCAGCCGCGGTCCTCGTCCTGGCCACCGGTGCAGGGCTTTGGTCACTGTGGACGACCAGGGAACGGCTGGAGCCGGTTGGTAGTACGAGGACGGAAGCGGGGGATCAGCGCGCAGGGGACCTGGTTGCCACCGTTGAATCGGAGATCGAGCTGGCAGCCGAGCACTACGAGAACGCCATCGCGGCGCTCGCGGCGACGGCGCGCGCGAGCGGCACCGAGCTGGATCCGGCGGTGATGGCCACGCTCAAGACGAACCTCGCGCTCGTTGACCAGGCGATCGACGACAGCCGTCGCGCGCTGCGCGCGCAGCCGGACAACCTGGTCGCGCAAGCCAGCTTGCTCGACGCGTTCCGACGCAAGGTCACACTGCTGGAAGACACGTTGGTGCTGATGCGCGAGCTGCGCACCGATGCTTCCACCATGCCGATAGGACTCGACGAAGGATAGGGCACCTATGATCACCCGTGTGCTCGCCCGCTGGCCCGTCGCTGGGCTCGTCGCTGGGCTCCTCTTGCCCGGCGGCTGGCCGTTGGCCGCCTCACAGCGCACGCAGGAACGAGCAGCCGATGAGGAGCGCATCGTTCGGACGCTCTCCGTCAGTGATGGAGACGTGCTCGAGCTCCACAACATCGGTGGCGACGTGACAATCACCGGAACGTCGGGGAACGAGCTGCACATCGAGGCGCTCAAGCGCGGGCGACGCAGGCGCGATGCTCGAGAGAGCCTCGACGCGACCGAGGTGCAAATCGCACAGCGTGCGACTCGGGTCGAGGTGAGGACCCGCACGCGAAGAGGCCGTCGCTCACAAGCGTCGGTCGACTACACGCTCCGCGTGCCGGCCGGCATGGTGCTCGACGTGCACAGCGTCTCGGGGAACCTGAAGGTGACCGACGTGAGCGGCCGCGCGGCATTGCGGGCTGTGTCGGGTGACATCGTGGCCTCTGGGCTCAAGCAGCTCGACGCCGCGGAGACGCTCTCAGGCCATGTGCGGATCTCGTCGAGCACAGCGACCGACGCGAGTGTCAAGACCACCAGCGGCGACATCACGCTCAGCGATCTCACGGCTAACTCGCTGAAGACGAATACGGTCAGCGGCGAGGTGCGGCTGACGAACCTCGCCGCGACATGGTTGGAGGCGACCTCGCTCTCTGGCGACATCGAGTTCTCGGGCACGCTCAGCCGCACCGGACGGTACAAGCTCGGCAGCCATTCGGGCCACGTGCGCTTCCGACCGAGCGACACGGCGGGCTTCGAGCTGACCGCCGGGTCGTTCAGCGGCTCGGTGCACTCCGACCTGCCAATCGCGACGCGCAATATCTCTGGGGGCCCTGGCCGGCGCAACCTGCAAGGCACCGTCGGCGACGGTGGCGCATCGGTCGAGCTCACGACCTTCAGCGGCGATATCACCCTCTTGAAGTAGAAGTCGGGCGTGGCGTCGCGCTATAATCGACACCTCACTGCCACGCGGCAGGGGGTGCTCGCCTCGTGGGCACGGTCAACGGATCGCTGAACGCAGGAGGCAACTAATGAAGCGGACGATTCTCGTCGGACTGCTGAGTGGGGCTATCGCCCTCGCTGGGGCTCCCTTCGTGGCAGGGTTGGTTGCCGCGCCGCAGCAGGCCGAGCAGCCGGCTGAGCCCGCGACGCCGGGGCTGCAAGAGCCCCCCGAACCCCAGGAGCCACCGGCACCGCAAGAGCCACCCGAACCTACGGAGCCAGCGGAACCAACGGAGCCACCCGAACCTACGGAGCCAGCGCAACCAACAGACCCGGCCGCACCATCGGAGCCCGCGATGCCGGGCGCGCCCGGAGCGGAGCCGGAAACGCAGCCAGACACCGAGGCCGCGGACGTCTCGGGTCTACCCTCTGGTGAGTTGGATCTCGGAAACGTCCGAATCCCACGCGCGGTCCAAGCCAATGGCGAGCCGCTTCCTGCCGGCACGTATCAGGTGCGACTCACGGCGGACACGGCCGACGCGACCGCGAGCAAGGGCGCGACTGCAGAATATGAGCGATGGGTGGAGTTTCTGAAGGGCGATCAGCCTGTCGGCCGCGAAATGGCAAGCATCGTCCCTGAGAGTGAGATCGACAACGTCGCCAAGAGCGGCAAACCGGGAGCGAACGGCTCGAGGGTCGAGATGCTCAAGGGGGGCGACTTCTACCGCGTGTGGATTCGCAAGGGAGACGCCAACTTCCTGATCCACTTGGTCGCGGAAGCATCCGGCACCTAGACAGGTGCAAGGGTGAGGTGCGAGGGTGGACCTCGCATCTCGCCCTCTCACCTCCATAGAGCCATCACGTCGTACTGTTCGTGGTGCAACGTGATGTCAGGACGTAGGACGATCTGGCGTCCGAGCGTCTGCTCAATCTCGCGCAGAACAGTTGGCTGCTCGTCGCGAAGAGCACGGGCAATCTCGGGGTTGACCCTCAGCTGGATAGTCTCGCCATCGAAGTCACTCGCGAGCTTTCGCATCTCGTTCAAGATCTCAAAGCAGATCGTGGAACGCGACTTGATGACACCAGACCCGGAGCAGTAGGGGCACGGATCGGTCAGCAGCCGTTCGAGGCTCTGTTTGACACGCTTGCGCGTGATGATGATGAGACCGAAGTCGGAAACCTGCACCGCCTTCGAGGGCGAGCGATCCTTTCGTAGCTCCTGCTCCAAGGCCTGAAAGACCTTCAGGCGGTTCTTCTTCTCCTCCATGTCGATGAAGTCGAGCACGACAATGCCGCCCATGTCGCGTAAGCGGAGCTGCCGGACGATCTCCCGCACCGCCTCGAGGTTCGTCTTGAGAATGGTGTCCTCGAGACGCCCGGTGGTTTTCTTCCCGACGTACCGGCCCGTGTTCACATCAATCGCCACGAGCGCTTCGGTCTGGTTGATGACAATGTATCCCCCGGACTTGAGCCAGACCTTGCTTCTCAGCGCCTTGTCGATCTCGTTGCGGATGCCGTACTCGTCGAAGATCGGGTAGGTACCGGTATAGAGCCTGACCCGTGACACCATCGCCGGCATGATGCGCTCGACGAGTTGCAGGACACGGCGATACTCGGTGGCATCATCGAGCCGAATCGCCAGGTACTCTTCGGTGAGGAGGTCGCGAATCAGCTTGGCAACCAGGCTCTGCTCGCGGTGGAGGAGCGCCGGGGCGCGTGAAGCATCCACCTTTTGGCGGATCTCACCGCCCACCTGCCGGAAGTATTCGAGGTCGCCAAGGATGTCCGCTTCGGGACGACCGGCCGCGGCCGTGCGGATGATGACACCGCCCGCAAAGCCGGTCGCCTCGCGAAACTGTCGGACGATTGTCCGGAGACGATGCCGCTCTTCGCGCTGCTCGATCTTCCGTGACACGCCGATGTGATCGACGGTCGGCATGAAGACCAGAAATCGGCCGGGAACCGTAATGTGAGAGGTAATGCGGGCGCCCTTCGTGCCCAGTGGCTCCTTGACCACCTGTACGAGGACATCTTGTCCGTCGTTCAGCAGATCCTCGATGTTGGGTGTCGAACCGCGGTCGGGCGAGCGTCGGCGATCGCCGCGGGCTTGGGCGCTGCCACTCGGGGCTGCCAGCGCGGCAGCGGCGTTGGTGACCGCGGGTGACCCTGAACCGGCGTCCGCGCCGGGGCCGTCCTCATCGCCGTTGCTGTCGACCGACCCGGTCCCACCCCACGCGGGCTCCCCTAGCGGGGGGCCGGGGGCGGGCTCGATGCTCTCTGGCACCGCGTCCGCGGCTGCAACGGCCGGCGTCTCTTCGTCACTCGACTCCACGCGCTCGAACGCATCGAGCGTGTTGAACACGTCGGACACATAGAGAAAGCCGTCGCGCTCGAGCCCGACATCTACGAACGCCGACTGCAGGCCAGGCAAAACCTTCGAGACCTGCCCCTTGTAGATGTTGCCAACGACGCCACGCTGTCGCTCGCGCTCGATAAAGAGCTCGACGACCTCGTCCTCCTCGAGAATGGCGACCAGCGTCTCGTGGTCGTTCGAGGAAATGATCATCTCCTTGTTCATCTAATTCGTAAATCTCCGCATCCTGACGTTGAGGATGAGTCCAAACGTCGCACAGGTGGCGATGAGCGACGAGCCGCCGTAACTCATCAGCGGCAAGGTCAGTCCCTTCACCGGCGCCAGCCCCGCCGACATTGTGATGTTGTAGACCACCTGAAATGCAAATCCTGACAGGAGCCCGATGACGAGATAGGCCCCGGTGCGATCCTTGGCGAGCCGTGCGGCCTCGATGGATCGCAACATCACGAACAGATACAAGCCGAGCGTCGCGAGCACGCCGAGGAAGCCCTGCTCCTCCGCCAACACCGAGTAGATGAAATCGTTGTGCGCCACGGGAAGGAATTTGTACTGGCCCTGCGTGCCCTGCACGAAGCCCTTCCCGGTGAGCCCGCCGGAGCCGACCGTGATCCGCGCCTGAATCTGCTGGTAGCCCGCCCCAAGCGGGTCCTGCCCGGGGTCGAGGAACGTCACGATACGCGCACGCTGATAGTCCGCCAGGGCGTACTTCCATGCCACCGGCGACAGCACCAGGCCCATCGCGAGCACGATGCCCAGCAGCCGGAGACGCAAGCCCGCCACAAAGACCATGCCCAGAAACACGGGCAGCAGCGTGATGGCGGAGCCGAGATCCGGCTGCCGCGCGATGAGCACGAACAGGCCGGCCACGAACGCCCCGGCGACGGCAAGGTCCGATCCTTTCCAGGCGGTCAAGCGATTCTCGCCGAAGTACGCGGCCAACACGAGCGCCAGGGGGATCGTCGCGAATGCGGAGGGCTGTAGCGTGAACCCGCCGACCGAGAGCCAGCGCCGCGCGCCGCCGGCCGTGACCCCGAGCAGCAGCACGCAGAGAAGCATCGCCGCGACGATCGCGTAGAGGACGAGGGCGTTTTGCGTAAGACGCCGATAGTCGATCCACACCGCGGCTGCCATCACGACGAGACCGACGACCAGCGCCGCGGCCTGTGTCCAGACCCGCGGGCCGATCGGGATCCGCGCGCGTGTCGCCGCCATGGGGTCGTATGTGGTGCTGTAAATCATCGCGAGCCCGACGATCGCGAGCAGCACCACGGCCGCCACGAGCAGCCAGTCGATGTGCCGGTAGAGCCGGTGGTCAATCATCGAGATCACCCGTCGCCCCATCCGCGACGAGCGCCGGGGTCGGCGGAAGCGTCGGCAGCGGCCGCCTTTCCTGCTTGGCAAAGAATACCTGCATCATGTACTTGGCAATGGGCGCAGCAAGGTAGCCATGCTCGGAGTGCTCAGCGAAGACAACGCCCGCAATCTGCGGACGGTCGGCCGGCGCAAAGAACACGAACCAGCCATGATCGCGCAGATCGCGGGCTGTCTGCTCGCCGGCACGCTCCGCGCCTTCCACCGAGATCACCTGCGCCGTGCCCGTCTTGCCGGCAACGTCGTAGTGCTCGAGCCGCCCTCGTCCGCCTGTACCTGCGCCGTTCACCACGAGCCAGAGGCCCCGCCTGACCGCCTCGAGCGCCGGAGGCGGCACGTCCAACACGGGGCCAGCAGCCTGTGCGGGCACCGGACGCCACCCGCGGCCTTCGTCGACCGCCTTGAGCAGGTGCGGCACGAGGCGCGTGCCGCCATTGGCGATCGTCGACATCATGACCGCGAGCTCGATGGGCGTCACCGACACTGGGCCCTGCCCAATCGCCACCGAGATGGTCTCCCCGCGGTACCATCGCTGCCCCGTGGTGAGCTTCTTCCAGGCCGTGGAGGGCACGATTCCCCGGACCACGTGTGGCAGATCGATGCCGCTCGTGGCGCCGAGACCGAGTCGCGTCGCCCACTTGTGGATGCGATCGATGCCGAGCCTGTTGCCCAGCGTGTAGAAGTAGACGTTGCACGACTGCTCAATCGCGCGCCGCATGTCCACCCAGCCGTGCCCGCCGCGACGCCAGCAGCGGAAATAGCGGCCGTGGAAGCTCGCACCGCCAGCACACTGGACGCGAAAGCTTGGCTTGACGACGCCTTCCCCGAGCGCCGCCGTCGCCACGGCGATTTTGAACGTCGACCCCGGTGAGTACCGACCTTGGATGGCGCGGTTCTGCAGGGGCCGCCGCGGATCGGTCAGCAGCGCCCGCCACGCGGCGTGGTCGATCCCGTTCACAAACGCGTTCGGGTCGAACGAGGGCACGCTCGCCAACGCGAGCACTTCGCCTGTGTTCGGGTCGAGCGCAACCGCCGCTCCGGTATAGCCGTAGTGCGCGAACGCCTTCTCGGCAGCCTGCTGCACATCGAGGTCGATCGTGAGCTGCACCCGACGACCGGACACCGGATCAACCGTCCGATCGACCCGGACTTCGCGGCCCAGGCTGTTCACGCGGACGAACTGGGCGCCGGCGTTTCCCATGAGCAGCCGGTTGTATTGCCGCTCGAGCCCGGTCTGCCCAATAATGTCCCCCAGGCGCAGACCGGCATCCTTCTGCCGTGTGAGCTGCAGTTCCGACACTTCTCCCACGTAACCCAGGACGTGGGCCGCGGCCGCGTGCGCCGGATACTCACGCACCGGAACCTGCTCGACCACCGCGTTCGGCAGCTCGTAGCGATGCGCCATCACGGCTGCCACCTGAGCCAGCGTCGCATCCCGGATCACGACCACGGGCCGGTAGTTCGGCACGCCGCGGTTTCGTGCGAGCGCTTCCCGAATCGCGTCGGGCGAGGTCCCCGTCACATTGGCGAGCAGATCACTCGTACGCTCCAGATCATGAGCCTGATCCCGGACGATTGAGATATTGCGTGCGTAGCGGTTCTCCACCAGGAGCCGACCACCACGATCGAACACCACACCGCGCGGCGCGTCGAGCGCCAGCGTCCGCCGGTGGTTGTTCTCGGCCGTCTCGAGGAACCGCGTGTGCTGCGCGACCTGGAGATACCAGAAGCACACCGCGAGCACGACAAACGTGGTCGTCAACGTCCACTTGAGGACGCTCAGGCGCAGCGTCTGCGTGGAGCGTTCTTCGATCAGCATAAGCAAGGGGCCAGGGGCACCTTCTTCACTTTCTCACCTCTGAAATCTCCGGCGCAAGCGGTCGTTGTCGACGCCGCGACTCCCCAGCGTTTCGGGCACGAGGTCGAGCAGCCGGAAGATGACCATGCCAACCAGCGCATTCAGCCCAGCCTGGAGCACGATTGGTCGCCATGGCGCGAAAAACCTCGTCAGGCCGATCATCGCGTAGATGCCTGTAAAACATGCAATGTGGAGCAGCGACAGCAAAAAGATCACGGTCATGCGTGGCAGCGCATGCACCATGATGAACTGAGCGCCAATGACGCCGGCCAGGAAGCCCACCAGCGTTTGAGAAAAGCCGGCCACGCCCAGTACACCGCCCGCGAGCGCGTCCTGCGCGAGGCCGCCAAGGGTGCCCGCCAGCATCCCATGCGCCGGGCCGAATGTGAGCCCTGCCCAGATCACCACCACCAACACGAAGTTCGGCGTCACGGCACTCCCAAACGCGAGATACGCCAGCGTGGTCTGCACCGTCAGCGCGAGGCCGATGGCGAGGCCGATGCCCAGGAGTCTCACCTCCGTGTCTCCGTCTGCATCTCGGCCGGAACGCGTGGTCGGTCCAGCACGACCAACACGGCATCGAGCGCTGCGAAGTCGACGGCGGGCCGAACGCGGATCTGACGGTGGAGCGCGGCCCCTTTCTCAGCCCGCTCGACGCGACCGATCACCAGGCCACGCGGGTAAATCCCGTCGAGCCCTGACGTGACGACGAGGTCGCCCGATCGGACGTCGACGAGATTCGAGACGTACTCCAACCGCAGGAGCGGATCAGGGTCGTTTCCGACCACCACGCCGCCAGTGCCCGTGCGCGTGAGGAGGGCGCCGGCGCCAGCGTTGCGGTCCGTGATGAGCTGGACCTTTGCCGCATGCACCGAGAGCGGATCGATCACGCGCCCGACGACGCCCTCCGGCGCGATGACGGCCATTTCCAGGTCCACGCCGTCTTCTCGCCCCCGGTCGATAATGGCCATCTGCGTCGGCCCCAGCCGCGTGGGTCCGGCCGGATGGCCGGCAATGACTTGCGCGGCCAAGGTCCGCTGGAAGACCCGCTGGCGCAGGCCGAGCAGCGCTTCGAGCTCCGCGGCGCGGCCGACGCGCGCACGCTCCTGCTGCAACTCCAGTTGGAGGGCATCCACCTGTCGGCGCAAGCGCCCCGCCTCCTCTTCGGCGCCGCGTAGGCCGACGTAGCGGTCCCAGACCCGGCTGGCGCCCCCGTAGAGCCGCGCTCCGCCGCGTTGGAGCTCCGCGAAGGCGCCAAAGGTCACCGTTTCGAGCACCGGGACGCCCGCACGTGTGCTGACCTGGACCGAAATCAGGATGACGTGACCGACCAGCAGCACGATGAGCAACCACGCCATGTGCCGGGTGACGTCGAGCCCCTGTGTGCGATCGGAGGCGATGGGCATGGTGAATTGTGAGTAGTCGTTGATCAACGACTCAGTCGATCGCGATCTTCCGTAGGAGGTTGAAATCCGACAACATCTTGCCCGCACCCAACACGACCGATGACAACGGGTCTTCGGCCATCGCCAACGGAAGTCCGGTCTCCTCACGCAAGCGCTTGTCCAGGTTCTTGAGCAACGAGCCGCCGCCGGTCAGCACGATACCCCGATCCACGATGTCAGCGGACAGCTCGGGCGGCGTGCGCTCGAGCGCGACACGCACGGCATCGACGATGACGTTCACGGTCTCCGCGAGGGCTTCACGGATCTCCTCGTCGGTGACGGTGATCGTCTTCGGCACGCCCTCGATGAGGTGCCGGCCCTTGATCTCCATCGCCAGTCGCTCTTCCAACGGATAGGCTGATCCGACCTCCATCTTGATCTGCTCGGCCGTGCGCTCCCCGATCAGCAGGTTGTACGTCTTCCTGATGTAGTCGATGATGGCCTCATCCATCTCATTGCCCGCCACGCGCACAGCCTTGCTGTACACAATGCCGGCCAGCGAGATGACGGCGATGTCCGTCGTGCCACCGCCTATGTCGACGATCATGTTGCCCGAAGGCTCTGTGATGGGCATGCCCGCGCCAATGGCAGCAGCCATGGCCTCCTCGACGAGGTACACCTCGCTCGCCTTCGCACGGTACGCGCTGTCCTTGACGGCGCGCTTCTCGACCTGCGTGATCTCCGACGGCACCCCGATGACAATCCGCGGACGGACCCACACGTTGCGGTTGTGCGCCTTCTTGATGAAGTAGGCGAGCATCCGCTCGGTGACCTCGAAGTCGGCAATGACGCCGTCCTTCATCGGCTTGATCGCCACGATGTTGCCGGGGGTCCGACCGAGCATGTCCTTGGCTTCCCGACCGACCGCTTCGATCCGCCCGTTCACCTTGTTGATGGCGACCATCGACGGCTCATTGACGATGATGCCCTTGCCGCGGACGTAGACACAGGTGTTGGCCGTCCCGAGATCGATGGCCAGATCACTCGAGAACAGCGAGAACAGCGAGCGGCCACTCAACGACGCTTCTCCTCGCCCGCCACCCGCGCGACACCGGGCGCGGCCACATGGAGGTCGTTGCGGCCGTGTGCCTTGACCCAGTACATGGCCTGGTCGGCCGCCTTGAGGAGCGCCTCCACGGCGGCGAACGGCGCCGACCGTGTCACGATCCCCATCGAGATCGTCAACCGGAGCGGGTGCGGCTCCTCCGCAAGGAATGTGTGCGCCGCCCCGCGGCCGAGGAAACGCCTGGCCAGCGTCACCGCGCATGGCTCGTCCGTGTCCGGAAGTACGGCGGCGAACTCGTCGCCCCCCAAGCGCGCAAACACGTCGCCCTCACGGAGCGCCCCGCGCAGCAGATCGGCGGTCTCCGCGAGCGCCTGGTCACCCAACAAGTGCCCGTAGGTGTCGTTCACACGCTTGAAGTGATCCAGGTCACCGAACAAGACCGCCACTGGGCGTCCGGTCCGTTGCGATCGCGTGACCTCTTGCGCCAACGCCCGCCGCAAGTAGCGCGCATTGTACAGCCCCGTCAGCTCGTCGGTCACAGACAAGGCCTGCACGCGTTCCAGGTGCATCGACACGTCGAGCGCGTACGCCATGGGCGGAAACAGAAGCGCGAGCTGGCGGCGCAACGTGCGCCCGCAGTGCGGGGTCTCACGCGCGGGTCCGTCATCGAGGCCTACCAGCGCCGCCACGGGCCGCGTGCGATCGACGAGCACGAACGCGAGGGCTGCCGTGGCGGGCCCGAAGCCGATGGCGCGCCGTACGTCTCGGACTGCCCAAAACGGGCCCCCCGCCTGACGGGCCCGGCGCGCGATCGCGAGCACGACCGACCGGCCGCTACGGGTCAGGCCGCGCGCAGCGAGCACGCGCACCGTGCCGGCGGGCTCCAGGACCGCAACCGCCCAACAGGGCAGCGGCAGCCACTCAGCGAGCCACTCGACGATCGTATCGGCCACAGCACCGGGAGCCGCAGGTGTCTGCACGTCACGCACGAGGCGGGCATACGCCTCCACGCGGTCGAGCCACATGGCGAGCCTTGGCTGGGCTGTACGGAGATGCGTGCTGAGATCCACAGGATGGGCGGCCTGAGCGCGTCGAGGGCCGCTGCGGAACCCCACTCGCCGGGCTCCCCGGCGCGGCCGCCGCGCTGGGGTGGACGGCACGCGGATGAGGACACGGCGATGCGGCACGCACAAGAGACGCGGCCATACCCCAGGTCCTTTCAACCGACGACGGCCAATCTATCACACCCGGGGGCGAGCACCCAGCACTCAGCACCCAGCACCTCGGCACCCAGCACCTCGGCACCTTGTCATCCCTGTCACCCCTTCTTGCATTAGGATCGTACGTATGACGATGTTGGATCGGATGCGCCGGCACAAGCGATGGCTCAAATGGAGCTTGGCGCTGGTCTGCGTGGCATTTGTGGCGCTCTACTTCCCCGATTTCCTATCGACACGGCAGGATGTCGGGGCGGCTCCCAACACAGCGGTGGCAGAGGTCGACGGCCGCAAGATCACCGTGGCGGAGTTCACACGCGCGTACTACCAGCGCCTGGACGCGTACCGCGCATCGGCCGGAGAGTCGTTCGATCCGAAGCTATTGAAGCAGCTCGGCATCGATCGGCAGATCCTCAGCTTGCTCATCGACGAGCAGGCGATGCTCGCTGAGGCGGGACGGCTTGGCCTGAAAGTCAGCGATGCGGAAGTGCGCGAGCGAATCCTGCGTCTACCGGGGCTACAAGAGAATGGTCAGTTCATCGGCGAGGAGCGCTATCGTCAGTTGCTGGGTCTGCAGCGCCCCCCGCTCACGCCGGCCGAGTTCGAAGCAGATGTGCGAAGCCAGCTCCTGGCCGAGAAGCTGCGGACCGCGCTCACGTCATGGATGACGGTCTCGGACGAAGACGTCGAGCGCGAGTACCGACGCCGGAACGAAAAGGCCAAGCTCGAGGTCGTCTCGGTGCCTGCAGAGACGTTCAAGGACCAGGCGGCGCCAAGCGACGCCGAGTTGGCCAAGTACTTCGAAAAGAACCGCGAGAAGTACCGCATGGGCGTGAAGATGAAGATTCGATTCCTGTCCATCGACGCTCAAGCGCTGCGCGAGGCAATCACGGTCTCGCCGCAGGAGGCTCGGCAGCACTACGACGACAACACCACGCAGTACTCGACGCCAGAGCAGGTTCGCGCGAGTCACGTGCTGCTGACGATAGAGGATAAGAACGAGGCCGAGGTGCGGAAGCAAGCCGAGGGCCTCCTCGCGAAAATCAAGGGCGGCGCCGACATCGCCGCGCTCGCGACGCAGTACTCCGAAGATCCTGGCAGCAAGGAGAAGGGCGGAGACTTGGGGTATTTCGGCCGAGGAGCGATGGCGAAAGAGTTCGAGGACGCGGCCTTCTCACTCGAGCCCGGCGGGCTGAGCGACGTGGTGAAGTCGCAGTTCGGCTTCCACATCATCAAGGTGACGGACAAGAAACCGGCCGAGACGCAGCCCTTCGCGAAAGTGCAGGAGCAGATTGTCGAACAATTGAAATGGCAGCGCGCACAGGCGCGTGCGGAGGAGCTCGCAACCGAGATCGCGGCCAAGATCAAACAGCCGTCCGATCTCGATGCAGTGGCGCGCGCGCACAAGCTGAAGGTCGCGGAGTCGAACTTCTTCGAGCGGGACGAGCCGATCGACGGGCTCGGACCGGCCCCCGAGGTCAGCCAAGCCGCATTCTCATTGGAGCAGGGTCAAGTGAGCGACGCGCTGCGCACATCGCAGGGATTCGCGTTCATCACGGTCGTGGGCAACCAGCCTGCGCGCATGCCGAAGCTGAGCGAGGTGAAAGCGCGCGTTACGGAAGACATGACCGACGAGAAGGCGCTCGACCTGGCGCGGGACAAGGCGCAGAGCCTGGCTGAGTCCCTCAAGGGCAACTTCGCCCGCGCGGCCAAGGCAGCCGGGCTCGAAGTGGAGACGACAGACTTCACGCGCGGCGGAAGCGTGCCGACCGTCGGTGCAAACGCGCAGGTGGATGAGCTGGCCTTTCGTCTCCCCGTGGGCGGGGTCAGCGACCCGATCGTGACCGACACCGGAGCGTCGATCATTCGCGTCGCCGAGCGCACCGAGATCAAGAAGGAGGATCTCACAGCCGAGCGCGAGACGCTGCGCCAAGAGCTCCTCGAGCAACAACGGGGTCGCTTCGTCAACAGCTACCTGTCCAAGGTGAAAGAGCGGATCGAGATTCGCCAGAACGATGCGGTGCTGCAGCAGGCGATACCTTCCTAGGGGTCAGGGGTCAGGGGTCAGGAGTTTAAGGCCGCACGAACACGTACGGCATGAGCGCGAGCGGCTCGCCGTGGCGTAGAAGTCGTAGCGGCGCCTGCACGGCTGCCAGCGCGCGACGCTCGCTGGGCGTCGCGAACACGTCCAGCAGGAGGCTGCGGCCATCGTCTGCGCCTGAGAGGGGATCCGCCAGCCACTCGAAGAAGCTCTTTCTCGGCGGATAGACGACGAGCTCGACGGGCGCATCCGCGCCAATGCCGGCGCGCTCTCGGGCGATGGCCATGGCACGTGACAGGCCCCCCAGCTCGTCGACCAGACCCAGATCTTTCGCCTGCCGGCCAGTCCACACACGGCCCTGCGCCATGGCATCGATCTGCTCGGGCGTGCTTCGCCGCGCCTCCGCAACCTTCTCGACGAACTGGTCATAGAAGGCTTGCATGTGCTCTTCGAGCTTGGCACGCTCTTCCGGCGTAAAGGGCCGCGCCGGAGAGCCCATCTCGGCAAACCGCCCTTCGCTCACCGACTCTATGCGCGCGCCAACCTTCGACATGAGACCCGCCGTCACGAACTTTCCGCCAAAGATGCCGATGGAGCCAGTCAGCGTCCCCGGCTGCGCGACGATGACGTGGGCCGGCATGGCGATGTAGTAGCCTCCCGACGCGGCCAAGTCCGACATCGAGACGATGAGTGGCTTGACCTCGCGCGTCAGCATCAGCTCGCGCCAGATCGCGTCGGACGCGATTGAGGATCCGCCGGGGCTATCGACGCGCAGCACGACCGCTTTGATGCTGCTGTCCTCGCGGACCTTGCGGATGTACTCGTTCAGCGTGTCGGAGCCCACGTAGCCGCCTTGCCACGACTCGCCGCTGCGCCCCGGCGTGATGGCACCCACTGCATAAATGAGCGCCACTCTGGAGCCTTGCGTGAAGCCGAATCCGCCGTCCTCGCTCCCGAGATAATCCCTCGATTCGAGCAGCCGAGAGCGCGGCTCGATGCCGCTCTTCTTCCTGACCTCGTCGAGGTACGCAAGGTCATCGACGAGACCGTGCGCGAGGGCGTCTTCCGGCAGCAGCGGGCCGGTGTCCACGATGGCGCGCACGTCCGCTTCGGACTTCTTGCGGCTCGTGGCGATGCCACGCACGAGCTCGCCGAACGCGTCGGCGTTGAGCGAGGTGATCATCTCGCGGTGCGCCGGTGTGAAGCCCTCTTCGGTGAACGTGTTCACGGCTGTCTTGTAGTCCCCAATGTGCACGAAGTCGGGGTAGATCCCGAGCTTGTCGAGCGTGCCGCGCAGGAACATCTCGTAGCTAGCCAGCCCGCCGAGGTCGATCGTGCCGGATGGCATCAGGTACACCTTGTCGCACGCCGAGGCGAGATAGTATTCCTGATTCCCGGCGTACTCGAGATACGCGACGAGCGGCTTGCCAGCCTTTCGGAAGTCGAGGAGCGCGTCGCGCAACTCCTGGGTCTTGCCCCACAAGGCCGGTGTCCCGCCGGGTACCACCACGACGCCCTGGATGCGGCGGTCGGTCTTCGCGCGCCGCAACGCGCCGACCAGGCCACGGAGCGTCGGCTGGTCACTCCACAACGTCGGCAATCCAGGCGGCTCGTATTCGGGAAGATCCGCGCTCACGCGCAGAACGAGTGTCGCGTTCGACGGGATGGGACGCGGCCTACCGACGAAGGTGTAGACGAACGCCAGGCCCGCCGCCGACGTGAGGACGGCGACCATGATGAGGATGAGAACGAGCCAAAGGCCGCGACGTGCCGCCACGGGGTCCGCCTTTCGATGGAAAACTAAGAATCCGTGCCAATGTGCGAGTATAGCATCGGGCTTCTGGAGTCCTCGACCCCGCGGCAGGGCTTGCGTTATACTCCATGGTTCGGAACCCTTCGCGGGTTCGCTCTGTGCGGAAGTGGCGGAACTGGCAGACGCGCAGGTCTCAGGAACCTGTCGAGGCAACTCGGTGGGGGTTCAAATCCCCCCTTCCGCACCATATCTAAGCCCTCATTAACAAGCAGTTTATACGAGTCGTCAGTTTTCCTGTACCCACTTTGTCCCAACCTGCGGTCTATCTTGAGCATGTCGCTCACGATCGACCGGCGCCACATAAGCACCTGCCTTCACACTAGCAAGGGACGACGCTGGCACCGATGCCAGTCTCATCTGGGTGCAAGGTCCTTTAGGCAAAGAGTACGTTCGCCAGTCGCTCAACCTCACCGTGTGGGGTGCCGCGCAAGAGAAGGTGCGCGGGTGGGAAGCCTCGGGACAGATCGGTGTTGTCCATCAGAACGCCCCGTCCATTCGCGAAGCCGTTGAAAAGCACATCGCCGATGCCGACGCGCGGAACCTGAAGCCGGAGAGCATCAAAAAGATCCGCGACATCGTGGAGCGTCGACTCCTCGACTTCTGTGCCAAGCAGGGCTATCGGTTCCTGCGGCAGTTGAACGTGGATGCTGTTCGCGAATTTCGGAACGGGCTTGTCAAGTCCTACTCTCCGAATTCGGCGCGAAAGCGCCTCGAATACGTGCGCGCCTTCTTTCGCTTCTGCCATCAGTCGGGTTGGATCGCCGCAAACCCAGCGGCAGTGATCAAGCCTCCTCGGGCCGACCAGTCCCCTACGCTGCCGTTCGACAAGGACGAGATGCGGGCCATCTTGCTGCCGCTGACTCCTTCAGGACACAAGGCAAGTTTCGAAAGGCCAATCGGCTTCGTATTCGCGCCATGATTCTGCTGCTGCGGTACGCCGGCCTTCGGATTTCCGATGCTGCCGTGCTTGAACGTTCGCGTCTTGCCGGCGACAAGCTGTTCTTGTACACGCAGAAGACCGGTACGCCGGTGTGGGTGCCGCTGCCGCCTCATGTCGTTCACGCTCTCGAGCAATCACCGAGCGACAATCCCAAGTACTTCTTCTGGAACGGCAGATCCCTGCCGACGAGCGCGGTGAAGATTTGGGAGCGAACCTTCGAGCGCGTCTTCGAGCTGACGAGCATTCCCGAGGGCACGCTACATCGGTTCCGAGATACGTTTGCCGTGGAGCTGCTCCTCAAGGGCGTGGCGATTGAGCAGGTCTCGATCTTGTTGGGCCACTCGTCACTGAAGGTCACGGAGAAACACTACGCGCCGTGGGTCAAAGCACGACAAGAGCAGCTCGAACAGTCTGTGCGACTGACGTGGGATACCGAGAGCACCAACGACGCGGCGAGGACCGGTCGGTCAAGTGTTGGCGATTCTTCTGCTATTCCTCCGTCATCCGGCGATGCACTCGCACCGCCACCGATTCCGGAATCCGGAGCGTTCGATACACGCGTTTCCCGGGCCGCTGGTGATGGAACACCACGACGCCGGGCTCGTGGAGAAACAGACGGCGAACGAAGTCGTCGCTCACGCCCCACAGCTCGGCGAGCTCATCGACCGAAAGGTGTCGCTCGAACGCCGTCTCCGGCGCCGACATCTCTGGACCCCAGCGACAATTAGGCGATCGAGTTGGCCGCCAATGATGTGCGGCCCGCTAACGCGCCCAGCACGGGGCGTGATGCTGGCCCGCAAGTCCTGACACCAGGGCGTGCGGTCCGACCTTAGGTCGGGGCACACAAGCCACATCGCGCGACTCCTGGCACCAAGGCGCGTAGGCCCCGACCTTAGGTCGAGGCGCGCAAGCCACATCGCGCGCGACTCCTGGCATCAAGGCATGTAGGCCGGACCTTTACGTCGGCCTACAGCCACATGCCGCGCGAGCTACAACCGATTGAGTTCTTCGGGAAAAAAGGTCGGTAGCGTGAGTTCACCGACTGCAGATTTGGGGCTCGACTCTCCGGCGCGTCTCGGCGCCGGCCGCCCGAGCTCCCCTGAGCGTGTGCTCGAGAGAGGATTCGCGATGACGCGTCTCACGTGTCACCGCTCGGTGTTTGTATACCACGCGATTTGACCCGACGCAAGCGTTCGTCCAAGCTCGCGTGTCTCCTAACGCTTCACACGTCGAATCAGGTGGTCCGTCGCAGACTAATGGCACCACCTCCATGATCACCATGCCTCATCTGCGAACCGTCCACGACCTCGCCCCGATTTCTGGATGCGCGAACGTCTCGAAACGAAGCAGGTTCAGGGTCTCACGATCGACGACTACGACGAGTATCGGGTGGATCAGGTCCGCTTTCACCGCGACGACTATCTCCGTCGCTATCGCATCTGGCGTCAGCTCAATCCAGCACACCGGGAGAACGCGCTCGTCGATCTCGATGATCTCCCCGCGGCGCAGCAGATCGCACCGCTCTCCAACTTCCACTTTTCCACTCACGCCGTCCGGCATCGGTCGCGTTCCAAGGCCTGCTCGTACCGGCCCCCGACAGGGAACTCAGGTGCTCCATGCCACGTGAGACCATGTTCCCACGCACGTTCCCATCCACGTTCTCGGCACCCGCACCCGTTGTCGGTCCCGTGGATCCCCGATGAACTCCTTGTGAGCGCAGCAGTTAGTGACGTCTTGTCCGAGCGCCGCGCGCTCGGCCGCAGGTGTCCGCGCGTGCCCCGTCAGCCACGGGCCGAGGCGTCGTGCGCTCTGACAAACCTTCAGACAATTCTTATGCGCCCGCGCCTGCCACACAGCGTCGTCCCGGCAGAGGAGGTGATCAAGGGTATATACTGAAAAGTCATGACGCCCTTCGTGAAGACGTTTCTCGTTGCCGCCTCTGTTCTCGGCGTCGCCGTTCATGCGATCACGAAAGAGTCGCTGCCATGGTGGCCTGACACGGTCATCATGGGCTCTGTTCTCGGGGGCCTAGTGACATTGATTGTCATCAAAGCGGCGACTGTGGATCGACCAGTCAATAGGATGCTACTGCGAACAGCTAGGATGGCCTTCAATCGCGAGAAACGGACATCCTGAGTCCTCGCTCTACTCACGTGCCCTCGCCCCTGGGCACTCGCCAAAATTGGATCACTTTGCTCACCAAAATGGAACCTCCCGCAGAACGGCGTTGGCGCGCGCCAACGTTGCGGATGCTCACTGTACGGGGGTATTTTGCACTGAGGGCCATGGGCACCGACTGCATTTTTCCCCATTCCCCGTTGGTTGCTACGAGTTGGAGTGCGTAGGCCGGGTCAAGGGCGGCGCCACCGCCGAGCAAAGCGAGAGGACCCTTGACCCGCCCGAGACGTGAGTTTGCCCACCCGTCCCACGTCGCCGCTTCTCAGTACCGGGTTCTGCTGCGGGCTCTGCACGTTTGTCCGTCACGCTGGAGGAGTGGCGTCTGGCCAAGGGCCGCAGATTTGCAGTCGTCTGTGCGGCCGCCCTGCCAAGCAGATTGTGTGGCCGGCGCGGGCGGCTGCAAGGGCCTCCGCGGGCTACGCCCGCTCCGGTGGCTGTGCCATTCCACCCTTGCACCCGCCCGCTGGTCGGCCATGAAAGATCTGCACTCGTTCAGGGCGGCCAGGCACAGAAATCTCGCCGTGCAGAGTGCAGGACTTGCCGCTCGGGCTCTTGGAAGCGCGACGACGCAAGAGCACTCGGCCAGGGAACTGACGGCGCCGGCGGTGGCCCTCAAGCATACGCGGTGCGCGACAGAGCTCACCGGTTTCACGTCATTCTGGTTTGGGGGGCTCACAGACAGGGGGGTAGGTTGGCTGGGATCTTCACTTCGGTGTAAGACCCTGGTCTGGCGGCATTCACAGCCGCGACAACCCGTTCGAGGTGCAGCCGCAGGACCGGCCAGCGAGGATTGCCGAGCACTACGAGCGCGATCTTTCGCCCGCTGAGATTCTGCTGATAGCGGATGTTCTTGTCAGGCGTTACGAACACCTCGAAGCCCCGCCGCCTCGGCAGCATCGAGCAATTCCCCGTTGCCGAGCGTGTCCCAGCCCTGTGCCTTGGTTTCCTTGACCGTGTGTGCGGTCAGGCACTGTGCGAGCCCTCGGGGTGTGCCGTGATCAAAAAGCACGAGCATCACGCGCCGCTGGCAGGCACCTCTTCCAGGCTTCGCGTGACGAAGTCGATCACTGCGTTGACCTGCTCACGGGTCACGTCAAACTGCTCCATTACTTCATCAACGGTCATGCCCGCTTCGAGATTCTCGAAGATGATGGACACCGGCATGCGCGTTCCGCGCAGCACCCAGGCGCCACTCACCTTCCCTGGGATGCTCTCCACTTCAGGGCACTGGGACCAATCGAGCGCCGCCATCGTCCAGACCTCCTGAGTTTAGCGTAAAGGATTGTCCGGCCATCTGTCACGCTCCACGGATATCGAACCTGTAGGGAAGTGCCAAGGCCATCATTCTCTTCGCTCCCGTGGATCCGGACATGCAGGCTGTCACGCATCCGGTTCGTCGACGAACACCTTCTCCGCTGGATGGTTAGAGGACGTGGACGGGTCGTCGCGCTTAAGCACGGCTTCGAGCCGGTCGACACACGGGTTCCTCCCGTCTGCCGGGAGAGCTTCCGGCGCATTGGAGGTGGTCCGACAGAGTCAGATATCATCAATCACGCATCAACCCATGAGAAGGCTCTGGCCCCCGCTCGCCTTCGTCTGGCCGGCAATCATCGTCGCTATCGTTGTGAACATCCTGTCAGGCCAGGTTGCGCACGTCCTTGCCCTTCCGGGTGCATGGCCAGCAGCAACAGTAGGGCTGGTCCTAGTCGCGTTCGTAACCTGGCTGGCGCGCCGGCACTGGTCCACACACAGACTGCAATCAGACTTCGACCTCTTCACCACGACCAGTAAGCTGAAGCCAGAAGACATGGGGCTCGCGCGTACGAGACGTGGCGAGAATGTAATGGGGCCACGGCGTCCCTACTTTGATGCGTACATCCCGCGCATCGCGGTGCCATATGCCGCTCGGCATACAGGCGATGCCAAAAGCACCTACGATGAAGCGGCGCTGGCGAAGCGTGTCGGCGAGGGCGAGGGCTTTCTCCTCATCGGCCAGCCGACAGAAGGTAAGACGCGCACGCTGTATGAAGTGCTCTCGCGTGTTCAGAACTGCGTGGTAGTCCGTCCGCGGCGCGACAGAATGCCAAGCGACCAAGCGTTTACGCTACTAAAGGACGCACGTGTTGTGTGCCTGGTCGACGACCTGAACTACTTTGTGGAAGCGCCACTTGATTTGCTGAAGTTCTTCCGTCGCCTAACTCTGTGTCATCACAATGCGCCCTACTGGGGGCGTGTCGCGACGGCGGAGAGTTGTCGGCACTCAGCGCCACAACGTCACCATTACAGCGAATATATGAATCGGTCGAACTAGCGCTCGTACTGAAGCGCGCCACGCCGACACAGAAGACCGAACTCGCGTCAGCACTAGGTCTGGGCAGCGATCGAGAGTTCCCCACCCTCGGGTCTATTTGTATGCGCGACGCGTTTACTTTAATGCGTCAGCGCTTTATGACCCTGCCGGAAGAGACGCAGGATTGCTTTTGTGGGTTCCGGAAATTCTGATCGCTGGATTCCGGAAATTCTGATCATGTCGCCTGCCTGATCTGACTCTTCCTGCATCGCGTCGTCAAGGTTGACATGGAGCGTGCGGACCGACGGGCCATCGAGGCGGACGAGCCGCCCGCGCTCGAGCACGCGATCGATGATGGCCTGGGCCGGGTCCTCGTCGTGGAGGACCCGGCCCCAGGCCTTGAGCGATTTATTGGTCGTGAAGATCATCGACCGCTGTTTCCGATGCCGCTCGTTGACGACATGGAAGAGCATGTTGGCGGCATCGGTGCCATAGGTGAGATAGCCGACCTCGTCGACGACGAGGATCGCGGGATGCGTATAGAGGGGCAGGGCCTGGGCGAGCTGCCCCTCCCGAAACGCGGCCGAGAGATCGTCGATGAGCGTCGCCGCGGTGGTAAAGAACGCGTCGAAGCCGTTCTGGATCGCGCGATAGGCGATGGCCACGGCCAGGTGCGTCTTGCCGCGTCCCGGTTTGCCCGTGAGCACGAGCGAGCGGCCCTCGGTGACAAAGTCAGGGGCGAGCGCGGAGCCCAGCAGGTGGAGGCGCAGGGTCGATTGATAGGTGAAGTTGAAGTCATCGATGGTCTTGAGAAAGGGGAAGTGCGCCCGCCGCGTCAGGCGGCTGAGGCGCGTCTGTTGGCGATGCGCGATCTCTTCCGCGACCAGGAGGGCGAGAAAATCGCCGTAGGGCCAACCTTCCTGCTCGGCGCGCTGGACGAGGGCGCGCCAGACCCGCCGCGTATTCGCCAGATTCAGGCGCTTGAGCAGGGCGTCGAGATGGTGATCGGGGGGCGTCATGACCGGCCTCCGACGCGGCGCCAGCGTGCCGCCGTGCTCGGCCGGGTCGGCGCGTCGAACGGCAGGGCCGGCACGGTCGCCCCGAGGTTCTCCGCGATGTACTCGGCCCCGATGGCCTGCGCGGCGAGGCCCCACGCGAAGGCCGTGCGCAACGCCGCATCGCCATGGGTCTGCAGCAACGCATGCAACCGCTCCACGTCGTGGATCCAGGTCTGCGGCCGCCGGTGCGTGAGCTCGGTGAGATAGGCCAGCGCCTCCGGGCCGAGATCCAGCAGGTGCTGGCGTTGCAAGTAACGCCGCGCGCGCTTGCCCGACACGGCCGCCACGCGTTGCGCGCGATGCTCGGCAAGCGTGTGCTAACGCGCCGTAGGATGCCAGAAGGCCGATCGGTTGGAGG